>CAIRBK010000045.1 GCA_903876795.1 uncultured Verrucomicrobiota bacterium
GCCGAGCTTGGCCATGAGGGCGAAGTCGGAGTCGAAGCGGTGGTAATGGTCGCAGGCGACGTCGAGGTTTTCGCCGTTGTGGACGCGGCCGGGCTGGCGCGCGAAGTTATCCCAGACGGACTCGGTTTTGCCGTCGGCGAAGGCGGCTCCCTCGATTTGGGGGGCGGCGGTGGCGACGCCCCAGGTGAAGTTTTTCGGGAAGGTGAGGAGGGTGTTTTTCATAAGGAAAAAAGCGAGGCGGGCAACAGGTGCGGGTTTGCGGCGTATCGGGGTTCTTGTGACGGGTCAGCGGTGGAGGGCGGTTTGGGCGGCGTGGCGTCCGGCTGATTCGCCGGTGGCCACGGCGTTGCCGGTCACGCGGTAGCTGGCGTGGGCGAGGAAATCCCCGCTGATGCAGCGGCCGGCGAGCAGGAGCCCCTCGACATCGCGGGCGATCAGGGCGCGGAGCGGGATTTGGTAGGGTTTGGTTTTGATGCCACCGTCGTGCAGGCCCTTGTCTTTCTTCGGGTCAACGGAGTGGATATCGACGCAGAAGGTGACATCGGCGGCGGCGTCCTCGTGTTGGGTGCCGAGGCGGAGGTCGTCGGCGGTGACCGTGTAGCGTCCGTGGATACGACGGCCCTCGCGGACACCGATTTGGGCTCCGGTGGAAACGAGGCGGAGGTTGGCCCACGGGCCGCCGAGGCGGCGGAGGGCGTCCACGATGCGGCGAACCTCGGCGCGGGCGGCGAGGGTGGCGCGGCTGAGGTCGTCGGCGTCGGTGCCTTTGACCAGATACTCGTGGTTGGCCATGAGGGTGAAGAGGTCGTCGTGGAGACGGAAGAGCGTGGGTTTGGCGTAGGAGGGGGAGACGCCTGCACGCTCCATCTCGCGGCGGAGGGCTTCGAGGGGGACGCCCCAGGGCAGGCCCTCGTCGGAGATAAAGCCGCGCACCTCGTCGGCGCGGATGCCGGTGAGAATCGCCAGCAGACTCATCGGCTGGGTGTGGCCGTCTTCGGGGCGCCCGAGATCAAAGCCGCAACCGGCGGCGGCGGCGAGGTCACCGTCGCCGGTGGCATCGACGAACGCGCCGGCGCTCCAGGCTTCGCGCCCGGATTTCGATTCGGTGATGACGTGGGTGAGGCGTTTGGTTTCGTCCACCCCGGCGGCGACCACGCGGGTATGCAGGCGGATGCGAACCCCGGCTTCGAGACAGAGGTCTTCGAGCACGTTTTTCATGGCTTCGGGATCGTAGCCGTTGGTCCAGGCGCCGTCGGGCAGGCGGGCGCGGTGTCCGCCGGATTGCAGGCGGTCGAGGATTTCCCGCATGACGCCGCCTTTGTTTTGATGGTCGATGATCCAACTGAGCGCGCCCGTGGTCCAGACCCCGCCGAGGCAGCCGTGCAATTCGATGAGGGTGGTGCGGGCACCCGCGCGCGCGGCGGCGAGGGCGGCGGCCACCCCGGCCGGGCCGCCGCCGCAGACCAGCACGTCGGCATGATGGACGACGGGCGTGGAGCGGGCGGCTTCGCGGACAGGGGGCAGGGGAGGGCGGGCGGAAGAGGCGGGATTCATGATGGATCGATGAAGGCGGAGCGGTTGCAAGGTTAAGGTCGGCGGACCTGCGGCGGGCCGGCGATCAGGTATGGCATTGCGCGTCAGGAAGACAGGCGACTTCACGCCAGACCTAGCGGGACCATTCTACGGAGTTGCAGTCTCCGCCGTTGAGCAGGGCGGAGAGTTTGGGCAGGGGATGCATCCCTGCCTTGATGTTGAGAAATTACGTTGGCGTCGAGGTGCTTATAGCTTCGGCGGCGCGGCGTTGGTCGAGGGTGGCTTTGATCTCGGCGATACGCTGGTCGTTGAGGGGGTATTTGTGGATCATCCAGATGGCCAGGCCCATTATCAGCGCGGGGGCGATGGCCAAAACGACACGCATGCTTTGGATCACCGACTCGGGTTGCAGAGCACCCTTCAGGCTGGCGTCATAGCCGACAAGCACGACCAAGGGGCCGGAGATGAGGGTGGCGATGGAGGTGGAAAGCCGGAGAGTCCAGGAATAAGTGGCTTCAAAGGAACCCGAGCGACGACGGCCGGTGCGCAGCAAATCATCATCGACGCAGTCGCCCTTCATGGAAGGGATGATGACCCAAATGGCGCTCGCGCCGGGCACGAAGAGCAGGCCGGGGATGAGGCTTAAATAGGGGTTATTCGGGGTGTAGAGGAAGAGCGTGCTCAGGGAGGAAAGAAAGCCGCTGGCCATGATGACCTTCACGGCGAAAATCTTTCCATATTTGTTGGATAAAAACTGGAAGAGGGGGATGCCGGCGAGGCCTACGATGGTGGCCAAGGTGCCGCCGATGCCGGTGAGGGTGGCGGCGAGCTGGGTATCGCCGCGAAAAACGTAGTTGAGACGGGTAAAGAATTCCAGGCCGCCTTTTACGGCGCCGGCCAGCGTCATGAGGAAGGTGAAGAGAACGAGGATAACAAAGGGGCGGCTCCGGAAGGTGAGTTTGAGGTTTTCGCGCAGGGTCAGCTCGGTGGGAGGCTTTTTTTCGGTGCTGACGGCGGTGCGCTCTTTGACCAGCAGGGGCATGAGCCCGAAGCCCAGCACGAGCACCCCGAGGCCGACGAAGACCCAGAAGGCTCCTTTGATGACATCGGGTTTGCCGGTGATGTCGTTGAAGACGGGGCGTTGGATGAGCCACCACAGCCAGGACATGCCGAGGCCGGCAAGCGTGCCGGTGTAGGCCCGCCAGGCGGCGACGTTGGTGCGTTCCTTGCTGTGGGTGGTGCATTCCAGAAGCACGCATTGGTAGGGTATGTTCCAGACCGACATCAGGGAAGTGGCGATGAGAGTGATGCCGACCATCCAGGCGATGATCCACTCGAGGGGCCAGGATTGGTCGAACAGGTAGAGCAGGGGCGACCACGCGGCGGTGAGAAAAGCGCCTACGAAAATGTAGGGTTTGCGCCGGCCCCAGCGCGTGCGGGTTTTGTCGGAGACATAGCCCATGATCATGTCGCTGACGCCGCTCCACAGGGAGTAAATGACGGCGCAAAAACTCATGATGGCAGGGGAAATGCCGCAGGTGATCACGAATATCGGATTGTTGACGTATTTCTCCGAAGAGGCGTCGATGCCGCCGGCGAGGCCGCCAAAGCCGTAGGCGATCTTTTCTTTGAGCGGGACTTTTTCGTCGGGGGAGATCGCGCTGCGATCAGTTGAAGCGGGGGCGCTTGGGGCGGATGGGGTGGACATGGAAAAAAGAAATGGACGGTGAGCTTGGTGGGTGCGGGATAGGCGGGAAGGAGCGCGGTGAAGGCGGGCGTGTTTCTAAGCCGACACGACGCGGTCGAAAACGGCAAGGCCTCCGAAGGGACTGGGGAACCCGTTGCTCATTTTTGTACGCCGGAATGAATTTGGGGGCGTCCCGATAGACATGGTTTAGCGGAGGAGCTGGCCGGATTGCGGGGCGGAGGCGGCGCGGAGCGTGCCTGTCGGCGGGCGGGCAAGCGGGCGGGGGGTGTCGATGGTGATGACGCGGGGCACGCCGGGGAAGAGGTCGAAGGCGTTGTCGCTGGCGACGACGGCTTCGGAATCAAATTCCAAGCAGACGCCGGTTTGGAAAACGGCGCTGCGCAGGGTGACGCGCCATTGCTTCGCCGACGCTTTTTTCCAGGTCACGCGGATGGGTTTGGTCGCGGGCGGCTGGAAGCGGGGCGCGGCGAAGAGCACGGTGTTTTCCGAGAACACGGCGGCGGTTGTCGCATCGGTGAGGAGCAGGCGGAGGACGGCGTTTTCGCGACCAATACGGTTGAGGGTGGGGGTGAAGTCGAGTGACTTGTGCGCTTTCGATTCGAGGGGGCGCAGGAGGACGCGTTTCTTGCCTTCGGCGAGGACTTGGCCGTCGAGGGTGAAGAGGGTCCAGGCGAGGACGGCGGAGCGGGTGGCAGGCTCGTCGTGGCTGGTCCAGAGTTCGACCGCGCCTTTGGTGTTTTTGGGGTAGTTGCCGGTAATGACGGTTTCCTGGCCGAGGTGCCGGGCGGAGACGAGCGAGGGGGCGAAGAAGCGGCGGGCGGCGTGGTGGAGGGCTTTCCAGCGTCCGCCAAATTCGAGGCTACCCCAAGAGGCGACGGGCCAGCAGTCGTTGAGTTGCCAATACAGCGCGCCGAGGCAGTGCGGCTGGTTGCGGCGGTAGTGCTCGACGGCGACTTTGATGCAGTAGGCCTGGTTGAGCTGCGAGAGGTGGGCGAGCGAGCCGTAGTCGGCGGGCAGGCGGTAGAGGCGGGTGGTGTAGTCGAGGATGGTGGCGTTGCCGCCGCTGTTCTTTTGGTGGTTCTGAAAGATGGGGGAAAAGATGTTCAGTTCCTCCGGCGGACAAAAGGTCTGCGCCACGGGCAGCGAAGGGAAACTTTGCATGCCGAACTCGCTGACGAAGCGGTGGCGGGTGGTTTCGTACTGCTCGACCGGTTTGCGCGAGTGCCAGACCTCCCAGTCGTGGGCGTCGTGGCCGGGGAGTTGCGTCTCGGGATAGCCGGGCAATTGGTAACCGGGCGAGGAATGGAGGTAGGGTGTGGCGGGATCGAGCTCGCGCAGGACGGCGGGAATGGTTTCAAAAAATATCCGGTGGTAATCGCGTTGGCGGGAGGGCTCTTCGCGCAGGGCTTTGCCGTTCCACATGATGAGCTCGTTATCACCGCACCAGAGGGCGAGAGCCGCGTGGTGGCGCAGGCGGGTGACGTTGTCGGCGACTTCGCGGCGCACGGAGGCGAGGAAGGCGTCGTCGCTCGGATAGAGCGAGCAGGCGAAGAGGTGGTCGTGCCAGAGGAGCAGGCCGAGTTCGTCGCAGAGGTCATAAAAACTGTCGTCCTCATAGACGCCGCCGCCCCAGACGCGGATCATGTTCATGTGGGCGTCGCGCGCGGCCTGGAGCGGGCGGGCGTAGTCGGCGCGGGTGAGGCCGGCGACAAAGCTGTGTTCAGGAATCCAGTTGGCGCCCTTGGCGAAGATGAGGCGACCGTTGACGCGGAAGCCGAAGCGGGTGAGCGGCGGATACTCGCCGCGAGGGACTTCCAGGCCGTCGGCGGAGAGGTCGAGCGTGATGGTGCGCATGCCGATGCGGCGGGTCCACGGTGCGATGTTGGCGGAGTCGGAGCCGGAGCCGAGGAGGGTGACGGAGAGTTGGTAGAGCGGTTGCTCGCCCTGACCGGCCGGCCACCAGAGTTGGGTATTCGGGACCTCGAAGGTGAGCGCGGCGGTGGCGGCGAATTCGGCGGCGATAACAGTCTTGTTGTTGAACGTAAGGCTGACGCGATAACGCGCCTGCGGGTCGGCTTTGGCGAGTTGCGGGCGCAGGGTGAGTTCGACGCGGCCGGCGGTGTGGGTTTGGGTGAGGGCGACGGTTTCGATGCGGTTGGCCGACCAGGCTTCGAGGCGCACCGCGCGCCAGACGCCGGCGGTGACGAAGCGCGGACCCCAGTCCCAGCCGAACTGGGATTGCTGTTTGCGGATGCGGTAGCGACCGCCGACGGGGTCGTTGCTTTCCTTGGTCGAGTAATCGGCGCGGGTGGTGCGGATGTAGTCGAGGGCACTACCGAAGCGGATTTCGAGGCGGTTGCGACCCCGGCGCAGGAGTGGTTTCACCGGCAGGCGGTGGCTGTGAAACATGTTTTCGCTGCGGAGGATTTCGGTGCCGTTGAGCGTGACGGTGGCGACGGTATCGAGTCCGTCGAAGCAGAGGTCGAGTTCCTCTTCGCTGAGCGCGGCGGCGGGCACGGTGAAGTCAGCCCGGTAAGTCCAGTCGGTCTCCTCGATCCATTGCAGGTCGAGTTCGTTGCGCCCGTAGAATGGATCGGGGATGAGCGCGTGTTTCCGCAGATCGGTATGCACGCAACCCGGCACGGTGGCGGCGTGCCAGCGGCGGGTGCGGGGGTCCTGGAAAGTCCAAGTGGCGGCGGGGCTGGTGAGGTCGAGGGTGGTCATTGAGCGGGATGCGTTTGGGGAAATTCAGAAATACAAAGTGCGGAGACGGGCAGGGGTGGGCGGAGTTTTGATGCGATCCAGCGTGGGGCGGCGCTCAGGCGAAAAATGCGGCGAAGCCGCCCTCGGCGAGGGTGGATTGGAGCCGGGATACGGCGACGTCGCGGAACGGCTGGTTGTTTTGCAGGGCGAGCACGGCGGCGACGCCGGCGGCTTCACCGGTCTGGTTCAGGTTAACCATCACGCGAACGGCGGCGTGGGCGACGGGGTCGAGGTCGATCATGCGGCCGGCGACGATGAGGTTGTCGGGTCCGCCTCGCGGCAGCAGGCAGCGGTAGGGAACTTGGTAGAAAGTCGGGTTGGTCGCGGTCTCGGGGCGCCAGCGGGTGGTGACCTTGGGCAGGCCGGGGACGTTGTAGGTTTCGGTGCCGTCGAGGTAGCGGAGAGTGATGCCGGGTTTGTCCTGATGGTGGATGTCCACGCGATAGCTGCCTTGGGCGATGGCGTCGGGAAACTGCGCTCCGTGCAACACGTCGTCGCCGGTGAGTTGGTAGGCGGCACGGATGTGGCGGGATTCGCGCAGGCCGAGGCGGGAAGGCAGGGCTTCGAGGGCGAGGCGGCTGCCGGGGACGTGTTGGCGCATGATGTCCTGAATGACGCGGACTTGGCGGCGGCCCTCGATCTCGCCCCGGGTGAGGTCGTCGGCGTCGGCGGGGTTGATGCCGTAGATGCGGGTGGCGGCCATGAGATAGGTCTCGCTGCCGGGCACGGAGACGCCCCAGGCGAAGCCTTGGGGAAGATTGAAGGTGGGGCCGTGCTCGCGGAGGAGTTTGCCGTAGCCGGCTCCGTTGAGCGTGTGCCAGTTGGAAAACCGGGCGCAGGCGGTGGCGGGCTGGAGGTGGTTGGCGAAGTAGGTTTCGAGGCCGAGGCGGGCGGCGAGGTCGCCGTCGCCGGTGGCGTCGATGAAGGCGCGGGCGCGGATGGCGCCGCGACCGGATTTGTTTTCGACGATCACGGCGTCGAGGCGGCCTTGGTCATCGAGGTGGGGGGCGGTGAAGATGGTGTGGAAATAGATTTTCAGCCCGGCGGCGACTGCGAGTTCGTCGAGTTCGATTTTTAGTTCCTCGGAATTGAAGGTGAAACCGTAGTTGGGGTTGGTTTTTTCCCAGCGAGTGACCGCGCCGCGCCGGTCGAGGCGGTCGATGACCTCTTCGGTAAGGCCGCCGATAATCTGGTGTTGGCCTACGGTGTCCCAGAGGGAGTGCCAGACGTTGACCATGGCGGTGGTGGCTATGCCGCCGAAGCAGTTGTCCTTCTCGACGATGACGACGCGGGCGCCAAGGCGGGCGGCGCGCACGGCGGCGAAGAGGCCGGTGCAACTGCCGCCGAGCACACAGACATCGGCCTCGTGGATGACGGGCACGGTGCGGGTCGTTTCGGTGATGGTCTTCACGTTGCTGCTTTCGGGAATATCGAGCCTCCGGCGAGGAGCGTGGATTGGAGTTCGGCGATGTTCACTGCGGCGACGATTTGGTGGTGGCGCACGGCCAACGCAGCAGCGGTGCCGGCGGCCTCGCCCATCTGGTTGCAGTTGACCATGACGCGCACGCCGCCGAAGGCCTCGCGGTCGGCGTCGAGCAGGCGGCCGGCGACGAGGACGTTTTGGGCGTGGCGCGGGACGAGGCAGCGGTAGGGAATTTGATAATACGCGGGAGCGGGGTCGTCCTCCGAGCGCCAGCGTTGCCAGGTTTTTTCGCCGCCGGGTTTTATGACTTCTTCGCGTCCGTCGAGGTAACGCAAGACGGTGCCCTCGGCGCTGTGGATGTCCACGGGGTAAGTGCCGTGGCCGACGGCGTCGGTGAAGGGGGCGCCGGAGAGGAGTTCCGCGCCGGTGAGGCGGTGGAGGCAATGGGCGTGCCACGTCTCGCGCACACCAAGGGCGTGGGGTCAGGCGACGACGTTCAGCGGGGCGCGGGGAAACACCTCGCGGGCCATGTCGATGTAGGCGCGTTGCAGGCGGCGGCCTTCGAGCAGGGCGGCGGTGAGCTGGTCGGCGTCGGAGGCGTCGGTGCCGTCGAGGCGGGGGCCGAAGACGTTGGTGACGCCGTGGCCGCCGGGATAGTCGAAGAGCCAGGGCGAGGCGTTGGCGGCGGGCAGGCCGTGGGCTTCGGCGAGGTGGCGGATTTGTCCCCAGAAATCGGCTCCGGGGTATGCGCTCCACAGGGAGGGGAAGCCGCCGACGAGGGCCTGGAGGTTGACGGGTTGGAGCGCGGGAGCCTGCCAGGCGTCGAAGCCGGCGCGGCGGAGCAGGTCGCCATCGCCGGAGGCGTCGATGAAGACGGAGGCAGAGAGGGCGCGGCGGCCGGATTTGTCCTCGAGGATCGCGGCCTCGACGCGGGGGCCGGGGCGCACGGCGGAGGCGAGGCGGGCGCAGAGGAAGAGCCGGATGCGGTGGTCGCGGATGAGGGTGTCGAGTTCGAGGGCGAGTTCGGCGCTGTTGAACTTAAACTGGCTGCGATGAACCGGGGCGATCTCGCGCACTGCGTCACGGGCGCGCAGGCGGTCGATCACATCAATCGTGAGGCCACCGATGATCTGCTTATCTTGGCGGGCATCGCGGATGGAGTGCCATTCGTTGACCTGCGCGGCGACGGCGCTGCCGCCGAGGATAGCGTTTTGCTCGACGAGGGCGACGGAGAGTCCGAGGCGGGCGGCGCGCACGGCGGCGAAGACACCGGTGCAGGAGCCGCCGACCACGCAGAGATCGCCGCGCCAGGCGACGGGGACGGCGCGGGCGGGCTCGGTGAAAGACTCGGGGGCGGGGGTGTTCATGGCGCGCGCGAGGGGTTGGAGTAAGGGCCTGATTCCGAGGAGATATATCGGAGTTTTGAAGTCACTTACCATCAACGGCACGAGCGTTGTGAAAGGAAGAGCGAACGCTTGCCGCAAGATAGAGAAACATAGACAAAACACACGATTCTGGCATTGCAGCTGGCATGGATGCTCACGAACGACGGTTTGCGATCGGAGTCGCCCTCCTGCGTTTGCCGCTGACGCTGACGCTCGTGCAGCGGCGGGATTTTCCGGCGGGTTGGTCCACGCCGAACGAAGTGATCGACACGCACCGCTTCATCTTGGTTGAAAGTGGGCGGCTCCATTACACGACGGAGGGAGTGGAGCGCGTGGTGGAGTCGGGCGGTCAGATTTTTGTGCCGGCGTGGACACGACGCAGGTGGGTGTCGCCGGACGCGGGTGGCGGCTGTCGTTTACTCTGGTGCGAGTTTTCCTCGGACGGCTGCGAGATAGCGCCCGGGTTGTATGAGCGCAGGCCAGCGAGGCTGCGCAAGGAGGCGGTGGCGATGGCCGATTTGCTCAAGCTCTGGGGGGAGGCGGGCGGGCGGCGACAGGAGGTCGAACGCCCGTGGGCGTCGGGCGTGGCTTTGCGAATTGAAGGGCAGTTGAAGGCGTGTTTGGCGCGCTTTTGGGCGGAGGCGGAGCGGCGTGGCGGGGGCGAGGTGGGTCCGAGCAAGGTCGGGCATCCAGAGGTGCGGCGGGCGCTGGCGTGGCTGGAGGCTCATTATCGGGAGCCCGGCGCGCTGGAGGCGTTTTACCGGACGCTGGAGCTTAGTCCGAATCACTTCCGACTGCTTTTCCGACGGGATACGGGGGAGACGGTGCAGGGCGTGCTGGCGAGGTTTCGGATGCGCCGGGCGCGTTATCTGGTGCGGCAGACCAACCTGTCGATGAAGCGGATTGCGGCGGAGACGGGATTGGCGGACGGGCTGTATTTCTCCCGGCACTATCGAAAATTCTGGGGGCGGCCGCCGAGCGAGGACCGCAGGGCTCCCGAGATGGCCTGAGGCGGGCTGTGAGGTGTTGCCGGAAAACTGGACAGGAGGGATCGTTAAATCCAAACCCGAAAAACGATCCGAAACATGACCAAGAAAAACCGACGTAAGTTCAGTGCCGAGTTCAAAGCCCAGGTAGGGCTGGAAGCTCTCAAAGGAGTGTAGCCGGTGCACACGATAGCGGCCAAGCACGAGGTGCATCCGGTGCAGGTGAGCCAATGGAAGAAGGAAGTGCTCGAACGCCTCCCGGAGGTCTTCGCGACAAAGGC
>CAIRBK010000046.1 GCA_903876795.1 uncultured Verrucomicrobiota bacterium
TCATGGAGCCCTCCATGAGACGGGAGGCCAGGTTGCCCTGGCGGAAGAGGCGCATGAGGTTGTCCTCAAGCGCGAGGAAGACCTTGGTGAGGCCGGGGTCGCCCTGGCGCGAGCAACGGCCGCGCAGCTGGCGGTCGATGCGGCGGGATTCGTGGCGCTCGGTGCCGATGACGTAGAGGCCGCCGAGTTCGCGCACGCCCTCGCCGAGTTTGATGTCGGTGCCGCGGCCGGCCATGTTGGTTGCGATGGTGACGGCGCCGCGCTGGCCGGCGCGGGAGACGATGTCGGCCTCCTGCTCGTGATATTTGGCGTTGAGCACGGTGTGGACGATGCCGGCGCGCTTCAACATGCGTGAGAGCACCTCGGAGGACTCGACGGAGACGGTGCCGACGAGGACGGGCTGGCCGCGTTTGTGGGCGGCCTCGATTTCGGTGACGACGGCGTTGAACTTGTCGCGGCGGATTTTGAAGATGGAGTCGTTTTTGTCGATGCGGATGCAGGGCCGGTTGGTCGGGATGACCTGCACGGAGAGGCGGTAGATGTCGTTGAACTCCATCGCCTCGGTCTCGGCGGTGCCGGTCATGCCGGCGAGCTTTTCGTAGAGGCGGAAGTAGTTCTGGATGGTGATGGTCGCGTAGGTGCGGGTCTCGCGCTCGATGGTGACGTTTTCCTTGGCCTCTACGGCCTGGTGGAGACCGTCGGACCAGCGGCGGCCGGGCATGACGCGGCCGGTGTTTTCATCGACGATCATGACCTTGCCGTCGGCGACGACGTATTCGACGTCGCGCTCGTAGAGGGAATAAGCGCGGAGGAGCTGGGAGATGGCGTGGATCTCCTCGGAGACGGCGGAGTAGTTGTCCTGCGCCTTGGCCTTGGTCTCCTCCTTTTGTTCGGGGGTGAGGTCGGCGCGGCGCTCAAGCTCGCTGAATTCGGTGGCGAGGTCGGGGAGGACGAAGGCGTCGGGGTTGCCGGGGCGGAGTTTGGAGCGGCCTTTTTCGCTGAGGTCGGCCTGGTGCTGGCGCTCGTCGATGGAGAAGTAGAGGTCCTCCTTGAGGCGGTAGAGCTCCGTCTTCTGGAAGTCGCTGTTCATCTCGGTCTCGGTCTTGTCGAGCAGCTTGCGCCACTCGGGATTTTCCATGAGGCGGAGGAGCTGCTTGTTCTTGGGGTGACCGATCTTGACCTGGAGGAGCTTGATGGCGGCGGCCTTGCGCTCGTCGGGGGTGACGTCGGGTTTTTCGAGGACGGCCTTGGCGTCGTTGGCGAAACGGTTGACCAGGCGGATCTGTTCGTTGACGAGGGCGTCGATGCCGGGCTTGAGGCGGGTGAAAGGTTGTTCGCGCTCGATCGGGGCGGGGCCGGAGATGATGAGCGGGGTGCGGGCCTCGTCGACGAGGATGGAGTCGATTTCGTCAACGATGCAGAACCAGTGGTCGCGCTGGACCTGGTCATCGCGGCGGGTGGCCATGCCGTTGTCGCGGAGGTAGTCGAAGCCGAACTCGGAGGCGGTGCCGTAGGTGATGTCGCGGCCATACATCTCGCGGCGGAGATCGGACGGCATCTGCTGCTGGATGCAGCCGGTGGTAAGGCCGAGGAAACCGAAGAGGTGGCCCATCCACTCGGAGTCGCGGCGGGCGAGGTAGTCGTTGACGGTGACGAGCTGGGTGTTCCGGCCGGTGAGGGCGTTGAGGTAGAGGGGCAGGGTGGAGACGAGGGTCTTGCCCTCGCCGGTGGCCATTTCGGCGATCTTGCCGCAGTGGATGGCGTAACCGCCGATGAGCTGGACGTCGAAGTGGACCATGTTCCACTCGAGCTCGTGACCGCAGACGAGGGCGCGGGTGCCGACAAGACGGCGGGCGGCATTTTTGACGGTGGCGAAGGCCTCGGGGAGAATCTGGTCGAGGGTCTCGCCGGCCTTCAAGCGGGCGCGGACCTCGTCGGTCTTGGCGCGCAGTTGTTCGTTCGTGAGCGACTGGTAGGACTGCTCAAGCTCGGTGATGCGGGCGACGACGGGGCGGGCCTTTTCGAGGAACTTACGATAATGACGACCGGCGAAGCGCTTGAAGAGAAAGGAGAGCATGAAGGTAGGTAAGCGTAGGGTGCCTGCGAGGGTTGGCAAACGACAAAATGGCGGGTGCGACGACGGGGTTTTGCAGAAGGTTACAGGCGGTTGGACCGCGAACGGGCGGGCGGGTTGCCGCCGCGTCGCCGATCTTTCATTCAAGTTTCGCCCGCGGAAGCGGTTTTAGGCCAGCCGCTTACCAGGCGAGCACCCAATACTCGTCTTGCGAGACTCGTTGGGCGGCGACACCGGAATCCATCGTTCCTGGAATTGAGGGCCCCAGGAATCGCTGACGGCGATTTCGCCCGTCATCTTATTGTAACCGATGATCATGCAGGCGTGGGCTGTTTTCGGGGCCGGGCCGAGGCCGGCCGGCGGGGGCAGGGGTTTCCACTTGGCGAGATCGGGGGCTTGTTTGCGTGCGACGGTGTTGGCGTCGGCGAGCGCGTTGTAGTCCTTGGTGGAATAGAGACCCCAGACGAGGGGCCGGCCCTCGTCGATGTAGCGGGCGATGGCGGGCACAGTGAGTTTGATGGAGACCTTTTCGAGTCGACGCCCCTGGCGACGCACGTAGCGGTCGAGACCTTGGGCCATGGTTTCGAAGGTGGTGCCGCCGCCGAAATCGGTGCCGCCGGCGGCCGCGAGTTCATACATGTCGGCGGGGATGCTGGCGTAGCGCAGGTAACGCTCGAAGGTGGCGGGCAGGCAATAGCCCTTGGGGCCTTGGTTAACCATGGGGATCTGGTCGAGGATGACGTCGCCGCCGGGCCGCCGGTTGATGCGCTCCTTAAAGAGGCGGCGCACCTGGTCGTCGCCGAGCTTGGCGGCGGCGGTGCGGCCGGAGGGAAGAACCTTGAGTGAAACCATCTGTTCCTCGTCGTGGCTGACGAGCAGGGCGTGGCCGTTCCACTCCCAGCGCAGCGAGCGACGGCCGGCGTCGAGGCCGCCGACGGCGATCTCGCGCCTGGGTTCTCCCAGCCGTGACGAGAGGGTGGCGGTGAGGGTGTCGAAGTCGCGTTTGAGCGCATCCTCGAAGGCCTGGAGCTCCGCTTTCGAAGGCGGCATGATGGATTCGCGTTTCAAAAACGCCGGGTAGTCGCCCCGGTTGGCGAACTGGACATTGGCGGTGGTGATCTGGCCGTCGGCGGCCTGGAGGGAGACCATGTGCGCCTGGGCACCGAGCAGGCGGAGCGGTTTGGCGGGGTAGATGCGGTAGCCTTCAAAGTGGTTGGTCCTGCCTTCGACCTGGAGGTTAAGTCGGCGGGCGACGGCGGCGGGCTCGTCGTCCCAGAGGGTGTCATCGGCAAACAAGGGGGTGCCGATCAGGGTGTTGAGCTCGGTAAAATCGACGGCCGCTGCGGAGGGTTTGGCGGGGGCCTTCTGTTTGGCGACGAACTCGCGGTCGGCCTCGGAGAGCAGGGAAATCGGAAGGGTGAACGTGCGGCCGTCGGTCCGCCGCACGGTTACCTCGTCGGCCGTGGCGTTGATCAATTCGGCCTCGATGGTGCGGCCTTGGGTATCCGTCCAGGTGCGTGCGTAAACGTTGGCGACAACGACTAAGGCGAGGGCGATGGAGGCGGCTGATCTGGACACGCGGCCAAGCAAAAACGGCCCGGGCGGGGGACGTCCATCCCAAACCGGCTGGCCCGGACCGGTGCCTGGGTGGGCCGTTGCTCCCGGCCCGGTCCCGCGTAGATCCGCCGGCTCCGAGCGCCGGGTCCGGATATCCGCGGAATGCGGTGTCTTATTTCTTTCGATACGTGGCGGCTTTTCCCGAGCCGGCGTGCGGGGCGATCCATACTTTGAAATCCCCCGATTCCACGCGATGGCGGCCCTGACGGTCCACAAAACCTAGCGCGTTATCGTCGAGGACGAATTCCGCCGTGCGGGTTTCCCCGGGGGCGAGCGTTAGCCGTTGCCAGCCGCGCAGCTCTTGCGCCGGGCGGCCGCCTTCGGAGCACGCCACGTCGCGGATGTAGAGTTGAGCCACGGCTTCGCCGGCGCGTTCCCCGGTGTTGGTCACGGTAGCGCGGGCGACGGGTGTTTGGCCGGCCCCGGCCGGTTCGGCAATCTCGACGTCTCCAAACTCGAAACGCGTGTAGGTCAGGCCGAAGCCGAAGGGGAAAAGCGGATCACGCGTGAGATCTCGATAATCGACCATTTCGGGCCGTCCGGTCGTCGCGTGGTTGTAGAATACCGGCACCTGCCCGGTCGCGCGCGGGAACGAGATCGGCAGGCGGCCGACCGGCGGGAGGTCCCCGCAGAGCACGGCGGCGAGCGCGGGGCCGCCTTGCAGGCCCGGATGCCAGGCCTGCACGAGTGCGCCGGTCTGGTTGGCGATTTCGGTGAGCACCAAGGGGCGTCCGCTGAAAACGACCACCACGAGCGGTTTGCCGGTGGCGGCGAGTGCGCGCAACAACTCGGGCTGGCGGCCGGTGAGCGAGAGGTCGGCGCGGGAGGCGTTTTCACCGGACCAGCCGCGAGGTTCCCCGACGGCGGCGATGATAACGTCGGCTTCGCGGGCGGCGACGATCGCCTGCTCGAAATCGGCTTCCACGGCGGTAACCGACGACCGCGTGGCGTCCTCGTCGATCACCACGGACCCATCGGGGAGTGCGCGCGTGCGCGGCCCGGCCGGCAGCAATTCGCAGCCGCGCGCGACGGTGAGCGTGGCCGACTGGGCCAGCCGCGCGCGCAGGCCGGCGGCGAGCGTGACCACGTCTTCGGGCCGGCCGTGCGCGGACCATGTGCCGAGCATCTCGGTGGCGTCATCGGCCAGGGGGCCGACCAGCGCGATGCGGCGCGCGGATGTGGCGAGCGGCAGCACGCCGTCGTTTTTGAGGAGAACCAGCGAGCGGGCGGCGGCCTCCCTGGCGAGCGCGACGGACTCGGGTTGGAGAAAGGCTCGCTGCGGTGCGTCGGAATCGGCGTAGGGTTTTTCAAAAATTCCGGTCCGGAGTTTCACCCCCAACACACGCCGCACGGCCTGGTCGATCACGCCGAGTTGAACCGTGCCGTCGGCGACCTGTTGGGCGAGTGTGTCGCGATAGCTGCGCGAAACCATTTCGATGTCGTTTCCGGCGGTCAGCGCGAGGCGTGCGGCCTCGGCGTCGTTGGCGGCGTAGCCCCACTTGATGGCCTCGGTCACGCTCTCCCAGTCGCTGACGACCAATCCGGGGAATTTCCACTCGTCGCGCAGGACGCCGGTCAGCAACTGGCGGTTGGCGACGGCGGGGATGCCGTCGATCGCGTTGAAGGCGCTCATCACCGTGAGGGCGCCGGCTTTCACGCCCGCCTCGAAGGGGGGCAGGTGCGCGTTGCGCAGCGTGAAAGGAGTGATGTCGGTCGTGTTGTAGTCGCGTCCGCCGGTCGTGGCGCCGTAGCCTACGAAGTGTTTCAACGTGGCGGCGGCGCGGTCGGCCGCGCCCGGGTCGTCTCCTTGAAAACCGCGCACCGAAGCGGCGACGAGGCTTGCGCCGAGATACGGATCTTCGCCGAAGGTCTCGGCCACGCGGCCCCAGCGAGGGTCGCGCGCGAGGTCGCTCATGGGGGCGAAGATCCACTCTATGCCCGCAGCGCGGGTTTCCCTGGCCGCGACGGCCTGGGTTCGCTCGACGAGCGACGGGTCCCATGCCGAGGCGAGCGCGAGCGGGATCGGGAAGGTCGTGCGATAGCCGTGGATCGTATCGGCGCCGAAAACAAGCGGCACGCGCAGGCGCGAGTCCTCGACCGCAGCGTGCTGCAGGCGGTTGCGCAGCGCGGTGGCGATCTCGGGCGGAGCGCTCAGGATAAACGATCCGAGCCGCCCGGCGCGGACCTCGGCGATGGCCGCTTCGGCGTGTTCCGGCGTGTGGACCACGCCCTGGGAAAGCTGACCGATTTTCTCCTCCGGCGTCATGCGTTGAAGAAGGGCTTCGATGCGGTCGGTCGGGGTTTGGGCGGACATGGGAAGTGCGATCAGCAGGGTGAGGAACGGCAGGCGCATGGATGGGAAGGGCCGCACGATGCGGGAAATTGAACCCAGGGCAAACGCCCGTTGCGGCAAGGCCCTATCCGCCGGCTGAAAATCTTTTTGACGTCGGCGCGGGGGCGGGGGGAATTTTTCCGGGCGGCTTGCCTTGCCGCGCGAGACCGCTAGGCCCGCAGGGCATGATCGGTGTTTTTGATTCCGGGTTTGGCGGGCTCACGGTGCTCTCCGCATTGCTGCGCGCATTGCCGGATTACGATTACCTGTATCTCGCCGACAGCGCCAGGGCGCCTTACGGTGCGCGCAGCGCGGAGGTCGTCAACGAGTTCACGCTTGAAGCCGTGGAGTGGTTGTTTGCGCAGGGTTGTCCGCTGGTGGTTCTGGCCTGCAACACCGCCTCGGCGCGAGCGCTGCGCAACATCCAGCAATTGCACCTGCCGAACCGCTGGCCCGACCGGCGCGTGCTCGGTGTGGTGCGTCCTTCGGTTGAGGCGCTGGCGGGACTTCCCGTCGGCACCGTGGCCATACCGGACAAGACCGCCCCGGCGGACACCGAAGGTCTGGTGGCGGTGCTTGGCACGGAGGCGACCATCGCCTCGGATTCCTACGGGATCGAGCTGAGAAAATTCGCGCCCCGCATCCGCCTCGTGCAGCAGGCCTGTCCGCTGTGGGTGCCGTTGGTCGAGGCGGGCGAGCTCGACGGTCCGGGCACGGAGTATTTTTTGCGCAAGGCGCTCGAGCCCCTGTTGCCGCCGCATCCCGCGCCGCGCCGGGTGTTGCTCGGTTGCACCCACTATCCCCTTTTGTTGCCCGTGCTGCGCCGCATCCTGCCGAGTGAAATCGAGATTCTCGACCAAGGGGCACTCGTGGCGGATCGGCTGGCCGACTGGATGCGGCGGCATCCCGACCAGGAAGCCCGGCTTACGCGCGGGGGAACGCGACGTTTTTGCACGACCGACGATCCCGAGTGGTTCGCCATGCGCGGCGAAAAACTCCTGGGCGCCCCGCTTCTCGCGGAGCAGGTTCGCCTGAGCGACCGCTGCGGGAAGCCCGCCTCGGCAGGCACCGTGTGCTGACCGCCCGAGAGGATTTTTTAAGGTTTCGACGGCTCCGGGCTTTCCGATGCCAGCGCGCCTGTGCGGGGCGGACGGTCCGGTGTCTGGCCAAGATGGACCGCATTGAGGAGGTCGATACGGCCAGCCCCACCCTCATGCCGGAGGCCGCAGCCGAGCCGCGGTGGATTTTTCCGCAGGCTTGTCGGAAGGCCTCCGCCGCGTCCTTCTGGAGGCAATGCCGTCCGCGCCTACCGTCTCCGCCCCGCTCAAACCGCTCACCGGATTTCCCGATGCGGACGCCGTGCTCGACCGGTTCCTTGCGGCATCAAAGGAGCGCGGCCTTGAGCTCTATCCCGAGCAGGAGGAGGCCATCCTTGAGTTGTTCGCAGGGCGCAACGTGATACTCAACACCCCCACCGGCTCGGGCAAATCGCTGGTCGCGGCGGCGTTTCATTTCAAAGCCATCTGCGCGGGGCAACGCTCGATCTACACGTGCCCGATCAAGGCGTTGGTGAACGAAAAGTTCCTCTCTCTCTGCCGCGAGTTCGGCCCCGACCATGTGGGCATGATGACGGGTGACGCCAGCGTGAACCCCGACGCGGCCATCCTGTGCTGCACGGCCGAGATCCTGGCCAACCTCGCGCTGGCCGGCGGCGAGCGCGCCACCGCGATCAAGGCCGTCATCATGGACGAGTTTCACTACTACTCGGACGCCGAGCGCGGCTATGCCTGGCAGGTGCCGCTTCTCACCATGCCGTGGACGCGGTTCCTGCTCATGTCGGCCACGCTGGGATCGACGGAGTTTTTTGAAAAGGAACTCACGCGGGTCACTCATGCGCCGACCGTGACCGTGCGGAGCGACCGGCGGCCGGTGCCGTTGGAATTCGAGTATTCGGAAACGCCGCTGGTCGAGCGGCTGGCGGCGCTGCTGGAGGACAAGCGCGCGCCGATCTACCTCGTGCATTTCACGCAGCGCGCGGCGTCGGAGGCGGCGCAGAGCCTGATGAGTCTTAACGTGTGCTCCAAAGACGAGAAGGCGGCCATCGCGGCGGAGCTGGAGGGCGTGCGCTTCACGAGTCCTTATGGCAAGGAAGTGAAGCGCTGGCTGCGCCACGGCGTGGGCGTGCACCACGCGGGGCTCCTGCCGAAGTACCGCATCCTCGTCGAGCAACTCGCCCAGAAGGGGCTGCTCAAACTCATCTGCGGAACGGACACGCTGGGCGTGGGCATCAACGTGCCGATCCGCACCGTGGTGTTCACCCAGTTGTGGAAATACGACGGCAAGAAGGCGGCGATCCTCAGCGTGCGGGATTTCCGCCAGGTCGCCGGTCGCGCCGGTCGGCGCGGGTTCGACACGGTCGGTTATGTCGTCGTGCAGGCGCCGGAACATGTGATCGAAAACAAGCGTGCCGAGGAGAAGGCGGCCAAGGATCCGAAGAAAAAAAAGGCCGCCAAGCGCGCCGCGCCGGAGGGCGAGGTGGGCTGGGATGCGAAGACGTTTGAGCGGCTCATGGTCGCGCCCTCGGAGCCCTTGGTGTCGCGGTTCGACGTGACGCACGGGATGTTGTTGCAGGTGCTGGGTCGGGATGAGGACGGCTGCGCGGTGATGCGGCGGTTGATCGCCGACTGTCACGAAACTCCCCATAAGAAGCGCGGACTGCGCAGGCGGGCGTTCCAGTTGTTCCGGGCGTTGCTGGAACGGAAGATCGTTTCGTGGATTCCGCCGGAGCCGTCGGGGCGCAAGCTCCGCGTCAACGTGGAGTTGCAGGACGATTTTTCGCTGCATCAGGCGTTGTCGCTCTACCTGCTCGACACGATCAAGCTGCTTGACCGGGCGTCTCCGGATTATCCCTATGACGTGCTCACGCTGTGCGAGGCCATCGTGGAGGATCCGGAACAGATTTTGCGCCAGCAGATCAGCCGGTTGAAGGGCGACGCCGTGGAGCAGATGAAGGCCGAGGGCGTGCCCTACGAGGAGCGCATGGAGAAGCTGGACGAGATCGAACACCCGAAGCCGCTGCGCGAGTTTTTATACGATACGTTCAACGCGTTCGCGGCGGCGCATCCGTGGGTGGGCAACGAGAACGTGCGGCCCAAGTCGATCGCACGCGAAATGTATGAGCGCTACATGTCGTTCGCCGATTACATCCGCGACTACGGCTTGCAGCGGGGCGAGGGGCTGTTGCTGCGGCATCTGTCGCAGGTGTGGAAGGTGCTGGCGCAAACGGTGCCCGACGAGGCCAAGACCGAGGAGGTCGTGGAGATGGAGACTTATTTCCGCGAGCTGATCCGCGGCATCGATTCGAGTCTGCTGGAGGAGTGGGAGCGGCTGCGGAATCCCGACTACGTCGCGGCGGAGCTGGCCGGCGACAAGCCGGTGCGTCCGTCGAGCCACGACATCACGCGCGACGCGGCGGGGTTCAGGCGGCTGGTGCGCACGGCGATCTTTGGGTTTCTTCAGGAGGTGGCGGCGCGCGACTGGGAAAGCGCGGCTTCGCGTCTGGCGACCGGCGAGGCGCTGGCCGAGGGCGAGAACGCATTGATGACGCCCGAGGCGAAGCGGATCGAGCGGGCGTTCGCGGCCTACTTCGACGCGCGCGGGCGTTTCCGCCTGGACCCCGAGGGGCGGGCGGCGAAGCACACGCATTTCGGCGAGCCGGGCGAGGGGGCCTTCACGGTCGCGCAGGTGCTCGTGGACCAGGACGAGTTCAATGACTGGGAGGCGCGTTTCACCGTGTCGTTGGCCGAGTCGCGCGCGCAGGCGAGAGCGGTGGTGCGGTTCGAGGAAGCGGGCGCGATCGGCCTGGGGTAGGCGCGTAGGGAAGCGCGCCGGCCGTGTGAGTGCTAGAGCAGGTCGCGCTCGACCTTGCCCTCAAGGATCGCCTCGAACTCGCGGCGCAGGTCCTTTTGTTTGCCTTGGAGATTGGGCATGAGGCAGAGCCATTGATAAACTTCCTCGCGCAGGTGTTTCGGCATGACGGGCTCGGTGGCAACGATGCGGTCGAGGGCGCGCACGCAGGCGCCTGCGATCTGCTCGCACATCGCCTGGGCGTCGGCGGAGCTGTGCTGGCCGGCCAGGCGGACGACTTCGTCGAGTTTGTTGCGGAGGGGAGAGGAGCGCAACCGGGACTGCATGGCGGATTTATAAAGCCCCATGCTGTCGAGCACGACGCTGGCGGTGCGCGGATAGAAGCTCGTCATGAGGTTCCAAGGATCGCCTCGCTGGTCGCCGGCATGTCGGAAATCGCTGCGCAGGATCACCGAGGGGATGTCGGCGAACTTGGCGAACATGAATTCCACCACGGTGCCCGCGTCGAGCTCGGGGCCGTCGTAGTTGAAAAGGCCGAGGTCGCAGGCCAGCAGGGCGCGCAAGTCGTGGTCGCGGATGCTGTGCGCGGTGGTGCGGCGCTGTTCCAGGTTTTGGGGCAGGACGCAGAGGTATTTGCCGTGGGATTTCTCGTAGATGGCCTCGGCGAGGTAGGCGTTGCCGATGAGGTGTTTCAGGCTGAAGAGCTCGCTGGCGAAATAAACGGTGTAGCTCTTTTTGGGGGTGGATTTCAGGCCGCGTGCCATGAGCAATGAGCAAGCCTCAGGGTGTGCTGACGCACAACGTTATTTCCTGCCGGCGGTTGTCCTGGCTTCTTCGGGCAGGAAATTCAACGGGTCGTTGGCGGCGAGAAAGGCGTTTTCGCGGGTGATCAGCCCTTGGTTGAGGATTGCCTGAAGATGGTGATCCAGTGTGTTCATGCCGTCTTTGGTTCCGGTTTCGATCACCGACTGGATCTGGTGAATGGCTCCGCTGCGGATGACGTGGGACATGGGCGGGGTGTTTTTCAGGACTTCCATGGCAAGGATGCGGCCGCCTCCGACGCGCGGGATGAGTTTGCCGCCCAGGACACTGTGCAAACTGATCGAGAGGCGTATGGAAATCTCGCGCACGCGATCCGGGGGGAACATATCCACAATCCGCGTGACCGCGCTCTTCGTATCGCGCGTGTGGAGCGAGGAGATCACCAAGTGTCCGGTTTCCGCCGCCGAAAGGGCCAGCGAGGTGGTCTCCGGGTCGCGCATTTCGCCGACGTAGATGACGTCGGGTGCCTCGCGAAGGGCGCTGCGCAACCCCTGGGCAAAACTGCCGACATGGCGATTGATCTCACGTTGGGAAAAAAGCGCGAGGTCGCTTTTGAAAAGGAACTCGATCGGGTCTTCCAGGGTGATGATGCGCACCCGGCGTGTCCGGTTGATTTGATTTAGGAGCGACGCGATGGTGGTGGATTTGCCCGAGCCGGTTTGCCCGGTAACCAGGACGAGGCCCTGATTCAGGTGGCAGATTTCTCTCCAGACTCGCTCGCTGGAGAAACCAATCCGGTCGATGTCGGGGATGGTCCGAGGGAGGACGCGAATGACCGCCGCCAGTCCATCGTGATCGTGGAATGCGTTGATGCGAAAATTGGTCAGGTGATCCGTCCATTCCCAGGATGCATCGATGTCAGCTGGCGGAGTGGCTTTGAGCAACTCGATCTGTTTTGGTTTTAGCAAAGGGAACAGCAGTCGCTCGCAAATGGCCTGGGTGAGGGCGGCTCCGTCCTTCATGCGGTGCAGTTCACCGTCGTAGCGGTAGGTGATCGGTTCGCCGACTTTCAGGTGCAGGTCGGAGTAACGCGAAAGCCCGTTGATGTGGTGCTCGTTTTCGACGAACCGTCTCAGTACATCCTCGATCGAAAGAAGCCGGCCGCCGGCGGGATAAACGGAATCGCAGCGTAGGGACATGGCCAGACGATTGGCAATCGGCCGATGGGCTAAAGACTGAAATGCCTGATGATGGACTTCGCGAGGTCATCCGCCGTGGCGGAGACATCCAAGGTAAGGGCGGCACCCGGCGGCTGGAGGTCCCCCAGCTGGCTGTCCAGCAGGGCCTCCGTGGCGAAGTGATCCCGGCGTGCGGCCAGACGCGACCTCAGGGTCCCGACCGGGCCGGTCAGGTGGATCAATTTCACGCAACCAGGATCGGTGATGAGCGTCTCGCGATAGGCCTGCTTCAGCGCCGAGCAGGCGAGCACGGTGTTTTCGCCTGCGGCGAGCCGGGCGTCGATGTGGGCGCGCAAGGTGGCCAGCCAAGGCGCGCGGTCGGCGTCGTCGAGCGCCTCGCCGGCGGACATCTTGGCGATATTGGCCGGCGGGTGAAAATCGTCGGCGTCGGTGAACCGCCAGCCGAGCAAGGCGGCGAGCGCGCGGCCGACGGTGGTCTTGCCGCTGCCGGCCACTCCCATGAGGAGGAGTAGGCGCGGCTCGTTGAGTTCCCAGGAGCGTTTGCCCACGGGATCGCGGCCTTCGTCGATGTCGTTGAGATCAAAAAAAGTCTCGATAGGCTGGCGTGCGTCGATGCGGGAAAGGCCGCAGCGGACGATGCGATCCCGCAACACGGGCGTGCGGTCGTCTCGCCAGCCGATTTTCATCATGAAACGATTCCAGGTGTTGCACTGGTCGTCGGAGCGAGGGCCGCCATGGTCGTGGGCCCAGGCGAGGACGTCTTCGTCGCAGCCACCGGCGAGCGTGCGGGTTTTGAGGGCGGCATAGTCGACCCCGAGAAACGCACAGGTGCGGCCGTCGAAGCCAATGCCAAGGTTGGCGTGGTAGTCGGCTGGGAGGAGCCCGGCGGCGTGGAGGCGGATTTTGTCGAGCATCCGCCCGAAATGAACGAGACGGCCGACCAGAGAGTATTCGCTGCGAAGTCCGGGAACGAAGGGCATGGGGGACTTCAATCCCTCCAAATATAAAGGGCGGTGGCAAGCAGGCCGAACAACACGGTGGGGCCGACCAGCCACATCGGGTGAATGGGGACATGGTAGGTCTGGATGGCCCACCACATGGCCGCGCATTTGGCGGAAATCAGAGCCCAGCCCACCATCAGCCATAACTCTGCGCGCCGGCTGCGTGTTTCGCGCGGAGGGTTTACGCGCACCTCTTTCACAAAGGCCAAGTCGTAGTCTTTGGGGCGCGATCGGTGGGTTATGAGATGCAGTAAGTTGGCGAACATAGTGATGTGAATGGAATTTTAACCGGATCAAACTAATCGCATGTAGCGGCTGATTTCAAACGCGTTGCCCATCTTTGCGGTGTCTTGGGGTGTTGGCTATGTTACGTTTTTTCTTGCGCTTATAAATCTCCGCTTCATAACTGGCGACTTCATCGTCAGAGAAGCGTTAGATGACAGGAACTGGTGAGTCGTCAGTGGGTTTGGACCCGGGATGATTTGAAACCCGATAGTCGGGAACGGACTGGCAGCAGACGGGGATCGACGAATCATCATATGAGTTCCAAACTCTACGTAGGCAACATGTCCTTCAAAACCTCCGAAGACGAGCTCCGCTCTGCTTTCGGCCAGTTCGGTAACGTCACCGACGTTTACGTCGCCATGGACAAGATGACCGGCCGCCCCCGCGGTTTCGCGTTCGTCACTTTCTCCTCCCCCGAGGAGGCCAAGATCGCCGCTGAGAAAATGAACGGCACCGATCTCGGTGGCCGCGCTCTCACGGTCAACGAGGCTCGTCCCAAGGAAGAGGGCGCTGGTCGCTCCTTCGGTGGCGGCGGCGGCGGCGGTGGTGGTCGCGGCGGCTTCGGCGGCGGCGAGCGCCGTGGCGGTTTCGGTGGTGGCGGCCGCTCCGGCGGCGGCGATCGCCGTTACTAATTCCATTTCGGTCTAAACGACCGATCCCGAATTTTTCGAGGGCGGGTCGCCGTTGGGCGACCCGCCTTTTTTGTTTTTTTCAGTTTCTAAACTGGCGTCTGGAGCACCCGATGTTTGGGTGTTCAGACACGTGGGAACGGCGAGAGCGGCACCAAAGTGCGGACCGCCGCGACCACCTCTGCCGGACTGAAGGGCTTGCGGAGCATGGCTTCGACGCCGAGTGCGGCGATTTGGGGGATGATCTTATGATCGGTCGTGGATGTCAGCATGATCACCGGCAGCTGGCGCAGGGTGTCGTGGGATTTGAGCATGGTGAGCATCTCCACGCCGTCCATCGTGGGCATGGCCACATCAATCAGCAGGAGGTGCGGGGAGATGCGCTCCATGGCAAACAAGGCTGTGAAGCCGTTGGTGGCCTCATCGATGTCGCAGTCGAAGGGTGCGAGTGCCTGGCTGACGATGCGTCGCACGGCCTTCGAGTCATCGACGACGAGGATGCGCGGGCGTTGGACGGCTGGTGACATGGAGTTATCAGCGCGAGTCGGCGGGCGTTGGCAAAGAGATTGTGCGTGCAGGCGTAGTGCGGGGGCCTTTTAACCGCCGGATGGAACCGTTTTGGTTATTGTGGCAACTCACGGTGAGCGCGGCATTGGCCGGATTGTGTTGGACCGTGCAACTGGCGATATATCCCCAGTTCGGGCGGTTGCTGGACGAGGCCGGCGTGGATCGGTTTCGAGCTTATCATGCGGACTATACGCGCGGCATGGGTTTCGTCGCGGCTCCGCTTATGGTGGCTGAACTCGGTCTGTCGATTGGCTGGCTTATGGAATCGCCTCACGACTGGAGTGCGCGGATCGCGGCGGTTCTTACGGTTGTGCTGTGGGGATGGACTTTTCTCGTGATGGTGCCTTTGCATAACCGCCTGCAAGCCGCCCCGGACGGGCGGGATGCGGCGCGATTGGTGGCGGGCAACGTCGTGCGTACGGCGGTTTGGACGCTGCGCACAGGGATTTTGGTGCTGGCTTTGCGGCCCCTGCTTAGTTCGCGGTGAGTTCGTCGTAGGCTGTGCCGAGGTTGGCGCCAAGGCGGTTGGGCAGGGGCTGGTGGAAATCGGGGAAGCCCGGGAGGTTTTCGAGGGCGACGATTTCGGTCTTGGGCTTGCCTGCGGCGACTTGTTTTTGGGTGTAATCGAGGAGACCGGAGAGGTAGTCGCGCAACACAAGCAGGTCGGCACGCGTGCCGGTGACTCCGAATTTGGGGTTGCCGTGACCGAAGACGTAGAGGGCGTCGGCGGGGTAGTCGGCGGCGACTTTTTCGAGCAGGACAATCCAGGCCCGGATACTGGCGCCGCCCGGTCGGTCGATCACGGGATAGACGCGATTGAACATGAGGTCGCCCATGTGGACGATGTTGGCTTTTTCGAAGGTCACGATGATGTCGCCCTTGGTGTGGGCGGGGCCGAAGTACCGGGCCTGCACCGTCTCGTCGCCCAACTCCGTGCGCCAGGAGTCGGCAAACGTGAGGTCGGCGTAAACCTGTTGATCCAGGTTTTTGGCCTGCTCGGCGCGAATGCGTTGAAGCCCGGGAACGTTGGCGTGGGCTACGATGTGCTTTGCGGCGGGTTTGAGGACCACGTTGCCGGCGGTGTGGTCACCGTGGTGGTGGGTGTTGATGACTACGTCGAACTCGCGCCCCGAACGACCGGGCAGATCGGATAGGAACTTGGCGGCGGTATCGGGAAACTGGGCATCCACTGCGGCTACCGCGCTGGCGTTGACCAGCCAGCCGATCGTGCCGCCGCGACCGGTGAAAATACCTACGCCGCGTCGCAGGGATGTAAACGTGGTGACGGTGGGCGGCGGGGTAGGTGTGGGAGCGGTGGCTGGAGGGGAGGCTGGCGCGGGCTGGGCGTTGACGAGCAACCGGGGCAGGAGGGCGACCGAAGCTGCGAGGGTGGAGCGGTGAAGGAAGGTGCGGCGGTTCATAAATCGGTTGCCGGCCGGGGCTGCAGGCGGCGTGCCGATCATGTGAGTAAAGCGTAGCCGTTCTTTATTTCGGGATTAAGACGATGGATCGCGATTTTCGGAGCAAGGATGTGCGCTTGGCAGTTGGGTCGGACGGATGCATACTCTGGGCACGATGAGCCTGCTCGAGTTTACCCTTTTGGCTTTCGGTTCGATTTTTGCGATTGTGGATCCTCTCGCATTGGTGCCGGCGTTTGTGACCATGACCGCGCGCAACACGCGCGATGAGCAGTTGCGCATGGCGAGGCTGGCTTGCGCGGCGGCGGCGGCCGTGCTGGTGGCGTTTGTGATGGCCGGCCCCTGGGTGTTCAGGCTGTTGGGAGTCACGCTGCCGGCTTTCCAGATCGCAGGCAGCGTGTTGTTGTTCCGGATCGCGATGGACATGCTCTATGCCCGGCGCACGGCCGCCCGGGAAACGCTGGAGGAGATCGAGGCGGGCGTGGCCAAGGATGACATCGCGATCACGCCGCTGGGCGTGCCGATGCTGGCGGGCCCGGGGTCCATCTCGGCGGTGTTGATCTTACGCGCTCAAGCCGACGGATTGGCGCAACACGTAGCTTTGCTGGTGTCGATCGGTTTGGTGTGTCTGTCGGGGTATTTCATCCTGAGGTTCGCGGCCACCGGGGCGCGGCGACTAAATCCGCTGGCTCTCAAGTTGACGGCCCGTCTCATGGGGCTGCTGCTTGCGGCGGTGGCGGTGCAGTTTGCGCTGAACGCTCTGCGCCAACTGGGCGTGCCGTTGGAGTTCTGAGCCGATGCGCCTTGGTGCTGGGCTTAGCCATACGCTTAGACGGCATTTCCCGAGCCGGTGGAGGTAAAAACTGGCGGAGAGGGGGGGATTCGAACCCTATTCTCCGTTACTGGCTAAGTCCCTAAATAACGCGGACTTAGTTGATTGTTAGTGGTTTAGAACGTGAATACAGAAGCAGAGAAATGCAGCGAAGGGAAGCCAGAAACAGAAGATTTGGCAACCTTTGGGCAACCTTAACCGGCATGGTTTGCCAACAAAAAGAGCGCGTCTGAAATTCAGACGCGCTCGGGAAATGGATGCTTTTCCTCAAGAACTGCCCACGCGGGGCTCAGGCAGAGAGCCCGAGCCGAAAGCCACCCCGTCGCCATAATGCACCAGGTCATGATGCACGTCTTGAGGAAAAGACTAATCTTTGCCGTGAGGTTCATACGCACATCTGCCACCGCTACGAGGGTGATTTCGTTGCCAAGGGTCGCTTGGCGCGTTGCAGCGACATGCTGCGAGGTTTGCACGGTTAAGGTAGTGCGGACCTGGAGTGCGGCTGAAGCCTCCGCTTGAACCACCGCGTGGGCACACGGCGACGACGGGCTGTAAATTGATTAAAGAACAGGAACAGCCTACGGGATTTTCTTCTCCACGTCAAGAAAAATCTCGACATTTAGCGTGGCCCAGCTAAAAGCCCTGCCCCTCCCTCGGGCGGAGGGGGCTCGGCTCGTCGATCAGTCCTCGTCGGGGAGCATGATCGTGAGACATGGGCGGCCGGTCTCGTCGGGGTGGGAAATGACCTTCAAGGTGTGGAGGCGCTTGCGGCCGGTGCCGGTGATGATGACGCGAAACAGGCGCCTACCCTGCCAGACGCGCACGGGGCAGGCTCGGGACATGTGGAGGATGTCATGCCAGACGCCCCGCCAGTCGTTCGCGTGCTTCGGGCTCGCGACCGCCTGCTCGATGAGGGCGAAGACCGCCGCCGTCATGGCGACGTGAACGCTCGGGAAATGCTGACGGGAGACCTCGGCGAGGTCGCCGGTGGAGGCGTCGGCAAGGACGCCGTCGGCGATGGCCTGGGCGCGGGTGTAAACGCTGATGACGGTGAAGCCGTCAAGCGGATGGCCGGGCTGGTGGATCTGGTCGCCGGGCTGAGGTGTAGGATCACGGGAGATGTCACGCATGGGATGTCGGAGGAGTGCGCCCCAACGAGGGCGCGGATGGGAGTAGCGGGCCGCGCTACGCGGAGCCTTCAGATGGCCAAACCGAAAAAACGGCCGCCCCCGAGGGATGCCGACGGGAAGCACCGGCTGCGCAAGGTGGAGCGCAGCGGGACGGGACGCGGGACGACGCAGTCGCCAGCGCCCGCCAGCGAGCAATACCTAGAGGCGTGGACGGGCGGAGTGCGCAGCGCGAAGACCGCCAGCCGTCGCAGGTGCTACCCTAAAGGCACCCTCTGGTCACGGCCACGCACGAAGAATTCGAGCCTCCGGCGAGCATCGGCACACGGGTTTTCCTCAATCCCGTAACCCTACCTGCTCCTCATTGAGGCTTAGGCGCGTTACCATGAGGCGCGGATTCAAGCTAGGCAGCGAAGTAGTCGGCAGAATCGGCAGTGTGAAGGGAAACAACGCTTGGTTTGCCGTGAGTTGCTGGGTCGGCAGCGCGGATTTCTGCGAAACTTTTAGTGCCGCCTCCAGCAACCACGCGGCGAGGTCGCCTTGGGTCACTTTCCGCGCCGCACCACGGGCGTATTCCTTCGTTTCCCCATCGAGCTTGAGCACACCCCAATCGAGGATGCTGCTTAGGTTGTAGCGACCGACCCGGTCAACGAAGCCGCGATCTCCGGCCTTCTCGGTAAGTCGGCGCACCAACTCAGCGGCGGTGAAGGACTCGTTGAGTCGGAGCAAGCGCCCGGTGTTTTCCGCACAGAGGGCGAAGAAGGAGTAGGATACCAAGGACAAGCCCCACACTAGCTCCAGGGAGTAGCGTTCGCCGTGTTCGCGATAGAGCCCCAGCGCGGCGGCGGTAAATGCCTCGTTTTCTTCGGTCGGGGCGAAGATCACTTGCCGGACGTTGGAAAGCGCCTTGGTGATCGCCACCTTGCCCTTGTTGGTTTCGGCGATGAGGTCCGACAGTGGCGCTCGTGCCGCCTCGAAGTCGGCTCCTGATGCCCGCAAGCGAAGGGCGAGCGCGAGCCAATCGAGCCGGATCTTTTTTCCGAAACCTATGCGCTGGGTCGTGCTCATGCTGCGCCCTCCTTATGCTTGCGGAATAGAACGAAGGGAACCGCCATCTCCTCCAAGGAGTCGCCACCGTGGCAAACGATGGTGCGGCCTTTGTCGGTGAACGCCTTCCCCTGCGGAGCGATGACAGGGATGATGTTGGCCGGCAGGCCGGAGTGCCGCGCGATGCGGCTTCCCGGCACCGCTTTCACGCAGGCCTCAGCGAAGGTCGCGTCGTTGAATAGCCGATTTCGCTCCCCTCGACTTTCGCAGAGCACGCCTTGTTGCGGCGCACCGATGCCGGTTGCCTCGGTGTTGCCGTGATCTGCGGTGAGCGCGACGGTGAAGCCGTGGTGAAGCAGGGCGGCGAGCAGGGTTTGGAGTGCTTGGGTCTTGGCCCACTGCTCGACCTGATTGATCATGCCGGCACTGCCGAGCTGCATTCCGTGCATGATTTCGTCCACCTTGAACAGAGTGATGCCGAGCGCCTTGGTCTCCCCTGTTATTACTTCGACGGCGCGATCTTTGGTATCCTCGTCGCCGGGCGCCGCGATGAAGGCGATTTCGTGTTTCGCCAAACCGCGTCCGGCCCAGAATTGCCCCCAGCGTTTTTCGTCGTGGGAAGTTTGTTGGAGCGTATCCGCGAAATAGGAAGGCAGCTTGCCGCTGAAGACCGCTTGGCGCGAAATGGGCGTGATCGACGGCAGCCAAGCGAAGGTTGCGGTTTCTTCGATCAGCACGCCGGGCATTTCGGGCTGAAGGATCGCCTTGAGCGCCATCCATTGTTCTAGCGCGAGCCCGTCCACGAGCACCAAGGCCACTCGCTTGTCTTCGCCTCGTTCCAAGGCACGAGCGAGGCAGGCAGAAACGTGATGCACCATCGCGAGTGAAGCGGCGGGCTGATTGTAGAGACGCGGATAGTTGTCCCGCATCCAGCCGGAAAACTCCGTATCCAACGCGGAGCGGAGAGCGGTGTAGCGGGCGAGCAGCGATGCCTGAACTGCCTTCTCCGTCTTTAGCCAAAGCTGGCGAAGCTGGCCCCAGCGCAGCGCAAAAGCCTGCCATTCCGCGAGCGTCCCGGTAGCCTTGGGCAGCGCTTTGGCCAAACCATCGAGCAACTCCTCCAAACGGAGCGCCGGGTTTTGTTTTTCCGGGTCGAGCAGACCAACTCTCACCCAGCGTTCGGAAGACGCCTCTTTCCAATCCCACGGAATCGGCGCGAGGATGCCGTCGGCAAACAGGGTGTCGATAAACACACGCACGTCGTCATGCCCAAAAGGGAGCATGCGCGGGCCGGGCACGCGAAACGCGTCGGTGGTCGGCTCCGCCACCAGATCGCGGCCGCCATCGGTTTTGCGGAGGAAAACCGGCCAGCGTTCTTGCAGGAAGAGCCAGAAAATCGCGCGCTCGCGGAGCAGTGTCTTGAGCGGCCAAGCATCGAAGCGCTCGCCTAGCACAGCCTCAAGGTAGCCGAGCAAAATCTCTGGGATCGGCAAACGGCGGTAGTGGAGCCGACACAGAAAAGTGAGGAGCTTGGGTTCGGAGTTCAGCGTCACCGGGTCTACCTCGAAGAGGTGCCGGAGCATGAACTCTTTGGTGAGCTTCTCCCCCATGCTCTGGTTGGCGTGGGCACTCTGGGCACGGTGCAACGCGTCGTAGAGCGACGCGTCGAGGTGGCGGATCACGTCGTAAGCGAGCTTGGGGAACAGGTCGTGCAGCGTGAGCGTGAGGCGGCGCGCGCGGGTCAGGACATCGAAGGGCAACGTCTCGAAGTCGCGTTCGCCGGGCGCGAAGGCGACGACTATTTCTATCGTCTCGCCTGCATCCCAACGGCTGCGAAAACGGGTCTCGTAATCGAGCCGGAACGACAGCGCTTCCTCGTAGAAGACGACGGCAAACCCTTTCTGCTCCAACGCGGCCAGCAAGCCGGGCTCGCGCAAGATGCCGTCGGAGTCGCACACCGCTGTCACCGGTTTGAGGCCGGGGACAAACTGCGAGAGGATAGATGCACGCCAATCGTTCATGCCGAGAAAACCTCCAACATGAGGAGCGGGTGAAGCTCGGGCAATAGATCGCGTTGGCGTTCGAGCTGAGCGCGCCACGCCAGACGCTCGCCTTCAAGCTGACGCAGACGGAACTGCCTCACCTCCGGCAGACCGATTTCGCCCAAGAGTTTTGCGCGCACGCGGTAGCTGTATTCCCCCTTCTCCTCGTCTTGCTGCACTTGGGCGAGGTGACGGCTTTTCAGGTCGAAATAGACCTCGCGCAAAGTCTCGCGGGCTGCGGCGTTCGCCCTCTGGTAGGCCTCGGCCGAAGCCTCGGGCGCGAGCACGCCTGAGCAAGTCCATGCGTCCATCATCAGCCGCTCGAAAAGGTATTTGGCGGTGGGTGCGAGATTGCGGCCATCGGCCTGCACGAACAGCGGACTGAGCCGGGCGCGGCTGCCGGTATCGGAGGAAATGCGAACCTCCCAGAGTGACCACACGCCGCGCAGACCGGCGGGCGCATCGGCGAGGCGAAGCGTCGGCACGGGAGCCCCGGCGGCGACGCGCGGCAGTCGGGTGAGCATGGCGCGAACCTTGGGGTGCTCCAGGCTGAGGAGCGCGCCGCCCGGCACCGGTTCGCGGCCGGGCATGGTGTAGGTCTCGAACGCGGCTCCGCCGGGCCAGCGGATGCGCACCCGGTCTAGCTCGGCATCGAGCTGACCGTTGTAGCCCGCGAGGTAGTGGCCGACCATGCGCTCCACCCAGTCAGCGATGGGGAGCTTGGGCGCGGTGTCGGGCTGAAAAGGCTCTGGGGCGGTGAGCACGCGGTTTTTCTCCTGCGCGTTACCCGCCTGCTGGCGAATTTCCTCCGCCACGCGGCCGACCGTCTCGGGCACACGGTCGGGATGAAGCAAGGCCTCCAGATAAAGACGGTCGAAGAGTTTGCCGGCCTCGGCGGAGTCGAGCACGTCGCTGGTTTTATCCACACCCATATCGGCGAGGATGACGGCGAGCTTTTCCTCCAACACCTCGCGGACGCGGAACTCTACGGTATCGGCGAAGACGAAGTTGAAGGCGCGCACCGGATGTTTTTGGCCGATGCGATCCACGCGGCCGATGCGCTGCTCCATGCGCATGGGATTCCACGGAATGTCGAAATTGATGATGACGTGGCAGAATTGCAGGTTCAGCCCCTCGCCGCCGGCATCGGTGGAGATAAGCACGCGCGTTGCTTTGCCAAAGGAGGCCTGCACCTGCTGCCGCTCCTCCATGCTCATGCTGCCGTTGAGGCGGACGGTGGAGATGCCGCGCGCACCGAGAAACTCGGCCAGCATTTCCTGCGTGGGCACGAACTCGGTAAAAATCAGCACCTTCATGTCCGGGTCGCTCTCGGCGCGTTCCAGATCGCGGATAAGGTCGATCAAAGCCTCGGCCTTGGCGTCGGCTCCTCCCGCCTCGACTTGGCGAGCGAGGCGGAGCAGGCCGTCGATTTCGCCGCGCTCGTTGGCCATGCCTTCACGCAACGCGGTGAAAACGATGTCGAGTTGTTCCTGGCCGTTGAGGTCGCTCCATTCGTCCTCCGGGTAGTCGGCGGGTATGGAAATGCCGCCGTGCGCCTTGGCCAGCGCGGGCAGGTTGGCTTCGTCGGACGCCGTGGTGAGCGCGGCGAGGCGCTTTTCCAGCGCCGTGCGGATCGCCCGCGTGGAGCTGGTGACGAGCCGCTGCATGAGGATCATGAGGAAGCCGAGCGCCGGCTTCCGGTCGCGCAGCGCTTGGTTGTAGCCGTGGCGCACGTAGCTGGTGACGGCCTCGTAAAGCTGTTCCTGGTCGGCGTGGGTGCCCCACTCCACGGGGCGGAGCTGGGTGAAGCGCGGCTTGAAGAGCGGTTGCCCGTCGGCGGTGACCGCCTGCCGTTTCTCGGTGCGGATGACGTAGGGCTGAACGCGTTCGCGGGTGACACTCTCCACCGCCGGGAACGCCTGCTTATCGAGCAAGGTGAGCAAGCGGTGGAAGGCGTCGGTTTTGCCTTGGTGGGGCGTGGCCGAGAGCAAGAGCAGGTAAGGAGCGGCCTCGGCCAAGCCCAAGCCGAGCTGGTGGCGGGCGACCTGCTCGGTGCTGCCGCCGAGGCGGTGGGCCTCGTCGATGACGATGAGATCCCAACCGGCGGCGATTAGATCGTCGAAGCGGTCTTTGTTGTAGGCGGCGAGTTCCTCGGCCGTCCAACCGCGCCGTGCCTCCAGTGGCTTTACGGAATCGAGCGAACAAATGACCTGGTCGCAGGCGCGCCACACATTGTCGCCGGGCACAACCTTGCGGAGGGTATCGAACTCCGCCGGGGCGAGGTGACGCAGCTCCTCGCCGAAGTGGATTTTCATCTCGGCCTGCCACTGCTTCACAAGGCCCTTGGGAGCGATGACGAGCACGCGACGCACGCGGCCCCGGAGCTTGAGTTCGCGGATGATTAGCCCGGCCTCGATGGTTTTGCCGAGACCTACCTCGTCGGCGAGGAGGTAGCGCACGCGGTCGCCGGACACGGCGCGGCGGAGTGCGCGGATTTGGTGCGGCAGGGGGATGACGGCGCTATCGCTCGGCGCGAGGAGCACGTCCTCAAACGCGAGGTTGGCGAGCCGCGCGGCGCAGAGGGTGAACTTGACCCGCTCGACGTGGCCTAGATCGGACGCCTCCAACGGGCGCACCTCGGAAGCGCGGACACGGACAAAGGTATCGTCCTGGGGGAGCCAGAGGCGCAAAGCCTCGTCGCCCCACAGGTCGAAGCGTTCCTCAACCTTAGCAGGTTGGCGGTGAGGAATGCTCCAGACCCATATGCCGGGCTCAACCATCGGCCTTTTGGGCGGGAGCGGCGGCAGCGCGAATCGCCGCAATCAGACGATCTACTTCGGTCGAGGGGTTGCAGGGAAACGTTGAGTTTCCAGCTCTGTGATAGTTGCGCACCCAAGCGGCGTTTGCCACCGCTCGCGCTAGCTCTGTTTGCTCTACTAGCGGAGGCATGAGAACTTTGGTCTCTTCGCCATGCTTGGTGTATTTTGTCTTTAAGGCTGCGGCCAATTTGGGAACCACGTTCTTACATTTCGCCATCGGCGAAGTGGTTCGGCCGCCCTCTAAATGTAAAAGTAACCAATATTCGAAACAGGGAGTGCTGTGGGCGCAGTTCACCTTCTTGCTAGCCGCAAACTGCAAGCCGTTGTTTAACTTGCCGTGTTCCTCGGGCACGTCGGTATCGAAAACAATCCAGATTTCGTCAAAATCCGGCACTTGCGAGTAGCCCGTCTCGCCATTTTTGAAAGCCTTGCGCCGTTTCGTTCGCTCCTCCAGCGCTGCTTCCGCCAGCCTCTGCGGATCGCCGATACCAGCGCCCTCGATGCACACCTCCACCGTGCTAAGGGCGAGTTTCTTCTTGAGCGCCTCGAAGTAGGCCGGTTCGGTGACTATCCCCTCCGTCGCGATGAGGATGCCTCGCGCAGGAGGTTTGATGCCGCGTTCCCGATGAAAGGAAGACGGCCTTGCAGAGAGCTTCTTGCGGTATTTTTCACTCCCCATGATCGGTTCCTTTTCCTAGCAGGCCGGACGGGATAAAGGGCACGGCACCATAGCGCCCGGCCAAGTAGCCACGCACCAATGATTCCTTTTTACGTGGTTTATAATCGGTCAGCGGATAGAGGTGGGTTGCGCCTTCATCGTCTTTGTCGGCGAACCATACCTGATCGCGCCGAAGCAGCGTCGGATCGAGCAAAAGCGGATTGTGGGTGGTGAAAAGCAACTGCGCACCATTCTTATTGTGTATATCGCTGAAAACGAGGCGCAACAGGGCCGTGACCATGGATGGATGGAGACTCGCCTCGATTTCGTCGAAACTCACAATATAACCGTCACTCAGCATCTTGAGCCAACGTCCGGCCAAAGCAAAATAGCGCTGCGTGCCCGCCGACTGTTCGCCCCACGGGATTTGATACTCCTTACCGCCCGCCCCTCGGTGACCAAGCTGAATGTCATAGTCTTTGTTGTTTTTGATAATCTCTTCCACAACTGCGTCTGGAAACTGGGGGGGGAGATCTTCGCGACGAAGATCGCGCTCTTTCGCTTGAGCGGAGAGAATACCAAAGTCGGCGTGTTGAATGAACTTGGTGATCAGGTTCTTCGCATTGGCGTTTTCGTTTAGGTAACGCACGGTGAAGCCGGGCGAAAGCGGAGGGAAATCCGACCCGAGCCGCATAAACGACAAGCGCGCTTTGAACCAAAGAAAAACAGGCTCTAGCTCTTTATTATTCCATTTGGCCGCTGTAGATAAAAATAGCGCGTTGTCGCGCGTGAACTCCACGATTTTGGCATCGCGCTTAAAATCCGTCGGGCGCTCTGGCTTCCACGAATAGGTCGAGGTTTCGTCGTTCCAGAGCCGCTCATACCAGACCTGCTCACGTCCCGTGGGGAAAGCGGAGAGAGACTCGTAGAGCACCCGAGTTTTGTTGAGCACCAGCACGAAGTGGTAGCGCACGCCCGCCGCCACGAAGCGGAGCGCCAATTCGGTCGGTTCGCCAACACTGGTCTCGTTGAGCAGGAACGGCTCAACTCCGGTAGGATCGCCGACATCCAGCTCCTTGGCCGAGTTCTCGACGAAGTGAGCCAGGAATTTAAGGGCGAAGAGGACGTTGGTCTTACCCGCTGCGTTTGCCCCGTAAATAGCCACGCCTTTGAGGAGTTTGACGTTGTCCAGACCCGGTAATTTCGGGTCGATCACGTTCTCCAAAAGGGTCTTGTCGTAATTGCTCGCGACAAAACTTAGCCGCTGCTCTTCATTGAAGGAGCGGAAATTTTTGACCGTAAAGTCGATGATCATGCCGAAACGTAAGCGTATTTTTGAAGCCTAAGCAAGTTTTGAGAGCAAAATGCGCAGAAAGAAGCTTGAGCCTGCACTAGCTCGCCGACGCGCCGGAGCGGAGGGCGGCGTTGTCGTAGAGCATTTGGAGTTGTTCGTCTTCGTTGAGCACGCTTTCGGGGAGCATGTCGGCGACGGCGAGGATGGTGTAGTAATCCTTGCTTTGGTAACAGTATTTGAACCCCACCCGGATCGCCTCGGTGCGGACTTCGCGGAGTTTCTTTGACCTCGGGACTTTGGGGCGCGGGGTGGCGGCGGCCATTCCGGGCAAGGTGGGGGCCTTGTCGGGGTTGCGGGCGGCGGAGATGTAGCCTTCGGGCAGGTAGAGCCAAAACTCTTCGAGCAGGCGTTTGTTGCGCAGGGTCTCCACGTCGATGTTCTTCTTGGGATCGGGCACATACCACCGATCCTTGGCCTTGTGGCGGAGCTGGGCGTGATCTTTGTCGAGGTTGCGCAGCTCTTTGAACTGCGTGCTCAGGTAGCTGTGAATCTGGCTCGGGACTTCGCCCACGCCGTCGTAGCAGAGGAAGTTTTGATCGAGCAGGACGCGCAATTCAGGGCGAGCTTCCCACTTCTTCCAGCTGGCGCTGAGTTGCTGCATGAAATCGGGAGTAATGTCGCCGGAGGTCGAGGGGCGCTCTTTGATATACTGGCGCACCCAGTCGATGGCGGTGCGTTCGTCTTCCACGAAGATGGCAAGCTGGCCGACTGAATCCATCTGCAAACGTTTCTGATCGTAGAGGTGGGCTTGTTCGGGGAGATACCATTTTTCGTCCCGCTCGACGAAATGCTCGCCGAGTCCTAGTTGGAACTCCGCCGAGGAGAGCGGGACGGGGGTCGAGTGCCCGAGATAGAAGGCGATCATCCGATCATGGAGAATACGCGGATCGCGTTCGGCGATGGGGACAAGCTGACCGCCCTTGATCTTTACCACCGGGAGATTCTTCAAGTGCGTGCGGACGAAATCCCAAACGCCCGCGACCGTAGAGCCGGTCTTGGCAAACCGATCCTCAAGCCCCCCGTTGGGTTTGTAGGCTGAAATAACTAAGTCCTGCTTTACGGCCGTGGTCGTGGTGACTGAGCGGAAACTCCGTTGCTGTTTGTCGAGCGCGGCAACATTGGCCACGACGAAGCCGGCTTGCTGCAACGTGGTGTGAATGGAGTTCCATACCGCTGCTTGAGAATTAGAGAACTCCACCGTCATCCAACGTCCCGGCTTTAGGATTCTATAAAATTCCTGAAAGCAACCGAGCATCAACCCCTGATACTCTGGAAGCTCCTTTCCTTTAGGGGCGTCGATAATTGCTTCGGTCTTTGTTTGGGTCGCTACGCCATGCCATGACTCAATCAGGAGATTGAGGTCGGAATAAGGGATGTTTTCACCGAAGGGAGGATCAGTGAAGATATAATCTAAGCATCCGTCGGGAAGTGTTAAGGCATCGGCCGAACCAGTGTTTATTAGGGAAATTTCACGATTGAATCGGGTCAGGCGGAAGACGCTTGCAAGGCGGTCTAGCTTTCCGTCGAGAACATACCACGGGCTACATTCAGAATGCTGAGATGCGATATAATAGACGCCGCTAAGCGTTCTGTTTACCTGAGAGAAATGAGACGGGCTGTAGCGATTCATACGCGAAAGCCCCCAAATCGCTTGTTCAACGAAGAACAGTAGCATTTGGCGGATTCGCCCATCTCTGTGTTGTTCGGCTTTTAGCCAAAGCGCACCAAGAGATTGAGCCGCTCGGGGAAGAAAAAACTGATGAGTATGGCTAAAGCCTTTGGGCTCAATACGAGAGCCATGATACATCTGCTCAATGGGCCAACGGTTCGACGGTATGATGGAAGGCCACGGGAGATTCTCGATCTTGGTCAAAAGTGCCAAGTCACTTTGATCCGGCACCTTCTCGTGCTTCACTTTGCCGACACGGTATTGGATTAAGCACGGCTTGAATTTAACCCGTTTCCAAGGGGTTTTAAGAACCGGATCGATAGTCGCCTCCAGGACGCGGTCGAGTTTGCGCTTCGTGAGCGGTGCGGTGCAATGGGGACAAGGAAACTCGGCTTTCACGCCGCCCGTATCCTCGTCGGTCGCTTCTTCCGTGAAGGTCAATTCGCTACCGCATTCCGGGCAGGTAAAAACCTCGCTCCACACCGTGTAATCTATCCGGCGTTTCGAGCCGTCGGTGTGTTTGGTTTCATACATCCAACCTAACTCGGTTTCGACTTCCTTCAGTAGTCGGGTGGCCTCGGTCTCGAATGCGTCGGCATTAACAGGCGTATTGTAATTTTAGGCGATGAAGGAAGCGACCGGCGAAAGATCGTTTATGACGACCCGTCGGGCACCAAGTTTTGAAATCGCCTTACCTTCCTCATCCAAAATTGTGCCGTCTTCTTGCACGCGGTAGCCCAGTGCCTGAACCTCGGCGCGATCACCACAATACTTAGCCGCCACGCCGGTCATGCCAGTGCCGCAAAAGCCATCAAAGACCACGCCGCCCGGCTCTGTATAATGAAGAATATACTTCATGATAGCCCGGTGGGGCACTTTTGTGTGATAGGAGTGTGCGCCGTAGATTGGATGATTTTTGCCTTCGCTGACATCCGCCGCGAACGGCTCCCGGTGGTAGGGCTTTTTCGGATCGTAGGCCGTGCCGTAGTGCTTGACGAAGTCGGCGAGCCAAGGATTGGGGCAGGCGGTGTAGTAAGGCGGATCGGACAGGGCGAGGATGGCCTCGTCGGTGCCGAGGGGAAAGCCCTCGATCTGACGAAACGCGGACTCCTTCAACTTCGCGGCGAGGAGTTTTAAGAAATGCTCCCGCCGGGCTTCTTCGGAGGGAAAGCTCTGCCCGAGGCACTCGACCGGCCCGGTCTTGGCGGTAGAAAGGTTGAAGGAGGATTGGTCAGACATTATAAATAAAGAGGATCGGAGTTTTTAACCACGGATTACACGGATAACACGGATTTTTAGGAGGATACGGAGGTTCGGAATTAAGATTGGGGGCTTGGTATCCGTGCAATTCGTGTAATCCGTGGTAAAACGGTTTTGGGGGCTGAGTGGTATTGAAAAGTTTTTCGGCTTTAGCGCGGTGCGGAGGGCTAATTGGTGAAGTTTTTCGAGATTAGACCTGAGACTGGTGAAATTTCTTTGGATTAGACGCGATTGGAGGACGGGTTTAGGCGAGGGTGGGATGTTTTTCGCTGAGCCATGATTCCACCGTGGCACGGAGTTCGGCGGCGAAAGCCACCAATTCTCGGGCTTCCTCGGGGCTGATGTGGCCGGCGGAGTCGTATTCGGCGGTGTTGCGCTTGCTGCGGCAGGTATCGAGGTAATCGGCGTCGTCTTGCCGGTCCGTGCCGAGGATGAGCGGCAGGGCTTGCAGGGTGCGGTAGTGGGCGAGGGTTTTTTCCGGCCGGTAGCCCTCGGCGTAGAGTAGGATGGTGCAGAGCTTGAGCGCGGCGTTATAGGCGATGCCAAACTGCCAGTCGGGGGAGAGGCGCTCGGTGCGGGCGTCGTCGAGGTCGCGCTCCACGATGGCGAACAGCTCGGCGAGCTGGGCGCGGTTGGTGCGGTGGGGGCGGAGCCAGCCGTTTTTAGACCATTGTTCCAAGCTCATCGGCTCCTCCTATGATCCAGAGTTTGGGTCCGGCCAGAACCGTGGTGACGAAGGCGTCGCCGGAGCGTGCCTTGGCGGAAAGGGTGTCGGGGGCGAGCACATGGGGGTTGATCTCGCGTCCCAAGGCTTCGGCGACTGGGCGAAGGCGCGGGGCGAGCGCACGCAGCCCGACGCTGCCAACGAGCAGTAAATCCACGTCGCTGGCGGCACCCGCTGTGCCAGAGGCTTGGGAGCCAAAGACGAAGGCGAGGCGCACGCCAGCGAGGCCGACGAGCGCCGTCACCAGTCGCTCGCGCAGGCCGGTGGTCTTGAGCGCAAGACCTTGCAGCTCGGGAAACACCGGGTGGGAGGTATTGGCGCGGTAGTAAAGCCGGTTGCCGTCGCGCCGGGCAACGATCAGCTCGGCGGCGGCGAGTTTGCGCACCTCGGCTTGCAAGGTGCCGAGCGCGAGCTGGCTGAGACGAGATAACTCACGCAAGTGCAGCTCCTTGCCGGGGTCGGCAAAGAGCAGGCGCAGCACCTCGGCGCGCACTTGCGGGAAAAGTATGGTGAGGACACTCACGGGATTATGAATGCTTTAAGCATACGGACGTATGCTCTGGCCATACAAAAAGCTTGCGGCGCGGTTTTAGGGGCGGTTTATTTACCCCACTACTTCGGCCACCGACTCGTTCGGAGCCGTCCGGCAGACATTGCGATTTGCCACCGATAAACCACCGATCACCTCGGTGGTTTTTTCGCGTCTGGTGGCGGACGCCGCCGCGAGCTTGGTCAGCTTAGTCAGTCGGGAAGTGACTAAGCTGGTCGTGGGGCGGGCGAACTTAGTCACAGAATTGACTAGGTTGGGCGTGGTCGTGGGGAACCTGGTCAAGGAAACGGGGTGGTTTTTGACTAGGTGGAGGGTGCCCGCAGATAACCTAGTCACAGCGCAAGTGACTAAGCTGGTTGGCTTGGTCAGTGGGCGGCGGAGGGTGACGGAGGCGGCGGGCATGACGATCAGGCGAGGACGATGCGGACTTTTTTCTCGTCGCGACCTTTGAGCAGGGTGTCGAGGTGCTCGTGGAGGCGGCGGCGGAACTCCTCGGGGGTGGCGGGGCTGCCATCGGGGAAGAGCGCGGTCTTTAGCGCGCCGACATCAAGGGTGAGCTTGGTGAGGCCGGACAGCGCCTGCTGGAGGGCGTCGATGAACTCCTTACTGACGATTTCTGGCAGTTGGCCGGAGGTGACAAACTCGTTGAGGAGCTTTTTCTGGGCGGGCTTGAGCAGGTCGAGGTTGGCCTTGGTGGTGGGATCGTCGCGCAGGTCGGAGAGCAGGGACTTGTTCCAAGCTTCGTGGATGCGGGCGAGTTCGGCGGTGAGGTGCTGGAGCCGGGCCTCGGCGGAGGAGGCGGCGGCGGGCTCCATGCGCGGCCAGAAATCGGCCTGCGGCTCGGCATCGAAATCCTTCTCGGTGAGTGGGCGGCCGGTCTTGAGATCGGTGAGCTGTTTCTCGAACTCGTCGAGCTGGGCGCGGTTGATAACCTCGACGACGGCTAGGCGGCGGAGGGCGACGGTGCGCTCGTCCTTCATGAGCGCTTCCTTGGCCTTGTCCTGCGCGATGCTGAGGCGGGCGCGGCGGTAAAGCTCCAGGTAGGCCTTCACGTAGTCGGCCTTGAGCTTTTTCAGGTCTTTTTCGAGCTGGGCCTTGAACGCGGCGGACTCGCGGTTGGCAGGTTCGCGAACCTCGGTGCGGAGCCGGGTGCGGGTTTTTTCGCTGGCGGCGACCCACGGGTGGTCTTCGGGCAAGATGGCCTCGGCCTGGCTGAGGTAGGAGGTGAGCTGGCTAACCTCGCGGATGAAGCGCTCAAGTGATTCGACCTCGGCGAGACGGGTGAAGGCGGGCTTGTGCGCCTCGATGTCCTTGGCGGCGGTGTGGAAGTTTTTGAGCTTACCGGGGGTGTTGTAGGCTTGGAGACTTTCGAGGAAGTCCTTGCAGCGCTGCATGGTGTCGCCGAGCTGCTGCATCTCGGAATCCGAGTAGAGGGTGACGCCCCAGAAAGGCAGACCGCCGAGAAGCTGCTGGCGCGCAAGGACGAGTTTCTCGACCCGCTCGGTGATGGTTTTTTGCGACTGTTGCACGGGCACCGGATCACCCTGGGTGACCTGCACGGCGAGGCCGGGCGCGAGACCGAGCAACTCGAAGAGCGCGCGGAGACCGACGACGTTCCAATCCTTCGGCTTTTCGAGGTGTTTGAAAACGGCGAGGTCGGCGACGGGCGTGGTGGCGAGCCCGGTGAGGTTGGTAGCGTCGAACTTCACGCCGGGGAGCGACAGGACGGCCTGCCCCTCGTAAACGAGGGCGGCGGCGAGCACGGCGACCCAGATCGGTTCCAGCCGGAAGGCGTCGGGCGCCATGTAGTCCACGCTGTGCTCGACGGTGGTGATAATCTCGGAGCGGTTGAGCACCTGGCCCTGCCCCTTGGCGTCGAGCTTATCGACCAAGAACCGGGCGGCGGGCGAAGCGGCGGAGGTAATGCGGTCGCCGTCGAGGAGACCGAGGGCGTCGAGGACGGCGTTGGCCTGCTTGGAACGCGTGGACAGGCTGAGGCCCCGGAGCGCTTCTTGGGCGGCCTGGGTGGCGTTGCCGTCGCGCCCGTAGGTGATGAGCGTGGAGAAGACCGGATACTGCGGGGCGGCGTTGTGGAACTGCCCGGCGAGACAGACGGAGCCGACGAGATTGACCGAATCGCGGATGGTGAGCGAACCGCTGCCGCCCGCGCCCTTGAGCCAGTTGAGGAGGGTTTTTTTGGAGCCCTGGTAGGTGACGGTGACGGCGGAAAGCAGGTGCTCGCGGAGCCACTTGGTGAGGCGAAGGAGATGCTCGGCGGCCTTCTTTTCGTAGATCTGCTTCTTCCCGCCCGAGGAGGTGGAGGCGAGTTCGAGGGCACCGGCGTAGAGTTTTAGGGCCTGGATGAACTCGGGCTGCTTATCGTCGAGACGGAAGAACACCTCGTCGCCGCGTTTCTCGTCGGAGAACTTGGGCGGGTCGAAAGGCTGGATGAAATAGAGATAGAACTCGCGGGCAGGGACGGCGGTGGAGCGCTCGTTGGGCGCGCCGAAGAAGAGATAGCCGAGGCGACCGGCCTTGTGCTCGCGCCACTCCACCTCGTGTTGCCAAATCTGGTAGCCGGTGACGTGGGTGGGCACATCGGTGCATTCCATGACCTGCCGGAGCGCGTCGTAGTAGAAACGGTCGAGGGTGGCGTCGTCGAGGGAGTCGGAACGCTTCTCGATGAGCGCGTCGTAGTCGTCGGTCTTGCGCAGATCGAGGAACCATTGGCGGTTGTCGAGCTGGTTGGTGAGGAACTGGCCGCTTACGGTTTTGTGGATCTCCCGCAAGGTGTGTTCCACCACGGTGAGAAGGTCGTCGGCCGGATCGCCGCCGAGGTCGGCCGCGCCGGGGTGATAGAGGCACAGGTGATCGCGTAGCTCCTCGGGCGTGAGGCCGAGCGGGGCGTGGATGTCGCCGGTAGTGAGGCGGTGGACAGACAGGCCGCGAATGATGCGGACGGCCATAGGACGGTAGGTCTTTTTGGGCAGGGCACTCTGAACCCTGGACTCCAGCGTGCCGCTGCAATCCATGATGGCTTTTACGTCGGGATTGGCCCGATGGGCGGCGTTGTCGATGATCGCCTCCCAATAGCTATCGTAGGCGAGGATGCCGGGACGGTCGGTGGGAACGGCCTGACCGACGAGAGTCTTGATTGCCTGAGAGATGATTTGCAGGACGCCGCGTTTCTCAACGATGGGGATGCGCTGGAAGGTATCGACGTAGTCGGGATGAATGGGAAACAGCGCGCAAAACTCATCCATGCGTTCGGTCATGCCGCCGTAGAATTTGGCGTAGGGCGCGAGGTAGGCGCGAACCTGCTCCATCTGCGCGGGAGTTTTTTGGAGGAGGCGCTGGGAGACGACGAACTTCACGTCGGTCGTGACGATCTTAACCTGTTGGAAACGATCCTTCACGCGGCCCAGGGTATCGGCCACATGGGCGAACCGTTGGCTGTCGAAAATCGCTTCTTGGACGCCCGCCATGATGCGAAAACGGAGATCCTTGCAGACCTCGCCCAACTCGCGGAGGAAGCCGAGATCAAGGATGAGTTCCTGGTCTTTTCTGCTGCGGAGGTAGTCGAGCAACTCGTCCACGACGAGGAGCAAACCGTGGTTGGGGTGCTTCTTTTGGAACGCCGCCATCATGTCCTCGATGGCGGTCTTGTTTTCACGAACCTTGTCGGCAGGGGGGAAGTTGAAGGGGCAACCCCACTCCTCCATCGCCTCTTGCAGATGCCCGCAAATGATGTCGCGCAGCCCCATCGTGACCGCGCCGATTTCGATACGCTTCACCTTAAAGCGTCCGGCGATGGTGCCGGCGGCGACGCGAACGAGCGGGTTAGCGAAAAGATCGGCGAGCGAGGCGTCCTCGGCAACGGCGGAGACGACGGACATCAAGTGGGACTTACCGGTGCCGTAGTTGCCGACGATGAGCAGGCCGCGGTTGTCGTTGTGCTGGTCGTATTGGAGCTGGGGGAAAATGAGTTCGTTCAGCCGTTGCGCCATCGGATCGGAGATGACGTAGGTCGAAACGAGGGTCTTCGCTGCGTCTTATTTATCCGCGTCGCGAAGTTGGATGACCGACTCAATGGGGTGAAACTGAACGAGATCCTGATAGTTCATTTAGGTCTGGTAGAAAGAGGGAATGCCTGCGGAAAGCGATGCGACCGTTAAGCCCGAAAGTGGCCGTGAAATATATTCGGGATGATCGGGGTAGGCGCGGATATAGCGACCGTTGGCGAACTCGCCGGTAAACGCGGCGATGACGAGACGATGCTGGCTAAGTTGGGCCACCAGACGCAGCGGATCGCACTGTAGCTCCGGTAAAAAGAGCAGGTCGAGATTGTCGAGGGCGAGACCGGTAGCGCCGGGAGGCAATAGGCCTGACAGGATGCGAGAGAGCGCGAGTGGACGCTGGCGCGCAGAGACATTGGCTAGTGCGGCGGCCAAATCCGAGCCGACGGAGACGTAGCTCAGCGAATGGCTGTCTGAAATGGCGCGCAGCAAAGCAGTCTTGCCCGAGCCGGTCGGGCCAAGCGCCAATACGAGGCGTTCCTTGGCATGACTGGCTTGGCGCAGGATTGTGGTAAAATCCTCTGCGTGAAGACTCGGCATAAACACGCAAAAAATGCCCGGATTTTTACCATCGGGCGAGAATTAACCCACAGCGGATGCAATAAAGATGGCTGTAGGGGCGTGAGTTCTGGAAGTCCGTGCGGAGCGTAATGCCCGATTAAATTGGGCGTCCCACCTCGATTGCCTCGGGAATGAACATGGCCGAAGTGAGTAGGCATGAAAAAGGGCGGCGGTCGTGAGACCGGCCGCCCTCGGGTGCCGCGTTTGGGTTTAGCTGCCGGTGACCTTGCGGGCGCAGACGGAGGAGGTGACGCGGATGTCTTCCGACCAATCGACGGCGAGGATGTCGGAGCGGGCGGAGTCCTCGCGATACATGCGAACCACGTCCACGCCGCCGCGACGCAGGCGGAAGGTTTTCATGAAGCTGGGATCGTAGAGCGTGGGGCTCTGGCTGGCGTGGAAGATCACCAATTGCTGGCCGATGATGTTCACGTTGGCCTTGGCCGCGCCGAGCTTGGCGGTGTCCTTGGCGAGGATGCCGACGCGGATGTCGATGCTCGGATTGAGCAGGAGCGAAGAGAACTGCGACATGGTGACGCCGACGGAGGCCGCGCCGGGGAAACGGGCGATGACCTTGGCGTTGTTGCGAAGCTTATTCCAAAGCGGCAGGCCGATGACGAGACGGTTGGGCATGCGGCCGGTGTCGGTGGCGAGCGCCTCGATCTGCTCGTCGA
>CAIRBK010000047.1 GCA_903876795.1 uncultured Verrucomicrobiota bacterium
AACAACCGGCGCGGTATCCTCCACACCTTCTTCAAATTCGCGTTTCAGAAGGACTGGGTTGCCGCCAATCCGGTCGAAAAAATTCCCCATCACCGCATCGCTCACCGTCGCGGCTCCGCCAAGACCTTGAGCGCCGAGCAGTCCGCGAAGCTCATGCGGCACGTCGAAAAGATCGACGGCGGCAGCCTCGTCCCGTTCTTCGCGCTCGCCCTGTTCGCCGGCATCCGCCCGTGCCTCCGTCATGGCGAGATTCTCAAGCTCAAGCCCGAGCATGTCCGCCTCGATACCGGCGTCATCCTGATCGAGCCCGAGGTCTCGAAAGTCCGCATGAAGCGCAACGTCACTATTCATCCCAACCTTGCCGCCTGGTTGACCGCCTACCCGCTGGAGAAGTTTCCGATCATCCCGACCAACCTTCAGCACAAGCGCGCGGCCGTCGCCAAAGACTTCGACCTCTCCCACGACATCATGCGCCACACGTTTATTTCGATGCACGTCGCCAAATTCCGTTCGATGGGCGAAGCCGCTTTGCAGGCTGGCAATTCCGAGAGCATCATCCGCAAACACTACCTCGATTTGAAGACCAAGGAGGAGGCGGAGCAGTTTTTTAGCATCACACCCAAGCACGCGAAAACCGTTACCGCAGAAGAGGAGCATTCACCGGCGGCGCTTGCTGCTTGATTCTCAGCCCGCGTCCTCACCGGCGCGGGCTTTTTCGTGCCTATATTCCCGCTGCGACTGCCGTCCATGACATCGCCCCCATTGCATGAATCCTCTCTCTGTTTCCGCTCCCTGCTTGAACTCCCAGCTCACCGACATCGTCGGCCTTCGCGGCTCCGACATCTTCCCGACCGGCCGCGAGCCCTCGATCCGCACCCTCCGCGAGTGGACGAAGCTCCGCCGCATCCCTCATCACCGCGTCGGTCACTTTCTCTATTACGACGCCGCCGAGGTCGGCATTCACATCCGCACCAAGTTAAAGGTGCCGGCCCGTGGCTAGGAAATCGCCCGCCTATCGCGGCAGAAAAATGCGATGCATAGCTTACCAATAGAACCCAAAACCGTCTACCGGTATGCATTTTGGGCCAATGCAACCAATCCCCCCACCGTGGTGATGGCTATTTGTTGGGCGACTTTTCGGCGCTCTTTTGGGTCGGTCAACATGCCGGGATGAACACGCTCCACCAAACGAGGAAAACGCGACAGCGCGTCCATCTGGCCGAGTAATGTCATCGCGGATACCTGCCATTGATTTTCCGAGAGCTTCACCGGCGTCGCTCGTTTCAACGACTCGGCCACGGCATCCACCTGCGGCGCAAACATCGATTCGATCAGGCGCTCAAAACGCGAGCCGGGTGCATAGGCCTCGCGCGCCAAAAGACGCGTCTGCCACGTGTCGGCGGATTTATCCATCGGGACATAGATCGCCATCAAGGCCTCCACCCGGTTGGTGAAATTTTCCAACGGCGACAAACGAGGGTCATCCACAGTGTGCTTAACGCCTAGGTTATAGTAACTGATCGCCGCCCGCAGGACCTCGTCGTAAAGGCGCGCCTTGTCGGTGAAATGATAATTCACCGCGCTCGCTCGCGTGCGTGACTTTGAACCGATCTCGCGGACCGTCACCCCGTCAAATCCGCTCGCGGCAAAGAGTTGTCCGGCCGCTTCGATGATGTCCTGCCGGATTTGCTCAACGTCTTTGATTCTTCCCATGGTTTAATGTGAGTTAGCAAAATCGCTTGGTCCACGACGAGGAAAAATCCGACACCCCGAACCGCCTGGAGCGGAAGCGCGCGTCGTCATCGCACCAAGGATGGGGCGCCGACTGGCACCGTTGCCAAAGTTTGCCGGGACACACCGCCCGCACCGCCGAAAATCCAGCCCTTCCCCGCCGGTCGCACCGCGTTCAGATGGGCGGCGGCGAAAGACGGCAGGGCCTCGAAGGTGCGACCATGATCGCGGGAGACGACGACCGCGCCGTTCAAGCCCGCCAACACCACCAGGCCATCCGCACCGGCGTAGCCCGCGCTCAACGACTCCGGCGTGCCCGATGTCACCGCCGTCCATCGCCCGTGCTCGTCGCGCCGTCGCACGCTGCCGCGTAATCCGAACACGAGTTCGCTGCCATCGGCGTTAGATAATCCGCCCCAAAGCGATCCCTCGTAATCGACCGAACCTTGCTCCCAAGCAGACGCATCGACGTTTGAACGCAAGATGATGCCTTGCTCAGAAACCACCACCAGCGCGCCATCCCACGCACGATAAATCCCGTTTAGGTGCGCATCCGCATAATCGGGAGGCAGAATCTCTCGCCGACTCCAGTTCACACCTCCGTCCGTCGTCTCGAACGCGAGCCCGAACGCACCCACCGCCCAGCCGTGCCGCGCATCGACGAAGGCGACTGCGAACAACACGGAGTCGGCGTCGCGCGGGCGTTGCAGCGCCCAGGTATCACCTCCGTCGACCGTGCGCAGAATGACGCCTCCCTGACCCACCGCCACACCCCGGCGGGCGTCGCTAAACGCCACCGCGACGAGCAAGGCGCGGGTGGGCACGGCGCGCGCCTGCCGCCAGGTTTCACCTTCATCGTCGGACAGCAGGACATGGCCGCGATCCCCCACCGCGACGAGGCGCGGACCCGCTGCCGAGATCGCGAGGATGGGCGCACTGGGCGCCGCCGGAGAACGCTCGGCTTCGCCATCGGGCACGCCCTCGCGATGCGTTGCATCTTCGGGCGCAGCTCGAGCGCTGGAGCCGAGCGCTATTCCGGCCATCACGGCGACGACGATTAAACCGAGCAGCAATTTTAGTGAGCCCATGAGACCTTTCGAATGATTTTCCGGGGGAACAACCGCTCCAGCACCACCGCCAGCGCGGGCAACGCAGTCATCGCCATGATCATGTTGGCGAGAAACATGAACGTGAGCAGCAGCCCCATATCGGCCTGAAATTTCAGCCCGGAAAAAATCCAGGTCGCCACGCCCACAGCCAGCGTGATCGCGGTGAAGATCGTGGCGTTGCCGACCTCCTCCAGCGCGCGCTGGAAGGCCAGGCTGATTTCCAATCCCTCCGCCAGATGATGCTGGAGGCGGTTATAAATGTAGAACGCGTAATCCACGCCGATGCCCACCGCGAGGACCATGACGGGCAGCGTCGCGACTTTGAGGCCGATGTGCAGTTCCTTCATCAGCCAGTAGCCGAGGAAGGTCGCCACGGTCAGCGGCGTGCAGCAGCAGATCATGGCGCGCCAGTCGCGATACATCACCGCGACCAAGACCAGAATACAGCCATACACATACAACATCATCGGCAGTTCGGAGTGCTCGACGATGTCGTTCACCGCCGCCGTGAGTCCGAGATTTCCCCCCGCCAGACGCACGCGCACGCCTGCGGGCGGCGGCTCGTCTGCGGTGAACGCCCTCACGGCCGCGACCACGCGGTTGATCGTCTCCGCCTTGTGATCGGCGGTGTAGATATGCACCTGCAGGAGCGCCGCGCTTTCGTTGAGCACACTGTTCACCTCGGGGATGGAGCGCAGCGCCTGATTGATCGAAGTCTCGTTGCCGGGGAGAAAAGCCCAGCGCGGGTTGCCTTCGTTGAGTCCTTCGTTGGTCAGGCGGATGAGCTGCGGGGCCGACACCACCGAGAGAACTCCCGGCGTGTTCCCTACGCGCCAGCCCAGGCGATCCAGATAATCGAGCACCGCCGGCGCGGCGACGTCTTCGGTGGATGTTTCCACCAGCACGGTCAAAACGTCCAGGCCGATGCCGAATTTACCCGCGATGATTTGCGCGTCCTGGTTGTAGGGCGACTCCGCGCGCAGCTCCGGAGCCCCCGGCAAAACGTCGCCGATCTGTCGGCCCTTCGCCTGCTGCCACGCCACAAAAAACACCGCCAGCAACAGGCCCGACACCACGAACGCCGCCCGGGGTCCGGCCGCTCCGGCGAGCAGGCGCACGAGGCCGAGCCGACGTTCGCGGATGGTTTTCAACTGCGTGAAAAAACGTCGGTCAAAAGCGAAGAACGACGCCAGCAAGGGCAGCATCACGAGGTTGGTGAAGACCTTGAAGCCGACACCGATCGACGCGACGATGGCCAGCTCGCGGATCGCCGGGATCGGGATCAGCACGAGCGTGATAAAACTCACGAAGGCGGTCGCCAGCGACATGGCTCCGGGCACGAGCAGCTCGCGAAAACTCCGCCGCGCCGCCTCCAGGCTGGTCGCGCCTTCGCAGATCGCGTTGCCGATGGTGTTGATCTGCTGCACGCCGTGAGACACGCCGATGGCGAACACGAGAAACGGCACGAGAATGGCCATGGGATCGAGGCCGTAGCCGAGCCACGACAGCACCCCGAGTTGCCAGACCAGAGAGACGAGCGAGCAAAAGAGGGCGATGCCGGTAAGGATGAACGAGCGCGAGTAAACATAGACCGCCCCGGCCGTGAGCAGAAACGCGACGCCGAAAAAAAGCAGCACGCTCGACATCTCCGCCACGATGTCGCCGATCAGCTTGGGAAAGCCTAGCATGTGCACCGTGATGCCCTGCGCGTCGAAGCGGTGGCGCAGCTCGCGCTCAAGCCGTTCGTTCAACGCGAACGCGTCGATGGGCTCGCCTGTCTGCGGATCTTTTTCCAGCAGCGAGAGCGAGATCATCGCCGCCGATTCGTCGCCCGCGACCAGCGATCCCACGTAGCCGCCCAGCCGCGTGCGCTTGCGGATCGCGTTGATCGAGTCGGCGGCGAGTCGGTCCGGCGTGATGTCGCCATCCATCACCGGTCCGCCTTCAAAGCCGTGTTCGGTCACCTCGACATACCGTATGTTCGGAGTCCACAGCGAGGTCACCGTCGGCCGGTCCACGCCGGGCAGATAACGCAGCGTCTCCGTGGCCTCATACAGCGACTTGAGAAAGGCGGGAGTCCAGATGGTGCCTTCGCGCACGTTGAGCACGACGAGCAACTGGTTAACGCCGCCGAGGTTTTTTTGGTGATCCAGGAAGGTCTGAACAAACTCGTGCTCGGTCGGCAGTTGTTTTTCAAAACCGGCATCGAGATGGAGCCGACTTGCCATGTAGCCGGTGGCCATCGTGAAGACCGCGAACAACAGCAGCACCCATTTGCGTTGGGCGAAAAGATGCAGCTCGGCATAGGCGACGAGACGGGCCAGCCGGTCGCGTTCCCCCGCGACCTCGGGCGGTGGCTCCGGAATCTGCGGCGGCGGCTCGGGGGGCTTGGGCCACCAAGGCGGCGGCTCACGGTGAAGATCGGGCGGCAAGGACGACATGATCGGGCGCGTCAGAAGGAATAGGTCAGCGTCGTCGAAACGTAGTCGCGGTCGCCGACATCGTTGACCGCGCCGGCCCCGAAATACATCGAGTAGCCGACATCGCCTTTCCACGCCTTGCGATAGATGTAGTTCAACGCGAGACGCAGGCTCTTGCGCCCTTCCACCGGATAACGATTCGGCGAGGTGCCGGAAAATTCGTGGGTGAAAGAAACCTGCGGCGCCAGCGTGAGATCCCCGCCGCCCAAGCCGGAATAGGTGGCCGTGGCGTCGATGGTGTAGATCCACGCCAGGTCATCGACCGTGCGCCCGACCGGCGCGTCGAACACCACGGCGTCGCTCAGGCTGGGATAATAAATCGCGCTGATTTCGGCGATGGTCGTAAAGGTCGTCGCGCCGATGAGTCCCACGAATTCGCCCATGTAGGCATCGCTGGGTTTGAAAATCCGCACGCCGTTCAGAATCGCCTGCCAGCGTTGCTCCTCCACCGCGCCGTCGTCGGTCACGACCTGCCCGGGCACGAGCGAAGCGGCTCCGTTGGCGAAAAACGTGCTGAACGCATCGATGCCGGTAAAATCGTTGGGCCGGTAGGAAAGTTCGCCGCCCACCGAGGCTTCGCCGATCACCTTGGCGAAGCTCACGCCGAACACGTCGATATCCGATTTATAGTTTTCAAAAATCGCGATGGGCGACGGCGTGAGCGGCGATCCCGGATCGCTCGGATCGAGCGGCACCAGAGCGAAGTCCGCGCCGAGGCTCGGATACTTGCTGTAGGTCCGAATGTAGTAGAACCCGAAATCCGTCTCGATACCCGCCGCCTGCCAGCGCAGAGCGACGCCGAACTGCCCGGTGTCACTCGGCTCCTCCTTGCCTCGGTGCGGCACCGCCGCGGGCCCGAGGTCGCCGCCAAAACCCGGAAAATAAAGTCCGCGCCGGCTCGGGCCGGTCACATCGGACACCGAGAAATAGGAGCCCACCGGATCGAGCCGCGCGCCCACCCACTCGACCTGATAATAGGTTTGAAACTGTACCATGTCACTGAGTCCGACCTCGAGATTGGCCGCCGGGCTGGGCAGGAAAGCCTCCTTCAAGATCGCACCCGGTTTGCGCAGCACCGCGACATCGACCGCGTTGATCGCGTTGATGCCGCCCGAAGTGAAAATATCCTCGCCCCAACTGATCACCTGTTGCCCCAGGCGGAGCTGCACGGGTCGTCCGGCCACGTCCGTTTTGCCGTAGATGTAGGCGTCGAGCAGTCGGAAATCATGACGTCCCGAGCGGGGCAATTCGGTGCGCTCCGTCTCCGCCGCGCCGGCATCATAAAAATAACTCGCCCGGACGAGCGCGCCCCAATTCGACCCGGTAAACTCCAGGTCGTGCGTGGCCTTGACCGGGGCGGATACGATTTTCCCTTTGTCGTAGTTGAGGTTGCCATCGTCGGCGTTGAGCGCCGCGTCCGAGCTGCCGCCGTTATCCGTTCCCACCAGCTCGGGGGATCGCGATTCGGTTCGCACCGAGGCGCCGGCGGTCAGCACGGTGTCGAAACGTCCGGCGATATCGCCAAACTCAAAGGTCAAGGCGTCGGCCTCCGCAGCGCACAGCGCGAGCAGCAAAGTCGCCGCCGCCGAGCGGGTGTGTTTTCGGCGAGAACGGGAATAATAAAACGTGGTCATGATAGGAAGGATTGAAGGTGGAGGAGGTGTTCAGCGTTGCCCGCGGGCGCGCAGTTCCGTGGGCGTGAAGAGGCCCGCGCTGGTGCGCCCCTCTTTCAGGGCGAGAAGGTCGTATTCCTTGCCCAAGGCCGGCAGGCCCAGAATGAAGTAGCGTCCCGAGGGCAGATCCATCGACCAACTTGCCTGGACGATGGGCGCGGGCAGCTCGGTCGCCTGGATCATCGATGACTCGACCACGCGCGTGATTTCGCCGCGCGCGTCGTAGTAATCCGCGACTAGGCACAGCCAACTGTCCTCGTCCAGAAACAGCACGCGTTTCGGCAGCAGGTGGCGCATGCCGGCCTTGACCGTGCCCTCCACCTGCCAGACGCGGTGCAACTCGTAGCGGACCAGATCGCGGCTCGGCGCGCCCGGCTTGATCACCTCTTTGGCGTCCACCCGCGGGTCGGTCAGCTTGTAGGTGTTGTAGGGAATATACATCTCCTGCTTTCCCTTGAGCGTCCAATCGTAGCGGTCCGGCCTACCGGTCAGGCCGAACACCTGGTCGATGGTCATCAACCCGCCTTCCGATGCGGGGCTGTCGTAATTGTAGGAGGGCGAGCGCCGCACCCGACGTTGCCCGGCGCTATAAATCCATGCCTCGGCCAACGAGTTTATGCGTTCCTTGTAGAGCGCCAGATCACCCACCAGGCGGGCCGGGCTGATGGTTTCGGAGTATTGGTAGGCGTAAACGTCCTCGTAGGCGGCGAAGTCCTTCAGCGCGAAATCGTGAAACGGCGCATACGTCGAATAACGATTCACGCTCGGCGTGAATCGACCCTCCACGCTCACGTCGGCCGACAACTCATGCGAGATGTAGCCCGTGCCGTAGTAACGCAGGCGATTGTTCCAGATCGCCTGGATGCCGTTCGTCGGGCGGGGAAACAAAAACCCGCCGCCGATGCCGGTGAGCATGTCGTCCTTCTCATCCAGCTTGGCGAGGTCGAGGTTGCGTTGCGTGCGTTCATAAAACTCCGCCGGATAACCCGCCGAGCGCCGGGTCGGATACACGTCCATGCGGTAGCCGGGGATTTTCTCCATCAAGGCGATCTGGCCCGGCGAAAGCTTTTGCCGATACTGGTCCAGGTTCGCTTTCGAGATGGAGAACAGCGGCGTCTCCGCCGCGAAAGGCTGCTCGCGCCGCGACTCCGGTGTCCAGCTCGCCGGACTTTGCACCAGGCCGCCCTCCCAGGCGGGGATGCTGCCGTCGGCATTGGCGGCGGCCTCGGCTCCCACCGGCGTGAGCGGGTCCGCGATCAACGGAGTGAGGACGCCGGCGAGAATGACCCCAAGGCTCAGCAAACGGCGCGGAAAAGGGGCACCCAGGAAAAGCGCCACCGGATTGGTGTTTTTTATGTTCATGATGAAGTTATTTTGGAACATTTGTTCTATTTTATGACACGAAAGGCTTTAGTGAGAGAGATCAGGCGTGGTTTGGCATCGGCACCGCCGTCGCATGTCCGGACCGGGCGGGATTCGCCCGTCGTTTCTGCCACGCAACCACGAGACATGCGGCGGTGGCGAGAATCGGTATCCCGATCAACGCGCGAGACAGATTGGCGTCGGCTGCGGCGACCAGAACCAGCCAGCTACCCAGCGCGATGCCCAAGGGCAGCACCGATAGGATGAGAACGCCGCTACCCTGCGACGACTGACACTCGCAGAGCCACGGAATCAGGTAGAAAGCCGCGACTGAAATCAGGCTCACCGCGTGAAAGCCCGCGTCACCGCCCCACAGGCCCAGGACGGCGGCCAACACCGGCGCGAGCAAAGCAAAGCGGGCGATGCCTCTTTGGTTTCCTGGCATAAACTCAAACACAAGCGAGCCGATTACGCCGAGTCCCAGCCCCAGAATTACGCGGCTGACGTTCGCCTCTTGTTCGCTGTTTGTGCCGGCTTGAAGCAGCGCGGCCGAAGCCAGCACTCCGATGGAAACCGCCACCGTCAGGGCCGCGAACGCCACCCACCGATCTCCGGAACGTTTGTTGTGGCTGCCCGCGGCCGTGCACTCGGTGCCGTCGGCTGATTTCACTCTGCGCCAGAGTGCCAAAGATCCGGTGAGAAAGACGATCAGCACGGCATGCAGATGGAGCAGTCCGTTGGGATCGCCGCCGCCCGGCAAAATTAAGGTGAACAAAAACCCCAGCAGACTCGTGCCGGATAAAATGCCGGCCAAGGTTTTACCGCGCTCTTTGCTTCGCCCCACCAGCCTCGCCGCCACGGCGAGCAAGAGCCCCGATCCGATTCCGGCGGCCACCCAGTTGGGCCACGCGGCTTCGTTCTTGATGAAAAAAGCCGACTCCGCCCCCACGCTGCAAACGAGCCCGACCCAGGCGAAACCATAAAAATCCGCCGCTCTCCTGATCCACGGCCACACGGAGAAGGCGACGAGCGCCATGACGAAGAACTCCGCCGTCAACGCCGCTCCGGCGCGGGCGAGTGAATCGCCGTAGGCCGCCTTTCGTTGCACGATTTCATACGCCAACAACTGCGCCCGAACATACGGCCCGAGCACCAACAACGAGCACACCACCACGAGCAAGGGCGGGCGAAGCGCCGATTTCAGAAAGGAGATATACCCCCGGATGAAGCTTTTGATCCACATGGCGACGGTGTGCTTTTGACCTTCGTATAGACGGGTTCAGATTCGTGCCTCGTCTCGCACGGGCACACCGATCGCGCGCAGAATTTCCAGATTGATGCGGGAGTTGATCGCGACGGATTCCGGCTTGGTAAAGAGGGACGCATCCACGTCGCCATCCTTCCATTTTCGGAACATCTCCTTGCCCCAATACTCCTTGCCGAACGCGGGCGATGACCCGTCCCCGGTCACATCCATCGCCACGATGTTTTTGCGTTTCGCGATCAAGCCGAGCGCCTCGGTCAACTGTTCCAACCGCATTTCTCCGGCGAAACGTCCGGTGTAGTTGGTCACGCTCTCCGAGGGGCGAATGGCATCCTTGTCGATGCTGATATAGATGTCTTCGGTCGCCAAGGCATCGATTGCTTCGGTGATCACTTTCTTCACGCCCAGCTCGCGGAACGATTTCCACGCCACGTCGGTCGAGAACCATCCCGGTTTGAATTGCGCGCAACGTGATGTCGCCTTGAAGCGCCCAAAAAACCGGGAGCATGGATAGTTGTTCATATAAAACTCCACCTTCCCGGACTGCACAAAATTCAACTCATGCGTGTAGGGCCCGATGGGCACGGGCGGGTTGCCGATGTAACGCAGATCCTTGTCCATGCCGAAGCCGAGGATACGATCCACGCCCGGCAGCTCGGCGGCGCGCGATACCCACGTGCCCGCACCCACGCGAAGAGGGCCCATGAACATGTGGTTCATGTCGGCATGGGCATCGAAATAGACGACGCTCACCGGCTTGCGCTTCAATCCTGTCAACAAGGCCCACGTCAGGTGATGCGAATCGCTGGTGCCATAAAAGAAACAGTGCCCCTCCACCGCACCGAGCTTCGCCTTCACGTCATCGGCCAACCCGCGCAGGAAAGTCTTATAGCTCCAGTATCTCAAAGCGTTGTCGTGATGCCGCCACCCCACGACGGTAGGCTGAGCCCGAGCCAAAAACTCGGACTGCTGAATCACAGTGTTATCGAGGTCCAAAATGACCGGTTTCAACATGGATGACATATCCACGCGAATCAGCACCCGCCGTGCCATTTAGAACATTTGTTCTAGTTTCCGCCGACAATTTCTGCGCGCGATCTTGGCTCCTGCTTACTTTACGCCGCCAAAAAACGGCGTTCTCCGGAGGGAACTCCGGCGAACACAAACCGCTGCCAAATGATCATGTAGCGACTTTTCCCGCCTGGTTCAACGAGAGCGATTTTACGGCGGCGTTGAACGCCAGCTCACGGTTCTGCGCCGCCACCGTCGCCGTGCTCCAAACTTTCCTTGCGCGAAAAATGACCGCCGCTGCCGAAGGCCGCGAGGATCGGCCATTCTTCGATTTCAATCACGAAGACCGCGAGGCCTCCGCGTGGCCCACCGAGTTCTACTGGGCCGGTGACGATCCGCAGACCGGCGGCGTGCGCGCCCGCATCGAATGGTCGGACGCCGGTAAACGCGCCGTCGAGGGCCGCACCTTCCGGCGCTTCTCCCCGACCTTCCATCTCGACGCGTCCGGCCACGTCACCGGCTCCGAGATCAACATGGGCGGCCTCGTCAATCGCGCCGCCTTCAAGCGCATCGCGCCCCTGTTCGCCGCCGCCCCCGTTGACACCGCGCACGAGCAACCGCTCATGCAAACTCTCATCTCCACGCTCCGCTCGCTCTCGCTGGTCGAGGCGTCCGCCACCGAAGATGCCGACCTCGTTTCGCAGGTCTCGCGCTCCGTCTCCGCCCTCAAGTCTCAGGTCTCCGACCTTCAGGCCAATCTCGCCACTCAGGCCCGCCAACGCGCCGAGTCGCTGGTTGATGCCGCCGTCCGCGCCGGTCGCCTCCCCGCCAAGGACACCGACGCGCGCGGCTTCTGGGTCGATGCGCTCCTCCGCGACGAAGCCAAGGCCGTGAAGGCGCTCGACGCCCTCACGATCAACCCAGTGCTCGCCCGCCTCACCCCCGGCCACGAGGACGCCGCCAATCCCGCCAACCTCATCACGCGGCAGGAGCAGAAGCTCGCCGCCGTCCGCGCCGCCCACCCGAGCGCCGATTTCCAGACCATCTACGCCAAGGCCAAGGCCGAGGCTCCCGAACTCTTCCGCTAACCGCCCGCCCTCATCCTTCCCATGAAGACCTCTCTCGCTCGCACCAACGCCATTCTGCCTTTCGAGGCCAGCGCCGATCTCACCGGTTTCGTCGGACGCTTTGTCGTTCTTTTCCTCGGCAAAGTCGCCCTCGTTACTCTTCTCCCCGTCAAGCCCCTCGGCATTCTTCTCACCGACGGCAAAGCCGGTGATCGAGTCACCGTCGCCATCGGCGCGGGCGGACTCGCCGGCACCGTCCGCGTGAAGCTCGCCGCCGCCGTCACCGCACCCGGCACCTATCTTCAGCTCACCGCCGATGGTCGCGTCATCCCAGACGCAGGCACGGGCTCGCGCACTCTCGTTGCACAGGCCCTCGAAACCGGAGCCATCGATGAACTCATCGAGGCCGTCCTCATCGCCCCCCAATCCCTCACCTAAGCCGCCCGCCCGCTCCGCCTTTTTCGGAGTGCGGCGAAGCCCAGAGACGATGGATCGCCAGGCGGAGGCCAGCAACGGGAGGGAGTGGGCTCAGGCCCATGACCGACCGATGCGCCGCCTCCAACGCCGCGAGCCGCGTCTGTGGGCGAGAGGTTGGGTGAAGCCCGCCCCCTCCCGCTGACATCCGAATCCCTTCCGTAATCCACCTCCCTTCACCCAACCGTCACCACCCGAAAAATGAGTTCCACCAAATACAACGTCACGCTGACCAACTACGCGCGCGGCCTCGCCCAGGACATCTCCGCCACGCTCGCCAACTTCCTCGCGCCCGAGGTGGTTGTTCCCGCCGCCACCGGCCAATACAAGAGCTTCGACGACAAGAATACGTTCCAAGTCATCGACACCTCCCGCGCTGTCGGCGGCCCGGCCAAGCGCCTTGAGTTCGCCGCCAGTGATCCCACCTATAACTGTCTCCCTCAGGCGCTCGAAATCGCCATCGACGACCACGAGCGCGACGAGGCCGGCCAGAACGATCCCCTCCGCCTGGAGGAGGCCAAGACCCAGACCCTCGTCTCGTCCGCCATCACCTCGCACGAGGCCAAGGTCTTCGGCATCGTCTCCGCGCTCACCGCGTCGGCCAACATCACCCTCGCGAGCGACGACCCCATCGCGAAGCTCGACGAGCAGATCGAGGCGCTCGCCACCGACACCGGCCGCAT
>CAIRBK010000048.1 GCA_903876795.1 uncultured Verrucomicrobiota bacterium
CTACCTGGGCTTTGAACTCGGCACTGAACTTACGTCGGTTTTTCTTGGTCATGTTTCGGATCGTTTTTCGGGTTTGGATTTAACGATCCCTCCTGTCCAGTTTTCCGGCACCACCTCATTGAAGGTAATTTTACCTGCGTGCAATCGACGTCTATAAATCAGCCCTTCACCCAGCGCCCTTTCGGACCTTGAATCTCAAACTTCATGAAGTGTATAGATAATGTAAAAAATACATCACCGAAACTAATGGCTTTCATCTGATCGCTATATGCAGTCCTGTTTTTGAATACACATCCCGCATGCAAAGCCACACACTTCCCCGAATCTCACGCTCCTTGCTAAGTGGAATATCTGCACTCCTTAGTTTATTCCTTGCATCGCCCGAACTGACTCGCGCCTGCGACAGCCCCGTGTGCTTGGCCGAGGCCGCCGATCTTGTCCTGATCCTACCCAGCGGCAGCGAGACCCACACCGCCGTCGCCAGCGGCGACTGGTCCGCCACCTCGACCTGGCAAGACGGGATCATCCCACCCGCCGGGGCCAAGGTCCTTATCCCCGACGGCGTCGACGTGCGCTACGACCTCAACAGCGATGTCCGCCTCGACACCGTGCGTGTGGACGGCGCCCTGCGCTTCGCCAACGACCGCAACACCAAGATCGTCCTCGACACCCTTTTCGCGCCCACCAAGACCGCCGTCCTCGAAATCGGCACCCCCACCGCGCCCATCCCGGCCCAGTTCTCCGCCAAGATCCTCATCACTGGCGACCGCCGCGACGCCAACGGCAACACCGCCTTCGCCCCCGGCGACACCAAGCAGTTCGGCCGCGGCGTCGTCTCCAAGGGCAAGGTTACCATGCACGGTGCGAAGAAGGATTCCTACCTCGAACTCGCCGGCGACGCCCGCATCGGCGACACCTTCCTCACCTTCAAGCAGATTCCCTCCGGCTGGCAGATCGGCGATATCCTCGTGCTCGCCGGCACCGGCTCTAGCCCTCTCGACCCCGTTTACCCCCGCCCGCCCTTCAGTCTCGAATTCGACTGGTTTTCCCGCGTCCTCGCCAATCAGGCCCTCGACACCGAGCGGCTGAAAATCACCGGCATCGAAGGTAACAAGGTTTACTTCGAACATCAGGACGTCACCACCGGCGACCGCACCCGCCTGCGTTTTAACCACCTACGACCCACTGGCGTCACCAAGCCCGTCGGCGTCACCGCCGACTTCGCCATCCACGTCGGCAACCTCTCCCGCAACATCGAGATCAGCAGCGAATCCGGCAACAACCTCTCCGGCCGAGATATTTCCAACGCCGGCAACCTCGTCGGCGAAGAACCATTTATCAACGGCAACCTCGGTTCCGTAACCCAAGATCCGACCAACCCCAAGCGCACCATTGTCGTCAAAGGCAACGTCCGATACGTCATCGACTTCACCGAGCGCATCAACGAGATCTGGAAACGCGGCCACGCCATGTTCATGCACAACTCCGACGTGGACATCGCCTACGTCGCGTTCTGGCACCTCGGCCGCACCGACAAGAACCGCGATCTCGACGAAGTGGGCGTCCAGCTCGACAAAAAAATCGGCAACGGCACCAACCAACGCGGACGCTACGGCGTGCATTTTCACCGCACCGGCACCCTCGACTGGATGGGTGTACCCTCCCACATCCAGGGCTGCGCCATCTGGGGCAGCCCCGGCTGGGGCATCGCCCACCACGACGCCAATCTGACCGTCGAGGACAACGTCATCTACGAGGTGCTCGGCACCGCCATCATGCAGGAGTCCGGCGCCGAGATCGGCACGTGGCGGCGAAATCTGGCTATGAAAACTTACGGTGGCGCTCCTTTCATCAGCCCGATGCAAGGCTCCGTCGGCTCGGCCTTCTATGATCGCGGCAGTAATCGTCTGGAAAACTTCGATTACGGTTACGAGGGCGTCGGTTTCTGGCTCCACGGTGCCGGCCAGATCGCCGGCGAGGACAACATCTCCGCTGGAGCCGTGAACGCGGGCTTCGCCTCTTTCGGCAACGGCGATTCCGGCCTGAAAAACCGGCTCGTGGCCAACATCGAGACCCGGCTCCTGCCCAGTTCCCAACGCGATGTCGCCCGCAATCTGGCCGATGGCTCCCTCGTCGAGGTGTCCGCGATACCGATCCGGCAGCTCAAGCGTCTCGTCGCCTACAATACGACGCATATCGTCCACGTCTGGGGCCATACGCGGCGGGAAGGCGACGCGCTCTACTTCAACGTCACCGTCAATGATACCACCTGGGTGCCCGCTCATCCTTATTTCAGCGTGGTCGAGGACTTCCTCGGCTGGGAACTCCGCGGAAACGGCATTCGCGTCGAATACTCCGGAAACTACCACTTTCGCGACGGCATAGCGGTCGTCTCGCCCTCCGATAACCGCCGTAGCGCGATCAAGATGAACGGCAACTCGTCCGACTTCGAAAACGTCGTCTTCGTCGGCTACACCGACGCCACCTACGTGCCGCACGACATCAGCCCCGCCTACAACCGCAATTTCCGCGGATCCGAGTTCCGCAATGTCACCTTCAAGTCCAGCGTTCGTCTCCCTTTTAACAAATACGTCACCGGCGACTTCGGCGCCTATTCGCGTGTCATCAACACCACGTTCGACGCGCCCGCTTCGCCCATTGCCGCGCCGGTGCCCGCCTTCACCCCCACCGCCGTCGGCGGCTTGGCGGTAAAGCTCGACGCTTCTGCCAGCGCCTCGGCGGACAGCGCTGATGCCAGCGCCACCAGCAAGGGCATCTGGTCCTACGGTTGGGACTTGAATAACGATGGAAAAATCGACGAGTTCGGCCGCATTTTTTACCACTACTTTCCGGCGGCGGGCAGCTATACGGTCACGCTCAAAGTCTGGGATAAATACGGTGCTACCGCCTCCATCCCGCAGACGTTTGATGTATCGCTAACTGACTACACCAACGCCTTCACCAACGGCGATTTCGCGAATCCTGCCGCGATCAACAACACCAGCAATTACAACAGCTTTTCCTCCCACAGCGTCTGGCATGTTTACGGCAATCTCGATGAAGGCAAAGCTCCCAACGCCGAAGGTGTGCTCAAGATCGCCGGCGGCACCTTCGGCGGAGCCGCGCAATTCGTGAACGACAACCGCATGCGCCGCGGCACGCAGACCTTCGGCTTCCGCGCGCGCACCACCGGCGGGGACGGCACCCGTTTCCGCGTCCGCCTCTACGGGATCAAGGGCGAATTCGAAAACAATAATCTCGCCTTCGGCGAAGATCCCTCCCGCACCGACGGCTGGCCGGTTCGCGCCGGCGCCTTCCCCTACGAGGCCACCCTCCTCGTGGACAAAAATCTGGCCGGCAACGTCGCCGACGGCGCGACCTCCACTTGGAAAAATTTCTCATTCAACGTGGACCTAGGCACCGGCTTCGACCGCATCGTCGTCCAGTCCAGCGCCTACCAGTCCCTTTCCGGCTCCGCCGCCTTTGAAATCGACGACGTCTCCCTCGTCGGTCCCGGCACTGCGGTGGCCTTGCCCCCCGCCCTCAACCTCCCGCCCGACGTCACCCTCGACCTCCCTGCCCGCGCCGCTCCCCGCCTGACCATGGTCGCCGATGTGCGCGACCCCGACGGCACCATCGCCAAGGTCGAGTTCTTCGACGGCGCGACCAAGATCGGCGAAGACACCACCGCGCCCTTCCAGTGGACCCTCTTCAACGCCGCGTCCGGCATGCACGAATACACCGCCCGCGTGACGGATAATCTCGGTGCCCAGGCCACTTCGCCCGAACGCTACACCCAGGTCATCGTTGACGGCATCGCCGCGCCCCCTGCGGTCAACCCACCCGCCGCGCCCACCGGCCTCGTCGCCACCGTCATCTCCGGCTCCCGAATCAACCTCTCCTGGACCGACGCCTCCATCAACGAAAACGGTTTCGAGCTCGAACGCCGCCTCATGCCCGCCGGCGCGTTTGCCTTCGTCGCTTTCCTCCCCCCCGGCAGCACCGCTTATTCCGACACCGGCCTGCCCGCCGGCACCGCCTACACCTACCGCGTCCGAGCCGTCAACGACACCGATCCCTCCGCCTACTCAGGCGAGACGCCCGACGCACGCACCTGGGCCACCGTCGACACGCCCACCTTCGGCGTCGCCCCCGGCATCTACGAAAACACCCAGAGCGTCACCCTCGCCACAACTACCGCCGGAGCCACCATCCGCTACACCACCGACGGCAGCACTCCCACCTCCACCACCGGCACCGTTTACTCCGGCCCCATCTCCCTTGCGGCCAGCGCCACGCTCAAGGCCATCGCCTACAAAATTCAGATGACCGACAGCCCCGTCGCCAGCGGCACCTACACCATCGCCGAGCCGGTCTGGGAAGGCCTGCTCTACGACAACAACATCGGCTACCAGGACGGCACCCTCGAATCCGCCCTCAAAGCCTCCGGCTTCACCGTCCTCGCCTATGACAATCCCCCCGCCACCAGCCCTGCGCGCCCGACCTGGTGGAATGCCAACGCCACCTATACCCAGGTCAGTGGCAACCGCACCACCTACGACTTCATGACCGGCATCCGCTGGAATGGCGTTAACCGCACTCCCCTCACCGGAGCAGGCGATGGCAGTAGCGGCGTCGGAAAGCTCACCATCCAGCCCAACGTCACCTCCAACAAAAACAAGCGCATGGCGGTGATCCTCACCAGCTATCAAAACTCCGCCACCGCACGCGTCACCTCGATCAAGACCGGCAGCGTCACCTCCAATCTCAACCAGCCGCTCACCGTGGGCTCCGGCAAGACCACCGTCGGCGTCTTCACCCTCCGCGTGCGCCCGGGCGAGCCGATCGAGATCACCATCACCTACACAAACGTGCAATGGTTCGGCCTCACCCTCGCCTTCGAGGACGGCGACGGCGGCGGCTCCACCATCCCCGCCGCGCCCTCGGCCCTCGTCGCCACGTCCGCCTCGCCCAGCCAGGTCAACCTAAGCTGGACCGACAACTCATCCAACGAGACCGGCTTCAAGATCGAGCGCAAGACCGGCGCCTCCGGCACCTACGCCCAGATCGGCACGACCGTTTTCGGCACCAACACCTATCCGGATAGCGGGTTGAGCGCTTCGACCACCTACTTCTACCGCGTCCGCGCCACCAACCTCGCCGGCGACTCCACCTTCAGCGCCGAGACCAGCGTCACCACCGGCGCCCCCGTCGTCATCACCGGGACCCCGTCCACCCTCTTCGGCACCGCCGCCGCCCAGGGAGGCATCAGCGCCGACAACAACTACGAGCTCGGCACCCGCTTCCGCACCGGCACCGCCGGCTACGTCACCGCCCTGCGCGTCTGGCGTCCCATCAACAACGCCTCCTTCAACAACGCCACCGTCAGCAGCCCCTCCAGTTACACCGCCCGCCTCTGGACCTCCTCCGGCACCAAGCTCGCCCAAGTCACCATCGCAGCCCCCACCGCCGGCGCCTGGGCCGAGGCCACCCTCGACTCCCCTGTCGCCCTCACCGCCGGCACCACCTACGTCGTCAGCTACTCGGTCGCCTCCGGCCAGGCCTACCAGGCCTACAATCCCGCCACTCAGGTGTCCGTTGTTAGCGGCCCCCTGAGCACCCTGTCCGATGGCAAGATCGGTGTTTACACAGTAAGCAGCTCCGGGGCTTTCCCAACGAGCACCTATCAAAACTCCAACTACTACGCAGACGTTCGTTTCGTGGTGCCCGACCCGTTGACGCCCTACCAAACCTGGCAGGAGGACCACTTCACCGAGGCACAAATCGCCAACTCGAGCTTCAGCGGCATGACCGCCGACCCCGACGGCGACGGCCTGGTCAACATGCTCGAATACGCCCTCGACCTCGACCCCCTCGCCGCCGCCTCCACCGCGGCGACCACCGTCGGCACCGAATCCGGCACCGGACGCCTCACCCTCACTTTCCGTCGCGCCCGCCCCGCCAGCGAACTCACCTACATCGTCGAGTGCAGCAGCGACATGGTCACCTGGCGCACCCTCGTCACCAACCCCCTCGGCGACGCCGCTGTTGGCGACCTCATCACCGTCTCCGACGCCCCCCTCAACACCGAAGACCAGACCAGCCGCTTCCTCCGCCTCAAGGTCCAGGTGCCCTGACACTCCGTTACGGTTCTCGCAACGCCTCGCCAAACCATCAGGCGACATCAATCATATCCATCTCCACGCCAAACTCTCCCTCCGCTTCAGGGTCGGCGTACCGCGAATAATCCTCCTTCCCCTCATCATGAGTGGAAGCTGCAGCCAGTCGCGAAACGACGCTTCACGCACTGTTGGCCGTGATCGCTTCCCCGGACTTTTGCGCTCACGCGCGCAGGACTTCCATAGGCAAGTCGTGCAGGCCGTGTCCAATGGCTCGCCTAGGATGTGTTTCTAAAAAAATTCAGGCTGTCGAAATCTGCGAGTGAGAGGAAAAGCAGGCTGGGCCGGCGTTGTCCTCGTCGGCACGACCCACTCTGTCGCCTCCGTCTTGATCTCCTGGGCCGAGCCCGCTTCTCCTCTCTCGCCGACCCGATTTATTTCAGAAACACACCCAAGTCTAAAAACATCCAGCCATTGATATAATCCGGGAACAAGCGCGGTTTAAACGGCACCCCAGCAGGTCATGGCACGGATGCTTTGAGTCGCATAAAGCGTCGCTTCGCATCAGCTGGCGGAGCATCGGTCACGGTGACTTTTTCACCAACGGCGCCGGGGTTGGTGGCGAGGTCAGTCCAGATAACGAGATCGCTGCTGGCCTGCACCGTGTAGGTCAGCTCGGCCGCCGGGCGGGCGCGCTTAAAGGTTAAGGTCAAAGTTGAAGTTAAAGGGACCAGCGCAGCGGTGGGGAGCGGCGCGGAGGTGGCATCGGTCGGGGTGCCGCCGAGGGCGTATTCGAGCAGGTTGTTCAAGCCGTCGCCGTCGGGGTCGGCGGTGTTGGCGGCGGTGCCGGAGCCGTTTTGCGCGAGCCCTTGGGCGATGCGCCAGGCCTCCAGAGCGGAAATTACGGTTTGCGTTACGGAGGACGACACACTGGTGCCAAAAGAGGCCGCACCACTATAGCTGGCGGTCAGCGTATTCGCACCCAGCGGCACTGCGGACGTGTTGAGGGTGGCGACGCCGGATCCGTTGAGCGTCGCGGAGCCCAGGCTCCCGGCGGACGAGGAAAACGTCACGCTGCCCGTGGGCACATCACCGGAGCTCGCCACCGTGGCGGTGAGCGTGAGATTCGCACCGACCCCGACCACTGCCGCGCTGGTCGTCAAAGTCGTGGTGGTAGGCACGGTCACGAACGCCGCCGCTTGCGCGGTGGTCAGGGCGGTTTGGGAAATGCGAAATTCGCGGATGAGACCTTGGAAAAAATGGCCGTAAGTGGACTCCGTGCCGTCGGCAAAAAGCGTTTTTTGAACAGCAAAGTTGCCTCCCATATTGATCAAACAAGGCCCGAGCTCCGGCCGCGAGAGATTGGGGATGGCATTCGCGCCGCTGGCCTCGACCCGGGCCTGACCGGTGGATACCAGCGAAACCGTGCCTGCGGTGGCATCGAGGATGGCGACGGCGCGCACCGGGCCGCTTGCGGGCAGGGGACGGGAAACTGAAGTCGTCCAAGCCGACGGACTGGAGCCGAAGGCATGAAATTTCAGTTGGCCACCCTCGGTGTAGAGTAACAACCCATTCAATGAACTGCCCAGTTTGAAAAGGATCTACTTGGGTGCCGTGGCGCTGTAATCATCGGGTGCAAACGCGATCGCCCAAGTGACTTTGGACGACGAGCCACTGTAGGAATTGATAAAAACCGAGTCGGGAAAGAGCAGGACCGAGTAGTCGAAGCGCACCGCCGCCAGCCCGCCGGGCCAAGCCGTGGCGCGACGTTCCGGTTGGAAAAAGCGGCAGAGATAATCGTCGCCCACGGAGCCGTAGGAGCCGTCGGTGGTTTTCCAGCTTCGCACCCGGCGCGAGCCGTCCGCCTGGCGATCCAGTTCGAACGCGCCGTCGGCATGGAACCAAAGCTGGAGCGACGGCGTAGCCGATAGGGTGGCGCTGGTCCGCGCTTCGGCGACCACGGGATCGCTGGCCGTGGAAGTTGCGCGCAAGAGAACGAGGGTCGAGTCCGTGGAGGACCGTACGGGCACGCTGGGATCGGAGCGGGCCAGCACCGAACCGCTCCAGACGCCTTCGCTGACCACGTTGCCAAAGTCATCTTTCGGGTCGTCCAAAGCCAACACGAGCGAGGCGGACAACTGTCCTCCGGAGGTCACGATGAACGGAGTGAGCTGGGGATGCGACGCGGTTACGGAGAAAAGATTACCCCCGAGTATTTCGCTGCGGCCGTTGTTCGAGGTGCGGAGGTTGATGACCGGGAGTTCGGTTTTTAAGCCCAGCACCCAGAGGTCGGCGCCGTCGTTGACAGTGAGATCCTGCATTTTGCGGCCTTCGGGGTTGTAATGCCGGGCCCAGACTTTCCAGCCAGGTCCGACATAGAGACTGCCCGCAGCGTCGGTCACATAGTCCTGAAGAAAAAGTCGCCCCCCCGTACCGACGGTGGAGACGCCGATTTGTTCGACACTGCGCAACACCAGATCACGACCGGGATTAAGCACAAACCTAGGACGATAAGTGGTCAGCAAAAGATTCGAGACGTGCAAGGCCGGGGCCGCCCCGGACGGAGCCGCCGCCTCCAAGACGATTTGGGGCGAGCTAGTGTTTTGCACCGGGTTAATCACGCAGTAGTTGAGGTCGAAAATCTCCACGCCCGGCGGGATCACCAGTTTGTCCTTCACCCGATACACATTCGGCTGGCCCGGGGTGGCGGGCAGGTAAACCCCGCGCTTGCCTGCATTGAGCGCCGCTTGGATGGCCGCGCTGTCGTCGGTCGTGTTGTCGGCTACCGCCCCATAGTCGCCGGCATTGGCCCAATCGCCGGCCGCCAGGGTCGGTCGCTCCGGCGTCTCCTCCACCGGAAGGTTGAGCGACTCGGTGTCCGTGGTGTTAAACTGGGTCGTCGCGCTGCTGCGATACTCGGTCACGGTCGGCCCCGCCACCGTGACCGCGCCCTTCTGGATCGCGGTCGCCTGGGTGGTGAGCAGGTTGCGGGCAAACAAGGCGCCTTCATTCACCACGGCGGCAGCGCTGCCGCTGGGGAAGAGCGCGGAGTCGAGCAACACGAGGTGCGCGGTCGTGCCGGTGTTTTTGATCGCATTGGGCGCGCCGGACACGACCAGGCGACGGACGGCGATGGCACGCTGATCGTTCAGCAACGCGGTGCCGGTCTGATCCAGGAGGGCAACGTGCTCAAAGGTCGCGGTGTAGCCCCGCCGGGCAACCTGGATGCCGGTGGCGAACCCGACCACGTTGAATTGCCGGACCAGCAGGGGCCCCGGGGTGTCGCGCGTGAGCCAGAGGCCGGCTAGGCCCGCGCCGTCGCCGGAGCGCACGGTCACCCGCTCGATGCTCGCGGAGTTGTTCCCCATGAAATCGATCCCTACCGCGCCCGGATTGCCCGTGCCAGTGTTCAGGGTGAAATCCTTGAGGTAGTTTCTGAAAGCCTCGTTGCCCACATTGTTGGTTTTGATCACGGCCTTGGGGCTGGTCGCATTGCCAAAACCGCTCGCGCCGTTGGCGAGCTGCAAGGTCGTGAGACCGTTACCCGCGCCTTGGAAAATAAGGCAATTAACCGCAAGTCCGTTTTCATTGACGGCCTCCAGCGCCGAGCCCAAGCGGTAGGTGCCGGCAGGCAGGTAAATCCGCGCCACCTTCTGTCGTTCGCCCTCTTTGGCCGGCAGGTTGGCGCTGATCGCCGCCTGAATGGCTGGAGCGTCGTCGGTCACGCCGTCGCCCTTGGCGTTGAGGCTGGGGTCGGCGCTCCAGGTTTTCACGTTTACCCAGCCGGTGGCGGCGCCCAAGGCGCCCAGCGGTTGGGCGGGGTAAACCGGCGCGTCGTAGGTGACGGTGAGAGTGGGTTTCCCTGCCACGGCGAGCGTCTCCAGCGAGCGAAAGCGGGCCACGGCGCGGCCACCGCCCTCGGTGGCGCGTTTAAGGATAAAGTCGATGCGCCTCCCTGCGGCGTCGGCGACCGCCTGACGCAAGTCGACCGTATCGGGAAAAGTCTGCGCCGCGCCGGAGAGCGTGGTGGGGTTCAACCCGGAGAGCGCGGAGAGCACCGTGGCGTCGAAACTTCCGCCGACGGTGGACCAGTTGCTGCTACCGTCGGACTTGTTCCAGGTCACACCCGAGCCGGCCGTGCCGTCGCCTTCCTTGAACGGGACGCTCAACCGGTGCAGGTTGATGATCATGCTGGTGGCGCTGAGCGCATCGTTGGAGGCACCGGTGAGCGTGAGGGTGACGCTGGTGATCGTGGCACCGAACGGCAGGCCGGAGAGGTCAAAACCGATCACAGAGCGCAGGTAATCGCCGCTGCCGGCGGTGTTTCCGACCAGCAGTTCGGCAGAAGCGCCCTGGTTGGTATTGGCGTTGCCCCCGGCGCGCAGGTAACTGTCGGTTACGCCAAAGGGATTGGAATCCAAGGTAAGCGTCGCCGCTTGAGCGGTCGTCGAAAAGAAAAACACCCCAGTAAGGGCGGCGGCAAGAAGGTGTCCAAAACAGCAGATGCGAGGACGCGATGAATCCATGGGGAAATGGGGTAAAAGTTCACGCTAACACCTCCGGCCGGGCCGAAGGAAACCGAGCCAAAAAAGGGTTAATGCCCACGCATTAACCCTCTAAATCCAAACCGGTCGGGCGGCAGCCGATCAACTCCGGCGCCGCCGGGAGGCCGCCAGGCCCAAGGCACCCATGGCCAACACGAGAGCGTAGGTTGAAGGCTCGGGGATGGCCGCGACGGAAAGCAAACCGCTGCTCTGGGTGAAGAAGTAGGTCGCGCCGTTTTCAAAGATGCTCCAAGTACCGCTGTTGTTAACAAACGAACCCGCTACACTGGAGACCGAGAACGTGCCGCCATAGGATTCGGTCAAGGTCGCCACATTGATGATGTTCCAACTGCTGCCATCCACCGTGCTGGCGCCCGAGAGATCGAACCTCAGCCCGCCATTGAGGTCGAACGCTCCCGTTCCGCTCACCGTGTTGTTCACGCCGTTGGACCCGATGTTAAAGCGCAGCTCGCCGCCATTGGCCAGGGTGACCGTACCGGCGTTGATCGCCGTGTTGCCCGTGAAGGTATTCACGCCCGCCAGCACGAGGTTGCCCGCGCCGGTCTTGACGATGCCGCCGTTGGAGATGGCGCCGGAGACGGTTAACTCCGCCGTGCTGGCCGTGCTGTCATTCACCGCAAAAAGCCGGGTCGCCGCGCCTCCGAGGTTTAGATTGGCGGAGATCGTCGCGTTGCCGTTTTGGATCACGCCGCTGGTGGTGTTGTAAGTCACGGCGCCGCCCAAAATCAGCGTGCCGTTGGAGACCGTCTGGTTGGTCGCGCCCAGCGCGGTGGTGGAGCTGGACCCGAGGTTCAAGGCCCCGATGGTTTCGGTGAAGCCGTTCAGATCGAGCGTCGCGGTCGACCCAGCGGCTGCGCCCGCAACTGGAGACAGGGTCACCGCGAGTGTATTGGCCAGGCGTTCGTTGGCGCCGAGACGGACCGTGGCGCCAGCGCGAACGATCAATCCAGTAGTGAAGGTATTATTGCCGCTTAGCGTGGTCACCCCTGTATTTTGGACTTCAAGGGTTTTGCCGCCGCTGCCTCCGCCGGCAATCACTCCGGTGATCGTGGTGTTACCCGTTCCCAAAAAAACCAGACTGCGGCTTGCAGTATCGAGATTAATGTCAATGGCACCCAGGGTCAGGGTAGCGCCACTGTTCAGGTTGTTGGTAATTGTGCGGTTGGCTCCGGTTGCGCCGGTGATCTTACCGCCCACCGTGACGGAGTTGGTTAGAGCTGAATCGCCCGCCGAGTTGTTAAAAACAAGTGAGCCCGTTCCGGCGATGGTGATCGGGGTGTTGATCGTCTGCAGGACGTTGGTGTTGTTGAAAACATCCACGTTGGTGGCAGTTGCGGGCGTCGTAAGTGCGTTGCCGCCGAGGGTAAGCTGGTTGGTGCCCAAATTACCGGCAAAAGTCAGCCCGGTGATCACGAGGCCGGATTGATCGTTGCTGGGCGTGATGCTGAATCCTGGAGCCAGATTGGAAAACACCAGGGTATCCCCCGCACCGGCAAAGACGGGCACCCCATCCGGGTTCCAGTTTTCGGCGGTCGAGAAGGTGGCGGTCGCGCCGCCGCCGCCATCCCAGGTCAGCGTGGCTGCATAGAGTGGATATGTTGAGGATGTGGCTAAGAGCAGCGTCAGGGCGCCAGCGTAGGCGCGAAGTTTTGTTTTTGGGGTGTGGTCTTTTTTCATGGGGTGGGTATTCACTGTAACGACGTACGTCTTAAGGATTTTATTCGCGCAATAATCCCGTTGCGTTTCACTAACGCAGTAGGAGCCTTCAGAACCTCCTCCTACTAGTTTTTGGGCTATCCATCCTAAAGAACCCACTACGACCATGAGTTCCCTCAAACAAGTCGCGGCCGCAGCAGGGGTCTCTGAGATGACCGCCTCGCGCGCCCTGCGCAACGCCCCTCGCGTGAGCGCGAGCACGCGCGCCAAGGTGCTCAAAGTGGCCAAAGAACTCGGCTACCGGCCCGACCCCACCGTGGTGCGCCTGATGCACCAGCTCCGTCGCCCGAAATCCGAGCGAGCCAACATCGCGATGGTCTGGTTCGACGGCCGCAGCCAGTCGGCCCCGAGCATGAAAAGCCTGACCGCCGGAGCCACCGCGCGGGCCCGGAAATTCGGTTTTAACCTCAGCCACCACGCGGTGAATGCCTACCCGGACGGGGCCTCGCTGTGCCGCGTGCTGCGCCAGCGCGGCATCGAGGGCATCATCCTGGTCGCGATGACGGTCGTCGATGGCCTGGCGGACAAAAACGCCATGCCTTGGGACCAGTTTGCCTGGACCGTGGTTGGACTCGGCTACCAAGGCCCCGCGCTGAATCGCGTGCATTTTGACCAGTTCCGCACCGCGACCACCATCCTGCGACAGGTAATGGCTCTCGGCTATCGCCGCCCCGGCTGGGTGGTCGAGACCGACACCCACACCCGCATGCAGGGGGCTTGGCGCGGCGCATTTCTGGCCCGGACCGACGACGCGCCCGATGCCGCCCGGCGCTTCCGTCTCTTCTCACCCGATTTCAAAGATATAGACCTCGCCGGCTGGATTCGCGACGAGTCGATCGACGCGGTCATTTTGTCCACCGCCAGCGCGAAATTTCTCTCCGCGCAAATCGCCGCCGGGACCGCGCCCTCCGTGGGTATCGCGGTCATGGGTTGGCAGCCTTCGGAAAAAGCCTTCGCCGGCTACGACCAGCGCTACGATGTGCTTGGCGCCCACGCGGTGGACGCCCTCGCCGCCCTGCTCTACCGCAACGAGCGCGGCCTCGTCACGAGCCTCAAGGAGATTGTCCACCTCGGCGACTGGCACCCCGGCCCGAGCCTGCCGGGGCAGGTTTCCAAGTCGCCCGTTTCTAAACAGTAGCCGTTTTCGGTCGATGTAAGAGCGATCACGAATGCGTCCATCGCCCCGGCTACCTCGGCTTTGTGTTACCCAAACGCAAGGCCCGTCTTGGGCTGAGCCGCTCTTAACAACACGCTTCAACCCAAGGGCAAGCCCCAGCTCTACACTGTCGGCTGCCCGTTCCCCCATGCCGAACACCACCGTCACGTCTTCCACTAGCAACGCGTCCTCTCCGGACCTTTCCCGCACTCTAAGCCGGCACGAACTCACCGCCGATTTTGTCGTCGTCGGTGGCGGCCTCGCCGGCGTGAGCGCCGCGCTCGCCGCCGCCCGCAACGGCGCCCGCGTCATTCTCGTCCAGGACCGCTCCGTGCTCGGCGGCAACGCCTCCAGCGAGATTCGAATGCACATCGTCGGCGCGGATACCCACGGCGGCAAACCCGGCAGCCGCGAGACCGGCATTCTTGAGGAGCTGCGCCTGGAAGACGCGGTGCGCAACCCCCACCGCAGCTTCAGCCAGTGGGATCTGTTGCTCTACGAAAAGATCAAAGCCGAGCCCAACATCACCCTGCTGCTCGATACCACCTGCACCGCCGCCGAGGTCGTCACCGGTGCCGACGGGCAGCCCCGCATCACCGCCGTCCACGCCCTGCGCAACAGCACTGAAGACGCCTTCGTGTTGCGCGCGCCGTGGTTCGCCGATTGCAGCGGCGACGGACGCCTCGGGGCCGAGGCCGGGGCCGAGTTTGTGGTCGGCCGCGAAGGGCCTTCGGCCTACCACGAGTCGCTCGCCACCGAGGGACCCGACGCCCAGCACCTCGGTTCCTCCATCATGTTCATGGCCCGCGACCACGGCTCGCCCCAGCGTTACCTCGCGCCGTCCTGGACCCGCAAATTCAAGAAAGAAGACTTCCGCACCAAACGCCCGTTCAGCGATTACAGCTACGGCTACTGGTGGATCGAGTGGGGCGGCCACCTCGACTCCATCAAGGACAACGAGGCCATCCGCCACGAACTGCTGCGCATTGCCCTCGGCATCTGGGACTACGTCAAAAACTCCGGCGACCACCCTGGCTCGGCCAACTTCGCCCTCGACTGGGTCGCGCCCATACCCGGCAAACGCGAGAGCCGCCGCTTCCTCGGCCGCCACGTGCTCACCGAGCAGGATGTGTATAACTCCACCGCCCGCCCCGACGCCGTCGCCTACGGCGGCTGGCCGATTGATCTCCATCCCATCCAGGGCATGGACGCCACCCACCTGCCGCCCTGCGTCTGGCACCAGTTTCCCGGTCTCTACAGCATTCCCTACGGCAGCTACAGCTCGCGCAACCTCGCCAACCTCTTCTTCGCCGGGCGTAACATCAGCGCCTCGCACATCGCCTTCGGCAGCACCCGCGTGATGGGCACCTGCGCCGTCGGCGGCCAGGCCGTGGGCGCCGCCGTCGCCCTGCTTACCGCCCGCCAGGCCACCCACACCGCCGAGCTCGAAACCGGCGACGGCCTGGCCGCGCTCCGCCAGCTCCTGGCCAAGGACGACGCCTTCATCCCCGGCGTGGTCAACACCGACCCGCTCGACCTCGCGCGCTCGGCCCGCGTGAGCGCCAGCAGCGCCGTCACCCCCGCCGCCTCCGTGGTGGACGGCCATGCCCGCCCGGAAAAACCCGTCTGGGGTCCGTGGGCGGTCGAGGGCATCCACGCCTGGCACTCCGCCGCGCTCCCGGCGACGCTGCGGCTGGAGTTGCCCGCCGCCGCGCCGCTCCGCGAGATTCACCTCACCTTCGACAGCGGTTTGGAACGCACCCTCATGCTCACCGGTAGCGACCACTCCAACCGCCATATCATCCGCGGCGCGCAGCCGGAACTCGTCCAACACTACCGCCTGCGGCTCGACGGCGAAGTGGTCGTCGAAGAGACGTTCAACTACCAACGCAAACGCGTCCACCGCCTGCCCGCCCCGCGCACCGCCAGCGTCGTCGAGTTGGAAATCCTCGCCACCCACGGCGTTTCCGAGGCCCGCGTCTCCGAAGTCCGCCTCTATTGCTAATTGGCAAACCCGCCGACTACCCGCCATGTCGTTGACCCTCCCGTTTCCAGCTCCATCCGTCGGCCGAATCGTTGAAGGACGCATCGTCGCCCAGCCCTTGGTCGCCTCCCCGTCCCACCCTGCCGAGGCCGCGGTTTTCACCGGCACCGACGCCTCCGCCGGACTGAGCATACGCCGTGAAATCACTCACTCCAGCTCCTGCCACGCCGTCACCTGGACTGCGACCACCGCGCAAACCCTGCCCGGCGTCGCCCTCCGGCAGACCATCGAACTCGACCTGCCGTGCTCCAGCTACGTGCTGGCTCCCGGCGTCCTCTACGCGGGCAACCGCTTCCTCTGTTCGCCCCAGCCCTACTGCCCGCACATCCCGGCGGAAGGCATCTCGCCCGAAGGCCCGATCCTCATCGCCGACGTGCCGCGCCTCACCGCCGACACCGGCTATACCGTGGAGCTGGCCGCCGACGCGCTCACCACTCCGTTCGTCGGTATTTACGACCCCACGACCGGGCGCGGTGCCCTTGTCCGCGTGCCGATCTACGGCGACTGGGGAGTCACTGGAGTAACTCTGCGCACATTGCCCGGCCGGCCGGTCGAAGTGATTATCACCTTCCCGGTGCAACGCCTGCGCCGCTACCGCTTCTGCGATTGGATCGCGTGCGACGAACCGGGCATGACGCTCCAGGCCGGAACCGAGTTCCGCGCAGCCTTTGAAATCATCGAAGTAACGGCTCCATCGATCCCGGCTTTTGTTGGCGAATTGTCCCGCCGGGCCTTTGCAGCACGCGATCAAGGCGGCAACCCGGTGCGGCTTAACCCGATGCCCGCCCTGCGCACCGCCGCCGATCTGGTGGAGGCCAAATACGACCGCCTCAACTGGGACGAGTCCAACGGCTTTTACTGCACCGCCCCCGTCGCGATGCGTAGTGCCAATCCCATCTATCTGCTGCAATCCGGCTGGTCCGGCGGCGGCCCTATGGCCGTCGCCATGCTCCAGTCCGCAGACCCCACCCGCCGGGCGCGGGCCAGACGCATGCTCGACTTCCTCTGCACCGGGCAGGCCGCGAGCGGCTTTTTCCACGGTGGTTTTGGCGCCGGCTTTGAACACGGCAACCCACGCTGGCTCAGTTTCGACCTGAAACGTCCCGGCTGCCGCGCCTTCACCTTTGTCCGGCGCACCCTTGAATGCGGCCGCGACCTGCTCAAATCCATCGAGCTCGTCGAAGCCCGCGGCGAGACCGCCGGGCCGCAGTGGGCCGCAACCACCCTCCGCTTTCTTGATGCCATCGTGGCAACCACCGAGCGCCACGGCCACCTCGGCTACTCGATCAATCCCGACACCGGCGCGGTGTTGTGGGGACCATCCACCGCCTCGGCCTTCGCCTTGGAGGCGCTCGTGCGCGGCCACCGCCGTTTTGGCCGACCCGAATACCTCGCCACCGCCGTGCGTCTCGCGACCTTCTGCCGCCAGGATTCCCTCGCGCGAGGGCTCACTTACGGCGGCGTGGGCGACGCCCTCATGGCGGCCGACAGTGAGAGCGCCTACGCCTTGGTCGCCGGACTCGTCCACCTCCACCAGGTCACGCACGACCCCGAGCATCTGGCCTGGGCGGTGGAAGCCGCCGACATGTTCCAGACTTGGGTGCTGCTTTACGACACGCGTTTCCCGGCCAACTCGACCCTCGCTCGCGCCGGGGTGGATCCGCGCGGCGCGGTGCTGGCCAACGTGCAAAACCAACACGGCGCGCCCGGCATCTACCAGGCCTCGGGCGTCGAATTGCTCACGCTCAGCCGCCTGACCGGTGACGACCGCTACCGCCTGTTGTTGCGCGAGATTGTGGCCTGCCTGCCGAGCATGGTCGTGCGCGAAGAGACCCGCGAGGCCTGGGGGGGCTGGGAAGTGGGCGAAGTCACCGAACGCCTCATGACCATGGACGGCATCAGACCCTGCGGCGAAACCAGCCGCACCGACAGCTTCGGCCCCGTGACCATCATCAGCGCCAACGAACTCCCGCCCGACGCCTTCAACTAAAAGTGAACCCACAAGCCAACCAAAGCAGGCGGAATGCCCCTGTGCCAAACACGGGTAATCGACTGATGATTTACACTATAATCACTGGCTGCGGCTTCTCGGCTACGAACCCTTCTAAAACGAAGTAAACCTCGCCTACATCAAACTGAACACCTCAACGCCTTGCCCGCCTCGTGGCGCTTATCCTTGGTCAACCGGAGGAACGCCCGTTGCCTCTTTCATCAACGATGCGCCCGACCTGAACTGAAGTAGAGATGCGACCGCTTCCAGCTATGTCCGCGCAACTCACGCCTGACACCCTCCCGTGGCAAGCGACAAGCTGACGCTTCCCCGTTGAATGCCACGCTGCCGCCTCCTGCTGCCCGCCGCGCCTTGGTCCGCGTGCCTCGCCCGTGTCCCATCAGGCGACCCAACCGGCGAGGAGATGCTTGGGCCAGCGCGTGGTTATTGGTCTTTATGCTCAATTGGCTATGGACGCAGTGGCTCCCGCCAGTCGCGTTGCCTGTCCAAAACCCCGGCGAAACCTACCAATCCGAAATCACCGCCTACAACGCGGTAAGCGCCGCCACTGCGGCCCGCCTCACCGCCGGCACCGGTGCCGCCGCTTCCCGCCGACCTCCCGGCCATCCGTATCGAAAACGCCCAGGTCACCGCCTCCTTCGTCAACATTTTCCACCACTGGAGCAAATACCAGTCCGTCGTCACCGAATACAATGCCGGCACCTGGCACCATCTGAGCAGCGACGATGGCTCGGCCCTGGAACCCAAGGCCACCACCTTCGCCCTCTACCGCAGCCGCACCCCCGTAACCGGAGCCACCGCCGTCGCCGCGCCGCCCGTGCGCACCCTTAACCCGCAGCCAGCCCCGTTGCCCGCCGCCCTCGCCGCCCTCGACCCGGTGTTCTGGCTCTCAATCCGCAGCAGTCTGGAAGTTCAGGACGACGACCACGGCCAGCCCCGCCTCATCCGCTGGATCGACCAAGGCAAAAACGCCAACGACGCCCGCCAGCCCACTTACGGTTTCCGCCCGTCGGTGACCTTGGACGCCAACGGGCAGCCCACCGGCCTGAGTTTCGCCGGTCATGCCCTGCGCTGGGGCAATCACCCGCTGCTCAACGACAGCGACGCCGGTTACCCCGCCAAAACCATCACGGTTCGTTTTCGAGCCGGTGCTGACATCGACAGCCTGCAAACCCTGTATTACCAAGGTGGAATGTTTAATGGGCTCTGTTTCAGCGTGAAAGAAAACAGAGTTTGGTTGATCGGCGGCACGAACCTCACGGGAGGCTGGCAAGAAGGAAGCGGCGGCGGAGCCAAGCCTGAACGCCCGGACGCTTGGCAAGTGACTCTTTCCGCGCCGATCAAGGCCGACACCGACTACACCGTCACTGGCACCCTGAACGCGACCACCGGCACCTTGTCCCTCCACCTCAACGGCCAGCTTGCCGAGGCCAAACCCAGTGCTGGCAGGCTCAACCGCCATTCGCTCCGCACCCCGTTCGCATCGGTCGTCGGTTTTGGGGCCGTCACCACCTCCCGCCCGATGCAGCCCAATCCCACCATCTACCCGACCCGCGGCTACAACTTCGTCGGCACCCTGATCGGCCTCGCCTCCTTCAACGCCGCTCTCGACGAAACCCAGCGTAAATCAGTGGAAGACGCCCTGCGGTGAGCCGGAGTGTATTCATACTGCGGATAGTTTCCCTCGGACTGATTGCGGCTTGGGCGGCGCTCGCCCCCGCCGCTCTTTCCGCTCGCCCCGAGCCCTTTACCGTCGTCGCCGCGCCGTCCGGCCTGACGGTGCAACCGCTCCGCGCCGGTCTGCCGCGTTGCCAGTCGCTGCCTTGGCCCAGTGCCATCGAAGCGCCGCCAGAACTCTCCGGAGCCACCGCCATTATCCTGCCGCGCGGCGACGCCTCGGCTCCGGGAGCCGGTCTGACCCTGCGCCTCACCCAACCCGCCTGGATCGGCCTCGCCGTGCATGATCGCGGCGCACCCGATTTGACCGGCTGGACCGATACCGGGCGTTTCCTCGCCTGGACCGACGGCAACGGCGACCTGCGCCTCGACCAGCTCGTCGGCCGTCTCGTGCCCGTCGGCGAACTCGTCATCCCCGCGCACACCGGCAGCGTGGATAATCTTGGCCAACTCTACGGCCTGCCTCACCTTATCCTTATGCGTTCCACGCCGCCCAACCCGCCCGCTGCTCCCGAGAGCCGCTCAGCCCGCTTTGCGGAGTTTGTCAGCGGCCTCACGCTCGGCAACGCCCACCTGACCGTCACCGTCTCCGCCCGCCCCCACCTGCGCATCGCCGCGCTCCGCGATTCCGCCGGTCGCGATTGGCTGCGATTCTACGACGGCGACACCTTTTGGGGCATCCGCACCTGGCTCATGGAGCCCGACGGCCAAGGCCCGCTCGCCGCCGCCCTCGCCACCCTGCCCGCCACCCTCACCCAGACCGGCCCGCACACGCTCACCGCCGAAACCGCCCCCGACCCCGCCACCGGCCTGTCGCTGGACTGGACCGTCGAGCTCGCCCCCGACCGCCCGGAGCTACGCCTCCGCCACACCGTGCGCAACCACGGTCCGGCCGCCCGCACCCTCGCCCTTTGGTCCATCGTGGTGGTCGATCCCGCCACCGGTGGCGAAACCGCCGCCGCCGCCGAGCCTGCCCCGCTCGCCGCCTGCCTGATGGCCCCCGCCAGCCTGTCCCCGGAGGCCGCCCGCAGCGTCCACCTGCGCCCCGGCGAAATCGCGCTTGAAATCCCCTCCGCGTCGCCCGACGCCATCAAGGTCGGCACCCGCCACCCCGACGGCTGGGTCGAGCACCGCCGCGCCGACGGCGTGCTCCGCTCCTGGGTCGCCTTCCCCGAAGGCGGCACCATCCCCGAAGGCGGCCGCAACCTCACCCTCTACCGCTCCCCCCGCTTCGCCGAGATCGAAAACGTCGGCGCACTGCAAAATCTCGCCCCCGGCGATACGACCAGTCTCGATCAAACCCTCACTTTGACCACGCTCTCCTTTTCCACATCTCCGACTCCCTGAGTTTTCCCCATGTCCACCGCACCGATCCCTCCCCGCGATTTCCTCCTCGGCGACACCCTCGCCCGCTATGCCACCGATTCCGCCGGTCGCGCCCAGCTCCAACTCCTGCCCGCCGCCCTCGCCGGTCGCGCCGCCACCCGTCGCCAACACCTCGATACCCCCGAGGCCCGTGCCCTGCCCGCCAAGTGGCAACCCATCGGAGCCCGCTCCTGGGATTCCCTCGTGCAGATTAAAATCCGCGGCGAAGGCGAGCTCAGGGGCCGCGCCCAGGGCCGCACTTTGCGCAACACCCCCTCCACCCAAGACCTTAAACTGGCCGACCTCGCCGTCTCCACCACGGACGACGTCACCACCGTGCTCGCCACCCTGCGCGGGGCGGCCGGCTGGACGGTCGAACACCGCCTTTCCTGGCGCACCGGCGACCGCGCCCTCACCTCGACGACCCGGCTCAGTAACACCACCGCCGCGCCGATCACCGTCGAACACCTCTCATCGTTTTCCCTCAACGGCCTTAGCCCCTTCGCTTCCGACCTCGGCACCGGTCGCCTACACCTGCACCGTTTCCGCTCCGCCTGGGCGGCCGAGGGCCGCCACGAACGACTCGCCGCCGAGGCGCTCCACCTCGAACCCGCCTGGGCGCCGTTCGCCGCGCGCAGCGAGCGCTACGGCCAGATCGGCTCCACGCCGGTCAACGGCTTCTTCCCCTGGGGCGCGGTTGAGGACGCCGTCGCCGGAGTGTTCTGGGGTGCGCAACTCTGCCTGCCCGGCTCGTGGCAACTCGAGTTCTACCGCCAGGGCGACGAGTTGAACTTCTCGGGCGGTCTCGCCGACCGCGACTTCGGCTTGTGGTGGAAAACCCTCGCCCCCGGCGAAGCCTTCGAGACCCCGCCCGCCTGGCTGGCCGTCGTGGCCGGCACGCTCGACGACCTCTGCGACCGCCTGACCGCCCAACAGACCCGTGCCCTCGCCAGCCAACCCGCCTCCGAGCGCGACCTGCCCATCCTGTTCAACGAATTCTGCACCTCTTGGGGCAGCCCGACCCACGATGCCATGCTCGCCGCCGCCGACCGCCTCGCCGGCACGCCGGTAAAAATCTGCGTGGTGGACGACGGCTGGGCCGAGCGCCCGCCCGAGGCCGTCATGCAGAGCAACGGTGACTGGATCGTGGACCGGCAAAAATTCCCCGGCGGCCTGCGCCCGACCTTCAACGCCCTGCGCGCCCGCAACCTCGCCCCCGGCGTGTGGTTTGAATTCGAGGTCTGCAATCCCGGTTCCGCCGCCTGGGACTGCACCCACCATCAACTGCACCGCGATGGCGTCGTCCTGCGCGTCGGCGGACGACGTTTCTGGGATTTCCGCGCCCAGGCCACCCACGATTTCCTCGCCGAAAAAGTCATCGCCCTGCTGCGCGACAGCGGCGCGGCCTACCTCAAAGTGGACTACAACGAGAACCTCGGCGTCGGCTGCGACGGAACCGAATCCCCCGGCGAAGGCCTGCGCCAGCACCTTCAAGGCGTGCAGCGTTTTTTCCGCCGCCTGCGCGAAGAGTTGCCCGACCTGCTGATCGAAAACTGCTCGTCCGGCGGACACCGTCTCGAACCCTCCATGCTCGGACTCTGCGCGATGGGTTCGTTTTCCGACGCCCACGAATCGCCCGAGATTCCCATCATCGCCGCCAACCTCCAACGCCTCATCCTGCCCCGCCAGTCGCAGGTTTGGGCGGTGCTCCGCGCCGCCGACACGCCCGCTCGTCTGGCCTACTCGCTCGCGGCCACCTTCCTCGGCCGGTGCTGCCTCTCCGGCGAAATTCACGCACTCTCCCCCGAGCAATGGACACTGGTCCGCGCCGCGCTGGACTTTTACACCCGCGCCGTGCCGCTGATCCGCGACGGCTCGACCCGCGTTTACCAGGAAAACCTCGGCCCGAGCTGGCGCGAACCCAGTGGTTGGCAGGCGGTGGTGCGCACCGCCCGCGACGGCTCGGCGGCGCTGGTCGTCGTGCACACTTTCGCCTGCACCTCTAACGCAACCCTCCACGACGTGCGCATTCCGATAGCGATTGACGGAAACTGGTGCGTCAGCGCAAGTTTTGCCGCTGTTACCCAGACGACAGTCGGTGAATCATCCTCGGTTCTCCGCTTCGCCGCCGCCCCCTTCACCGGGACGGCTTTTCTGGTTTCACGCTCATAAACCCCATGTCCACCTCGCCCCCTACCCCACTCTCCGATCAACCGGCAGGCAAGCCGTCGAAATCCAGTCCGCGCGGACGTGCCGCGATCCCTCCTGACGAAAAAGTCCCCCTCAAAGAAAAACTGGCCTACGGCTTTGGCGGTCTCTCCGGCGGCATCGACTCTGCCTCCGAAAAATACGTTCTCAACCCGATCTTCGTGATCACCTGCGGCATCTCACCGGCGATCATGAGTTATTGCGCGGTCTTCTACTCCTTCTGGAGCGGATTCTGCGAGATGATCGTGGGGGCCTATTCCGACAAGACCCGCACCCGCTGGGGTCGGCGCAAGCCTTACATGGTGGTCGGAGCGATCCTCATGGCGATCTGGATGCCCGCCCTCTTTATGTTCAACAAGGGCTGGAGCCTCCCCTGGATCATCGCCTGGATGGTCGGGGCGCACGTCGTGGCTTTGATTTTTAACGCCATTTGGAATATCCCTTACCAGTGCCTGTTACTCGAATGCACACCTAACAGCAACGAACGCACGAACGTCGCTGCCTGGCGCGCCTACACCGGCACCATGGCCGGTCTGGGCATGTCCTGGCTCTGGTGGCTGATCCAGCGTCCCATCTTCAACGACGCCGCCGGCAACACCGACATCATCCACGGCGCGGTCTGGGTCTTCTCCGGTTTGGGCGTGCTGGTATTGATCTTCGGCTTGATGCCGCTGCTCGTCAAAGAGCGCACTACGGTCAGCGCCGAAAAGAAACCCGCCACCAACCTCACCCTGCGCGAAAATCTCCGCTACACCTTCACGAGCCGGCCCTTCGTGATCCTGATCTTGTTCACGTTTTTGATGACCCTCGCCGGAGCGGTTAAAGCCGGTCTCGAATTTTTCACCCGCTTTAACTACGTCTATCGCGGCGACCAGCAGCTCGCAGCCACCATATCCGGAGTAGGTGGCACCATCTCCACCTTTGTGTCGCTTACGGGCATCCCCCTTTTTCAATGGATAGCCAATCGGTGGAGCAAAATTTTGGCCGTCAAACTCATCATGGGCATCGGCTTCTTCGCTTCGATCAGCACGCTGTTTTTTTTCACGCCTTCCAATCCCTACCTTAGCCTGATTCCCGGTCTGCTATTTGCCCCGGCGGCCACCGCGATCTGGGTGCTGATTCCCTCGATGACCGGCGACTGCGTGGACGAAGATCAGCTGCGCACTGATCGCCGCCGCGAAGGCTCCTTCCAGTCCACCTTCTCCTGGGTGCTGCGCCTCTCGACCGCCATTGCGACGCTCATCTCCGGCCCCATCGTAGTGCTGCTCGGATACAACGCCGCCCTCAAGGGCCAGCTCCAGCCCGAGTCCGTCATTTTCAACATGCGCATCGTGCTGGCCATCGTGCCCGCCGCCATCATGGGCCTGGCGATCTGGATGATTCACAAATACCCGCTTAACCCCAAGCGCATCGGCGAAATCCACGACGAACTGAAAGCCCGCCGGGCGGCCGGCTGAACCTGTCCACGATACCGTGGCTCGGAGCGGCTCGTGGAGTTAACTTGAAAAATTGGCCTGGCGCAGCCCCGACGCTTCACCCGCCTTTCCGCCACCGTGCCGGGGTTTTGCCGTAACGTTGGCCGAAGGCCCGCACAAATGACTCCGGCCGCACGAAACCGCAGCGTCGGGCGATCGCTTTGATCGGTTCGTGGGTCCCCCGTAGCCAGTTGGCCGCCAACTCCAGCCTCAGCCGCAACAAATAATCGTAGGGACTCCGCCCGAACTGCCGCAAAAAATCCCGTCGAAAACCCGTATAACTCAACCCCAGATCAGCCGCCGCCTGGGGCATCGACCACGGCTGCTCGGGCTGCTGGCGCCAGCGTTGGATGAGCCGTTCTAACGAACTGTCCACCGCGGAGGCCTGCGTAGATCGCGCGCACAGCCACTGCTCCAGCCTGAGTTTATTCGCATCCAAAACCGCGCGGTTGTGCGTCTCCAGGGCCTGCGCCGTAACCTGGAAAATCTCCAAGGCTTCCCCCGCCGCCGTCGCCGTGAGCGGCTGATAACCAGCGTTCGTCCGCCACCAGCCCGCACGCTCCCACTCCTCGCGGCGGGGACCATGGAGATTCCAGTAAAGCTCCTCCCACGTTTCGCCCTCGCCCGGCCCGTAGTCGCAGCGCAGATCAGGCGAGATCAGAAACCAACCGGGGGTCTGGACCGGCTCCGCCTTTCGTTCACCCGTCCGCCGAAAGCTTCCCGAGCCCGCCAGCACCACGACGAGGGCATGACTGGTCGCCACTCGCTCGACTCGATCCCGCTTCGCCGGAAGCCAACCCAAGGTGCGAAACGTGAGCGAATCCAAGCCCGAATCCCCATTGATTTCCGCCCAAAACCACCCCTCTCCAGGCTTGGACATTTTGAACAGTTTTTTTGGCAGAATAGACATTTATTATAGCTGTTACGAAAGATCAGAGTGGTTATTTTGTGCTGGTTTTCAATACCAACGCCTCACGTACCACCCTTGTGTGGGCGGCATAAAAAACCCCGCTTACTCCATTCATCATGAGCACCTTGTCGCCGACTCCGGTCGGCTTCGCCCCCACGCCTTACGGTCCCACGCCTTCGCCGCGCCAGCTCGCCTGGCATCGCCGCGAGCAATACGGGTTCATTCACTTCACCCAAAACACCTTCACTGACAAAGAATGGGGCTTGGGCGACGAAGCCCCCGCCACCTTCAACCCCACCGCGCTCGATTGCCGCCAGTGGGTCGCCGCCGCCAAGGCCGGCGGACTCAAGGCGCTCGTCCTCACCGCCAAGCACCACGACGGCTTCTGCCTTTGGCCGACCGAGACGACCTCTCACTCCGTGGCGGGTTCGCCGTTTCGAAGTGGCCAGAGCGACCTCGTGCGCGAGTTCGTGGACGCCTGCCGCGAGGGCGGCATCGGTGCCGGGCTGTATTGCTCCCCCTGGGATCGCAATCACCCAGCCTACGGCACGCCCGCGTATGTGGATGTTTACCACGCCCAATGGCGCGAACTCCTCACCAACTACGGCCCGCTGGTGGAACTCTGGTTCGATGGCGCCAACGGCGGCGACGGTTACTACGGTGGCGCCCGGGAAAAACGCACCATCGACGCCTTCACCTACTATCGGTTCGATGAACTCTGGGCCACCTGCCGGGAACTTCAGCCCGAGGCGGTGATCTTCAGCGACGCCGGGCCGGACATCCGTTGGTGTGGCAACGAGCGGGGGTTAAACAGCTTCACGTCCTGGTGCCGCATCCACCCCAAGGGCATCGCGCCAGGAAAAGTCGACAATCTCTCCCGCCTGCCGCTGGGCGAAGCCGACGGCACCGTGTGGCGTCCCGCAGAGGTGGATGTGAGCATCCGCCACGGCTGGTTTTACCATCCTAACGAACGTCCGCGCACCTCCGACGAACTCTTCCATATCTGGCTGGCCAGCGTCGGTCGCAACGCCGGGCTTCTGCTCAACCTGGCTCCCGACCGCCGGGGGCTGATCCCCGAGGAAGACGTCGCCGTGCTGCACCAATTCCGGCACCGGGTGGAAACCTTCACCGCCTACGATCTGGCGGAGTGCCGCGCCATCGAGGCCAGTTCCACCGCCGCCGGAACGCCCGCTGCGTTGCTCGATGGCTCGAGAGAGACCTATTGGGCTGCCGGCAGGCCTGACGCGGAAGTCACGATCGACTTCGGACTGCAAGTGCGCATCGGCGGCATCCGCATCGAAGAAGCCATCCAGTTTGGCCAGCGCGTGGAGGCGTTCCAAATTCAAGTGCGCGTGTTCAACGTCTGGCTCGACGTCGCCAACGGCACGACCATCGGCGCCCAACGTATCCTGCGCCTCGAACAAGCCGTCGGAGACCAACTGCGCGTGCGCATCCTGGCTGCCCGGGCCAACCCGATTTTAAGCCGCCTCCAAATTTACGCGGCATAACCGCCCTTTATCTATCACCTCAATGTCTACTTCCACTCTCTCACTCTTCCCTGAAAACTTCGTGTGGGGCGTTGCGACCTCAGCCGCCCAGATCGAGGGTGCGGCCAAAGAAGATGGCAAGGGCTAGTCCGTCTGGGACCGATTTGCCAGCCAGCCAGGGCGAATTATGGATGGCACCACTCCGGCGGTAGCCTGCGACCACTACCACCGTTACCCCGAAGACTTCGCGCTCATGCGCGAACTGGGCGTGAGAAACTACCGACTTTCCCTCTCCTGGCCGCGCATAATACCCGACGGAGATGGACAGGTTAACCAGCGCGGTCTGGATTTCTACCACCGCCTTTTCGCTTCCCTAAAGGAGCACGGCATCACCCCCTGGGTGACGCTCTTCCACTGGGACTTGCCCCAGGCTTTGCAGGAAGACGGCGGTTGGGTGAACCGGAAAACCGTGGATGCCTTCGCCCGCTTTGCCGACATCGTGGTCAAGGAATTCAGCGGCGAGGTGAAACATTGGTTTACGACCAATGAAATCGAGTGCTTCACGAAAAAGGCCCATACAGGCAATCTCAACAAAGCTCCCGGCCTGCCCCTTCCCAAACGCGACGTTCATCAAACCATGCACCACGGCTTGATGGCCCACTCCCACGGCGTGCGCGCCGTGCGTGCACACGGCGGACCGGGCGCCTTGGTCGGACCGGCTGATTGCGGGCATATGCCCATCCCATTCGACGAATCTTCGCCGGACTGTGTCGAAGCCGCGAAAGCCTCCTTTATCGAGGAAAACGCCCTTACCCTGGCGGCTCTGCTGCTCGGGAAATACCCGGATTGCGCCACGCGCCTCTGGGGTGAAGACGCCCCCATGATTCTGCCCGGAGACGACCTGCTGCTGGCCCAGCCCTGCGACTTCATCGGCCTGAACATTTATTCCGGCGGATTGATGCGCCAGGCTCGTAACGGACACGGCTGGGAGCAACTTCCGCTGCCCAAAGCTTACCCCGCCTCCACGTACTCGGTCACCAGCTTCTCCGCCCCCTCCATCTATTGGGGCACGCGCTTCGCGGCCGAAATCAGCCGCACGAAGTCCATCTTCATCAGCGAAAACGGCTACGGCACGACTGAACCCGCCACGCCCGATGCCAACGGCGAAATTCTCGACCTGCACCGCCGGGAATACCTGCGCCAATACTTGCGAGAACTGCAGCGAGCGACGGCGGACGGCGTCCCGGTGCGCGGGTATTTCTGCTGGTCCTTCACCGACAACTTCGAATGGAGTTACGGCACGGAAATACGCTTCGGTTTGGTTCACATCGACTACGCCACCCAGAAACGCACCCCCAAGCTCAGCGCCCGCTGGTATGCGCGCGTTATCGCTCAAAACCGCGTGGTTTGACCGCGCGCATTTTTAAGAACGGATAACCCCGATACGTTTCCCCAAGTCCACCCTGGAAATCAACCTACCCCATGAAATTCCCAACCCTCCTATACCTCGTATTCCTATCTCCGCTTGCCACCCTAAACGCAGCCACCCGCGACGACGCCATCCTCACACCCAAACAAGCCGCTGCTGAACGCGACCGCTCCATCGCCGCCGCCCTCGCCAGCAAAACCAGCCTGTCCGATCTCTTCGATACCACCCAAATCACGGGCGCGCAGATCGACGAGTCCGCCGTCAAGGCCATCATCCGCGTTGATCCTGCCGGACTCAGACCGGGCTCCGTTAAGTCACTCGCCGAGGGTTTCACCCTTGCCTACGCCAACCTCGACAAAGGCATCCCCACCAAGCTCTCAATCGCCCCCGGGACTTACCGTGAAGTGGCACCCGAAGCCCCATTCAAGTGGAGCGAGCAAGAGATCGCCCGAAAAACCCTATTCATCATCGAAGGCGAGGAGCCCGAAAAAGTCATTTGGTCAGGGGCCGATGTCTTTCCCCTGTCCGCCTGGAAAAACGAGGGCGACGGCTACTATTCCCACGATTGGCCTTATCAATGGGGTTTCGGCACACAGCACGCTTCAAGCGGAACGAAGGCGGCGATCGCCTATCGGGCCGAACAAGTTTTTATCAGCGACCGCCCGCTCAAACCCCGCCTGCTGGAAATGGTGCAAATGGCCAATTTATGGGGTGTCAAGGGAACCCCAAAGGACGCCCCCCCGCCCAGTTGGACCTATACCCACACCGTAGCCCCCAAGACGGTGCTAAACGAATGGGAGTTCGGCGTCCTGGAACGCGAAGAGAATGGCCGGAAACTCTGGATGCGTCTCCCCCCAGGCGAAAAACCCGACGAAACCAGTATCGAAGTCTCGGTTCGTCGCCATCTGCTCACCTTTGTCGGAAAAGAAAACCTGGTCATCCGCAACCTCAACATCGTCCGCGTGGCCAACGGCGGAGCCATCGGACCGGATCTGGCGCCGGCTCGCGTACCCATCCGCTTCGCCAGGTATGCCAACCAAGCGCGCGGGCAAAACATCTTGATCGAGCGCTGCCGTTTTCTCTGGAACAGCGGTAAGGGCTTTCACGTTGACGGAGACAACATCACGCTCCGCGACGTAGAATCCTCCTACAATGGTTACAGCGGCATGGAAGTCACCGGATGTAAGAACTCCCTCTGGATTCGCACCACCACCAATTTCAACCTCTGGCGAGCGAGGTGGGGCGGCACCCGGGATTATTGGACCGGCGGCGTGAAGGTGACCCGCATGGACGGGCATCTCGTTCTGGGCCACACCAGTCTGGGCAACCCGGACTGGGGCTTCTGGCATGACATCTGGAACCGCCGCATCTACATGCAAGACGTGGTGCTAATCGACAATAACAACGGACTTTTCTGGGAGCTTTCCCAAGGTCCCTTCGATGGTCGGCGCATCCTCTCCGCCAATGACACCATGGCTTACCACTCCATTTTGGTCGGTCCCTGTCGCTTGAGCGATTCCATCCTTTCCACCGGACGCCAGGCCTCGTCGCAGAACCGTCACTTTGTCGTCCGCATGGGCAGCACCAACCGCGCAAAAGACAACACCGAGCTGGACCGACTTCTGAAGGAAAGCGGCCTGACCCACGGTTTTGAACTGCAACGAACCATTGTCACCGCCAGTCCTGACTTTGGCCGCAACCTCTTCCACTATCGCGACGAACGCGACCCCGAGGCCTCCGGCTTTACCCCCATCCTCTACCGCGGCACCGACAACGTGCTCTGGGCTCCCTCCAACGAACTGCCCGCCACCGTCGAAATCAAGAAACGTGAAAAAGTCACCGACGGCACCAACCGCGACCTGACTAGCACGGCCAAAGACCGCATCAACCTTGAAGATTGGATCAGCGGCAAGGGCTTCCCCGGCCAGGAAATCAACGCCCGCGTCCTCGACCCCGGGTTCGTCGATCCGCTCAACGGTGACTTCCGCTTCCGCAAACAGAGCCCCTTGGCCAAAGAAGCCGGTCGCTACCTCCAGTTCAGCCTCAGCCCCGAACAACGCTCCGCTATCAAATCCTACCTCGAAGGCGGCTGGCTTGATAACAAGGACTGAGAGGAAACACGGCCTGTGTCTTCAGGCCCAATGCCGTCGTCCCTCCTTCCCAAGTATGCGTGGTCGCCACCGCCGATATCTCGCCCGCCTGGCGCATCGGCGTGCGCTCCCGTTATCCGCACATGCCCAGTGCAGGCGAGGGGCTCAGTCACCAGGACTTCCCCGTCGTCTTCTGGCGGCAAGCCGGCGACCACGACTTCCTCCGCTGGCAGACGCGCATCGGCGAAAAACCTTACACCCAACCCGAACGCGACGATTTTACTAAGAACTTATTTATATAATTTTTTCCTATACTTTGGCAGGCGAGCGTGCGGGTAAACGACTACGTTGACCAGATACGGAAGCGTCATGTCTTTAAACAAATTGATTTTGATCGGCTTAAATCGTTTAAATCATAACTCATTGATAAAAATTGAATTAAAAATTTTTTTGGAAAAATTTTAGCATCGATGTCGAACAAGACAGCACTCGCGCGACTACTACATGAAGCTCGAATGTTTCGTGCTTCATTTCTAAACTCAAATAACGTCATCATGAAACGTATCCGTTCCCTCGCCGCGCTCGCGGTCCTCATCCTTGCCATCCCGGCTGCTCGCGCCGAGATGTTTATTCTGACCATTTACGAAACACCTGCTTCCCTGGCGCTGCGCTCCGACTCGTCGCCTAAGGGCGCGGACTACTGGAGTTCCTTCGCTGCTTATGGCGACAAGCTCAAGGCCGCCGGCGTGATTCGCGGCGGTGGCGCTTTCAAGACCGACGACACCGTGCGCACTGTCCAAGTGCGCACGGGCAAACTCAGTGAGCGCGCCGGAGCCTACGCCAAGAGCCCGGACCTGATGGGCGGCTATTTCCTCATCGACGTGCCCACGCTAGCAGACGCAGTTCGTTGGGCCTCCGAAATCCCGGCAGGGCTCGACTCCGCCGTCGAGGTGCGCGCCTTTTACCCCGTACCCGGAATGATGTAAGTTCACAAAACACCTTTGGCATCACTCCACAAAACCAAATCCAAACACATTCATAATATGCAATACGCCATTTTAGTCTACGAAACCGAAGCCGATTTCGCGGCGCGCAACGATCCTGAAAAAGCCGGAGCCTACTGGGGTGCCTACGGCGCTTACAGTCAGGCGCTCGTAAAGGCCGGTGTGGCAGCGGGCGGTACCGGCCTTCACCCGACGAGTGTCGCCACCACGGTACGTATGCGTGATAACGGTCGTCTGGTACAGGACGGCCCTTTCGCCGACACCAAGGAAATGCTCGGCGGCATTTTCCTGATTGACGTGCCTGATTTGGACACGGCCCTGTTTTGGGCGGCACGTTGCCCTTCAGCTGTGACCGGCAGCGCCGAGGTGCGCCCTTGCCTGCCACCGCCACCTTCCGAGTGAGTCCAGACGCCGCTCATCAGGAGGCGGCGCTTGCCGCCGTCGATTTCACAGCCCGCTCCGCCTACGGCAGGCTTCTTGCCTACCTTGCGAAGCATTGGCGCGACCTCGCGGCGGCAGAAGACGCGCTCGCGGAGGCATTTGCCGCAGCGCTACGAGACTGGCCTACCGATGGTGTGCCGCGCCACCCCGAGGGTTGGTTGCTCACCGCCGCGCGCCGCCGCCTCATGGACGGCGCGCGGCACGAGGCAGTGCGAGCCGCCGCCGAAACGGATATAGCTGCCACTCTTGAACGCCTATTGGAATCCAACTCCGCCACGATGACCGTCCCCGACGAACGCCTCGCTCTCATGTTTGTCTGCGCGCACCCGGCGATAGCCCCCGAGGTTCGCACGCCGCTCATGTTACAGACCGTGCTCGGCCTCGACTCCGAACGTATCGCCTCGGCCTTTTTAGTCGCGCCCACGGCGATGGCGCAGCGCCTGGTTCGGGCCAAGGCTAAGATTCGTGACGCCGGAATCCTTTTTAGCCATCCCGAGTCGGCCGAGCTCCCCGCCCGTCTCGATGCCGTGCTCGAAGGCATTTACGCCGCCTACGGCAGCGGCTGGAGCGAAACATCCGAGACCGGCGCGAACTCGCGCGGCCTTGCCCGCGAAGCTCTCTGGTTGGGCCGGGTGCTGGCGAGGCTGATGCCGTCGGAGCCGGAAGCGTTAGGGCTACTCGCTCTGATGCTTCACTGTGAAGCGCGGCGCGGGGCTCGCCATGACGCAGGCGGTGGTTTTGTTCCGCTCGACAAACAAGATACGGCCTTATGGTCGCAAGAAATGATGGACGAGGCCGAATCGAGGTTGTCCGAAGCCGCCCGCGAGGGACGTATCGGACGATTCCAGCTTGAGGCGGCGATCCAGTCGGCCCACGCGCGGCGAGCCCGCGATGGCAAAGTGGAATGGGACGTCATCGTTCGTCTTTACGACGGACTTTTGACCATAGCGCCCACCCTAGGCGCAATGGTCGGTCGCGCGGCGGCGCGAGCCGAAGCCGACGGCACCCTCGCTGGACTAGCGGATTTGAACACCCTGCCCAAGGACCGCTGCGCGGTTTACCAACCGGCCTGGGCCTTGCGCGCGCATTTGCTTCAACGCCTCGGGCGGTTAACTGAAGCTCGCGTCGCGCGCGATCAGGCGATTGGTCTTTGCGAAGATGCCGCAGTCCGAGCCTACCTGCGCAAAACGGTGCCGGACTGACCGGCATCATGAAACCTGCGCACGTTCCCCCTTGAAATGGTCGCCCGCGACCATACCACCATCCCCACCCGCGCACCGGGCGTGTACCGTCTCTCGGTTCTCTCGCCCCTGATGAGCCCCGTCAGTAAACCCCGAGCCCCAAATACCCCATGTATCGCTTCCTCCCCGCCGCCGCCTGCGCCGCGTGCGGCCGCAAGCTCCAGACCCGGCCGGCCAGCTCCGGGCTTTTGGCATTTCACAAGAACGTCTGGCGCACCATCGGCCTTATCCTCTTGCTCGGTTGTCACGCACTCGCCTTCGGACAATACGCGCCGCTCTTAAAAAATCCGGGCTTTGAGGAGGCGTTCGTTCCCCGGCCTCCCGGCAATGCCACCGACAAGGGTCAGGCCCTCGGCGAGGTGGCCCAAGGCTGGCAGGATGAGTCCACCTGGGCCGGCGTGACGGTCACCTATGCGCGCCACGAGGCGCAGCCGCACTCGGGCCGCTTCGCCCAGGAAATCAACGTCACCCGCGTCGATAATGGCTTCGCGCAGTTCGCCCAGAGTATCTCATTCAAAAAAGGCGCCGGCCTGCGCGCGACCGTCTGGTTGCGCGGCGTGCCGGGGCAATCCGTCGCCGTGATGTTCCGCAACGGCGCGCCCAGTTGGAAAACCATCGCGAAAAAAAACGTCAACCTGACCGCCGAGTGGCAGGCCGTCCGGCTGATCGGTGTCCCGGACCAGGACTACGCCGGTTCGCTCATGCTGCAAACTTCCCAGCCTGCGCACTTTTATGTGGACGACGTGCAACTGGAGTTGATGACCGAGGTCAGGGACGACGCGCCCGACAAGCGCGGCAACCTCATCGGCGGAGGCTCGTTTGAAACCGACGGGCTGCCCTACGGCTGGTCCTATCGCGCGGGCGGTTATGAGCACTTGGATTTAACTTGGGAAGATCGACCGCCCCAGTTCGCCGCAGAGGGAGCGGTGGGACAGCGGTCGCTCCAGTATGAACTGCCGCCCAAAGCGGCCCTGACCGTTTCTTCCCCCGTGTTCACCTTCAACGGCAACCGCCCGCACACGGCCAGCGTCTGGCTCAAAGCCAGCCAGCCCGACACACCCGCCCGCCTCTACTGGCCAGGGGCGGATGCGAGCCAGGATATCGTCGTCGGCACGGAGTGGGCGCGCTACACCCTGACCAGAAACCTGCCTTATCTGGATGCTCTCCGGCTGGCGGTTCATTTCGCCAATCGCGGCGGCCAACCCCTTACGGTCTGGATGGATGGCGCGGCGGTCGAAGAGGCCGCCAAGGCATCCGCGGTCTGGCAGGACGCGGCCCCGCACGCCGTGAGTTTAACCCTCGACCGGCCCGGGCATATCCTGCACGACGACGAAAAGGCTTTCGCCAAACTCTCCATCGCCCCCGAACCGCCCGCCGGGGCGACGTTGGCGCTGAAGGTCGAAAATCTCCTCGGCGGCGTGACCCCGTTGTCCGCGCTGGCCTTGCCGGCGGAAAACGTTGCGCTGCCCTTTTTCTCCGACCGCCCCCGCGGCTACTTCAAGCTGCACGCGACCGTGCTGGACGCCAAGGGAGGCGCCCTTTCCGCACCCGTGGAACTGATCTACACCCGCCTGCCCAAGCCGCGCGAAATCACTCCGTCAAACTCCTACTTCGGCGTCCATATTCCGCTCAATCCTTACTACATCGCCCTCGCCCGCGCCTCGGGGCACCGCTGGATTCGCATGCACGACACCTGCATGATCGGCAAATGGCCGCTGGCCGAGCCGCAGCCCGGTCAATGGAACTTCTACGACCAACAAATCGACGCCGCCCACGGCGCGGGGCTGGCCATTCTGGGCATGTTGGACGGCGCCCCGGCGCGCGTCTCGGCGACCCCGCGTAAAGAAGGCGGCTACTGGAGCATTTGGAACATTCCCAACGCCCCGGACGCCGAGGCGGCCTGGCGCGTTTACGTGCGCACCGTGGTCGGCCATTACCAGGGGAAAATCGACCACTGGGAGGTTTGGAACGAACCGTGGGGCAAGTGGTGGCTGGCCTCCGGCGGCACAACCGAACTCTATGCCCGGTTTTTGAAAGCGGCCTTTGCGGAAACCAAAAAAGCCAACCCCAAGGCCCTGATCGTTGGTATTGATACAATGGCGGGACGTCCGTGGACGGAGAACGCATTAAAAGTGGCTGGAACCGAGCACTATGACTTTTTCTCGTTTCACGATTACGACGACGGCTTCGTCGGCGGACCGGAAAACCGCAGCAAGCAACAGGCGGAGACCTTCGCCGCCGCGCAAAATGCGGTGGGCACCGCCAAACCGTTGTGGAACACGGAGGGTGCCTCCGGGGCTGATTTCGGTTCTTGGTATGCACCACAAACCGGCGGTGTTCCGTCCCGCACCCAAGCGGCGCTTTACGTCCGTTACGACGTGAGCCAGCTCGCCAACGGCATCCAAAAGTTTTTCCTCTATTCCATCCAAGAGGGCACCGCGATGGGCGAGACGCACTACCGCGCCACCGAATACGACCGGGCCGTCAAACCCGCCGTCGCGGCGCGGGCGGTGCTCGCCTCGCTCGTGGACGGTGCGGGCATCCCCTTGCGCAGCGAGCCGGAGCCCGGCGTGGACGTTTACACCTTCCCCGCCCAGGACGGAAAACAGGTGCAGGTTTGGTGGTCGTTCGATGGAAAAACACACACCTTGCCGCTGCCCGACCGCGCCCAGGTGCTGGATGTCTTCGGCTCTCCCGTTGACGCAAAATCCAAAACCGTGACGGTGACCGGTGAACCGCGCTACGTGATACTTCCTGCAAAATGAGTCCGCCGGTTGGTTGGGATGATGCGAAACGGAAAAACGGCCTCACCTCTTGCCGCGATTAACCCGTCCCTGCACCGCCACCCTACTTTCGGTGCATGGCCCGGTAGGCACCGGGTGAGAAACCAAGGCGAACTTTGAATACCTTCGTAAAGTGGAACCGGTCCGAAAACCCGGACTGCGCGGCGATAACCTCGATCGTCTCGTCGGTCGCCACCAATTGCCGCGCCGCCGCCTGTACCCGCCGCTCCAGCCGGTATTGAGCCGGACTCATGCCCGTGCCTGCCCGGAACCGCCGCACAAACTGCGTCGCGCTGAATCCGCATAACTTCGCCAACTCCCCGTTGTCCGCCGGACCCTCCTCGGGCCGTTCCATCCGCGTCAAGGCCGGAGCCAGCCGCGCCGACTCGCTCCGCCAGACCTCCGCCGCCCGCCGGTCCTCCTCCGACAGGCTGTCCAGAAAACCCGCCATCACCGCGTGGAGAAAAGCCAGCGCCCACCCATGCGCCGCCAGCGAGGGTTCGCCCACCCTGTCCGTCCCCTGCCCCCACCGCGCCGCCAAACCCGCCAGCTCCCCCTCCAGCGGCAGGCTGAACGGACGATTGCACCGCTCTTTCACGAGCTGGACGGGCAAGCCGTGAAACGCGAAATGCTGGTAATCCTGCGTCACCGGCCCTTGCACCGCCGTGCGAAACCTCATCCACGCGGGTAACACATACACCCGCCCTGGCTCCAGCGGCAACCACCGCCCCTCGTGCTCGATCCGCGCCCCCTTGCGGTCTTGCACATACAAGCGCCAAAAGGGACTGCAAATATCTAGGCGCCAACCTGTTTCGTCCAATCGGAACCGACGGCTCACCAGCAGGCGCGGCTGGGCAAAACCCAACCATTCCTCCTTCGCCGAGCCTCGGGTGGCACCGTGATACATGCTCGGAATACACACATTTATGCCCCGCTCCGCCATAGTAAAATCCCCCGTCTTGCCGTATAGTCGTGATGCAATCTGCGGCCAAGCTTCCCCCGCTGCGCTTACCGCCCTCTGCCCGCTCCATCCTACTCTCTCCGTCATCAAACCCATCGCCATGTCCTCCGCCGTTAACAATCCCGCCCACGCCTGGTTTCCCAATGCCCGCTACGGACTCTTCCTCCACTGGGGTCCCTACGCCCAATACGCCCGCGGCGAACAAGTGCTCATCCGCGAGATGCTCGATCAACGCGCTTACGCCGCCCGCGCCTGCGCCTGGAACCCGCAAAAATTCGACGCCACCGCGTGGGCCCGCGCCGCCGTCGCCGGTGGCTGCCGCTACGCCGTTTTCACCACCCGCCACCATGACGGCTACTGCCTTTGGGACACCGCCACCACCGACTACTCCTCGGCCAAGCAGGCCCCGCAGCGCGACTTCGTGCGCGAATACGTCGATGCCTTTCGCGCCGCCGGACTGCGCGTGGGGCTGTATTATTCCTGGAATGACCTGCGCATCCCCGCCCTCTACGCCGGCCCCGAACGCGATCCCCTCGGTTGGGCCGCCATGCGCGACTACGTTCACGCCCAAGTCGAGGAGTTGCTCACGCGCTACGGCCCAATTGACATGTTCTGGTTCGACGGCGCCTGGCCCCGCCACGCGCTCGACTGGGACAGCCCCGGCCTGGTCGCCCGCATGAGGGAGCTCCAGCCCGGCATGATGATCAACAACCGCCTCGCCGAGATGCCGGGCGAGAAGATCCACGACCCCACCCAGCTCGCCAGCCCCGACGAGCACGGCGTCCACGAGGTGGATGATCGCGGGGACTTCGGAACGCCCGAACACCACATCACGGCCTCGGCCTCCCGCCTCTGGGAATCTTGTCAGGTCACAACCTGGCGACTCTGGAGCCACACCACCGGCGACCGCTGGCGGGCGGCCGACCAGTGGCTCGACATGCTCACCGACGCCTCCTGCAAAGGCGGCAACCTCCTGCTCAACGTCGGCCCCACTGCCGACGGCGAACTCCCGCCCGAGTGGCTCGCCCGCAACCGCGAGGTTGGCGAGTGGTTGCGCGTCCACGGCGAAGCTGTTTACGGCGGCGATCTCACGCCCTGCGACGTGTTTGAAAGCACCCTGCTCGGCGGTCGCCAAGTGCGACGTGGCAACACCCTCTACGTCCTCTGTCGCTTCTGGCATGGCGGCGAAGCGATCCGCCTCGCCGGTCTCGATGCCGACATCACCCGCGCCACCCTCCTCGGCTCCGACGCCGCCCTAACCGCCTCGCACGATGCCTACGGCGTGACCTTGCACGGCGCACCGGCCACTCCGCCGACCGCGCTCTTTCCCGTGCTCAAGCTCGAATGCGCCGCCGAGCCCCGCGCCCTCGCCACCTACCACCCCGGCCTCTGGGGCGGAGACCCTTTTCGCCTCCACGCCTGGGCCGCCGCCCGCGGCCATGGATTCAACGCTTAACCTCGCCATGCACCGCGACCGCCTCGTCCTCCTCCCGCCCAACCGCGTCTGGCGAACCTACCCCGGCGGGCGCACCCTCGATCAACTCGCCGGAGTGCCCGCGCCCGCCGACTCGCACTTTGCCGAGGACTGGATCGGCTCCGTCACCCGCGCCACCAACGTCGGGCGCGAGTCCATCGCCGAGGGCATCTCCCAAGTCCGCCTCTCCGCCGCGCCCGATGCGCCCACCCACGATCTCGCCGCCTTGCTCGCCGCCGACCCCGTCTACTTCCTCGGCTCCGCGCACGTCGCCGCCTTTGGCCCGCAACCGCAGTTGCTGGTCAAGTTCCTCGACTCCGCCACCCGCCTCCATTTCCAGGTCCACCCCACCCGCGACTACGCCCGCCGCGTGCTCGGCGCGCCCAGCGGCAAAACCGAGGCCTACCACATCCTCGCCGCCCGCACCGACCTCGCCGAGCCGCCCTACATCTACGTCGGCTTCCAACGCCCACCCTCCCCGGAACAACTCAAGCGCCTGATCGAGACCCAAGACATCGCGGGGATCGAAGCCTGTTTCGACAAAATCGAGGTCCGTCCCGGCGACACCTTTATCATCCCCGGCGGCACGCCGCACGCCCTCGGCCCCGGCGTGTTCATGGTCGAAATCCAGGAGCCGAGCGACCTGGTCATCCGCTTCGAATTCGAGCGCGGTGGCTACGTCCTGCCCGAGTCCGCCCGCTTCATGAACCGGGGCATCGACTTCGCCCTCACGATCTTCGACCTCGCGCCACTCAACCGCGCCGCCATCGACACCCGCGTGCGTTGCCAACCGCGCCGCCTCGCCGATCACGGCGGCGGCTCGTTCACCGAGGAGTTGATCGGCCCCGCCCAGACCGACTGCTTCCGCGTCACCCGCACCTCGCTGGCCGGGCCGGTCGTCCGCCCAAGCGGGAGCTTTTCCATCGCCATCGTCACCGAAGGCCGCGTGCGCGCCGAGACGCCGGGCGGCGAACCGGTGGAACTCAACTGCTACGACCACGTGCTCATCCCCGCCGGGCTCGGGGCGCTAACCTGGCACCCGCTCACCGCAGAGGCCTCGGTGCTGGAGTGCCATCCGCCCGCTCCAATTACCCCGCCTTAATTGTGAAAACCCAATCCCCCGAACTTCTCGCCCGCCACGCCGATATCCCGGAAGTGCCCAAGCCCGATCCGGCACGAGTGGCGCAGATCGCCGCATCCCTTCCCGAACATCCCGCCTGGCCTCTGCCTTCTCCGCTTGGCCTCAGCGGCTGGCGTTCCCTCACCGGGGATGCGCCGTTTGCCGAACTGGATCGCCTGGCGGCGGAGATCCGTAGCCGACCGCCGGAGCATATCGGACGCGAGCATTTCGAGGACTTTCACCGCACGGGACTTTCCACCGCTTATCAAGCCGCGCGCGTGCCGCTGCAGGAGCGTTTCGTCGTGTTGACCGCCCACGCCGGCGTCGCCCCCGACGGAGCCAGCCCGGGCGCGCTGCTGCAGCTGCTTCGCCACTATTGCGGGCTCTTCTCGTGGGTTTCGCCCTTTCACGACTGGCTGGGGCGCAACTATGCCGGCGAACGCCCCACGGTGGACATCGTGGTCGCCGAATTCGCCCAGAAAATCGCCCGCGCGGTGGCCGCTCTCGGTCCCGCCCTGCCTCCAGATTTGCGCGCCCTCATTTTTAACGAGATGGAACGTCGCGTCTTTTCCGTGCTCCGTCCGGCCTACGCCGAGGGCAAAGACGGTTCGTGGTGGCTCTACAACGAATCCAACTGGAACGTCGTCTGCCTCAGCGGCACCACCCTCGCCGCGCTCACTCTTTTGCCCGACCGCCACGATCGCGCCCTTTTCGTTGCCGGGACGGAACTCCACGTCGAAAAATTTCTGCGCAGTTTCGAGGCGGATGGCGCCTGCACCGAGGGCATCAACTACTGGCATTTCGGCTTCGGCCTGTTCAGCCAACTGGCCGAAGCCTGCCACCGCGCCACTGGCGGCGTGGTCAACCTCTGGAAAAACGATAAGGTGTCCGCTATCGCCCGGTTCGGCGCGCGCTACGCCCTCGCTCCGGGAGTTTACCCGGCGTTCTCGGATGTGGCGCACGACCTCGCCCCGCCGCACCCGATCCTGGCCTTCGTCAGCCGTCGTTTTGGTCTCGGCCAGCACGACAGCGAAGCCGCCGCCTTGGCCTCGACCCGTTTCCTGACCGATTTTCCTGCCTCCATCATGGAACCGGCCGAGTGGAGTGCCGGAGCTGGTAACATCAGCCCTCCGCCGCAGCACGACTGGTTCCCGCAGTCACACATTTATCTGGGTCGCCCGGGCCGTTCACGCGCCCAGCTCGCCGTCGCACTAAAAGGCGGGCACAACCACCAGCCGCACAACCACAACGACCTCGGCAGCTTCGTCATCGCCGTGCGCGGCCGCCCCGTCGTCACCGACATGGGCATGCCGGTTTACGACCGCGACTACTTCGCCGAAAAACGCTACGACAACCCCTCCGCCTGCTCGCGCGGCCACGGCGTGCCGGTGATCTACGGCACCTTCCAACGCGTCGGACGCGATGCCGCCACCCGCCTGCTGCGCGCGGAATTCGGCGCGGTGGAAGACACCGTTGTGCTTGATCTCACGGCGGCCTACGCCGTGCCCCACCTCCTCTCGCTCACCCGCACCCTCACGTATTCGCGAGCCGGCGACGGCGCGGTGCTCGTCGAAGATCATGCCACCTTTTCCCAGCCCGCCACCCTGGCCTCGGCGCTCGTTACCTTCGCCCCCTGGTCTTCACCGCAGGCGAACACCCTGCGGCTCGGTTCCGCCGGACATCAGCTCGCCGTCACTTGGGAATCCGACCTGCCGTCCGAACTCTCCGGCGATGTGGTTCCCGTGCGTCTGGGCAGCGGACAAAACCCGCCCTCTCGCTGGCTCATCAGCCTGCCCGCCGCCCTCGAGGCTAAACTTACCTTCCATTTTAGCCCTCTATGAATACCCCGCCTCCCGCCGTTTCCGCCGACTCCAAAGCCATCTCTTCGGACGACAAGGTTCCCCTGAAGCAAAAGCTCGCCTACGGGGCCGGTGGCTTCGCCGGAGCTATGGGCCCCAACATGGACAACGCCCTGTTGCGTCCGATTTTTGTCATCACCCTCGGCCTCTCGCCGGCCTTGATGAGCCTCTTCGATGCGCTCTATCGCATCTGGGACGCCGTGACCGACGGGCTCATGGGCTGGGTGTCCGACAACACCCGCACGCGCTGGGGCCGCCGCCGGCCCTACATCGTGCTGGGGGCGGTCCTCGTCAGTCTGTGGATGCCCTGCCTTTGGTTGTTCGATCGTTCCTGGGATATGAACACCATCATCCTCTACATGGTGGCGACGCAGCTTTTTCTCACGGTGTTCACGACCATTTGGAACGTCCCCTATCAGTGCCTGCTTTTGGAGTTCAGCGCCGACTCGCGCGAACGCACCAACGCCGCCGCCTCGCGGGCCTATTTCGGCAAATTCGCCGGCTTTTGCATGGGCTGGGTCTGGTGGCTCACCCAGCGCCCGATTTTCCACGACGAAAACGGCCAGCCCGACATCATCCGAGGTGCGTTTTGGGTCTCCATCGGCGGCGGTCTGCTCGTGTTGCTGTTCGGTGCACTGCCCGGCTTGTTCTGCCGCGAACGCTTTTACGCCACGGCCAAACACCAAAAAAGCGTCCCCATCCTCGAATCCATAAAGTCCACCCTCTCGAACCGCCCCTTTTGGTTTCTCATCGGCCTGGCGCTCACGCTCAGCCTCGCCTCCAGCGCGGCCACGGGCCTGGGTTTTTTCGTCACGCTCATCTACGTTTGCGGCGGTGACCAAGGTCTCGCCTCCACCATCGCGGGCTTCGGCTCCACCGTAACGCTCGTCACCGGCATCGCCGCCATCCCGCTCTGTCAATGGGTCGCCAATCGCTACGGCAAAAAAGTCGCCACGCTCGGCACCCTCGGACTTTTCTTGCTGTGGGGCGCGGCCACCTGGGTGGTTTATAACCCGGCCCTTCCCTACCTCGTGCTGGTCACGGGAGTCATCCACTCCATCTCCAACACCGCCATCTGGATCCTCATCCCCTCGATGACCGGCGACGTGGTGGACCACGACGAACTGCACACCGGCCAACGGCGCGAAGGCGCCTACGCCGCCGTCTTCTCCTGGACCTACAAGCTCTCCACCACCCTGGGCACCGCCGTCTCCGGCCTGCTGGTGGTCTGGGTGGGCTACGATGCCGCCCTCAAAATCGAACAACCAGCCGAGGTCATCCATAACATGCGTCTGGCCCTGCTGATCGTGCCCGTGGTTTTCGTGTGCGTGGCGATTTTCTTTATGTCGCGTTTCCCGCTTGGCCCGACGCGCGTCGCCGAAAACCGCCGCCTGCTCGATGCCCGCCGCACCACCGCCTGACTTCGTTTTAGCCTGATTTTCCCCAACCCCACCAACCCCGCCCTCCCCAAAAAACATGAACCCGACCGCGCCCCGACGCCTATTCGCCGCCGCCGTGCTTGCTCTCGCCAGCATGCTCAACGTCTCCACCGCTGCCGACGCCCTCCCGGCCGGCTTCAAGCCCATCACCTTCGACATGGAGGACCCCTTCGTGCCGGTGAACCTCACCCAAGGCTCAAAATCGACCGTCTCCGGCGTGATCCCCGCCGGCTGGGATGAGAACAGCGGGTGGGTCATGCCCGACGGCGGCGGAGCCAATGTGGAAGTCTCCCACAGTCAGGAGGAGGAAGGAGGGCGTTTTCTGCGCATCCACCTGCGCCTCGTAACCTCCAAGTCAGCCACGCTCTTGTATAATCCGGTGCCGCTGTCTCCGACGGTCTATTACAAACTATCCGTCAAGCACCGCAGCCAGACTTCGACCGGCTTTCGCCTCGGCCTGCGCGGCCGTGGAGACCGTCACCGCACCACCTATTGGTCTCAGTCCGTGAATACAGCCCCGGAATGGGGAACCTTCACCGCGCTGGTGCCGCCCAATGATGACCCAAACGCCACGCTGGTTCTCTCGGTGGAAACCCCCGGCATGGTCGATCTGGATGACATAACGCTGACGCCAGTCGCCAAAGCCGAAATCGAGACTGCGGGTCCCAAACTCACGGGTAACATTTTACCCGGCAGCGTATTTCCCCAAGGCGTGCCCAAGCCCTGGGTCACCGGCAACGGCATCTTCCGCCCCGAGGATTACCAAAGCGACCCCGCCAACCCCGGCCCCTCCGGCTTCCCCGCTCTGCGCCTCGTCACCCGGGGTGGTTCACTGGAGACACTCTTCACCGGCCAGCCCGGCTCGCCGCACACCTTCAGCGTTTTCCTCAAGGCCGACCAGCCCGGCACCTCGGTAAATCTCCTCGTTGGTCCGCAAAACGCCGGATCGGCCACCCCGCCTTTCGGTCGCGCGGTCACGGTCGGTCCGAAGTGGGAACGCTACTCCGTGACCGCGACGCTGCCCTTTGGCACCGAGCCGGTTTATGTGGTGAGGGTAGGCGCCCCCAGGGATCGCACCGTCTGGATCGATTCCGCGCAGGTCGAAGTGAGCGACCGCGCCGGTCAACCCCGCCGCACCGGCGCGTTGGAGCTGCAAGCCTTTCCGGTGAATAACTACGGGCTGTCCCTCGCCGGCGAACCATTGGCGGTTCAGGTCCTCGTCATTGGCGCGGTGAACCCCGGAGCGAAAATCACCGCCACCTTGATCCCCCTCGCCGGCAATGCCCGTCCGCTGCCCGCCGTGGAACTGAAGCCCATGCAAGGTGCGGCCGTCAGCCAAACCCTTTCACTGGTCATCCCGCCCGGCGACGAACAGGCGCTGGGCTACTACCGCGTGGAAATCAAAGCCGTGGACGCCGCCGGAAAACCCTTGTCCACCACCCGCGAAATTCCGCTCGCCCGCGTTCGCCCGCCGCGCGTCCCCGACGCTTACGCCCCGGATTCGCCCTTCGGTGTGCATCTCGGCAATAGCATCTGGGAAGCGCAGCCGGAATCACTCGCCCGTTTTGCCCGCGACGTCGGCTTCAAGTGGGCACGCACCAGTGTCATGCGCTGGGATCGCCTTGAACGACCGGACGGGACTTTCGATTTTACCGAAAGTGATGAGGAAATCCGTGTCCTTGAAGCCTATAAATTCGGCGTTCTGGCCACCTTGGGAAAGACACCCAAATGGTATTCCATCGAGCCAGCCGACGCCGACACCGGTCGCACCCACAACGCTGCCCCCCGCCCGGAACACCTCGACAAATGGGAAGCCTACGCCCGCCGCGTTGCCGAACGCTACAAGGGTCGCGTCACCGCCTGGGAAACGTGGAACGAGCCCGACCTGCCCAGTTACCTGTTTACCAAAGTGGAAGACCCCGCGACGCCTGCGGAGCCGAATCGGCGCAGCACCCTGTTCCCGCCGAACACGAAAAGATATCGTCTCGTCGGAGCCACCGTGGAGGAGTTCGCCGCCATCCACCGCGCCGCGTATCGCGGCCTGAAGGCCGCCGATCCCGCCAACCGCGTCTCCTGGAATCTGGCCGCGATCCTCTCCAATGGCCGCCACGTCGGGGTGAACGGCGAAGACTGGAAAAAATCCGTCGCCACGGCTGTCGGCAGCGAAGCCGATTTCTTCACCTACCATTTGTATAACGGCGACGCCTTCGGCTCCCCCGGAGATGTGATCAGCCGCATGGCCGACGCCGCCCGCGAACGCGGATCCGCAGGAGGCCACCCGGTGCCGGTCTGGAACAGCGAGGGCGGACGCGGCGTGGACAACGAAATCAACGCCCTGGCCTTCACCCCGCCCGTGCGGCTGGATCGCGGCCATCGCTGGGCCGAGCGTCTCGTGCGCTATTACGTCAGCACCCTGGCCAGCGGCACGGAGAAATTCTTCCTCTTCAACCTGCACCTCGGCACGACCAGCATGACCACTTACAGCGCGCTGAACTTCGACGGCTCCGTCTCCCCGCTCATGCCGGCCTTCTCCAACCTTGCCTGGCATATCGAAGGCCAAAAGTTCGTCCGCACGGTCTCGCCAGCGCCCACGCTGCACGTCCACGCCTTCCAGGCCCGCACCGGCCCCGGCAGCACGCTGGTTGTGCTCTCCAACGGTCTGGATCGCGTGGTGATTCCCGGACCCATCCCGGGCGTCACCGCCCGCGACCTCTACGGCAACGAGCTGCCCTACCCCGTTAAACTCGGCGACGGCGTGATCTTCCTCAGCGCGGTCACCGACGCCGAAACGCTGATCAAATCAATCACAAGCAAACCTGAGCAATGAACCACCTCGACCTCGCGACCCTGCCCTGGACCCTCACTCGCGCCGATGCCCCGTCGGACATCTTCGCCGCCGTCGTCCCCGGCTGCGTCCACACCGCGCTGCTGCACGCCGGGCGCATCGAAGACCCCTTCGCCGTCGGCGCGGAAGAACGCCTCAAATGGATCGGCCTGTCCGACTGGCTCTATCGCGTCGAGTTCCCGGTCACCGCCAACCTGCTGGCCGCCGAGCATGTCGAACTGTGCGCCTACCACCTCGACACCCTCGCCACCGTGCGCGTGAACGGTGTCGAAGTCGGCAGCGCCGACAACCAGTTCCGCCTCTGGCGTTGGGACGTGCGCGCCGCGCTTCTCCCCGGCCCCAACACACTCGAAATTCACTTCGCCAGCGCCGACCGCTGGCTCGAAAGCCGCTTCGCCGAGCCCATCCTGCGTGACGGCATCGACGTGCGCCCCCTGCTCGCCAAGCCCCGCTCGTTCCTGCGCAAAATGGCCTGCGCCTGGGGCTGGGACTGGGGCGTCTCCCATCCGTCCGTCGGCATCCTCGGCGCGATCCGTCTGGAAAGCTGGAGCACCAACCGGCTCGTCTCCGTGCAGGTGCGTCAACGCCACCGGCCCGGAGTCGCGGAACTGACCCTGGTGCCCGAGATCGCGCACCCTGACGGCGTGGGCGAACTGCGCGCCGTGCTGCGATTCGGCGGTGCAGTGGCCGCGACGTTTACCAACCACGAAGCGATCGTGCGCCAGCCCCGGCTCTGGTGGCCCAACGGCCTCGGCGAGCAGCCGCTCTACGATTTGGATGTCGAGCTGATCGATGCCGCCGGTCGCGTGCTCGACACCTGGTCGCGGCGCATCGGTCTGCGGGAACTTCGCTTCCTCAGCGAACCTGACGCCATTGGCCGCAGTTTCGAGTTCGAGGTCAACCGCCACCGCTTCTACGCCAAGGGTAGCAACTGGGTGCCGATTTCGCCCTTCGCCAGCGACTCCGACAGCCGCCGCGCCCCGCTGCTCGCCGCGCACCAGGCTCATCTTAATATGATCCGCATCTGGGGCGGCGGCATCTACGAACCCGCCTCCTTCTACGAAACCTGCGACGAACTCGGCCTGCTCGTTTGGCAGGATTTTATGTTCGCCTGCGCCAACTACCCGGCTTTCGACCGCGCGTTGCTCGCCAATATCGCCGCCGAGGCCCGCGATCAGGTGCGCCGTCTGCGCCACCACGCCTGCCTCGCACTGTGGTGCGGCAACAACGAAATCGACGGCAACCAAGCCGATGCCTGGGGCACCGACCCCTCCGCCCCCTGGGGACGCCGCCGCAAGGTCGCGTCTTGGCGCGACTACGACGCGCTCTTCAACGGCGTGCTTCCCGCCGCCATCCGCGAACTCGCTCCCGAGCAGAGCTACATCCCCAGCAGCCCCCACGATCCGGACGACCGCCGCCGCCACGACGACCGCACCGGTGCCGGCATGTGGTATGAACGCAGCGGCGACCTGCATTTTTGGAACTGCTGGTTCGGCGAACGCCCAGCCATCGCCCAGCGTGCCAGCGCCCCGCGTTTCGCCTCGGAGTTTGGTTTCCAATCCGCGCCGGTGTTATCCACCCTGCGCTCCATCGGCTTTCCGCCGGAAGCCCCTTTGGCCGAGATCGATTCTGTCCAGCTCGCCCACCGCCAACGCTGTCACAAGGGCAACGAACGGCTGCTACGTCTAACCGCGCGCGAATTTGGCGGCAGCGGCGACACCATCGGCGACTTCGCCTGGCGCACGCACCTGCTGGAGGCTTTCTGCCTGAAATATGCCATTGAACACTGGCGCACCGGCGGCGGTCGCAATCGCGGCGCGCTGGTCTGGCAACTCAATGATTTCTGGCCGGGCTTCACCTGGTCCACCGTTGACCACAGCGGACGCTGGAAACCCGCCCACCATGTGCTCAAGCGCGCCTACGCCCCGTTGCTGCTCGTCGGCATCGAGCACCGCGAAGCCCGCACCGTGCAATTCATCGCCGCCAACGACCGCCGCGAACCCGTGGCCGCCGAGTTCCGCTGGGCGCTCTGGAGCGCCGCCGGTGAGCGTATTTTTCAGAGCGAAGCCGAACCCGCCGTCATCGCGGGCGGTGGCTGGATCAAAGATTTCGGCACGGTCGAGATCAACCACCTCATCAATCTCCATGGCGAAGGCCGCGTCCTCGTTCACCTCGAACTGCAGGTGGAAGGCCGTGTCGTCGCCGAAGATATGGTGCATCATGTCGTCCCCGCGCAGCTGCTTCTGGAAGACCCGCAACTGAGTGTCGAGGTGCTGTCGCAAAACGGCAATCGCGCCCGCGTCCGCCTTAGCGTGCAACGCCCCGCCTTGTGGGTAACGTTCACCGACGAACGCGTTGTCCACGCCGAAGACGACGCCTTCCCCCTGCTCCCGGATCGGCCCCGCGAGCTCGACCTCGAACTGACCGCCGGAGCCTCCGCCGCCGACCTTCGCCTGACCTCCTGGCGCGGCACGGAACCTCGCTAAAATCGACAACCCAAGCCAGCCCGCTCATGACCCTCGCCACACGCCCCGTCCTCGCGCGCTACCGCCGCCTGCTCCTGCGCGCTGACGCGCCTTGCCACCCGCTCCTCGCTTTGCCCGGAGCCGACGGGGCGTGGCCGGATGTCACCGTGGTTTACAGCCCCACCCCGGGACTGCCCGCCAGCGAACACCTCGCCCGCACCGGTCAACTCGCCCTCGCTTGGGCGCACCCGGTCTCGCCGCACCACGGCGAGGACGCGCTGCTGGCCGCCATCGTCGGCGCGCTGCGCCACTGGCAGGAGCGCGACCCGCTCTCCTCGAATTGGTGGCACAACTCCATCGGCGTGCCGCTCCACCTCGCGCCCGTCCTCGCCCTGCTGGCCGACGCGCTGCCCGGCGACCTCGCTGCTTGGATCGCCCGACGCCTGCGCCGCGCGTATCGCGACGGCCAATTCTGGATTCACGGCCTCGACATCCGCCCGGATGGTTCCAGCCCGCATGCCGATTTCCCCAAACCCTCCACCGGCCAGAACACCATCTGGATGGCTCGCGCCGCCCTGCTGGCCGCCGATTACGAGGCCGACCCCGCCCTCGCTCGCGTCGCCACCGCCGCCATTTTGGAGGAGTTGCGTATCCAACCCTTCGGCACCGAGGGCATTCAGGCCGACCTGAGTTTTCACCAGCACGGCGCTATCCTCTACACCAACGGCTATGGCCGCAACTTCGCCGCCGACCTCGCCGAAATCGCCTGGCTCGTACACGACACGCCCCACGCATTTCCGGCGGAGCAACTTTCCCTGCTCGCCGACTACATCTCGGTTGGCCACGGCTGGACGTGGTGGGGATCTTATTTCGACTTCGGCACCAACGGACGCGAGATTTCCCGCCCCGCCGATTTTCCCGCTGACGCGAAGACTTTTGTCGCCCGGGTCGGACTGCTCGCCGAGGTCTTCCCTGAGCGCGCCGCGTCGCTCGCCGCCCTCGCCGCCACCCTGCGCGGCGAAGCACCGCCCGCCGCTGGCCCGGCTCTGGGGAGTCGCTTTTTTTATCGCTCCGACTGGATGGTTCACCGCTGCCCGGCCTTCTTTGCCTCGGTGCGCCTGACCTCCGACCGCATCCGCGCCACTGAGACGGGTAACGGCGAAAACCTCCTCGGCGGCTTCCTCGGCGACGGCGTCGTTCAATTCCTCCGACGCGGCGACGAATACCTGCCCATCGTTTCTCTCTGGAACTGGCGTCAGCTCCCGGGAACTACATGCGCGCAGAACGACGCCCGCCCGCCGCAATTCATCTGGGGACGCGGTGCCGAGGGTCTCACGCCCTGGGCCGCCGGTGCCTCCGACGGCGAGGTCGGTGTCGCCGCCTTCCGCTCTCTGCGCGAGGGCGTCGAGATTTGGAAAGCCTGGTTTTTCATCGGCGACACCGTGACCTGCCTCGGCGCGGGTCTGCACGCCCCGCACACCACCGCGCCCATCGTCACGACCGTCGATCAACGCACCAGCCCGGCGGACTTCGTGGTCGCCTCGCCCGGCGATCACCCGGCTTGGGTCTGGCACGACGGCATCGCTTACCTCTTCGAGTCGGGCAACGCCCCCGTGCGCATCTTGCGCGAACACCGGTCCGGTGATTCCACCGTCATCAACAGCCACCAGCCCGCCTGCCACTACGCCGCCGATATCTTCACCCTCGCGCTCGACCACGGCCCGGCTCCCGCCAAGGGCGGCTACGCCTACCACGTCGCTCTCGCCGAAAACCCCGCCGCCATCGCCGCCCTGCCGCGTCCGCGCATCGTGTCCAACACCGCGACCGTCCAAGCCGTGGCCGACTCCTCGGGCACGCGCTGGCTGGCGGCTTTTCACGCGCCCGGCGAAATCACTCTCGCACCCGGCAGCGTGCTCCGCGCCGAGCAACCCGCCGTCGTCATCATCACCCGCACCGCGACCGGCTGGACCGTCCACGCCGCCCATCCTGTCGCCGCCGTCCGCCGGCTCGCCTTCACCCTCGGCGGACGCGAATTCGCCCTCGAAATCAACCCCGACCCCGAGCACGCCGGCCAGAGCGTGCGCTACGACTTCACTTTTGCCTAAACCGTTTCTCTTAAAACCAGCCACTACCCAAAGCACCTCCATGACCCAACTCGCCGCCAAACCCTGGCCCTATCCGCTGCGCCCTTGGAACCGCCCCAAGCACTACAACGACTGCACGCCTGTTCAGCCGCTGGTGAAAGAGAACACGTTCCTCGGCGTCATGCCCGACCGTTCCTACACACCCACCTTCGTCGAGGCCCAGTCATCCCTGCCCGCGCCGCATTGGGCCGGTCACGAAGCCGAGATCGAGAGCTACTGGCACGCCTGGCAGCTGGCCTTCAAAAACACCCGTCGCGCCCCGCTCGAAACCGGCTTCATCACGCCTTTCATCGACACCGCGTTCAACGACTGCCTGTTCATGTGGGACTCGGTCTTCATCCTCATGTTCGCCCGCTACGGCGAACGCGCCTTCGCCTTCCAAAAGACCCTCGACAACTTCTACACCAAGCAGCACCCGAGCGGCTTTATCTCCCGCGAACTGCGCGAATGGAACGGCGAGGACCAGTTCCACTACGCCGACCCCAACAGCACCGGCCCCAACACCCTCCACTGGTCCGAGTGGGAGTATTTCCTCCAGTTCGGCGACCGCGCCCGCCTCGCCGCCGTGTTTCCCTGCCTCGTCGCCTACCACCACTGGATGCGCAAAAACCGCTCCTGGCCCGATGGCACCTATTGGACCACCGGCTGGGGCGGCGGCATGGATAACCAGCCCCGCCTATCCCCCGGCTGCAGTCCCAAGTGGGAACATGATTTCCTCTCCTGGCTCGACGCCACCGCCCAGGCCGTATTCTCCGCCCGCACGCTGGTGAAAATGGCCGCCGTCCTCGGCCGCGACGCCGAGGTGGCCGACCTTCAGTCCGAAGCCGACTCCCTCACCGCCTTCATCAACGACAAGATGTGGAACGAGGCCCAGGGCTTCTACACCGACCGCCGCCGCGACGGTTCGCTCAGCTCGGTTAAAAGCATCGGCGCTTACTGGACGCTGCTCGCCGACATCGCCCCGCCCGACCGCCGCGCCCGCCTCATCGCCCACCTCACCAACCCGCAGACCTTCGGCCGCCCGCATCCCATTCCATCGTTGTCCGCCGACGATCCTGCCTACTCCGGCGCCATCGGCGGCGACTACTGGCGCGGCTCCGTCTGGCCCTGCACCAACTACGTGGTCCTGCGCGGCCTCACCCAATCCGGCGAAGACGCCCTCGCCCATCAGCTCGCCCGCCGTCACCTCGACTACGTTACCCGTGTCCACGAGCAAACCGGCACCTTCTGGGAAAACTACCACCCGGAGCAAATCGCCCCAGGCAACCACGCCATGAAAAACTTCGTCGGCTGGGGCGGCGTCGGCCCCATCGCCATCTTCCTCGAATACGTGCTCGGCCTTCGTCCCGACTTCGCAAACCAGACCCTCGTCTGGGACGTGCGCCTGACCGAGGCCCACGGCGTGGACCGCTACCCCTTCGGCCCCGAAGCCCAGCTCGACCTGCACGCCGCCGCACGCTCCGACGCAAACACGGAACCGGACATCACCGCCCGCTCCAACCGCCCCGTGCGTCTCCTCGTCCGCTGGCCCGGCGGCGAACGTCTGGTCGTCCTAACGCCCTGATCTCCCGCCACCCCATGAGCCCCGCACAGCACCCGAGCGAAGCTCACGTAGTATCACGACAGAACGCCTGCGCCGGATTTTCCGGCCACGGCGTGAACTGACGCCTCCAGCGTCTTTCATCCGCTTTCTTACCCTCCAAACCGCAGATACCCCCAGCCAACATGAAGCCCACCCCTGCCCCTTTTCCTCAAACCCCAGGTGCTGGCGCTGCGACGCAAAAGTATCGACGAAGTAAAGGACGCGCGAACTTTCAAAACCTGCTCTCCGGCTCCAACTCAACCACCCGCTTGCGCTGCCTTCCACGTCCCCCAGCCTGGTTCGCCCGCATAGTCGTCTCGGTTATCGCCTTTATCGCCCTCTTCGCCGCCACCGCCCGAGCGGTCACTCCCGCCGCCACCGCCGCCCAGCTTGTCACGCTGGAAGAGCGAGTGGTAACCCAGCTTTTGACTGCATCCGGATCGACTGCCACCGAGCGCACCGCCTGGCTGCCGACGCTCGGTTCGGACGGCCTTTGGCCGCTTTCCGAAATCAACTATGACGACACGTCGCGCACCAATTGGAATCCCCAGCAGCACCTTGCCCGCTTGGACGACCTCGCCGTCACCTGTCGGAAGGCCAAAACCAACGCCAGTCAGGTCGCCCTCTTTACGCAGACCCGCGAAGCCGTGATCCGCGGCCTCAAAGGCTGGCTGAATCGGAACCCTTTTCCGACTTCCCTGAACTGGTATCAGAACCAAATCGCCGCCACGACCGTGCTCGGCCGCATCGCTGTCCTGATGAAGCCGGAGCTGACCGAGGCCAACGGCTTCACCGCCGCCGAACGCGACAAGCTCCTCACCCGCCTCGCGCTCGCGTGGAACGGCGGCAACGGCGGTGCTCCCGCGACCGGCCCCAACGCGCTCACCGGGGCCAACCTCGTGTGGGTCTCCGTGCCCACGCTCTACCGCGGTATCTACGGCGACAACCTCACCGACATCAACCGCGCCGCCGAGGGTGTCGCCCGCGCCATCACGACCATCAAGGACGGCGAAGGCATTCTCGCCGACGGCAGTTTCCACCAGCACGGCGCCCTGCTCTACAACGGCGGTTACGGCACCGGCTTTGTCCAGGACTCCCTTTCCGCCGCGACCTATTTTCAAGACCTCGCCACCCTCGCTCTAGAGAGCCCCGCCCTGACCTTGCTGGAAGCGCTCGTCCTCGACGGCAACCGCTGGATGATCCGCGGGACATGGTTCGACAACTCCACCCGCGGCCGTGAACCCGGCCGCTTTGACGTCGGCCCCGTCGGCTCCGGCTACGCCAACGCCCTGAACCGACTGATCGCGCTCAACGGCACACGCCCCGGCGCCCGCAATCCCGAGTTGCAGGCGGTCCGGGCCCGCATCCTCGACGCCAGCCTCGCCCCCTTCACCGGCACCAAGGTCTTTCCTCGCAGCGACTACCTGGTGCAGGCCCGCAACTCCTCCTGGCTCTCCGTGCGCGCCGCCTCCTCCCGCACCGTCATGACCGAGACCACGGTCAATCAGGAAAATATCACCGGTGCCTACCAGGGAGACGGTGCCATGTTCCTCCGCACCAAGGGCGACGAATACCACACCATCCTCCCCCTCTGGGACCCCACCAAAGTCCCAGGCACCACCACCCGCCAAAGCTCCACCCTCCCCACCAACACCTACCTGCAAAAAGGCGCCCAGGCCTACTCGGGCGGCGCCCAGCTCGACGACTCCATCGCCTACGGCTTCCGCTACACCCGTAACTCCGTCACCGCCACCAAGGGCTGGATCGTCTTCCCCGACGCCACCGTGTTTTTCGGCGCCGACGTCGGCGTCACTTCCTCCTCAATCACCGATCCGGTGGCCACCACGGTTAACCAAACCTACCTGCGCGGAGCCGTCACCCTCCGCGAGCGCGGTGCGTCCTCCTCCACCGTCCTCGCCAAAAGCGCCACGCCCTACGCCTACGCCACGCCGCCGTCCTGGGTCCACCACGACGGCTTCGGCTATATCTTCCCCTCGTCGCTCACCACCCCGGTCGAAATCCACCCCCGCACCGTCACCGGCCGCAAGTGGACCGACGTCAACGTCAACTCCTCCAACACCGACGAGATCACCACCAACAACGACACGCTGACCCTCGCCTTCAACCACGGTGCCAACCCCTCCGGAGGCCTAACCACCTACGCCACCATCATCTATCCCGCCGCCACCGCCGACGCCGTTCAGACTTTCGCCGCCGCCAACCCCATCACCATCCTTGCACAGACCGCCACCGTCCTGGCCGCCCGCCACGCGACCGAGAAAATCACTGGCGCCGTCTTCCGCGGCGCCGGCGCCACCGAGCTGCGCAGCGGCGTCAGCCTCGCCTCAGACGGCGACGCCACCGTGCTCGTCCAAAAAACCGACACCGCCGTCAACGTAGCCATCGCCGACCCCGGCCAGTCCCGCACCACCGCCCAGCTCACCCTCGGCCTGCTGCTCGACGGCCCGGGAGCCACCCGCAACCTCGCCGCCGGCACCACGACCCTTGCCTTCACGCTGCCCACCGCCGCCGACCAACGCGGCTCCACCGTGTCCGCCACGTTCACCGTTTTCGCGCCCGCCACGCCGGCCACCCCGCCTGCCGCACCCACCCAGTTCACCGCCACGCCCTCGGCCGCCAACCAGATTTCCCTTGCCTGGACCGCCCCCGCCGGCGGCGGACAAACCGCCTACAATCTCGACTTCCGCCTCTCCGGTGCCTCCGCCTGGACCAGCCTGACCAACCCCGCCGCCGCCGCGACCAGCTTTGTGCACACCGGCCTGACCGGCGGCTCCACTTACGAATATCGGCTGCGCGCCACCAACTCCGCCGGTCCCTCCACCTACGCCAACTCTTCCGCCACCGCCGCCAGCGGCGCCCTGGGCACCGGCACCAGCCTCTTCGGCACCACCACGCCGCCCACCGGTTCGTCCAACGACAGCAACTACGAACTCGGCATGCGCTTCCGCGTCACCCAACGCGGCCAGGTGACCGCCCTGCGCGTTTACCGCGCGACCAACGGAGCGGCCAGTTACCCGGCCAAACTCTGGCGCGCCTCCGACCAAACCATCCTCGCCAGCGCCACCATCACCGGCGGCACCCCCGTCGGCTGGAAGTCGGTCACCCTCGCCACCCCCGTGACTCTGGAGACCGGTGTCACCTATCTCGTCTCCTATTCCATAGACGCGGGAACCACCTACCAAGCCACCAACGGCAGCTTCGGCTCCACCCTGACCAACGGCGCGCTCACCACCGCCGGGGCCGCCACCGACGCGGGCTACATCGGCGTATATGTCACCACCAAGGGGGCCTTCCCCACCCAGAGCTTTAACAACTCCAACTACTGGGCCGATGTCACCTTCAGCCCCTTCCTGCCCGTGCCCGCCGCACCGAGCGCTTTCACCACCACCGCCGCCAGCGCCAGCAGCATCCAGCTCTCCTGGACCGCAGGCGACAGCACCCAGACCGGCTACAGCCTCGAAGTCAGCATAGACGGCCAGTCCACGTGGAGCGTCCTCGCAAATCCTGCCGCCAACACCACCGGCTACACTCATACCGGGCTCTCGCCTTCGGTTACCCGCGCATACCGCCTGCGCGCCACCAACGGCTCCGGCTCCTCCGGCGCCTTGACGGCCAGCGCGACGACCTGGACCGCCCTCGAAGGCTGGCGCGTGAGCCAGGGCCTCGCCCAAAACGGCAGCGGCACCGCCGCCGACACCGCCGACCCCGACGGCGACGGCCTTGTCAACCTCCTCGAATACGCCCTCAACGGCACGCCGACCAACGCCGCCTCCGCTCCGATCCCGATAGCCGCGCTGGTCCCTTCAACTTCAACTTTAACCTTAAGCTTCTTCCGCGCCCGCCCAGCCAGCGAACTCACCTACACCGTCCAAGCCAGCTCCGACCTCGTCACCTGGACCGACCTCGTCACCAACCCCGGCACCACGGGCCAAAACGTCACCGTCACCGACACTCCGCCCGCTGATGCACCCCGTCGTTTCCTGCGCCTCCGCGTCACTTCGCCATAACCCTGAATTAGCAATCATCCGCTCCCGCAGTCCCGGTCTGATCCCGAACCCGCCCCTGACCCACGCCAAGGCACCCGCTTTACTCTGCCATGTCCTCGATTTCCCTCCACCGTATCCGACTGGAAACCTGGCGCACCGCCCTCGGTGACATCACCAACGCCTCCCTATCCGGCTTCGACGACTCCGCGTGGAAAGCGGTCCGCGTCCCCCACAACTGGGATGACTACCACGGCTATCCCGCCGTCTCCCATGGCAACCTCCACGGCACCGCGTGGTATCGCACGCCGTTCACCTGGTCGCCCCCCCGGCCCGACGCCCGCTTGCATGCCTTCTTCGAGGGAGTGGGAAGTTACGTCTCGGTTTACTGCAACGGCCAACTCATCGGCGAACACGCAGGCGGCCGCACCACCTTCACCCTCGACCTCACCTCCGCCCTCCGCACCGGGGACAACGTGCTCGCCGTCCGCGCCCACCATCCCGAGAAAATCGCCGACCTGCCTTTCGTTTGCGGCGGCTGCTGGGGCTCGCCAAATACCGAGGGCTCCCAGCCCTTCGGCCTCTTCCGCCCGGCCTGGCTCGAAACCACCGGCCCCGTGCGCATCACGCCCTTCGGCGTTCACATCCTGACCCCGCACCTCGATCACGCCGCCGCTGTAATCGAGGTGCACACCGAGCTCTTCAATCCCGGTCTCGCCGCGCGCGGCGTCCATCTGAACACCCGCCTCGTCGCTCCCGAAGGCACCGACGCGGGCCAACTCGCGCTCGACCTCGTTCTCGCCCCCGGCGAGCTCCGCACCGTCACCCAACGCTTTCCCTCGCTTGCCGCGCCGCAACTCTGGAGCCCAATCACGCCGCTCCTGCACACCGCGCACTCCACCGTCACCGCCGACGGTGCGCCCTCGCACCAAATCGAAACCACCTTCGGCCTGCGCTGGGTCGAGTGGCCGGTCATCGCGGAACCCAACGCCGACCGCAACGTCCGCTCCCCCGACGGCCGCGGCCGCCTCGTCTCCAACGGCGACATCCCGCCCGCCCCCTCCAACAACCACCACACGCTCCTTACCGCCACCGCCCCCACCACGCCCGTCACCCTCGCCCCCGCCGGCGTCGCCATCCGCCTCGCCGACACCTCGCTCTTCCCCAGCCAGGCCGCGCTCCATGTCGATCTCTCGCTTTGCGGCCACGGCGAAGCCCGCGTCTTCATCGAACTCCAAAACGAAGGCGGCACCCTCTTCTTCCAGCAACACCGCGCCACCGTCGCCGTGGCCACCACCTCCGCCCATCGCTGGACCACCACCCTCATCAACCAGCCGCAGCCCTGGCGAGCCGACTCCCCCTACCTCCACAAGCTCGTCATCGAGCTCCGCTCCGCCGACGGCACGCTCTGGCAACGCGCCGAGACTACCTTCGGCTTCCGCCAGACCGACGGCCTGCTCAACCTCGCCCGCCCCGTCTACGAGGAAATCGCCCGCCCCGATCCTCACGCCGGCACGCCCCTTTCGCGCCGGGTTCTCCGCATCAACGGCGAGCCCGTTTTCCTGAACGGCACCTGCGAATACGAACACCTCCTCGGCTGCGACCACGCCTTCACCGACGAACAGGTCGCCGCCGATGTTGCCATGATGCTTGCCTGCGGCTTCAACGCCTTCCGCGACGCCCACCACCCGCACAACCTCCGCTACTACGACGCCTGGGATCGCGCCGGCGTCCTCTGCTGGACGCAGATGGGCTCCCGCTTCTGGTTCGACACCCCCGCCTTCCGCGAAAACTTCCTCCGCCTCACCGCCGAGTGGGTCCGCGAACGCCGCAACTCCCCCTCGGTCCTCATCTGGGGCATCCAAAACGAGTCCGCCCTGCCCGAAGCCTTCGCCCGCGAAGTCACCGCGCTCATCCGCTCCCTCGATCCCACCAGCCCGGCATGGCGCATCACCACCACTTGCAACGGCGGCAAGGGCTCCGACTGGAACGTCCCGCAAGAATGGAGCGGCACCTACGGCGGCAACTGCCACGACTACGATCTGGCCCGCCTCCAGCTCGTCGGCGAATACGGCGCCTGGCGCAACTTCGGACAACACACCGAAACCGACTACCGAGGCGACGAAAACGACCGCAGCGAATCCTGGGCCTGCTTCGCCATGGAGACCAAGATTCGCCTCGGCGAGGCCGCCCGCGACCGCGCCGTCGGCCACTTCCATTGGATCTTCAACTCCTTCCAAAACCCCGGCCGCACCGCCGACAACTACGAAGGCGTGGACCCGCAATACCACATCGGCTCCGTCAACAACAAGGGTCTCGTCACCGCGTGGCACCAGCCCTCCGACCTTTTCCACCTCTACCGCTCCAACTACGCCGACCCGGTCCGAGACCCGATGGTCTATATCGTCTCGCACACCTGGTCAGAACGCTTCCACACCAGCCCGCGCGCCCGCCGCCTTCGCATTTACAGCAACGCCGAGGAGGTCGAGCTCTTCAACGGTCACCGCAGCCGCTCCCTCGGCGTGCGCCGCCACCCGGGCCGCGGACGCCACTTCGTTTGGGAAGATGTCGACCTCACCGTCAACACCCTCCACGCCGTCGCCCGTATCGGCGGCCGCGACGTCGCCGAAGACTTCATCGCCTTCGACCACCTCCCCGCCGACCACGCAGGCATCGCCTCCTGGAGCGGCCCCGCGCACCCGGCCCTCGACGCCACCCCGGCCGGCCGCGCCTTGCACCGCGTCAACTGCGGCGCCACCGCCGACCACACAGACGCTCAAGGACGCGTCTGGTCCGCCGACCACCACGCCGAGTCCTGGGCCGGCCGTTTCCCCGGCGTCGCGCCCGACCTCGCCAGCCGCGGACACACTCCCGTGCCCGTGCAAGGGGCCGCCGATCCAGCTCTATATCGGGAATACCGATACGGCCGCGAACCCCTTAAGTGGCGCTTCCCCGTCGCGCCGGGTCGCCATCTGGTGCGCCTGCACCTCTCCGAGCCCTGGTTCGGCGTCGGTGGCGCGGCCGACTGCGCAGGCTGGCGGCGTTTCGATGTCGCGATCAACGACCAGACTCTCGCCCGAGACATCGACATCTGGGCCGCCGCCGGCGGTGCCCACCGCGCCCACATCCTCGACCTCGAAACCGATATCGCAGGCAACCATCTCACGCTGCATTTCCCGCGCGTTACCGTGAACCAGGCCCTCGTCTTTGCGATCGAAGTTTTTGCCCGGTAACCCCAGTCTCCTGCCCTGCCGATCGCGACGCGTTCAGCTCAAGCGAAAACCATCCTGTGGCCGCCGTCCTCGGCCGCGACGCCGAGGTGGCCGACCTTCAGTCCGAAGCCGACTCCCTCACCGTCTTCATCAACGACAAGATGTGGAAAGAGGAACAGGGATTCTAAATCGACCGCCGACGCGACTGCTTGTCAGCTGGGCCGGCTGCGAACGAATGCTTGAAACCACCAATGTTTGAGTCAGTAATCTACCTTCCTTTTTTTATCCGGCTATGCTCCATCAAAACCTCGAGCTTCACAACTTCGCCGAAATCGAGCCCTGGGCCGGCTACGCCACCGGTGCCCTCCACCGCATCCCGCGCCGGGTGGCCGACCAGCTCACGCCCCGCGGTCGCTGGATCGCCCTCGAATCCGCCGGCTCGGAAATTCGCTTCGTCACCGAGGCCCCCACCGCCCACCTCTACCTCGGCTCGCTCCATGGCACGTCCGGCGCTCCCCACGCCGCCGCCGAGGTGTTGATTTATCGCGGCGATTTCCGCCACGACCACGTCATCCTGCAACCCGGCGTGCAAACGTGCATCGAACTCAACGTACCCGAGAAATTCGCCAACCTCCCCCCCGAGGTCCTGCGCGGACGCCGCTTCTCGGGCAAAATCTGGCGCGTTTTCTTCGAGCGCAGCCGCGTCGCCCTCCACCACCTAGACGCCCACGGCTACACCGTGCGCCCGCCCGCCGCCGACGAGAAACCCGCCCTGCGCTGGCTCGCCTACGGCTCCTCCATCACCAACGGCTCCGCCGCCACCCGCCACGTCAATTGCTACGTCCAGCAGGCCACCTGGCGGCTCGGCGTCGATGTCCTCAACCACGGCATGAGCGGCGCCTGCGCCATCGAACCCGAAATGGTCGAGTGGCTGGCCTCCCGCGACGACTGGGACTTCGCCACCTGCGAGCTCGGCATCAATCTGCTCGGCTGGATCGACGTCCCCGAGTTCCGCCGCCGCGCCACCCACCTCGTCGAAACTCTCCGCGCCCGCCACCCGGCCAAGCCGCTCGCCCTCATCACCCACTTCACCTTCGAGGCCCACCTCAAGCCCTCCGAAATCGCCAAACGCGAAAAAGCCGACGCCTTCGACGCCGTGCTCCGCGACTTGGCCTCCGTCCACCACCTCGCACTCATCGAAGGCCAAAAGTTACTCGCCTACGCCGGCGGTCTCTCCACGGATCTGCTCCACCCCGCCGACCACGGCATGTTCCAGATGGGCGAAAACCTCGCCACCGCGCTTCGCGCAGCTTGGCCCACCCTGCCGTTCGCCCGCTAAATCCTTCAGCGGTCAGTCGCTTTCCTCCCGGAACACCTCTGCCTAAACACGAACATCTATCGCATCGGTCAACCCGACCTTCGACCCCCTGCGCGCCCGCCGCCTCGCCCCGGACGTGTGGTGAGAGTTCGAGGTCTCAACCCCGGCTCCGCCGCCTGGGACGACAGCAGCGCGGCCTACCTAAATGTGGACTACAACAAAAACCTCGGCACCCCTTGCGACGGGACCGAATCTCCCGAAGAGGACCTACACCGGCACCCTTAGGGCGGGCTGCGTTTTTTCGCCAGTCCGTGTTCTTTAAAAAACACACCCGAGGGTATAATCGATCTTTCACCGAAATGATTTTTGTCACAGAGCACACGGATGCCTGACACGAAGATCACAGAAACAAGCCCTAGCATCGAAGGGCATTCGTTTTCCTCCGTGACCTCCGTTTCCCCGCTGCGGCTTGGCTCTGAGTCCCATCAGAAAAATGAGATGCAGCCCCTTCGCTCCGGGCCTCCACCTTCCTGCGTTCCTAGCTGCTCCCAACATCCGCCCGCTCCAACCTGTGCATGCGGCGGAACTCGCCCGGGGTGACCCCCAGCCGCGCCTTGAAAATCCGCGTAAAATAAAACCGGTCCGTAAACCCCGTCGCCTCGGCGATGTCGTCGAGCTTGCGCTTGGTCGTCGCCAGCCAGCGCGAGGCCGTCAACACCCGCCGCTCGATCCGATATTGCGCCGGCGTCAGGCCCGTCGCCGCCTTGAAGCGACGGCTGAAGTGATCCAGCCCCAGCCCCACCAGCGCCGCCAGCTCGGCGTTGTCCGCCCGCGCCGCCGGGTCGGCGTCCAGACGATCCAGGGCCACCCGCAAGGCCTGGTCCGTCTCGATCCACTGCGATAACTTGGCGCGTGGCTCCGCCGGCAACGCCTCCACCGCCGTGATCACCGCCGCTTGCGCCAGCACGCCCGCCCAACCGTAAACCGCCGGCAAACTCCGCCCCTCTTCCGCCGGATGCTGGATCACCGCCAGCCACTGTTGTGCCAGCACGCCCGTCGCCCCGGTCAAAGGCAATTCCACCGGTCGGTCAAAGGTCGTCTTTAACCAACTCTCGGGAAACCCGTTTAACAGAAAGTGCATATAGCCATGCCCGACCGGCCGCGCCGTCCCCGTCATAAAAGCCACCCAGGCCGGCACCAGATAAAGCCGGTCGGGCGCGAGCTCCAACCGCCGTCCGCCACAGGTGATGAAGCCGCCGCGTTTATCCATCGTGTAGAGCCGCCAGAACGGACTGCACAACTCCAGCGTCCAGCTCTCCGGCGTCACCCGGGTGTGATGCGCGATCAACACCTGCACGCCGAAGCGCTGCATCCGTTGCTCCTCCCACGTTACCGTCGTTTCACCGATCTCCATGTCGGGTTTCTACATCTTTGATCGGCTTTCATCCATAGCAAAAATTCCCCCCGCCGTGTAGGATGGCACCCTCCCATGAGCACCCATCCCCACACCCTCCGCTTCCGCCAGGTCCACCTCGATTTCCACACCTCGGGCGACATCCCCGACGTCGGCGCCAAGTTCGACCAGGCCGCCTTCCAGGCCGCCCTTAAGCGCGGCCACATCGACTCGATCACCGTCTTCGCCAAGTGCCACCACGGCTACAGCTACCACCCGACCCAGGTCGGCACGCGGCACCCCACGCTCAAGCGCGACCTGCTCGGCGAACAAATCGCCGCCGCCCGCGAGATCGGCGTGCGCTGCCCCATCTACCTCTCCGCCGGTTTCGACGAAGTCGCCGCCGCCGCCCATCCCGAGTGGATCGTCGTCGAGAAAAACGGCCTGCTCAAAGACCCCCTCTCCGGCCTCGGCTGGCAGCGCATGAACTTCGGCTCCGCCTACCTCGACTACCTCTGCGCCCAGATCGAGGAAGTCGTGCAACGCTGGCCCGACAACGACGGCATCTTCCTCGACATCATCAGCCCCTGGCGGGACTACAGCCGCGCCTCGCTCTTCAAGATGCGCGACCTCGGCCTCAACCCGCTCAACGATCAGGACGTCGCCACCTTCGCCCAGCAAACCCTGCTCCGTTACTACGAGCGCACCACCGCCGCCGCCCGCAGCGTGCGGGCCGAAACCCCGGTCTTCCACAACGGCGGCCACATCCCCATCGGCGCGGAGAAATTCAACTTCTTTAACTCCCACTTCGAGCTCGAGTCCCTGCCCACCGGCGGCTGGGGCTACGACCACTTCCCGCTCTCCGCCCGCTACGCCCTCACCCAGCCGCGCGACTTCCTCGGCATGACCGGCAAATTCCACGGCACCTGGGGCGAGTTCGGCGGCTTCAAACGCCCCGCCGCCCTCCGCTACGAATGCGCCGCCATGCTCGCCAATGGCGCCAAATGCTCCGTCGGCGACCAGCTCCACCCCTCCGGCGAAATCAACCCCGACACCTACGCCCTCATCGGCGCCGCCTACGCCGAGGTCGCGGTCAAGGAACCCTGGGCCCGCGCCATCCGCCCCGCCGCCCGCATCGCCATCGTCAGCGCCGAGCGCTCCCAAGGCCCCGCCCGTGGCGCCGAGACCGCCAGCATCGCCGACGAGGGCGCCTCGCGCATCCTGCTCGAACTCCACCTGCCCTTCGTTGTCCTCGACGAACACGGCTCGTGGGACGGCTACGATCTCGTGGTGTTGCCCGACGGTCTCTTGCTCACTCCGGCGGCCATCGCCAAAGCCCGGGCCTTCCTCGCGCGCGGCGGCCGCCTGCTCGCCGCCGGCTCCGCCCTGCTCAACGAAGCCGCCACCGCCTTCGCGCTCGACCCCGGCGCGAAGCTCCTCGGCCGCTCCGCCTTTGATCCCGATTACCTCGTCGCCACCTCCCTCTCGCCCGACGTGCCGGTGCGTTCGCCAATCGTGGTTTTCGGCGGCGCCTACGACCTCGCGCCCACCTCCGCCCGCGTGCTCGTCGAACGCCGCGTGCCCTACTTCAACCGCACCTGGGAACACTTCTGCTCCCACCAGCACACGCCCGATTCCCCCGCGCCCGCCGGTCCCGCCGCCGTTTTGGGCAACAACATCGCCTACTTCGCCCACGACATTTTTGCCCAATACCGCAAAATCGGCCAGCCGCTCTACCGCGACTTCGTCCGCGCCGCCCTCGTCCACTTGTTTCCCGAAGGTCTGCCGGTCGAGAGCAACCTGCCGTCGGTCGCCCGCTTCAACGTCCTCGCCCAGCCCGCCGAGAAACGCCACGTCGCCCACCTGCTCTACGCGCCGATCACCCTCCGCGCCATGCTGCCGATCTGGGGTTCGCCCAAGCCCTGCGAAGTCATCGAGGAACTCATCCCGCTGCGCGATTCCCGCGTGACCCTGCGCCTGCCGCAGCCCGTCACCGCCGCCAGCCTCGAACCCCAGGGCACACCGCTGCCCTTCACCCAGGACGGCGACCGCGTGACCTTCACCGTCCCCGAGTTCACCGGCCACCAGATCATCGCCCTCGCCCACGCTTAAACCTCGGCAAAAAATCCGCATGAAATCCCCCGTATTCTTCAACGCCCACCACTCCCCGGTCGGCTCCTTCGCCACGTTCACCCTCGGCGAACGCGGCCCTCGCGGCGGCCTCGGCCTCGAACTGGGCGGCCCGGCCAACGAAAGCATCTTCATCGGCCTGCAAACCCGCGAGGGCGAGGGCTATGAAGCGCTGCCGTTCTTCAAGAATAGCGGCGATGCCGCCGTGCGTTATGATGTCTCGCTGGATGCCGCCGCCGCCCCGGCGGGGAAAGTGCGGCCCTTTGCCGATGCGTCGATCACCCGCGAGTTCCGGCTTGGCAGCGATACATGGCGCGCCGGAGACATCACGTTTACGATTTACTCGCCGGTTAAATCCGTGCCCGACCCCGGTGCCGCCGAAGCGAATGCCGCCGACCTGAAGGCCGCGCTCGTGCCCGCCGTGTTCGTCGAGTTCACGGTGGACAACACCCGCGGCTCGCGCCCCCGCAAAGCGTTTTTCGGCTATGAGGGCAGCGACCGCGCCTACCACATGCGGCGCCTGGACGACTTGTCCGAAGGACGTTTCACCGGCATCGCCCAAGGCCCCCTCACCGCCATCGCGAGCGACTCGCCGGGCGTTTACTCGGGTCTGGCATTTACCTTGGATAAATGCCTGGAACCGGACCGCCCCGAGAACCTCGCCTTCGGCCTGGGCAGCGTGGCCGCCCTGATGGCGGTCGTTCCTGCCGGCGAAAAAGCCACCTACCGCTTCGCCGTCTGTTTTCACCGCAACGGTATCGTCACCAGCGGCATGGCGTGCCGTTACCTCTACAACCGTTGGTTTGCCGACATCGAGAGCGTGGCCGAATACGCGTTGCAAAACTGGTCGGCGCAGCAGGCGCTGGCCCTGGCATCGGATCGCTTGGTCGAGAACTCCGCGCTCTCCGCCTCCCGGCGCTTTCAGTTGATCCACGCGGTGCGGAGTTATTTCGGCAGCACCGAGCTGCTGGAGCATGACGGACGCCCCTTCTGGGTGGTCAACGAGGGCGAATACCGGATGATGAACACTTTCGACCTCACGGTGGATCACCTGTTTTTTGAACTGGCCCGGAACCCGTGGGTCGTGCGCAACCAGCTCGATTGGTTCGTCCAACGTTACAGCTACACCGACGAGGTCTTTTTGCCCGGCGACCCGACTCCGCATCCCGGCGGCCTCAGCTTCACCCACGACATGGGCGTGGCGAACTGCATCAGCCGCCCGCGCTATTCGATTTACGAGATGTTCGGCCTCCACGGCTGTTTCTCGCACATGACCCACGAGCAGTTGGTCAACTGGGTTTGCTGCGCCGTGAGCTACGTCCGCAACACCGGCGACCAAGCGTGGCTTAAAGCCAATTTGCCCATCTTCCGCTCCTGTTTGGAGAGCCTCGTAAACCGCGATCATCCCGACCCCGCCCGGCGCGACGGCATCATGAGCGCGGACTCCTCACGCTGCCTGGGCGGCAGCGAGATCACCACTTACGACAGCCTCGATGCGTCGCTCGGACAGGCCCGCAACAATCTCTACCTGGCCGTCAAAAGCTGGGCCGCTTATCTAGGGCTGCGCGAAATCTTTTCGGGCACCGAGGAAACCAGCCTAGCGCAAACCGCCGCCCGCCAGGCCACGCTCGCCGCCGCCACCATCGTGGCTCATCGCGAGGCCGACGGACGTCTCCCCGCCATCTTGGGGGAAGGCGATGCGGTCGCCTACATCATTCCGGCCATCGAAGGTCTGGTCTTCCCGCACGCGTGGGGTCTGCCGCAGGCCCTGGCGGAAGACGGCGAATTTGGCGCGTTCGTGACCGCGTTGCGCAAACATCTCGAACGCGTGCTTGTCCCCGGCGTCTGCCTCTTCCCCGACGGCGGCTGGAAACTCAGCTCCACCAACGACAACTCCTGGCTGAGCAAAATCTACCTCTGCCAGCACGTCGCCCGCGCCGTCTTTGGCCACGCGCCCGACTCACGCGCCGACGAGGCCCACGCCACCTGGCTCTTGCGTCCGGAAAACTCCTACTTCGCCTGGAGCGATCAAATGGTGGCCGGCGTCGCCAAGGGCTCCAAATACTACCCCAGAGGCGTCACCGCCTGGCTCTGGTTGGGTGAGGGTTGATTTCCCCCATGAGTTTCTTGTCCGCCCCCCGCTGCCTTCTCGCGCTGGCTCCGCACCGTCCGGCTCTCGATCTACCCGGGCACTCGCCTCGCTCGGGACGTCTGGAGTGTGTTTCGGCAAAAAATCGGGTCGGCGTGAAAGGAAAGGCAGGCTAGGCCAAGGCGACTGAGACGGAGGCAACCCGGCGGGGCGTGCCGTCGAGGGCAACGCCGGCCCAGCCTGCTTCTCCGCTCACCCGCAGAGTTAGACGGCCTTGGTTTTTTCCGAAACACACCCTGGAGTGCCGCCCGCCCGCACCAAGCGCCTAAATGCGTTTCCCAAATTCTACCCACTACCACATCCCCATGAATACAATCTTCCACACCGGTTTCGCCGACGAGGCGGGCCTCGGCCTAGCCACCCAGATCCAAGCCACCCGCGATCTCGGTTGGTCCGCCATCGAGATGCGCGGCGTCGAGGTGCCCGGCTTTCCGGCGGCAACCTTCACGACATCCCCGACGCCGCTTTCGAGTATGTGTTCGCCGCGCTCGCCGAGGCCGACATCCGCGTGAATTGTCTCGGTTCCGCCCTAGGCAACTGGGCGGCCAAACTCGACGCGCCTTTCGAGCCAGAACTCGCCAGCGCCCGTCGCGCCGCCGTTCGCGTCCGCCGCCTAGGGGCCGACTTCATCCGGATCATGAGTTATCCCGTCGGCGGGGTGAAAACTCCCCGCCAGGAGGAACGTTACCGGCGCCTGCGCGAGTTCGTCGCCATCTTTGCCGACACCGGCACCACCGTGCTCCACGAAAACTGCAGCAACTACGGCGGCATGAGCTGGCGGCACAGCCTGGAGCTCGTTGAACACGTCCCCGGCCTCAAACTCGTCTTCGACATGGGCAACTGCGTAGGCACGCCCGACTACAGCCTTCCCGAGCCGCGCCCGATGCAAAACGCGCTGGAGTTCTACCACCGCACCCGCGAACACATCGCCTACGTTCACATCAAAGACGCCCGCTTCGACACCGTCGCCGCCAAACGCATCCACACCTTCCCCGGTGAAGGCGAAGGCCACGTCCGCGAAATCCTCCGCGACCTGCTCTCCACCGGCTACACCGGCGGCCTCTCCATCGAGCCCCACCTCGGCGCCGGACTCAACGACCCCGCCCTCAGCGAGGCGGAGAACCAATACCAAACCTACGTCCTCTACGGAAAACAGCTCGAACAAATCTTGGCATCCCTCTCGGCCTGAAACCATCCACTGTCTCAACGTTACCATGAAAACCTACCGCATCCCCCACACCGATCTCACCGTTTCCCGCCTCGCCTACGGCTGCATGAAAATCGGCGGAAGCTGGAACCACAGCACCGCCACCGCTGACACCCAAAGCCGCGCCCAGGCCGTCGTGGAGGCCGCGCTGGAATCCGGCATCAATTTCTTCGACCACGCCGACATCTACACCTGCGGCAAATCCGAAACCGTCTTCGGCCACATCCTCAAGGCCACCCCCGGACTGCGCGACCGCATCGTGCTCCAGTCCAAGGTCGGCATCCGCTTCGCCAGCGACGCCTACCTCAGCGGCGAACCCTCCCGCTACGACTTCTCCGCCGCCCACATCATCCGCTCCACCGAAGCCATCCTGCGGCGGCTGCAAACCTCGCACCTCGATCTGCTCCTCCTGCACCGCCCCGACCCGCTCGTCGAACCGGCGGAAGTCGCCCAGGCCTTCGACGAACTCCAATCCTCCGGCAAGGTCCGCCACTTTGGCGTCAGCAACCATACCCCGGCGCAAATCGAGCTCCTGCGCCAGCACCTCCGCCAGCCGATCGTCATCAACCAACTCGAGTTCTCCCTGGCCCAACCCGCGCTCGTTTCGGAGGGCATTCATGCCAATCAAACCGGGGCCGGCAACGCGCTCGCCACCGGCATTCTTGATTATTGCCGGCTCAACAAAATCTTCGTGCAGGCTTGGTCCCCAATCGGCGGCGGCAAACTCCTCCGCCCCGCCACCGACGCCACCGAAACCAATCCCCTTCATCCCGCCGCCGCTCTCGTGGCTTCGCTGGCCGCCGCGAAAAACACCACGCCGGAAGCCATCCTCCTCGCGTGGATCCTGCGCCATCCCGCCGGCATCCAGCCGATCATCGGCACCACCCAGGCCGATCGCGTCCGGGCCAGCGTCCAGGCCGACGATGTGACCCTCACTCGCGAGGAATGGTATGCCCTCCTCGCCGCCGCCAGCGGCAAAAAAGTGCCCTGAGCCTTTATCCAACCAGAGCCCACCCTTATTCCCTGACGCCTGCCACCTCCAGCCATCCACGCCAACTCCATGCCCTGCCCCGCCGACTCGTGTTTTAGCCTCACACTCACCGGGGTTTCCACCCTCCCGCTGACGCCGGGCAACGGTGTTTACTCCGGCCAGCTCGTCGTTCCGCCCGGCGGTGGCCTGCTCGCGCTGACCCTCCACTCGCCACGCCCGCTGCGGCTCTGGATCGGGCACCACCTCGTCATCGAAGACGGCCCGCAACGGTCCAACACCCACCCCGAACGTCGCCTGCGCGCGGCCGCTTGCCTGCCGCTTTCTGCGGGTGAACACCTCGTGCGCGTCGAAGTCGAGCCCCGCCCGCATCACATCGATTTTGTTGATCACCACTGCGCATCTCCACGCCACGCCGGCATCGTGGCCGCGCTCGAACAACGTATCCCCGACGAACTGACCTTCACCACGCGCTGGCAACCCGGCACCACCGGCCCGGCGGCCTGCATGCGCTTCGAGCGCGGACATTTTCGCCGCAACGATCAAGTGTGGCAGGAGGTCTGGCTGCGCGCCTTACCAGGCTTCGCACCGATTTTTCAGCCGTTCATCGGATGGGGAACAAAACCACCATCCTGGTTGCCGACCCTCCGCACCGAGTTTGGTGGACAACACGTCGGCGCGGTGCCGCTCGACGGCCGCCCGCCCGGCGAACAACGCCTCTACGTTCCCGTGACCGCCGTCGGCGCCCTCCCGCCCGTCGCCCGCGCGCCGGGCCACGACGAACGCCCCGAGCCCGACCGCGCGGTCGTCGCCGAAGTCACCCTCACCGTCGCCAATCCCGCCGGTGAAGTCGCGTTGTCCATGCCCGTCTTTGAACTCACCGGACGACTCGCGCCCAAGACGGCTTACGCCGAGCTGCCCGCGCCCGACTTCGCAACCGTATGGGCGCAGGTTCCCGAGCCGATCCTGCCCGCCGAATTCGCGGGCCTCGGTCGCCTTTACCGCGCCGCGTGGGAATTGCTCTGCCGGCTCTGGCGTCCGATGCCGCTCGAAAGCGGCCTGCCCAACGGCTATGTGCGCACCGCCGAGCGCGGCTTTGCCACCAGCCAATTCGTCTGGGACACCGCGTTCACCACGTTGGGCGCCGCCTATGGCTGGCGTGCCTATCCGGCTTTGGCGTCGCTTGATTGCCTGTATTCGCGCCAAGAGGACGGCGGCCACATCGAACGCCAGCAAGACATCCGCGACAACCTGCCCGAGATTTTTGAGCCGGGCTTCGGCGTCAATCCGCCGCTCATCGCCCCGGTGGAACTGGCCCTCGCCCGCCTCACCGGCCAAAGCGACCGCCTCCGCGCGGTTTATCCCGCCCTCGTCGCCCACTACCGCTGGATCGAGGCCAACCGCCGCCTGCCCGATGGCACCTACTGGACCACCGGTCTCGCCAACGGCCTCGACAACAGCCCCTCCCAAGGCGAGGGCTATCCCGACCTCACCGCGCAGATGGCGCAGTTCGCCGAAGCCCTCGCAAATATTGCCGAGCTCCTCGAAACGCCCGGCGAAGCCTCCGCCTGGCGCACTGCCCACGCCGAAATCACCCGCGCCCTCAACGCACATCTCTGGAGCGAGTCGCTCGGCTGTTACTCCACCTCCCTCCTTGGCGGCGGCCACAACCCCAACAAAGTGGTGACCACCTTCTGGCCGCTCTGGGCCGGTGCCGTGCCGCCCGACCGCGTCGCCGCCCTCGCCCGGCTGGCCCTCAATCCCGCGACCTTCAACCGCCACCACCCGCTCCCGTCGCTGTCCGCCGACGCCCCGCTCTTCAACCCCGCAGGCGAATACTGGCGCGGCTCCGTCTGGGTTCCGACCAATTTCGCCGCCCTCAAGGGCTTCTGGCGGGCCGGCGAAACCGCCCTCGCCCGCGACTTCACCACCCGACACCTCCAGGCCGTGCTGGAGACCTTCGACGCCACCGGCGGCGTGCTTTGGGAAAACTTCTGCTCTGAGCAATCCACGCGCGGGAGCGCGAGCGGCCGGGGCTTCAGTTGGACCACCGCCAGCCCGATCGCTCTGCTGCTGGAAATCGTCATCGGCCTGGAGCCCAACGCCCCGGCCCGTTGCCTCCGCTGGACCCTGCCCCCAACCTCCGGCTTCGGCGTGCGACGCTACCCCCTCGGCCCGGCCACCGTGGACCTGCTCCACACACACGATCCCGCCAGCGGCCAGCACCGCCTGCAGGTCGCCACCGACCAACCGTTCACCCTCGAAGTGGTCACCCCCGCCGCCCCGTTGACCTTTCACCTTAATCCGGGAACTCACGACTTTTCCCTGCCCGCCTGATCTACACTGCAAACCCACCTTCATACCCGCCCGCGCGCTCTCTCACATGAAACCCAACCTCCTCACCTTCCCGAAAAACTTCACCTGGGGCGTCGCCACCGCCGCCCCCCAAATCGAGGGCGCCGCTTTCGCCGACGGCAAAACCGAGTCCGTCTGGGATAACTTCGCGCGCCAGCCCGGCCGCGTCCACAACGGCGAAAACCTCGACGTCGCCTGCGACCATTACCACCGCTTCGACTCCGACTTCGCCCTCATGGCCAAGCTCGGC
>CAIRBK010000049.1 GCA_903876795.1 uncultured Verrucomicrobiota bacterium
ACATACCGTCAGGCGATGAGGGGGACGAGATGGAATCGGCCCGCTCTATCAAAGGGCCGGAGGGTGCGACCGATGGCGGGGAATTGTGTCTGAAAAGAACCAGCATCAGAAGAAACGCTCCGCAGGCAAAGAATAGGAGGGCGCGGCGGACTGAGGATTTCATGATGAGTTAGTTAACATTGGCCGGGCTGCGAATTGGTCACAGTCTTTCGTGGGCGTTTGATTTCCGTGCGCGGAGTGCGGCAGGTCAATCCGCGAATTGATCAAGGTCGCCTGGAGATCGGACCGAGGGGACAAGGCAGGGCGGGAACGAGAGGGAGGTCATGATGCGGGAGTGGCGGAGGGGGGCTGGCCGTGATTAATGGGGTGGGCGTATTCAGGGTGTGGAATCGACCTTGAGTCGAATGAAACGGCGGGGGCCGGAGGAGGGGTCGGTGACGGTGACTTGGCGGGCGTCGCCGGTGCCGGTTTCGGCGATGCCGGTGCCGGTCACCAGGGCGGTGAAGGCGTTGCCGCCGGTGCTGCGGGCGATGTCGATCCAAGGGCCGGCGGGGGAATCGGCGGCTTGCACGGTGAGCTGGAGATCGGTGCGGGCGAGGTAGCGGTTGAAAACGAGCCGCAGGCGCGAGGTTTGCGGCTCCACCTCGGGCCAAGGGTGGACCAGGGGGGTGGCCGTGTCGGGGGCGGTGTAATCGCCGCCGAGGGCGTATTCGAGGAGGTTGTTGACGCCGTTGTTATTGGTGTCGGCGGTGTCGGAGAAGGTCATGTCGCGGTAGTTCCAGTAATGGCGCAGGAACTTCTGGCGGGTGCGTTCGTTGGCGAAGTAGTAGGCATTGCCGTAAACGACGTTCACCCCGTCGGTGACCGTGTAACCCATGGATGCCACGTTGGTGAGCACGCCATTGGTAAGGGTGACGGAGAGGGTGGTGTCGGTGAAATCGGCACTGTCGGAGTCGACGTGGGAGCCGATGATGATGTCGGTGATGCGCAGGGGGCGGCCCGAGGGGCTGAGGTCGTTTTCCAGGACATTCAGTGTAATGGGAATTCCGGGACGGGCGGGGGCGTAGTAATCGGTCTTGGCCACGGGTTGGTTGGCGTTGAGGCGGAATTCAACGATGCCGCCAGTGTCGCCGCCGAGGGTCGCCAGCCGGAGGTAGTAAGCGGTGCCGGGGACGACATCGAAGGCTTTGCTGCCGTAGCTGATGTCATTGAAACTCGTGCTGCCGGTGATGCCGAACTCCGCGAGCGAGGTGAGGTTGCCCGGAGTGCCGGTGAAGACGCTGAACCAGGGGTAGCCGGTGAATTGGGAACCTTTTTTGAACATGCTGAGGCCGAGCCGGGTGTTGGTGGGGCCGGCGGTCCATTTCCACCAGAGGGTGCGGCCGATGGTCTGGCCGGGCACGGGTGGATCGATGGTCGTGGCTTCGAGGGTGGCGTTGGGGGTGTTGCCGAAATAGCTGCGGGAGACGTCGGTGATGACGGTGGCGTTGGCGAGGGCGTCGTTGGGCACTTCGGTCAGGCCGGGGATGCGGTCGATGGTGAGAGTGATCTCGCCGTCTTGAACGATGTCGAAACCGAGGGTGCCGTCGAAGGCGATGTTGTAGGTGGTGCCCGCCGTGGCCTGGAGGTAGGCGTAGCGGCTGTCCGTGAGGTAGTGCCGCCCGGCTTCGAGGGTGACGGCGCGGGTGAGGGTGGGCAGGCTGTCGCCGGTGTAGATGGCGAAGTTGGCCGCGCCCCGCCGGTTCTGGGTGTAGTTAACGATGATTCTGGCGCTGAAGAGGTAGAGGCCGGTGGCGGGGGCGGTCCAGGTGCGCCAGACGGTGGTGCCGCCGCCGTCGGCGGTGTGGGCGGGTTCGCCGGGTTCCCAGGAGGCGCCGTTGGTATCGACGGTGACGGTGGTGCCGGTGATGGGGCTGCGGCTGGCGAAGGTGTCGTTGGCCACTTCGGGCGTGATGACCAGCTCGACGCTGCCGCGTTTGCCGTTGTAGCCATCGACGGCGATGTAGTAGGTGACGCCGGCGGTGGCGTCGAAGGTGAGCCAGCTCAGCTTGGAGGGGGAGGGCTGGAAGAGGGCGCTGCGCTCGGGGGGGAGGTCGTCGTTGGCGGCGACGAGGGTGAGCTGATCGACTCTCGTGCCGGTGTAGATGGCGAGCAGGGTGTTTTCGTGCTCGGTGTATAAACCGTAGCTGGTGCTGGCTGAGAAGCGCCCGCTGTAGGGGGCGACCCATTTATACCAGAGGGAAACGCCGCCGGGGTTGCCGGCATGGTCGGGCTCGCCGGGCTCCTTTGTGCAGCCGTCCATCCAGGAGTTGGAGACCTGCCATTGGCGGTCGGGGCGGTCGGGGTCGTCAACGTAGTCCACGGGTTTTACGAGGGCGGCCTGGGCAAAGTTGTTGTTCACGGGCACGGGGCGGGGGGCGTCGGGCACGTCTTTTTCAAAGGGAACGTCGCCCAAGCGCAGATCGATGCGGCCGGTGGCACCGGCGGGGCCGGAAATGGCAATGAGGTAAGGGGTGCCGGCGGTGGCGGTGAAGGTGAGTTTGCTGGTGAGAATTTCGGCGGACTCGTTGTCGTTGGAGGCGACGGCGGTGAGGGCGTTGAGGGACGAGCCGGTGTAAATGGCGAGGCGGGTATCGAAGGTGCTGCCGAAGGTGTTGAGCGTGACCGGGCCGCTGGTGGCGGGGGTCCACACCCACCAGACGCTGGGGCCGGGGTTGGCGGCGTCGGCGTGGAGGGGTTCGCCGGTTTCGCGGGTGGCACCGGTAAGGGCGGCGCGGACGTGGAGGGGCTGGCCGTAGAGTTTGGCGGCGGCGGCGAAGGTGTCGTTGACCGGGCGGTTGCTGCTGGTGCCGAGGGCGCCGTAGAGGTTGAGGCGAGCGCTGTTTTGAATTTTGCCGGAGAGCGAGGGGAGTTGATCGGCCCCGCGCTGGAGGCGGTTGATGAGCTGGCGATAGGTGTCGGCGGGGAACTGGGCCTTGAGCAGGGCCAAGGCACCGGCGACGTGGGGGCCGGCCATGGAGGTGCCGCTTAGGGAGACGTAGGCATCGTCGGTGGTGTGGCCGAGCGAGAGGATTTTGACGCCGGGGGCGGCGATTTCGACCGCGCCGTTGCCGTAGTTGGAGAAGGAGCCGAGGGAGTCGTTGCGGTCGGTGGCGGCGACGGCGACGACGTTGTCCTCCTGATAATTGGCGGGGTATTGCGGGGACGTGTCGCTATTGGCGGAGGAGTTGCCGGCGGAGGCGACGAAGAGGATGCCCTGAGTGCGGGCGGCGGCGATGGCGTCGCGCAGGGCCTGGGAGTAGCCGCCGCCGCCCCAGCTGTTGCTCATGACGTGGGCGCCGTTGGCGGTGGCGTATTGGATGCAGGTGAGGGCATCGGAGGTGTAGCCGCTGCCTTTGGCGCCGAGGAATTTGAGGGCCATGATTTTGGCCTGCCAGGCGACGCCGACGACACCCTTGCCGTTGTTGCCCACGGCGGCGATGGTGCCGGCGCAGTGGGTGCCGTGGCGGTTGTCGTCCATGGGGTCGGCGTCGAGGTTGCGGGCATCGATGCCGTAAATGTCGTCAACGTAGCCGTTGTTATCGTCGTCGAGGCCGTTTCCGGGGATCTCGCCGGGGTTGGTCCACATGTTGGCGGCGATGTCCTCGTGGGTGTAGCGCACGCCGGTGTCGATGACGGCGACAACGACGCTGGCGGCGCTGGAGCGCAGGTCCCAGGCTTCGGGGGCGTCGATGTCGGCGTCGTCGGTGCCGGCGTCCTGGCCGAGGTTGCGGAGGCCCCAGAGCTCGCCGGAGGCGTAGCGGGGATCATTGGGGGTGGCGTTGGTGGTGACGATGAAGTCGGGCTCAACGTAGTCGTAGAGGCCGGTGGCCTGGAGGGCGGCGAGGCGGGTTTCGAGGTCGGCGCGGGTGCCGTCGGCCTGATTGAGGGCGAGGGTTTGCAGGCCGCCGAGGAGGGGGAGCGTGGTCTGGATGACGGCGCGCTGGGCGGCGAGAACCTGGGCGGAGCGGGCGGGGAAACCGGGGGCGGCGAGCAGGCGGTTTTTGGGTTTGGCGATGAGGCGGTCGAAGCGGAAACCGGCGGCGAGTTCGGCCGGGGTGGGTTCGCGGTCGGAGCGCGTGGAGGGGTTTGCGGGCTGCTTGGGCGGAGAGGCGGGCTGTGGGGACGAGGACGTGGGAAGGGCGGGGGCCGGAGGTTGATTTGCCGCCACGGTGTTTGCGATAGGCAGGGGGGGCGTGGACGAAAGCGGACGGGGCGCGGAGGGGGCGGGCACGGCCGCCGCGGAGGATTGGGGTGGCTCGCCTGCTGTGGCGGGCGTTTGGTTTTCACGCTGGCCCGGTTCGCGGAGCAAAAAGAAGAGTAGGCCAAGCGCGGCGAGGGATGCGATTCCGAGAGCGAGTTTTTTACGGCTTTTCATCGGCTAATTGGAAAGATTTGACGCAAACGGGGTTGGGTTTCAAGGGCGGCGGCGGCGGTAATTTGCAGGCGGTAAAAGACGCGGGCCTTGGTGCGGATCGACCGGGCGCAGCCGTAGCGGCAGGCTTTGAGGATGAGGCGTTAGGTTAACTTTGACGGGGTGGCCTGGATCGGAGTCGCGGATGTCGGCGGTGAGACGCGAATTTTTTCGGTGGGGTGATCGATGGTGAAACGTTGATCCAGCCGGAGGTCTCGGTGCGGGAGGGTATGGGGAAGAGCCGGAAGGTGGCTCGAAGTCGATCTGCGCGAAGTCGGTTAACCGGTGGTAATATGGGCGGTTGTAGCGGGTGAGGGTGACGGCGAGCGTGCGGGGGGGGCGGGCGGACGGGGCCGAGCAAGACGGCCAGGCCGGAGGCGGGCGGGTGGCTGGGGCAGGCATATGCGTTCGGTAGGCGCTCACCCGATCTGATGGACGACGCCGGGGCGGGCGAGGATGGCTTCGATTTTGGACAGTTCGACGGCGTTGAGGGGGCTCGCGGCGAGGGCGGCGAGGCGCACAAGGCCGAGGGGGAGATAGGGGCCCGGAAGTCAGTTGTCGGCGCCGTCGATGCCGATGAAGGGGGCTATGTTTTGGATCATGGAGTTCATGGGATGTCTGCTCCCGCTCGACCTATGGTGTGCTCTCGCGGCGAGCACCTTGAGTTAGGTCGGCGGCCATGAGTTGGTCGAAATCGAGCTTGGCCACGTAGTCTTCGGGCAGCCATTCGTCGCCGAAGAGATCGACGAAGGCACCGAGCTCGTCGGCGTCGGCGAAGTCGTCGCGGACGAACGGTTCCAGGGGCGGTCCGTCCATCGCGAAACCCTGCGCTTCAAATTTTTTTCCCGAAGGGCCGACGATGTCATACCAGACCCAGCGGCACTTGAGGGTCTTTGCCTCGTAGGCGGCGGTGACCGGTTTGTGCCAAGGGTGGTCGACCGCACTGTCGATGTCGTGGACGAAGGTGAGTCCCGGAGCCAGCGGGGCGAGGACGACGAGGCCGTGTTCGTGGAATACGAAGCGATGCGGGCCGCTGAGATCCAGAGTGTGGCGGACGGCGCGGGTGGCGGATTTCAGTTCGGTGGTGATCGCGTGCAGATTTCGACGCGAGGTCCGGGATTTTACGAAGAAGACCGAGCCCAGAAGCAGTCCGGCTCCGCTCGTGAAGCCACGCATCAGCCATGGAGAGGATACAAAGAAACTCAGCACCAAACCGAGCAGGGAAAAAACGGCGAAGACAATCAGGGCGGAGAGCCACGGGCTTTTGCCGAGTTCCTTTTCGGAATCGGCGATCCATGACGCGACGATGGAATCGAGCAGGGCGGGCTCGGGCGTGATGGTTTCGCGGGTGAGGCGCGGGTAGGATTCGGTGTCGCGGGCTGAATTCATGATACAAGGTACGGCTCTATTGTGGAGTGTTGGGGCTCACGGAAAAGTCCGAGCCATTTGAGTAGCAGGAAGGGCGCTCCGACGATGAAGGCCCAACCCACCCAGAGGAGCCAACCGCCGCCAACCGCTTTGGCTTCGTGCAGGAAATGGGCGCGTCCGTTATGGATGATCAGTTCGACCTCACTGCCCATGGCGTAACGGGGATTCGGGCCTGCTTCCCAGCCCGTGGTCAGAGTGCTGGAGCGACCCTGGGCGGACCAATCTATGCGGACCCGCACGCGACCTTCGCCTCGCGGGAATTCCCGGTCTATCCCGTTGACCCGGCCAACGGTGGGCACCCCTTCGCGAAGAATCTCCCGATACCTGGCCCCCTTGCTGAAACCGATGGATACGATGACCACGGTCATTACCACGGCGTAAATGAGGAAGAGTGTGCGCAAAGTCATACGCGGGACTATGCCTCACCATATCTGCGGGATGGCGCCGGGGCGGGCGAGGATGGCTTCGATTTGGGCGAGTTCGCCGGCGGCGAGCGGAGCGGCGGCGAGGGCGGCGAGGTTGTGCTCGAGTTGGGAGACCTTGCTCGCGCCGATGAGGGCGCTGGTGACGCGGGAATCGCGCAAGACCCAGGTGAGGGCGAGTTGGGCGAGGGACTGGCCGCGGGCGCGGGCGACTTCGTTGAGGGCAAGCAGAGTCTCGCGGGCAGCGGGGGTGATTCGTTCGGATTTAAGATAGCCGGTGGACTTGGCCGCGCGGGAATCGGCGGGGATGTCGGCGAGGTAGCGGTCGGTCAGCAATCCCTGGGCAAGCGGGCAATAGACGATGCAGCCCATGCCTTCGGCGGCGAGGGTGTCGAGCAGGCCGTTTTCGATCCAGCGGTCGAACATGTGGTAGCAGGGCTGGTGGATGAGGAGGGGTGTGCCGCGGGCGCGGAGGAGTTGCGCGGCTTCGGCGGTGGGGGCGGGTTGGTAGCTGGAGACGCCGGCGTAGAGCGCTTTGCCGGAGCGCACGGCGTGGTCGAGGGCGGCCATGGTTTCGTCGAGCGGGGTGGTCTCGTCGAAACGATGGCTGTAGAAAATGTCCACGTAGTCCACGCCCAGGCGACGGAGCGATTGGTCGAGGGACGAGAGGAGGGTTTTGCGCGAGCAGCGTTCGCCGTAGGGGCCTGGACCCATGCGGTAGCCGGCCTTGGTGGAGATGATCAATTCGTCGCGGTAGCCTGCCAGGTCGGTGCGGAGGAGGCGGCCGAAGTTCTCCTCGGCGGAGCCGGGGGGCGGGCCGTAGTTGTTGGCGAGGTCATAGTGGGTGATGCCGTGGTCGAAGGCGTAGCGCACGAGGGCGCGCTGGTTTTCGAGCGGATCGACTCCGCCGAAGTTGTGCCAGAGGCCAAGGGAGAGCTTGGGCAACATCAGGCCGGAGCGGCCGGTGCGGGCGTAGAGGGCGGGGGTGGCGTAGCGGGTAGTGGCGGGGAGGTAGCTCATGGCGAGGTTGGGTTTTGGGAGAAGGGAGTGGGGTGGGCGGGGAATTATGGATGTCGAACGGATGGGCTGGATCAACGAGTTTACACGGGAAGCGTGACGACCTCCGTGCGGATCGATTTGGCGATGAAACACTCGTCGTGGGCGCGATGATGCAGCTCCGCCACTACGGACGCGTTGGGCGCTTCGCCGCCAGTCCAGGCGATAAGCGGGCGCAAGGTCACGCGGCTGACCCAGAGTTTGCCTTGCTCGTTGCGCGTCATCTCGCCCTCGGCGCGATCTTCGTAGCTTGCCACGATGTATCCGGCGTCTTTGGCCATGTGGAGGAACCACAGCATGTGGCAACTCGCCACGGCGGCGACAAACGCCTCCTCGGGATCGACGCCGGCCGCGTTGGACCACGGCGCGGGCACGATGTGCGGCGACGGCGAGGCGGGCACGGTCACGCCGCCGTCGAATATCCAAGTGTGTTCGCGCGAATAACGACCGGCGAGGAAGTCGGGGCCTTGGAGCGTCCAGTGGATGATGGCGGTGTGGTTCATGTTGATAATGCCGATGGCGAGCGGGGGATAATCTCCAAAGTCAGAGCATAATCGTGATAGCCGACACCACGCCAAAAGGAAACCGCCGCGTGGTTGGCCACCAGGACTTCCACGGTGAGCCGTTTGTGCGCGGGCCAGATTTTGGAGCGCAACAATTCCACCGCCCGCCGGCCAAATCCCACACGACGCCGCGAGCGAAGGACGAACAGTTGCCGCAAGTAAAGAGGCGACGCAGGTGCGGCAAATCATCGGCGGAGGCCGTGCGGATACGATGCTTCATGTTCAGGAAAGCGACTTTTTCATGCTGACATTTTCAAGGAAAACGCCGCGTGCGGAAACGGACTGACGGGCAAGCGTGACAAAACCCCATTGCTCAAAAAACGGCCTGGCGGTGAGACTCACATTGGAAAAAAGCGCCGATATGTTTCTCTGCCCGGCGGCTTCGTGGAGTTTCCGCATAAGCGCCGAGCCGACGCCCTGCCGGGCCGCCGCCGCCGAAACGAAAAAATGGTCGATGTAACCATCGGCCTGCACATCGGCATACCCGACGACAACTCCGGCGCGTTCGGCGACAAACGGGTTGATGCCGCGTATCCGTTTCGCCCATCGCGCGAGATCGGGATTCGCCGGAGACCACGCATCAACCTGCTCCGCCGAGTAGTCCTTGGAAGCAATGGAGTGAACGGCACTGTGGAATACTTCCCACAGGGCCGATTCCTCGCCGGGCCGGAAACAACGAATCACCGGTTCTTTGGCCGGATGATTCTTCATGCCCGCAGATCCACCCGACTCATCATCACCGCCTGCCCGCGCAGCAACACGCGGTCGCCACGCACGCCGACTTTGACGAGGCCGCCGCGTTCGCTGGCTTGGTAGGCCGTGAAGTCCGCCCGGCCGAGTTTCGCCTGCCAATACGGGCCGAGCGCACAATGCGCCGAGCCGGTCACCGGGTCTTCGTTCACGCCGGCGGCCGGAGCAAAGAAGCGCGAAATGAAATCAAATTCCGGCGACTCACTGCGGCAGGTGACGATGACGCCGCGCACCGGCAACACCGCCAGCGCGGTGAAATTGGGCTTCAGCCCGCGGAGCACTTTTTCGTCAGAAACTTCGACAAGGTAATCCATGCCGTTGAGCCCGCAGGCGACGAGTCCGCAGCCGAGTGCGTCCGCGAGACCGACCGGCGGCGGGCACGGTGCGCAGACCTTGGCCGGAAAATCCATCTCGATCCAATCGCCGTCGCGGCGGCAGGTGAGCCAGCCGCTCAGGGTGTGAAAACGCGCGGGTTGATCGGGCGGCAACACGCCGGTTTCCCACAGCGTAAAAGCGCTGGCGAGCGTGGCGTGGCCGCAGAGTTTTACCTCCACCGTGGGCGTCAACCAGCGCAGCGACCAGCCGCCCTCAATGGGATGCAGGAAGGCCGTTTCGGAGAGATTCATCTCCCGCGCAACGAGCCGCATCCATGCCTCATCGGCGGGCGCGGAAAGCACGCAGACGGCGGCGGGGTTGCCGGCGAAGGGGCGGTGGGTGAAGGCGTCAACGACGTGGAGGGTGTGGCTCATAGGTTTGGAATGATGTCGGCAACCATGTTCAAAAAACCGCCTGCGCCACTGGCGAATTGGCGGAAACCGCAGCGTTCATAAAGCCTGATAGCGCCGATATTTTCAGGATGCACGCCGAGCGAAAGGCGGGGCGAAAGTCCGCGCGCCGTTGCGAGATGATGACGCAGGAGCCGTTCACCGATGCCTTGTCGCTTCCACGCTGGAAAAACCGTGATGCCAAGCTGAGGCGTGTATTCGTCAAAAAAGGCCCCGCCCGCCAGGGGCGGCAGCAAGAGGCGACTCCAGACCGCGCCGGCGTGGCGGCCCGTGGCCGTGGTGGCGACGAAGCCCAAGTCATGCGTGCCACTGCCCCAGTTCTCGACATAGGCGGCCACCAAGGGCTTCTCCAACATGCTGCGCGGACGACGCGGTGCGCCGGGCGGATCCCATAGCGCTTCATACAAGACTTCCCACAGAAAATCCTGATCGCCCGCGTTGAGTGGACGCAGGGTGATTTCTCCCTCGGTTTTATCGGTTTCGGCCTGGCTCATGGGATTTTCGCTTCGATCAATGTGCGCAGCGGCACCGAATCGTCTTCGTAGAGCCAGTGCCGCATCGCGGCGCCGATGCGCGGCCATTCCTGGTCGATGATCGAGAACCAGGCCGTGTCGCGGTTGCGGTCTTTGACGACCAGATGCTGGCGGAATAGGCCTTCAAAGGTGTAACCGAGGCGCGCGGCGGCGGCGCGGCTGCGGAGGTTTTCGGCATCGCATTTCCACTCCATGCGGCGGTAGCGCAACTCCTCGAAACAATAACGCAGCAGGAGGTAGTTGGCCTCGGTGTTGGCCTTGGTGCGTTGCGCCGAGGCTTCATACCAGATGAAACCCAGCTCGGCCACGCCGTGCTCGGGCCGGATCGCCATGAGCGAGATGCTGCCGATGCGGCGTCCGCTGGTGTTGTCGGTGACCGTAAAGGGCAGCATGTCCGGCAACGCCTGCCTTTTGTGCAACCACGCCGCCATCGCCCCGGCATCGGCAAACGGACCGACCGCCACGTAACGCCACATCGCCTCCACGCTGTCCGCCGCGTGTGAACCGGCGAACAGCTCGGCGACGTCGCGGCCGACATCCAGCGGCGCGAGCGTGAAGAAGCGACCGGCGAAGGTCTGCGCCCGGGGTGGCGGGAAGGGGCCGAACTGGCGGAGGCTACTCATCGGATTCGGCCTAGCGGGAATTCAGCCAGCGCAGTTGGTCGGCGAGGGACTTGGTGGCGGCGGTCGTTTCGCTGCCGGTGTGCGCGGTGGATTTCTGCTCGAACAACAGGAGCAGGCATTCCTCCTTCGCGCTGGGACGATGGCGTCGGCCGCGCGGCACTACAAAAACCTCGCCCTCGCGCAGCGTCACGCTGCCGTCCTCGAACTCCAGGGTGAACTCGCCGCGCAGGATGATGAACAGCTCGTCCTCGTGGTCGTGGGCGTGCCACAGCAACTCGCCCTTGGTTTTGGCGACTTTGACATACATGTCGTTGACCTCGGCGATGACCTGAGGGGACCAGAGCTCGGTGAGGGACTCGGCGATTTGCAGCGGAGACAGCGGCTGGCTCATAGGTTTAAATGAGGCACTTGAGGATCGAGCAGGGCAAAGGCGCGCACCGGGAAGGTGCCGAAGGCCTTCACCTTCGGAGGGACGGCGAAAAAGCGAAAGCCGGTCGCGGGCAGTTGATCCAGACCGGTCATGTGCTCGACGATGGGAATCTCCGCTCCGAGCAGGAGCGAGTGGACGGGGCGGCGCAGGTCGCGGATGTCGTCGATGTTGTAGGAATCGATGCCGACCAGTTTGACCCGGGCCTGCACGAGGTAGGCGGCGGCGGCTTCGGTGAGGAAGGGGTGGCCTTCGAAATAAGCGTCGGTCCGCCAATGCCGGTCCCAGCCGGTCTGGACAAGCACGGCGCGGCCGGCGAGGTCGAGGCCGTGAAAGCTCGCGGCGGTGATGCCGGGCTCCGGGCAACGCACCACCACGCCCGGCAGGCCGGCGAGGGAAGTGAGCGGGAGTTGGGCGAGGTCTTTGCCGCAGCAATAACGATGGAAGGGACTGTCGAGGTAGGTGCCGGTGTTGGCCACCATGTCGATGCGACCGATATGGAACTCGGTGCCCTCGGCGTAGTGCTGGCGCGAGGACTCGCGGCTGAGGAAATCGCAGATCAGCGGGGCGGGCAGGCCGCGATACGTCACCATCCCGCTCTCAATCGTGTGGCTCAGGTCGATGGGGCTCATGGCGTCGGCGGGAGGCATTTTCAAAACAACCAGCCCGCGCGCACGACGGCGGCGAACCAGCTGGCGGCGAGACGGCGGTTGGCGGGTTCGGCGAGGTGGACGCCGTCGGCCAGGTGCGTGTCGGCGGCTTGTCCGGCGGGCGTGTGATCGACGAAGGCGATGCGGTGGCCGGCGGCGGCGCGGCGGGCGACGGCTTCTCCCAGGAGTCGGTTGTAGGCGGCGACGCGCACGGTCACATCGTCAGGCACGACGCCGCCCCAAGGCTTGAGGCCGGGGAGGATGGGCAGAATGCCGCCCACCAGGAGGGCGGGGCGAGATTCGGCGGCGAGGATGATGTCGATCAGTTCGCCGGCAAGGGCCGCGCAGGCGACGGGGTCGCCGACGTAGAGGTTGTTGGTGCCGATGAGCAGGAGGACGAGGTCGGGGCGTTCGCGGGCGAGGGTCTCGCGCAGCGGAGTGCTTTCGGAGTGGTCGGTTTGGGCCCCGTTGCGGATTTGTTCGATGGAGAAGCCGGGGTGCCCCTCGTGGCGCGGTTGCACGAGGCCAGCGGACTCGCGGGTGGAGGAGCCGACGAACTCGGTGTGCACACCGGTTTCTGCAAGGAGGCGATGTAGAGGGCCGCGGTAGCCGCCGCGGAACTCGGACGGGCCTTGGGTGATGGAATCGCCGAGGGCGAGGATGCGGAGGGGCGTTGGCATGGCGGAAGACGGCGGGCGTGTGGTTTATCGGCCCAGGAGCGGGGTTTTAGGCGTAGGTGTCGGTGAGGGAAGCGGTGGCGAGCTTCTTAAGCAGGACGGCGGGGGCGGCGGGGCGATCGAGGGTGAGGACGACGGACTTCGGCTCGCGCGGGTAGAGATCGAAAAAGTTGTCGGTGGTTTGGTGTTCCACGCCGGCTAGGTCGAAGTGGAAGCGGTGTTGGAACACAGGTGAGGTGAACGTGAGTTGGACGCGGTCGGCGGCGAGGCGTTTGGCGGTGGTTTTGACCTTGGCGCGGGGCAAGTCGAGGAAGCGCGGCGGGGCGAGGAAGACGGTGTCTTCGCTGACGGTCGCGCCGGCGACATCGAGGGCGAGCCGCAGGTAGAGGTGGTCGCGGCCGTGGGCGGCGAGGGGTTTGGCGAGGTCGAGGGTGCGCTGGCGCACGCTTTCGCCGGGACGCAGGGCGACGGTTTTTTCGCCGGAGAGGAGGATGCGGCCGTCGAGGTGGAAGAGGTCCCAGCGGAGCAGACCGCGGGCGGGCTGCGGGGCGTCGTAAACGGTGTGGAGGTGAACCTCGCCGACGGTGGAGCGGCGGTAGTTCCCGATGATGGGCGCTTCATCGCCGGGGACGTGGGCGGAGGCGAGGGCGGGGGCGTTGAAGCGGCGGGCTTCGTGGTGGAGGGCTTTCCAGCGGCCGGTGAACTCGATTGAGCTCCAGGAGGCGACGGGCCAGCAGTCGTTGAGTTGCCAATACAGGGCGCCCATGCAGTGGGGCATGAGGCGGCGGTAGTGCTCGACGCCGACCTTCATGCAGTAGGCCTGGTTGAGTTGGGAGAGGGTGATGAGGGCCTCCTGGTTTTTCGGGAAACGGTAGCGGCGGGAAACGTAGTCGAGGATGATCTGGTTGCCGGCGCGGTTCTTCTGGTGGTTTTCCATGACCGGGCCGAAGACGTTGTCCTGGCCGGGCGGGCAGAAGGTGGCGTTGGTGGCGGGGCTGGAGTAGCTCTGCATGCCGAACTCCGAGCAGAAGCGGAAGCGCCACTTCTCGTAGTCTTTGACCGGGTGGCGGGCGTGCCAGACATCCCAGAAGTGGGTGTCGCCGGATTTTTCGCCGTGGGCGTGGCCGTTTTCAAAGGTGCCTCGCCACTCGGAGGAGGGCCAGTAGGGGGTGACGCCATCGTGCTCGGTGACGACGGCGGGGAGGAGGTCGTGGAAGAGTTTTTCGTAGCCGGCGCGGTAGGCGGGGTTGTCGCGGAGTTCGGCGCCGTTGATTTGAACGAGTTCGTTGTTACCACACCAGACGGCAAGACAGGCGCGGTGGCGCAGGCGGGCGACTTGTTGCTCGGCCTCGGTGCGCACGCTGGCGAGGAAGGCGTCGTCGGCGGGGTAGAGGTTACAGGCGAACATAAAATCCTGCCAAACGAGCAGGCCGAGTTCGTCGCAGATGTCGTAGAAGTGCTCGCTTTCGTAGATGCCGCCGCCCCAGACGCGGACGGTGTTCATATGGGCGGCGACGGCTGCGCGCAGGTCGCGCTCGTAGTCGGCGCGGGTGAGGGCGGGGACGAAGCTGTGGACGGGAATCCAGTTGGCACCCTTCATGAAGACGGGGCGGCCGTTGACCAGGAATTGGAACTTGGTGCCCTGCCCGTCGGGGGACTGGTCGAGCACGATGGTGCGCAGGCCGATGCGTTTGGTTATCGTGCCAAGGTCGTTTCCATCGGCGTCGCGGGCGGCGAGAGTGACGGTGTAGAGCGGCTGGTCGCCCTGGCCGGCGGGCCACCAGAGGCGGGGCGAAGGAACGGCGAAGGAGAGATCGGCGGTCTCGAAAAGAGTGAGACCGTCGAGGGACAAAGTAACCCAATAGGTTGCTTTGGGGTCGGCGGTGGCGAGTTCGGGGGTGAGGGCGAGGGCGACGTGGCGGCCGGAGTCGGCGTGGGCTTGGGCGAGGCGCAGACCGGTGAGACGGTTGCCCGACGAGGCTTCGAGACGCAGGTCACGCCAGATGCCGGCGGTGACGAAACGGGGACCCCAGTCCCAGCCGAACTGGCATTGCTGTTTGCGGATGCGCACGCAGTTGCCGACGGGATCGTTGAACTCGCGCGGCGGGGTGAAGTCGGTGCGGGTGGTGCGGATGTAGTCGAGGGCGCTGCGGAAGACGATGCGCAGTTCGTTGCGGCCGCGACGGAGATGGGTTTTCACGGGCCAGCGGTGGGCGTGAAACATGTTGTCGGTGGCGGCGATTTTTTGGCCGTTGAGGAAGACGGTGGCGACGGTGTCGAGACCGTCGGCGCAGAGCTCGATGGTGTCGGCGGAGAGGATGGGGGCGGCGACGGTGAAGTCGGCGCGGTATTCCCAGTCGCGCTCCTCGATCCACTGGAGGTCGAGTTCGTTGGTGCCGTGGAAGGGGTCGGGGATTTTTTTCGCGCGGAGGAGATCGGTGTGGACGCAACCGGGGACGGTGGCGGGCAACCAGGTGGAGCCCCGGGTGGAGGCGTCGCGGAACTTCCAGGCGCTACGGGCGAGGTTTATGACGGATAAGGTGGACATGGTCAGAATAGTTCGGAGGTGCGGACGACGAGCCGGATGCCGTAGGGATAGGGGTGAAGTGAGGGGCGAGCAGGCCGCGTTTGGGTTCGTGAGCGAAGGCAAGGGACTCGTTGTTGTCGAGCCAGTGCCCGCAGGTGAACTTGGTTTTCAGGCTGTCGATCGCGTCGGTGAAGCCGAGGGACGAGCCGTCGGCAAAGGTGACGTGGTCGCAGTCTTTGATGGATAGATCAAAGGCGAATCTGCAGTGGCGGCGGCCGTGAAGACGTCGGCGAGATGGTTGTATTCTTTAGCCGGAGCCTTGCGTTGCATCAGGGTCCACCCGCGGTGCCGAGTTGGGAGTAGAGGCCCCTGTGGATGAACATGCCAAAGCGGGCGTATCGAAGCGCGCGACGTGGGCGAAGGGCTTTGGCTGGTGACTGGATCAGCGGGTGTAACTCAGGAGGAGCGCAGGTGTGTGGGGTGGTCGCGGGTGAGTTCAAAAAGAAGGCGCGAGTGGTTGATGATGCCAGTCGGCGAGGAAGTGGTGAAGGGCGGCGGCGCCCCAAATGTAGTTCGGGAGGACGTGGGCGGAGAGTTTGGCGGGGGCGGACGGGGCGTTTTCCATCGGGCCGGGCCAGATGGTGTTGAGCCGCAGGAAGGCGTCGCGGGCGTGTTCGGCCTCGGCGGTGTAGCCGTGGGCGTGGAGGATTTCGGTGTTCCAGAAATAGACGTGGGGCCAGGTGCGCCCGCGCCAGTAGCCGGTGGCGTCGTAGGCGGGTTCGTCGTAGGCGACGCTGGGGAAGGGGATAGGGCCCCAGAATTCGCGGGGGTTGAGGAGGTGGGCTTCGATGGCGCGGCGTGCCTTCGAGGCGGGGAGGGCGACGCCGGCCCAGAGGGGGAGGAGACCGAAGAAGGTTTTGATGCGGGTCTTTTCGCCGGCGGGGGTGAGGTCGTAGAAAAAACCGTCGGCTTCGTCCCAGCAGCGTTCGAGGAGGGTTTTTTCCAGCAGCGCGGCACGGCTGCGGAGACGGGCTGCGTCGGATGCGAGGCCTTGCTCGTCGGCGAGGCCGGCGAGGAGGCGGGCGTCCATCAGGAGGTAGCTGCAAAGGTTGACGCTGACGAAGGGCGGGAGGGGGAAGTTTTGGGTTTTGCCGGGGGCGGGGGAGTAGGCGTCGTAGAGCGGGGAGTCGTCGGCGGGATTGCCGGCGTTGCGCCATTCGGGGATGCCGTCGCCGTCGCGGTCGCAGTGGGTGAACCAGCTTTCGTGGATGGCGAGCAGGCCGGGGTAAATCTCGCCGAGGGCGGGGCGGGGGCCGCCGGCGCGCCAGGTTTTCGCGAGAGACCAGGTGGCGATGGGGGCGTAGCAATCGAGTTTTTCGTCCTGCGGTGTTTGCTCGGGGTGGGCGAGGATGATGCCGGGAGTCATGCGCCCGAGGAGCGGCTGGCGGGAGAAGCAGCGCAAGGCGGCGGTCTGCCATTCGGTGTTGAAGATTCCGAGGGTGGAGGCGGCGAAGAAGTGGTCCCAGAACCAGGCGAGCGAGGCCCAGGTGGTGGCGGTGGCCGGGATCGCGAGGGCGTCGGCAAAAGCGCCGTAGCCGGGGGCGCGGACAGCGCTGCGGACCAGAACAGAGAACGCCTGGGCCTGGCGGCGGCGCCAGTAACGGGTGGCCGGGCGCGGGGCGGGCAGCGCGGCGAGCCACCCGGCCCAACGGGAGCGGGCATCGTCGGCGGTGAGGGGCTGTGCGGAATCGGCGGGTTCGGGTTCGGTTTGGAAATCCCAGGTGGCGATGAGTTGGGCCTGCCAGCCGTCGCCGTCGGGGGCGGGGGCCAGAGGGAGCTCGGCGAAATAGGCTCCGGGGGTGTCGGCGGCGAGGGAGCTGACCAGGGCGTCGGTGGTTTGCGGGGCGGCGTAGGGTTGGAGGTCGCCGGGGAGAAACCCTGCGGAGGGCAACGAGGTGGCGGAGTGGAGGAGGAAATGCGCCGCGAAGTCGCCGGGGCGTTTGAGGAACCAGTTTTCGTAGGTCTTGGTTACGGTAAAGCGTAGTCCCTGAGGTGTTACGCGACCGTTCAAGTTGCCCTGGCCGATGAGGGCTCCGCCCAGGATGTACAGGCGCGGTGCGGAGAGGCCGGAGCGGCGGGGGAGAATTTTCCAGGTGAGCTTGGCGGCGTGGTTGGCGGTGAAGAACACCTCCTGGACTACGGCGAAGGCGTCGGTCGCGGCGGATTCCGTCCAACCGGACGGACCGCCGGTGCGGTGCTCGACGCCGAGGGGCTGCCAAGCGCCGTCGGCCTCGGCGAGAAACGCGCGGGCGAACGGTTGCAAGGTGGGCTGACTGGAGCCTTTGGTGCCGAGTCCCTTGAAAAACAAGCGGTGGACGCCGAGATGATCGGTTTCGGCGGGGGATAGCGCGATGGGTGCGAAGAGGTCGCTGAAGATCGCGCCGGGGTGCTCGTAATCGACGGTGCCGGTCAGGTCGCTGGAGAAGGGGAGGGACGTGTTAGGGTTTTGCATTGGAGCCGTTACAAGTAGTGGAAAGGAGGTCTGGCGGTCAGGCTGAATTATGAAGGTGAACCCGCCTCAGACGACGCGGTTTTCGGTGATGACGCGGGAATACCACTTGGCGCTGAGCTTGGGGGTGCGCTTTTGGGTGGAGTAGTCGGTGTGGACGAGGCCGAAGCGGATGCTGTAGCCGTCCTGCCACTCGAAGTTGTCCATGAAGGACCAGCAGAAGTAGCCTTTGACCGGCACGCCGTCGGCGATGGCGCGGCGGAGTTCGAGCAGGTATTGGCGGAGGTAATCGCGGCGATGGAGGTCGAGGATCTCGCCGTTGGCGTCGGGCTCCTCGATCGCGCCGTAGCCGTTTTCGGTAATGTAGATGGCTTTGGCTCCGTAAACTTCGGCGGCGAGACGGGTGCCCCAGTAGATGGCTTGGGGCACGGTGCGGAGCCAGCCGGAGAAGGTGGTGGCGGGGTAGCCGACGGGGAAAGCGAGCCGCTCGGGTTTACCTTTGCGACCGGCGCGCACAAAGGTGCCGGAGTAGATGTTGAGGCCGAGGAAATCGGTGGGCAGGCCGATGACGTCGAAGTCGCCTTTGGCCACCACGGGGCGGTCCTTGCCGAGGGCGCGCAGGAAACCGGGCGTGTATTTGCCGTGGTAGATGGCGCCGAGGATGCGGTCGTTTTCGGCGGCGAAGACGGCGCGGGTGGCGGCAATGTCGGCCTCGGTTTCCTCCACAGGGACGAAAAACTCGGCGTTGTCGGTAAGGCCGACGCGCGCACCGCGTCCACCGAAGGTGCGCACGGCGCGCACGCCGTAGCCGTGGGCGAGGACGGCGTGGTGGATGGCCTGGTTGACGACTTGGGCGGATTCGCGGATGCCGGGGGCTTTGTCGATGTTGCCCGAATACGAATACATCGTGAAGCAGCGGATTTCGTTAAGCGTGATCCAGTTTTTCACGCGGGAACCGAAGGCTTTGACAATGGTGTCGGCGTAGTGCGCGAAGGCCTCCGCCGTGGCGCGGTTGCGCCAGCCGCCGGCGGGTTCGAGGTATTGCGGGGTGTCCCAGTGAAACATGGTGACCCACGGCGTGATGCCGTGTTTTTCCATGGAATCGAAGAGCCGGTGGTAGAAGTCGAGGCCGGCCTGGTTGACCTGGCCGTCGGCGTTCGGAATGATGCGGGGCCAGGCGAGGGAGAGGCGGTAGTTTTTGACGCCGAGCTTGGCCATGAGGGCGAAGTCGGAGTCGAAGCGGTGGTAATGGTCGCAGGCGACGTCGAGGTTTTCGCCGTTGTGGACGCGGCCGGGCTGGCGCGCGAAGTTATCCCAGACGGACTCGGTTTTGCCGTCGGCGAA
>CAIRBK010000050.1 GCA_903876795.1 uncultured Verrucomicrobiota bacterium
ACGTCCTCGCGACCGAGCGCCACGAATCCCGTCGCGTCGACCGCCAGCTGCGCGGCCGTTGCTCGCGCCAGGGCGACCCCGGCCTCACCAAGTTCTTCCTCTCGCTTGAGGACAACCTCATGCGCCTCTTCCTCCAGGGCAACCTGGCCTCCCGTCTCATGGAGGGCTCCATGAAGGAGGGCGAGGAACTCGAACACCCCTGGCTCAACCGCTCCATCGAAAGCGCCCAGAAAAAGGTCGAGCAGCAGAACTTCGCCCAGCGCAAACGCCTGCTCCAATACGACGACGTGCTCAACCAGCAGCGCGAGGTCGTCTACGGCATCCGCAACGCCGCCATCCACGCCGATCGCCCCAAGAGCATCATCCTGGAGCAGATCGCCGAGGAGATCGACAGCCGCCTGGAAAGCGCCGGCTTCACCGGCCGCTCGCCCGCCAACCAGACCGCCATCGACGGCTTCATCGGCTGGGTCAACGCCACCTTCCCCATCGGCCTGAAGGCCGAGGAACTCTCCGGCGGCAACATCGAGACGCTCACCACGCTCGTCGTCGACCGCATCCGCAAGGCCTACGAGGTGAAGGAATCCGTCGAGATCCCCGAGGCCCTCGGCTCGCTCGAACGCTACGTCATCATCCACGCCATCGACCACCACTGGCAGGAGCACCTCACCGAGATGGAGGAGCTGCGCCGCGCCATCGGCCTGCGCAGCTACGGCCAGACCGATCCGCTCGTCGCCTACAAGGGCGAGGCGTTCAAGTATTTCGAGGAGATGATGGGCAACATCCGGCTCCAGATTTGCACGGGGCTGTTCCGCAACGCCTCCAACATCGACGTGTTCGAAAACATGCTCGCGCTGCTCAGCCGCAGCGCCAAGGCCCAGGGTCCGGCCAACACGCCGGTGGCGGCCGCCTCTCCCGCCCCCCAGATCACGACCACGATCACCACCGGCGGCGGCGAGGCCCCGGCGCCTGCGGAAAAAGAAGTGGAGCTGCCCAAGGTCACCATTCGTCGCGAGGCGCCCAAGGTCGGCCGCAACGACCCTTGCCCCTGCGGCAGCGGCAAGAAGTTCAAGAACTGCCACGGCCAGTAAGCGGCTCGAAAGGCAGGAGCCTGCTTGCAGGCGATTGGGGGAGGTTATCGGTGCACGGGCGGTGGACACATCGCCTGCTTGCAGGCTCCTGCCTCGCTCACCGCCTACGCCCTCCGCGTCAACAGCACCTTGTCCACCCGGTGACGGTCCATGTCGGCCACCTCAAGTCTCCACCCGCACCACTCCACCCATTCGCCTTCACGAGGCAGGCGCCCCAGGCGCGTCTGCACATAGGCGCCCAGGCTCGTATCCGCCACCGCAGCCGCCGGCTCCGCTGCACCCGACACCCCGCCCAGGGCGGAAAATCGGCGGGCAAACTCGTCCCAGCTCATCGCCCCATCCACCATCCATGATCCGTCCTCGCGCTGCCAGGCCACCGGCGTCCGCCGGTGGCCGGGCTCGGGCAGATCCCCCACAATCGCTTCCATGAGATCAATCAGCGTGACGATGCCGACCACTGCGCCACCCGCGCCTCTGACCATGGCCAGGTGCTTGCCCGTCGTCTTAAAGGTCTCCAGCAGTTGCACCGCCGACAGCGTGGGCGGCACGAAGAGCGGCTGCGTCAAGTGATCGCGCAACCGGTTGCCCAGGCCGATGGCCGCGTTGGCCCACAGCGCCTTCACTGAAACCAGCCCGATCACCCGCTCCGGCCCGCCGGCGTAGACTGGAAACAACGAATGCCCGCTGGCCACGATCTTGCGCCAGTTGACCTCGTCGGATGCATCCACATCGAGCCACACGATGCGCTCGGCCGGTGTCATGATTTCGGTCACCGGCCGCTCGTCGAGCCGCAGCACGCCTTCGACCATCGCCCGCTCGGCCCGGTGAAACACGCCGGCGGTAGTGCCCTGCTCGATCAGGTGTGAAATCTCCTCGGCCGACGGCGGCGTGTCCTTGTGCGCTCCGAAACCGAGCACCTTCAGCACCGCGTCGGTCGAGGCGGTCAGCCCCCATACAAACGGCATGGCCAGCCGGGACAACACGTTCATCGGGGCCGCCAGGAGCATCGCCTTGCCCTCGGGGTGGTTGAGTCCGATGCGCTTCGGCACCAACTCGCCCACCACCAGAGAGAGGTAGGTGATCAGGCCCACCACCACGGTGATGGCCACGCCCTCTGCGTAGGGACCCAGCGCCGGCCACTCGGCCGCCAGCCAGACGGCCAATTTGCCCGACAACCGCGCCCCGCCAAACGCGCCCGCCAGGATACCCACCAGCGTGATGCCGATCTGCACCGTGGACAGAAACCGCGTCGGGTCCTCGGCCAGGGCCAGCGCCGCCTTGGCGCGCACCGACCCCTCGCCGGCGAGTTTTTTGAGCCGCGCCTTGCGCGATGACAACACCGCGATCTCCGCCATGGCGAACACGCCGTTCGCCAGGAGGAGAAGCAGGATGATCAGGATTTCCGAAAGCGAGTCATGCATATCAGGCCGCGCCGGCGGCCTCAGGCTTGGCCTTGGGCGGCATGAGCAAGGATACCGTGACCGACAAGGCCAGCAAGGTGCCGATGATGCCGAGCGACCACGAGATCGGGAACTTGCCGCCAAACGCGTGGTTGAGCCACACCATCTTCAGGCCCACGAACACCAGAATCACGCCGAGCGCGTATTTGAGCGCCCAGAACTTGTGCATCACGCCCGCGAGCAGGAAAAACAGCGCGCGCAGACCCAGGATCGCAAAGACGTTGGACGTGAACACAATCAGCGGCTCCTTGGTGATCGCGAAAATCGCCGGCACCGAATCGACCGCGAACACGATGTCCGTCACTTCGATGAACACCAGGCACACCAGCAACGGGGTCGCGTAAAGCACGCCGGATTTGCGCAGGAAAAACTTGTCGCCCTCGATGGTGGGGGTGACCGGGAGGAATTTCTTGAGCAGGCGGATGATCGGGTTCTTCTCCGGCTCGATGGGCTTCTCGGGGGCAAACAGGATCTTGATGCCGGTGAGAATCAGGAAGATGCCGAATATCCAGATGACCCACTCGTATTTCATCAGCGCCGCGCCGATGGAGATGAAGATCACGCGGAACACCAGCGCGCCCAAAATGCCGAAGAACAGGATGCGATGCTGGTATTTGGCCGGTATGGCGAAGTAGGAAAACACGACCACGAACACGAAGATGTTGTCCACCGAGAGGGACTTCTCGACCACGAAGCCGGTCAGGAACTCAAGCGCCGACTGGTTGGCGAGCCTGGCCGACTCGGCCGCGATGGCGGCGGTTTCGGTGATGCCCTGGGCCGCAAGCGCCTCCAGAAGGGGCGGATACTGCGGCAGCTTCCACTGCACATAGTGCCAAAAGCCAAACGCAAACAGGAGCGCCAGGGATATCCATGCCACGCTCCATCCGGCGGCCTCCTTGACCGACACCTCGTGGGCGTCGCGGTGAAAAACACCGAGGTCCAGGGCCAGCATGCCGAGGACGAACAGCGTGAACAGCCCGTAGAACCACCAATAATCCGCGAAGGGAAACAGTAACAGGTTTTGCATAAAGGAAGTGCATCAAACCCGAGTTCCGCCCGCGCACAAGGCTGCGGCTCTGGAAAATCAGCCTGTATTTCCACTTTCCACGCCGCGCCCACACTGGGACGGGATCCGACTACATGCCCGGCCGCGGATTGGACGCGCCGGCCTGCGGTGTTTCCAGCGTGAGGCTCATGAGCGCCATGCCGCCGGCCGCATAGGGCTCGTTCACATAGACTTCGTTGCCACGCTGCACCAGAGCGAGGCCGTCCCAGACCCACGTCTCCCACTTCGGCGATGGAGCCGCCCCTGGCGAGGGTTCGGGAGAGTCGGCGCCGGCCGCAGGGTCTCTTCCATCCAGAGCACGCAGTCGGTAAAGGCGGCGGCATCTTCGGAGGGCATGACGTTGCCGGAGGCGTTGAGGGAGCGGTCGAGGGCCTTCAGATAGAGGTCGTAGACGGCCGGGGACTTGGCCAGCACCTGGGCACCGCCGTAAAGTCCGGCCTCGGTGCGAGCCTGCAGGAGGCGGGCGACCTCGGCGGCAATTTCGACTGGATGGCAAAGACATCCTTGAGGTCGCGGTCGTAGGTCTGGCTCCAAAGGAGGGTCTCGTCGCGGGCGCGGCGCAGGTCGAGGGTGATGCGCAGACGGTCGCCGGCGCGGCGCACGGAGCCGGTGACAAGGTTGGCCACGCCGAGTTTTTCCGCGATCTCGGGCGGGGAGAGCGGGGAATTTTTGAAGGCAAGGTCGGAGCCGCAGGAGACGACCCTAAGATCGGGGATGCGGCCGAGGGTCGCGATGATTTCGGAGTGCATGCCCTCGGTGAAAAACGCGTTCTCCGGGTCGGGGCCGAGGTTCTCCAGTGGGAGGACGGCGAGGGATTTGTCGTCGGGAGCGGCGGGCGCGGCGGCAGTCGGGGCGGCGGACGCCGCAGATGCTTTTTCCTCCGGCCCCGGGGCGGCGTCGATCAGCGCCTGGAAACGCGGGTCGCCACGCAGTGGGTCGAAGACAGGATTGAGGCGGAGAAGGCTCTTGGTGATGCGGCCGGCCAACCCTCGGTAGGTTGTCTTTCCCGTCATCGACTGTTCGAGCTGCGCCAGCGCCATGTCCGGCAGACCGACGGTGAGGGCCAACCCGGCGAGGTTGCCGAGCATCGGTCCCATTTGCCCGGGGGGAAGCGTGGTGTTGCGTTGTTGCAGAATGCGGAAGATGCTCTGGGCTTCGTCGTTTCGACCGAGGCGAGCGAGGGCCCAGGCTTTCCAATGCATCGCCGGTGCATCCTCGGGGTTTTTGGCGAGTTCCCGCTCGGCTGCCTGGAGCGCGAGCTGCCAATCCGCCAGCGCCGCCTCCGGCTCGCCGGCCAATTCATGCGCCCAGGCGGTCAGCACGGCGCGTGGCCCGCGAAAAGAAGAGGACATCAGGTAGTCGCGCGGGATCCGACTGATGATCGCGAGGGCTTTTTTCGGTTCGCGAGCCCAGAGGTAAGCCAGGCCAGCCAGCGAACCGCCCCGGTCCTCGCTCAGATACCACGCGGGCCAGCGCTGCACGGCCGCAGTCGCTCCGGCGAGATCGCCCCGCCAGTGGAGTTTCATGAATACATCCCGATCCACGAGACGGGCGCTCGTCTGCCCCTGGAGGGCCTGCTCGACCGCGCGCTCGGCCTCGGCAAAACGGCCGACGCGTTGAAGCAAAGTGACGCGATCGCTTTTGAGCCGGGGATCGTCTGGCAAGAGCTCCAAAGCGCGATCAATGGCCGCCAAGCCCGTATCTGTCTCGCTGGCGGTCAGGGCGGCACGGCCCAATGCGCGCCAAACGCGCCAATCGTCAGGATGCTTTTCGGCCAATGCCTGCATCCGCTGCAACACCGTCTGCGGATCCTCGCCCGCACGGCTCTGAGCCTGCCCCATCAGCAGGGCGGCTTCGATTGAATCGGGGGCCAGCTTCGCGGCACGGCTGGCTTGTGTTTGCAACAACGCCTCGCGCTCCGGCGAGAAGTCGAGGCCGTTGACCAACATGTCGGAAGAGAGTTGGGCGTGCAGTATCCAAGCCGATGCCTCGGTGACATCCAGCGCCTCGGCTTTTTTTAGAAGTTCCTCGGCGAGCAAATAGGTCTCGCGGTTCATCTCGTCGCCCTCGTCGAGAATTTTGCGCGCCGTAGCGACGAGCTGCTGGGCCACCGTGAGCGCGGGCACCGGAGCGACGGCGGCGACGGGGGCGCTGGACGGCCGTGCGCTTTCCTTTGCCCGCTTGGGCGACCAAATCGCGATGGCGACAGTGGCAACCACCACCAAGCCCGCGATCAAGAGCGCGAGGGCGGCAAGGGCAACCACGCTCCCGATGAGCGTCTGCCAGAGCCATCGACGAGAGGGTTTATTGAGCCCGCCGGGCGGGTGGCCGCTGGCTTGGTCACTCACCGGGCCCACTGCGTGCCCAAACCCGTCGCGCCCCGAGCCCCCGGAATCCGTTTTCCCGCCCAGCAACTTACCCACGCGCTCGCCAAACTTCTCCGCGCCCTCCCCGCCCGGCAGGCGCGTCCACTGCACGGCCTTGAACTCCGGCGGGACAAGCGCCTCGGTGTCCTTTGTCGCGTCGATCACCACCGGCAGGAGAAACGGCGTGCCGTCTGCCATGGTGTGGGTGCGCTGGGCGGCCAGTTTCCACTCCAGCCGGAAATACCCTTCGCGGCGCGCCTGGGTGTTGTCTGAGACCACCGGCACGAACAGAGCGCAACCCTTGATCTGGCCGCGGATTTTTTGGTCCCAAGCATCGCCGCCGGCGAGCTCGGCCTGGTCGAACCACACTTCGACGCCCGCCGCGCGCAGGGCGTCGGCAATGCGCTGCGCGGCGGCGGCGTCCTGCGAGGCGTAGGAGAGGAAGACGGCGGCGGGCGGGTTCATGGCGGGAGGAGTATCGGTCTTCATAGCGGCCGGGCGTTGCGCAGGATTTCGTCAAAGCGCGGGTCGTCGGCCAGGCGCGACCAGCAGGGATCGAGGCGGAGCAAACGGGGCGAAGCGGAGATGGCAGCGGCGTTGGGGCCGGTCAGCAGACGCCGGAGAATCGCCAGGGCGTCATCCCGCCGCCCCATGAGCACATAAAGGCGACCGATACGGCTGAGTTCCGCCAGTTCGGTGTTGGCGTCCTTGCCGGCTATATCGCGCAGGAGTTCGTCGGCGATGGCGGAGGCGTTAACGGTGTCGCCCGCAAAGAAGGAGGCGCGGGCCAGCTGGCTGCTGGCGTTCCACGCAACATTGCCATGCCACGCCCCATGTTGCAGGAACTCGCTCATCTCTCCCGCGAGTCCGGCGGCACGCGGGAGGTCGCCGAGCAGCCAGGCGATCATGGCACGCTCCATGCCCAGCAGGCTGAGCGCGTTGACGTCGAGGCGAACGGTCTGGGTGTTCTTCAGTGCCGAGGTGGATAGCACCCGTTGCGCGGCCGGTAGGTCTCCATCGTAGAGGGCGGTGAGGTAACGACCGACTATGTTGTCGGGATTGCCATCCCCGATGGGCAGGCGTTCCAGGGATCGACGGAAACGCGCACCGTCACCATCGACCTCGAAACGGGCGACTGCGACATGGCGCGCAATATCAAGATCCAACCCCATCTCCGGGCTCCGTGCGATCAACGCCTCGCCTTCGTCGGCCAGCTTGGCGTAACGACGCAGGTATAATTGGCTCAGGAACAACAAACGCCAACGACCCGCCCCCGAGTAAGGATCGACGGTGATGGCGGCGCGGGCGTTTGCCTCGGTCGCAGCAAAAAGACCGAGACGCCTGAGGTTAAGCGCCCTCAAGAAGAGGAGATCACTATCGCTCGGCGCGAGAACGGTGGCGGCGGCGAGGAAGGTCTCCGCCTGGACGTAGTCAAACGTGCACGCGTAGTGGAAAAATCCGGCCGCGCCCAGCGTCTCAGGCGTATCGCCACCCAGGCTCCGGGCGCGGTCAAGAGCGGCTCGGGCGCGGTCACGCCGCGCCTCTGAAGGATCGAACAAGGCGTAAGTAAAAAACGATGCGTGGACGCGGGAAAGCAAGGCCTGCGCTTCGGCAAAATCGGGGGACAACTGCACGACCTCCTCGATCAGCTTGAGCTGCCGGTCCCAGTCCTCTTTGGAGGAACCAGGGCTGAGGTCGCCCATCCTCCGCCGGGCCTGCAGATAGAGTTCATAAGCGTGCGGGTTCGCGGTCGGTCGACGCCCCAGGAGCGTGCGCTCGCCGGCAGTCAGGGTGGCGTCGAGCTGGCGGGCGACCTCCTGGGCAATAGCCGCTTGGATGGCGAAAACGTCGGTCAGCTCGCGCTCGTAGGCGTCGCCCCAGAGCTGGCGGCCGGAGGCGGCATCGACCAACTGGACCGCGATGCGCACGCGATTGCCCGCGCGGCGCACGGTGCCTTCGACGACGGTGCCGATGCCCAGATCGGCCGAAATCTGGCGCAGGTTGCGGGTTTTGGGATCGGCGTAAGCGAGCACCGAGGAGCGGCTGATGACGCGGAGCGCGGAGACTTTGCCGAGGGCGGTGATGACCTCGTCGTGCATGCCGTCGGTGAAATCCGCACCCTCCGGCCCGGTGGTGAGATTGGCAAAAGGCAACACGGCGAGAAACTTCGGGTCGGCCTTCGCCGGCACCACCGCAGGTAATGCTGTCGGAAGCACGACCGCCGCCGGCGAAACTGGAACTGGTGCAGGTTTGCGCAGCAGAAACACAGCTAGAGCCGCGAGCACCGCGCAGCAGGTAATCACTGCCAAGCGAGGCCAGCGCCGGGCAGAGCTTGTCACCGGGACGGGCGGGCGCATCGAAACGTCGGCTTCAATCGTGGAGTTGGCCAACGACACGGACGACGGCGCGGAGCACAACAATCGTTGTACTCGCGCTACAAACGCCGGCATCGCCTCGACACTCCTTAAGCGGGTCCACTGTACGGCTTTGAACTCTGTTGGCACGAGGGCGTCCGCGTCACGGGTCGCGTCGATGACGACGGGCAGGATAAACGGCGTGCCGTCGGCGAAGGCGTGGGAGCGTTGCGCGGCCAGTTTCCACTCGATGCGGAAATACCCTTCGCGGCGGGCCTGCGTCGCCGCCGAGATTACGGGGATGAAGAGCCCGCAGCTGGCGATCTGGCTGCGGATCTTGGCATCCCAGGCATCGCCGCCGACGAGTGCGTCCTGGTCGAGCCACACCTCGACGCCGGCCGCGCGCAGGGCCTCGGCCAGGCGCTGCGCGGCGGCGGCGTCCTGGGAGGCGTAGGAGAGAAAGAGGGCCGTATCTTTGCTCGCGCTCATTTTAACTGGTCGTCAGCCAGACCCATGCCGCGAAGGAATTGCGGCCAGCGGGGATCGCCCCGAAGATTATTCAATAACGGATCGCCTTTGATCACCAACAAGGAGCTAACGTGTTCCGACCGGGCTTTCTCCAGCCGGGCAAACGCCGCGTCCACCTCTCCGCGGAAAGCATGCAACATCGCGAAATCGTAGGCGGACAGCTGCCCCTCGCCGGACTGCGCCCGGGCCAACTCCGCGTCGGACTCCGCTCGCCGACCCATTCCGTGCAGCGAGATGATGCGGCCAAACATGGCAGACTCGGGTCCGGCGGCGCTTGATCCCGCGAGCGCATCGTCCCAGCGGCCCTGATGCACCTGCAAATTCCACCGCATCACCCCGGGCAGGTAGCCCCCGGGACTGATCGCCTCCATGCGCCGCACCACCGGTTCGACCTCAGCCAGACGCCCGGAAAACAACAAGGCCATCCCGAGCGTCGTATGCGCGCCGAGATTGTAGGGATCGATCTTGATGGCCTCGGAGGCGAGCGCCGCAGCTCCGGGGGCATCTCCGAGCACCAGCGTGCGCCATGACGCAGATTGCAGCACATCGGAACTGCCGGGCGCCAGCCGCAACGCTTCCTCACTGGCCCGGATGGCCGTCCGCCAATCCCAGGCCATGAGCGCCGAGTCGCCGAGGGCCGCCTGGGCTTCCGGCAAGTCGGGCGCCAGTCGCACCGCCTCCCGCGCAGCCGCCTGCGACTCGGCGCCCACCTGGGAAAACGAGGCCGTGCCCAGGCTCATCTCCCAGTTCAGAGCAAAGGCCAGGTGCGCCCACGCTAGGGCGAAGCCGGGGTCCTTCGCCGCCGCCCTGCGGAACAGGCTGGAGCCGCGCGGCACGCTCTCCGTCGTCTTGAGGTTGAGCAAAAACTTGGCCTCGAGGAACAGCTGGTAGGCCTCGACATCGACCGTGCGCCCCTTCCCGCCCGCCACCGGCGCACCGGGAGCAATGACAGGCGCCGACGCCGTGGTCGCGCCCGGTTCCCCGAGCAGGGCCGTGCGCAACTGCTGCACGACTAGCCCCGCGATCTCGTCCTGCACGGCAAAAATATCCTTCATATCCCGCGTAAACGTCTCGCTCCACACGTGGAAACCATCCGCCGCCTTGATGAGCTGGGCGGTGATGCGGACCTTGTCGCCCGCCTTGCGCACGCTGCCCTCGACCACGTAGGCGACGCCGAGTTTTTGGGCGATCTCGGGGATGGGCACGTTCTGGCCCTTGAAGTAAAAGGCCGAGGTGCGGGCGGCGACTTTGAGGCGCGGGATTTTGGCGAGCACGTTGAGCAGCTCCTCGCTGATGCCGTCGGAGAAATACTCGTTGGCCTTTTCGTCGGAGAGATTGGCGAAGGCGAGCACGGCGATCGAAGGATCGGTGTTCGCGCCGGCGGCGGGCGCATTCCGGGCGGCGCCGGCCCGGCGGATATCCGCCAGCCAGCCTTCGCCCCGATGCACGATCTCCTTGAATCGCGAGTTCGCGCGCAGCGGGTCGAACTGCGGATTACGCAGTGACTGCAAAAACTCCGCCCAACCCAGGTTGGCACGGTTGACGCGCAGATCGAGTTCGGCGACGGCGTCCTCATGACGCCCGAGGAGCACGAGGAGGGCGGGATCGGGTCTTTGTCCCAGCTCGACAGCGGTCTCATATTGTCCGGCGGCTTCCTCCTTTTGCCCGAGCAGCAGAAGCAGCCGGGCGCGCCAGAGCACCAGCCGTGAGTCCCGGGGTGCTTCGGTCAGACGAGCCTCCACCGCTTTGAGCGCGGCGCGAAACTCCACCTCCGCCGCCCGGGTTTTGCCGAGCATCGAGAGAGCCTCGCCCGCCAGAAAACCGCGCGGGATGAATTGTCGCCCTTCCTCGAAAAATTCACGTTGGGAGAGCCGCAGCGCCTCGAGGGCATTTCCCGGAGCGCCCGCGTTGAGGTGGTGTTGAACGACGAGGGCCACGATGCGGTCCTCTCGCTGCACGGCGGCTGGCATACGTCCAAAGGCGGAGCGTACGCCCTCCAGGTCGCCCATACTATTCCGGTAAATAAATTCGAGATGCAGCGCCGAAGAAGACGGTCCGCGGGCCAGAGCACGTTCGAGGGCCGGCTCGACCTCTTCCAACCGGCCGCTGAGCCACGCCTCCCACGCGATTTGCGCCAACGCGGTCGGATCCCCGCCCGGCAGCGCATCGGCGCGTTCCGCCCAGAGCCTTGTGGCGTCATGGTCTCGCCTCAGGTAGAAAACCTGCGCAAGCCGGCGAGCGATCCGTTGATCGCGGGGAAACCGAGTCCACAGTGCCTCCAGGCGCGCCGGCGATTTGGCCGCGCCGCCTGGCTGCTGATATTCGTAACGCTCCATCGCCAGCTCGGCGTCGGCCGAAGCCGGGGCCAGCCGCATCGCCCGCTCCGCCTGCCGGCGGGCTTCCTCCCTGAGCTCCTCCCCGCCTTCGTGGTAACTGGAGAACAGAATGAGGTTGGCCCGCGAGAGCGTCGCCCAGGCCTCGGCGTTGTCAGGGCTCAGGGCGAGGGCGCGCCGGCACAGTTCACTGGCGGCGCGGTAATTTTCCCGCACCAACAAGGGATCGTCGTCAATCAACGCCTTGGCCTGCCGCACCCATTTCATCGACTCGGATTCCATTGCCTGCGCCGCAGCGGCGGGCGCGGCCCTCGCGCCGACTTCACCTGTGCCGCGCTCGACTCCCGCCGTCGCAAAACGCAAGGCCAACACCAGTCCGCCCAGCGCGCCGAGCAGTGGGGCCAGCATCCACCACCGCCAGGCCAGACCGCCGCGTCTGCGCGTGGACGGCGCGCCCGAGCCGTTCACAGGCTCCGACGCCCCGCCCGGCCCGGTGTCCACTCCGCCCAGCAGCCGCCGCACCCGCTCGCAAAACTTCTCCGCGCCCGCACCGCCGGGCAAGCGCGTCCACTGCACATCGCGGAATTCCTCCGGCACATGCGCCTCTGCGTCGCGGGTGTCGTCGATCACCACGGGCAGCAAAAACGCCTTCGCCGTCGCCATCGCGTGCGTGCGCCGGGCGGCGAGCTTCCATTCGATTCGGAAATAACCCTCCAACCGCGCCTGCGTCGCCGCCGAAATCACCGGCACGAACAATGCGCAACCCTTGATCTGCCCGCGGATTTTTTGGTCCCACGCGTCGCCGCCGGCCAGCTCGGCCTGGTCGAACCACACCTCGACGCCCGCCGCCCGCAGCGCGGCGACGAGCGCGCGCGCAGCATCCTTGTCCTGCGACGCGTAGCTGAGGAATACGGCTTGGGGAGCGGAGTTCATGTTTATTTACGGTAGAGAGTTCAAAGTGGCGGGGCAGGGCTTTTTTGCGCTCCTTGCGTTCTTTGCGGTTAAAATGGCTTGGTAGCTCATAGGTTCATCTTTCGGAAAATTAACCGCAGAGAACGCAGAGAGCGCAGAGGAAGAGGAAACGGCGTGGCGCATGGTTACAGCGGAGCGGAGTTGGCCGGGTCGTCCAGGAGTGCTTGGAAGCGAGGGTCGGCGCGCAGGTTGTCCCACGCGGGATCGACGCGGAGCATGGGCACAGTGAGGCCGGAGGGCTCGCGGAGGATTTTCGCAATCAGGGTGAGGGCGGCGTCGGTTTCGCCGAGATAAGCGAGGAGCTCGGCCTGTGCACTTACGAGCCGGAATCCTCGTAAACCTGCGCCGTTTACTTGATTGGAATACACGGTGATTTCGCGCAAGGCCTCGGCTTTGCGGCCGACGCGGGCCAAGGCGATCGCGCGGCGTAGGCCTTGTTGAGGAACTCCGATCTCGGGCAAGCCGTCCAATTCCTTGGTGAGGGAGAGAAGCTCCTTAAACGCCGCCTCCGCTTCGGTGGTGCGCCCGAGCCGGGAGAGAGCTTCGCCGCGCGCATGGAGCAACGTCCATCGATGGAGTGCGCCCAGTTTGGGGGTTGAGAGGGCTTGCTCGACCAGCGTTGGCACCTTTTCCCAAGCGCGGGCGCGACTAAGCCAGAGGACCGCGACGGGAGGCGCAAACTGGGCGGTGTTGGCGGGCAAGGCCCCGAAATATTGAAAGTCAATCTCCGCAAGATTCGGTTCAAACCCGCGCGCACGCATTTCGGTCAGTGCCTGGCGATGGGCCTCGATCCCTTTTAAGCGAGCCAGAAGCAAGAGGTAATTCTGCCAATAGACGGGGCGATAAGGATCGAGCGAAATAGCCTTTTTTATGGCGATGATAGCCTCTTTTTCTCGACCCATCCAGTTACGATTAAGGGCAAGAAAATTATAGGCCCATGATTCATTCGGTAATGCCCGAATAATGTTTTCGATGTAGCGATCCGCCTTATCGAAATCGCGTTCGATGTTGTTGTAGTAGGCCGCCAAACCGTGGTCCCCTGCCCCGCCCGGCATCAGTTCTGCGGCACGTTCGGCCCATTTTTTACAGGCCCGAGCAAGGGCGACGCGTTCGACTGGATCGCCGGACTGGCGGGCAGCGACTTCCAGGGCATTAGCGTAAAGTGCGGCGGCGGACGCAAAATTGGGATCCAGGGACAGCGACTTTTCGAGTTTGCTGAAAATGGCCTCCCAATCGGAGCGCTCGATACGGTTAAAGAGCGCGAAGGCAGCGAGGAACTCCTCATAGGCTTGTGGATTTGCCGAGGTAAATCGGGCATTCACAAACGAGCCCTTGGTGGCGCGAGCTTGCAGGACGCGGGCGACCTCGGCGGCGATTTCGGACTGGATGGCGAAGACGTCTTTGAGGTCGCGGTCGAAGGTCTGGGACCAAAGGAGGGCATCGTCGCGGGCACGGCGCAGTTCCAGGGCGATGCGCAGGCGGTCGCCGGCGCGGCGCACGGAGCCGGTGACGAGGTTGGCCACGCCGAGTTTGGCGGCGATTTCGGGCGGGGGGAGCGGGGAATTCTTGAAGGCAAGGGCGGAGCCTCGGGAGACGACGCGTAGGTCGGGGATGCGGCCGAGGGTGGCGATGATCTCGGAGTGCATGCCCTCGGTGAAAAACGCGTTCTCGGGATCGGGGCTGAGGTTCTCCAGCGGCAGTACTGCGAGGGACTTGTCGTCGGGCGCGGTGGCAGGCGGCATTGCGGACGCCTGAGCGGCGGGGGACGGGGGCGGTGCCAAGAGGGCCTTGATCTCGGCATCGTCGCGCCAAGGCATCATGGCAGGATCGAGTCGAAGATGGTTGCGCAGCAACTCGCGGGACCAGGGATGGACGGATGCCTCCCGCAGCAGGGTCAGGGCCTGCTCGCGGGCATCCATCTGCAAGAGGATAAAGGCCTCGTTGAGTAAGGATGGATTGGTGCCCGCGATGCGAAAAGGACGGGGTGCCGATTCGTAGAGCAAGGCCGCGCGGGCACGGGCCTCGCCGCGTCTTCCCAGCCGCAGCAAAGTCCACGCTTCGGGCAAAAGGACATCGGCCTGGGGGTCGCGGGCTTTTTCGCGGGCGATCTCGATCAAGGCGGCTTCATACTCCCGCCGGGACAGCTCCGGCTTGCCCTGCCAGGCTAGCAGGTCGCCGATTAACATACGCTTGGGAATGAGGCTGAAATCGCGCAACCAATCGCCGGGAAAGGCCCGCAAGGCCTGCAACCCCGCCTCCCACTGGCCGGTGGCGCGGGCATAGAAATAAAGCTCGCGGACAGGCCGGTCGGTCAGACGGAAATCGGCCGGCAACAAGTCCAATAACCGCTTGGCCTCGGCGGCGTCTCCGTGACGAAGCAACATCAACCGGGCCTTGGCCAGCAAGGCGGCGGAGACCGGCCCGACGGCCAAGGTTTCGTCCAAGGCGGTTTCATACTCATCCAAACTTGATCGCATCGACACCAGCACGAGGGCCACCTGATAGCGCATCAGCGCGTCGTCGGGGAAGCGCTGGCTCGCCTCGCGGGCCAGCTTGAGCGCCCGTTCGGGCTGTTCCGTCCGCAAAAAATAAACCAGTGCCTGATGATAGCGTGAACGATCCGGCTGCAGTTTGATCGCCTGCTCCAGAAGTGTAACCGCGCGCGCAGGATCGGCGTTGCGGAAGGTCAGGTTCCAACCGAGGGCGTAGAGCGCCTCGGGATGATCGGGGGCGAGTTTGAGCGCGCGCTCGCTCCAGCTTCGCGCCTGCTTGAAACGCTCCTCTGTCCGGTCAAAGCCGCGGTTGATAAAGGTGTTATTGATGAGGGCGCAGACGATCACGGCTTCCGGGTCATTGGGGCGCAGAGCCAGCGTTTTATTGGCCAACTCCTCGGCCAGCCGACAATCCTCCCGCGTTCCGTTAAGCGCCTCGATCAGGGCCATTGCCTGCCGCAGATCGGCATCGCGGGGGAACTGCGCAGCCTTGTCCAACGATGTGGCCGCGTGGCTCTTCGCGACCGACACGCCCGGCGGGTTGGTCGACGCAGAACCGGATATCCCGAGCCATGCCCATGCGGCCACGCCCGCGCAGGCCAAGGCTCCCGCGATGAGCGACCAGCGCCTGGCCAAGCGTCCGCGCGCCGGAGCGGTCAACCCGCCCGCCGAGGGCGCGGAGTCTCGGGAGCGAATGTCCGCCGGAGCACCGTCCAGCAAAGAGCGCACCCGGGAGCAGAACGCCGGCGACGCCTCCCCGCCCGGCAGGCGCGTCCACTGCACGGCCTTGAACTCCGCAGGCGCCAGGGCTTCCCCGTCTTTTGTGCCGTCGATCACCACGGGCAGGAGAAAAGGCGTGCCGTCGGCCATCGCGTGCGTGCGCTGCGCGGCGAGTTTCCACTCGATACGGAAATACCCTTCCCGCCGCGCCTGCGTCGCCGCCGATATCACGGGGATGAAGAGCGCGCACTCGGCAATCTGGCGGCGGATCTTCGCGTCCCAAGCATCGCCGCCCACCAGCTCGTTTTGATCAAACCACACCTCGACGCCGGCCGCTCGCAGGGCGGCGACGAGCGCGCGCGCCGCCGCAGCGTCCTGCGACGCGTAGCTGAGGAAAACGGCGTGGGTTGCTTGGGTCATGTTAAAAGACCTCAGAGAGTACAAAGTCGGCAGGGCTGGTTTTTTTGCGCTCTTTGCGCTCTTTGCGTTCTTTGCGGTTAAATCGGTTTGGGAGATCGGAAATTAGGGCAGTCAGAAGAGCCGAAGAATTAACCGCAAAGAGCGCAAAGAACGCAGAGAAAGAGTAAATGGCGGTGCTCATGGGTTAGTTTATCTCGTCCAAACCAGTTACTGCGATTTCCATGCCTGCGACGTGTTTTACGTAGGCGCGATCCACGCCCGGACTCACCAGGTAGTTTTTCCCTTCGGGATAGGCGGATCGAAACACCTTGAGCGCCGAGGGATCGAAGGCGGCGGGGTCCCATTTGCATTCGTAGGCATCCACTGCGTCGCGCGCCCGCGGACGCACGAAATCCACTTCGTGCCCGGCCTTGTCCCGCCAGTAACGCACCGTCTCATCCGGCCACTGCGCCTGAAAGGCCTCCAGCACCAGATGCTCCCACAACACACCCCGGTCGCTCGGGCGCAGCGGGTCCCAGCCATGCGCGAAACTCACGAAACCGGTGTCGAAGGCATAGGCCTTGGGCTGGCGCACGAGCTCGCCCTGCCCTCCGCCGTGAAAGGGGTGCACGAGGGTCAGCGCCTGGGTGATTTCCAGCGCCTGCAGATGGCTGTCCACCGTGGCGCGGGCGATGCCCAAAGCGGTCGCGGTGCGCGAGGTTTCCAACTGCCCGCCGCTCTGGCGCAGCACATATTCGAAGAGCGCGTTGAAGCGGTTGATGTCGCGAAACCCAAACAGCCGCTGGATGTCGCGCGCGAAAAACGAATCGAGCCACTCCCGGTAAAAACCCGGCTCCTTCCGCCCCGCGAGCAAGGCCGGGGGCAGCCCGCCGTGATAAAGCCGCTTCTCCAGCGTCGCGCCAAACGCCCCCAGCTCCCCCGTGAGCACGGGCACTAAGCGGAGCTGGCGCTTCCGCCCGGTCAGGGTATCGCGGAACTTCTTGCTCGCCGCGAGGGTGGACGACCCGGTGGCCAGCACGCGCAATTCGGGGAATTCATCCGCCGCGATCTTGAGCACCCGACTCGGGTCGCTCAGTTGGTGAATCTCATCAAACGCCACCACCGGCCGGTCGCAGTTTTTGAAAAACAACACCGGGTCGCGCAGCCTGTCCTCCGTCGCCGGCAGGTCGCAGTTGACCACCAGGCAACGGTCTTCCCCGAGGCTCTGCGCCAGGGTGGTTTTGCCCGAACGCCGTACCCCGGCGAGCCACACTATCGGAGCCTGTTGCCACGCCTGCTCCAGTCGTTGTTGCCAAAAGGGTCGGGTAATCATGTCGTCATACTAATCAAATAATCTGACTTTTTGTAAAGTATGGTTGCGTGATGCCTGCAGAGTCGCCCTGCCGCCGCCGCGTGCTGTGTGCCGCGAGACGTGGGAAAGAAATAGGGCGGGTGATGATGAGGTCATTGGCTTTACCGCAGAGAACGCAAAGAGCGCAGAGAGCGGAAGGTTCGGGTCTTTGTGCGCTCTGCGTTCTTTGTGGTTAAATGGGTTTGACGGTTCGTGGGTTCGGAAGTCGGAGAAATTAACCGCAGAGATCGCAGAGATCGCAGAGATCGCAGAGAACGGAGGGATCGGTTTCTTTGCGCTCTTTGCGTTCTTTGCGGTTAAAAACGGTTTGGAAGATCGGAGGCATCGGTGGGAATCATGGGTCCACGGGGTCAGGCAGGCTGGCGGAGTGTTGCTCGGCCAGGCGCACCCAGGCTTGGAAACGCGGGTCGCCCCGTAGCGAGGCGAAGCGGGGGTTCCAGCGCAGGTCGAGCGAGGGGATAACTCCGGTGGACCAGACTTTTTCGAGCAGAGACAGAGCCGCCTCGTTCTGCCCGGTGGTGGCTAGCAATCCCGCCACTCGGGTGTGAGGGTTGACATCCAGCGCCGATTGGTTGGATGCGATGCTTTGCGACAAATCGTTAAGCAAGGCACGCGCCCGGTCGGTATGTCCGACGAGGTGTTCGAGCTGAATTATATTGGCCAGCACGACACGGGCTTGGTTGCCGGCCGCATAACGTGAGTTTAACAACTCCAAGGTTTCCTTGGCCTGATCGGGAACTGAACCAAGCGCGGTGCAAAGGTCGAGCCAGCCACCGCCCGACCAGTGGGGGCTATCCGTCATGATGGAGGAGGGACGCTCAAGGGCTTGAGCAAAGGCCAGGCGGGCCTCCTCATCACGCCCCAACCAGTGGTGGAGACGGCCTCTAAGCGCCGGGCTGGCGGGGTGCGCCGGTGCGATGCGCTCCAGCAGAGCCAACGCCGAGGCGGGACCACGCCAGCGGAGTCGGTTATCAATCAGATTGGTGAGACCTGGAGTTTCATCCGCATCGCCGAGACGCACGGCGCGCAGAAAGAGCGCCTCTGCCTTGGGATAAGCACCGGTGTTCCGCGCAAAATTCCCGTAGTTGTTTATCCAAGTGCGATTTTGTGGATCGAGCCGGAGCAAGGCTTCGCCATGTTGGTTAAAAATGGCGATTGCGGTCGCGATCCTTGGCTCGAACTCGGCGAGGGCGATTTGCCCGGCGGACCAGCGGATGTCTTCGAGGCCGAGGGAGCGGGCTTGTGCCAGGAGTTTGGTGGCGGTGGCTGCGTCACGATCCACTGAGGCTGCGAGCAATGCGGCGACATACAGCACATCGGGCGAGGCGGGTTGCAGGGCTTGGGCGCGGGCCAGGGCCTCTTTGATCAGGGCCAGGCGTTGCGGACTATTGTCGCGTCCGCCGCGATACGCCCCCAAAGCCGCCTCGGCCAGACTGGCCCAAGCTAGAGCAAAATCCGGTGCGAGGGTGACCGCTTCACGAAAGTGGGCGATGGCCTTTTCCTGGCCCTGGCCGCTGACCGCAAGCGCCCGCCCCCGCAGGTAGGCGTCGTAGGCGGCGGGGTTGGCGGTGAGCTGGACGGGGCCGGTGGCGGTGGCGGTGCGGCGGGTGATTTTTTCGAGCACGGCGCGGGCGACTTCGTCCTGCAGGGCAAAGACATCGGTGAGCTGACGGTCAAAGGAGCCGAGGTTTTCGGCAAAGCCATCGGCGGCGCGGATGAGCTGGACGGTAATGCGCACGCGGTCACCCGCCCGGCGCACGGACCCCTCGACCAGGCGGGCGACGCCGAGGGTGCGGGCGATCTCGGTGAGCGGGACGTTTTTACCCTTGAAGGAAAACGCCGAGGTGCGGGCGATGACGCGCAGGTCTTTTTCGCGGGAAAGCACGTTGAGGATCTCCTCGGTGAGACCATCGGAAAAGTATTCCTGCGCCGGGTCGCCGGAGAGGTTGGCAAAGGGCAGGACGGCGAGGGATTTGACGTCGAGCGTGGGTGTGGCCGCGGCAGCCTCGGGCGCAGGCACCGAGGTGGACAGCGGCGCTACGGCGGCGACTGCGCCGCCGGGGGCGGACGCCGGTCTCAGCCAGAAAAGCAAAGCCGCCCCGAGCGCTACGCCGCCGAGGGCCAGACCGGCGAGCAGTAGCCGCCGTGGCGGCACCTGGCGGACCGACGCGGCGGGCGGGACGCCCACCGCAGCCCCCGGGACGGGGGCGCTCCCCGGACCTTCGGACAGCGGAGCCGACACAGCCGCCGCAGTCGCCCCCAGGAGCTTCGCCACCCGTGCGCAGAACTTCTCCGCATTTTCCCCGCCGGGCAGGCGCGTCCACTGCACGGCCTTAAACTCCGGCGGGACCAGTGCCTCGGCGTCGCGGGTCGCGTCGATCACCACGGGCAACAGAAACGGCGTGCCGTCGGCCATCGTGTGGGTGCGCTGCGCCGCCAGTTTCCACTCCAAGCGGAAATACCCCTCCCGCCGCGCCTGGGTTGCCGCCGAAATCACCGGCACGAATAACGCACACGCGGCGATCTGGCTGCGGATCTTGGCGTCCCACGCGTCGCCGCCGGCCAACTCGTTTTGATCAAACCACACCTCCATACCCGCCGCGCGCAACGCTCCGACGATGCGCTGCGCCGCCTCCGCGTCTTGCGACGCGTAGCTGAGGAAGACGGCTTTGTTCGTGGAGCTACTCATGGTCGTCACAACGGCGAGGTGTTTTTCGGATCATCCAGTAGTGCTTGGAAACCTGCATCTTCGCGGACGTTGTCCCACGCCGGATCGGCCTTGAGCATGGGCACCGTCAGCCCCCAGGGTACGCGGAGGAGTTTGGCGAGCAGCTCGACGCAGTCATGCGGGCGGTTGAGGTAGGCATGGAGTTCGGCGAGCTCGCGTTCACGTTCGGAGAGCAGCCGAGGAGCGAGGTTCCGAACGACATCGAGATGCCGCCGCGCGGCGCTTACCGCCTCGTCCGCCCGGCCCAAACGAGACAGAGCTAGCGCCTGCCAGCCGTTTTTTTGCGAGGGGCCGACCTCGGCGATTTCGGCCAGTTTTTGCACGAGAGACATCAGAGCCGCAGCCGATTGGCCGGCAGCCTCCGTGCGACCGAGTTTTTGCAAACCGTCCGTCTGGTAGCGCAGAAAGATCAGGCGATTGAGGTCTTGGGTTGCAGATTTGCCAAGCTCAGCTTCCGCGAGCGCGACCACGTCGGCCACGCGGCGCGCGCGCCAGAGCCAGCCGATCCGCTCGGCGGCGGCCATGCCATCGAGTGCGGAGGGGATCTCGCCGAAGAGCGCAAATTGCCATTCGGGGTTATCTGTTCCCCGCGTGGATGCGTGGTATCGGGCTTTTTCCTCCTGAAACGCACCCACGCGGCGAAGCCTGACCAGACTCCCAAGATAGTTGGACCAGTAAACGGGCCTGAGCGGATCAAGGGTGATCGCGCGACGCCAGGCTGACAGCGCTTCCTTCTCCTGGCCCATTGCATCGGAAAAAATGCCCACGTAATTATAACCCGTGGCTTCGTTGGGCAGGGCTCGCACCACATTCTGAGCATACGTCAATCCACGGGCGTAATCCCGGGACGCCTGGCCATAGTATGATGCCAGCCCGTAGTCGCCCGCACCTCCCGGGGCCAAGCGGGAGCCCGTTTCTGCCCACCGTTTTGATTCCGCGGCATAGCGCAGGCGCGTGACGGGGTCTTTATCATTGCGGTAGGCGAACCAATTCGAGGTGGCCAGCAAAGTGGCCGCCCCCGCAAACGCCGGGTCCAGAGACATGGCCTGTTCGGCCTGCTCAATGACTGCCACATACGGCGAAGGGCTGGCACTGTATCCAGGCGGGACTGAATTGAACAACGCGAGCGCACGGAGAAAACAATCATACGCCCGGGGATTCTGCGTGGTGAAGCGCCCCAGCAAAAAACTGCCCGTCGCCAGGCGCGCCTGGAGCACCCTGGCCACCTGCTCGGCGATCTCACTTTGCAAGGTAAGCACGTCCTGCAAATCGCGGTCGCCCTTCGGCAGCGACCACAGCAGCGCCTCGTCGCTCGCGCGGCGAAGCTCCAGCTGGATGCGGACCTTGTCGTTGGCCCGGCGCACGCTGCCGGTGATCACGTTGGCGACGCCGAGTTTTTGCGCGATCTCCGCCAGCGATGCGTTGGCGCCCTTGAACGCGAGCGCCGAGCTGCGCGAGATGACTTTCAAATCGGCGATTTGCGTGAGCGTGGAAATGATCTCCGCGTGTATGCCTTCGGTAAAATAAGCGTTGTCCGGATCGGGGCTGAGGTTTTCAAGCGGGAGAACAACCAGGGATTTTTCGCTCACCGCCGGCTCCGCCGTCGAAGCCGCCCGGCTTGCCTGTGCCGCTGCGGCGGCGGGACCGGCGACAGGCGGCGATGCCGGATCTAAGCCAACTGCACCGGGTGTTCCCACCGGGGACACCGGTTCCCCGGCGGGCGGACGCAGCACGAAGAATACACCACCGACGAGCGCGGCCCCCGCAAAGACCCAGGGCCAGGCATGAACGTGCGGCTTGCGCGGTGCAGATGGGATGTGGTCGGGCGCTGAGGGATCCACGCGCGCAGCCTGCCCGCGTGCGTACTTCCCAGTACCGCCGCCCAGCACTTGCTTCACGCGCGCGCAAAAGGCCGGCGTGGCCTCGCCGCCCGGCAGGCGCGTCCACTGCACGGCTTTGAACTCCTCGGGGACCAAAGCTTCGCCATCGCGAGTGGTGTCAATAACCACGGGTAAAAGGAAGGGCGTGCCGCGAGCCATCATGTGCGTGCGTTGAGCCGCGATGTTCCATTCCAACCGGAAATACCCTTCCCGCCGCGCCTGCGTCGCCGCCGAGATTACCGGCACGAACAAGGCGCACGCGGCGATCTGGCCACGGATCTTCGCATCCCAGGCATCACCGCCGACCAGCTCGTTTTGGTCAAACCACACCTCGACGCCGGCCGCACGCAGCGCAGCGACCAGCGCGCGCGCCGCCTCCGCGTCTTGTGACGCGTAGCTGAGAAAGACGGCAGCGGTGGCGGCGTTGGCGGGAGAGTTCATCCTGTTTCCTTACCAAGGATTTCTAAAAGTCCGGACAAAGACGCGAGCCCGCTTTGGCCATTAAAAACCGTGTCCTTCACCTGGGCTACCAGCACCCGGCGATCGGCTCCGATGAGCTCGGCCGCCTTGTTGAAGCGCGCAAACTCGGCCTCGCCCGGGTTGGACGTGAGTTTGACTTCCACCGCCCAGAGACGGCTGTCCAGTTGGAAGACCAAATCCACTTCGTAGCCGTCCGTCGTGCGAAAATAGTGCGGCGTCACCACCTTGCCCCGCGCCGCCAGCCATTCGACGACCTGGCCGATGACAAACCCCTCCCAACTGGCCCCGACCCAAGCTTGGTTGAGCAGTGCATCCGCGTTGTTGATACCGAGCAAGGCATGCAACAGACCGGTATCCCGCCAATAAACGCGCGGGGAGCGGATGAGGCGTTTTTTAAGATTGGGCAACCACGGGGGCAGCCGCCGGAGCAGGAAGGCCCCCTCCAGAAAATCCAGGTAACTGTTCACCGTGTGGTAACTCAGGCCAAGACTTTGCCCGATCTGGCTGGCGTTCCAAATCTGCCCGTGCACGGCGGCCGTCATGCGCAGAAAACGCTCCGTGACCGCCGGTTTGGCCGGCAGCCCCCACGTCGGCAGGTCGCGTTGCGCCAGCAAGGTCAGGTAGTCGAGCTGCCACTGCGGGAAACGTCCGCCCCCCGTCGCGCCGCCTTCGGGAAAGCCGCCCAAAAGCCAGCGTTCGGCCAAAGGCAGGTCGGGCAGTTCGGCGCTTAACAACGGTGCCAGTTCGATGAGCGCGAGCCGACCCGCGAGCGACTCGGATACTTCCCGCATGAGCGCCGGCGACACGGAACCGAGCAGCAAAAAGCGCCCGGTGCGTGTTCGGTCGGCATCGATCGCCCCGCGCAAGCGCGGAAACACCTCGGGCCACGCCTGCGCCTCGTCGAGCACGACCAGGCCGGATCGCCCCATCAAGGCGTCCCATTGCAAATCCAACCGCAGGCGCTCGGCCGGTAGCTCAAGGTCAAAATACAACGAAGAAAGCGCCCGCGCGAGGGTCGTCTTTCCCGCCTGCCGCGGCCCCACCAAGCCTGCCGCCGGGTAATCCGCCAACCTCGCCGCCACTAAAGACTGAATCGTTCGTGTGATCATATTGCTAAATAGAATATGGTTTCTGTTTAGCAAAAAAAATGCTGACAACGTAATTCAGGGTCCCCGCCGCGCGGAGGGAAGCCCGACGCGCGCGCCGTCTCCGCGTCCGGCGATGCGTGGCTGAGGAAAACAGGTTGAGAGATAGGGACGTGTTCATGGATCGACGGGATCGGGCAGGCTGGCGACGCGGGCCTCTTGCTCGCGGCAGATCGCCTCGAAGCGCGGGTTGCCGCGCAGCGGGGCGAGGAGCGGGTCGGAGCCTACCCCGTAGCCGCTGATCGTCGGGGAGAAGATTTTTGAGCTTACCACCGACTCCAGCGAGACGAGCGCCGATTCTGAATCTCCCAACTGCGCATAAAAGATAGTTTTTCTCGGTAAAACGATTCTGGGGGCGTCTTGGCCGACAGCGGACGCAGTGGGTTGCCATTCCTTGAGCAGTGCCCGGGCGCGCTCCGTCTGACCACGGATGATCTCCACTTGGATCAACGTGCCGAGCACGTTGCCCGCCCGGTCGCCCGCGTCGTAGCGTTGGCTGGCTTGAGCGTAAACGTGGTCCATCAAGGTGCGCAGATCCGCCGTAGCGCCGGCCAAGTGGGCCTCCAGCCAACCACGGGTGGACCAAATATTGCTTTCGAGGGCAAAAGTCTCGCCCAGCGCGGGCAACACTTCGATGTAGGCGGCCCGCGCCTCGGCCAGTTGGCCGGTGCGAACCCAGGAACGGGCCAGCAAGTAGCGCCGGTGGATAGGGGAAATCTCCAGACGGCGAGCCAAGGCTTCGGCCGCCGCCGGACCACGCCAAGACAAGCGGTTTTGCCAGAGATTTTGCAACGGGCCGACGATGTTTCCGGGGTCCAGTTTCAAGGCGCGGGCGTAGTAAACCTCGGACTCAGGAAAGCGGCTCGCCGCAACCGCATCCCGCCCAGCTGCGTTAAGTAAGTTGGCATTGAGGGGATCGAGATCGACGGCCCTACGGTAAAGTCCGTTGCTGGCGACCAAGTCCATTTGAACGCTCGCAAAGTCTGCCCGCAGAGTGAGGACAGACGCGTGATCACGGCCTAGGATGGCTTCGGCCTCGGCCATGCAGCGTTCGGCCCGCGCCAAGTCCCCCTGACCTAAAAGAAAGCGAGCTTCGGCGAGATGGGCTTCAGGCAGCGTGGGGCGCAACTGGCGGGCGCGCACAAGAGCGTGGGCGATTTCATCCACTTGGACCGAAGTGCGGCTCAGCCCGCTTAACCGAATGCGAGCCAAGGCGTCGGCCAGGGCAGCCCACGCGGGGGCGAAGTCGGGGTCAAGGCTGGTGGCTTGGCGGAACTGCGCGACGGCTTCTCGCAATAAGGTAAGGTTGCGGCGGAGGAGCTGGAGACCCTTGGTGTAGTCCTCGTAGGCGGCGAGGTTGGCGGTGGGCGCGGGCACGGCCTTCTGGGTGTCGCCGCGGTCGAGACGGGCGGCGACCTTTTGGGCGATCTCGGACTGGATGGCAAAGATGTCGGTCAATTCGCGGTCAAAGGTCTCGGACCAGAGCTGGGTGTCGTTGGGCGCGTCGATGAGGCGGGCGGAGATGCGCAGGCGGGAACCGGCGCGGCGCACACTGCCGTCGATGACCATGGCGACGTTGAGTTCGCGGGCGATCTGCGGCAGCCCGAGGTTTTTGCCCTTCAACGCGAAGGAGGAGGTGCGCCCGATCACGCGCAGGCCGCGATTGAGGGCGAGGCGATCAAGGATTTCCTCGGTGATGCCATCGGAAAAATACTCCTGCCCGGCATCGCCGCTGAGGTTGGCAAACGGCAGGACCACGATGCGGATGCCCTCCTTCGCGGCCACAGCGGAGGCCGATGCGGCGGGCGGAGGCACCGAGGAGGACAGCGGCGCGGCGGCAGCGACTGCGCCGCCGGGGACGGGCGCCGGACGCAGCCAGAAGAGCAAAGCCACGCCGAGCGCCACAACACCGAGCAACAGACCGGCGAGCAGGAGCCGCGGGGGCGGCATCCGGAGGGCAGAAGCGGCGGGCGGGACGCCCGCCGCAGCCCCCGGGACGGGGGCGCTCCCCGGACCTTCGGACAGCGGAGCCGACACAGCCGCCCCCAAGAGCTTCGCCACCCGCAAGCAGAACTTCTCCGCATTTTCCCCGCCCGGCAGGCGAGTCCATTGGACGGCACGGAACTCCGGCGGGGCATCCGCTTCGGCATCACGGGTCGTGTCGATGACCACAGGGAGGAGAAAGGCGGTCCGCTCCGACATCATGTGTGAGCGCTGGGCAGCCAGTTTCCACTCCAGCCGGAAATACCCCTCTCGGCGCGCTTGGGTATTGGCCGAAATCACCGGGATAAACAGCGCACACGAACTGATCTGCCCACGGATCTTCGCATCCCACGCGTCGCCGCCGGCCAGCTCGGCCTGGTCGAACCACACCTCGACGCCGGCCGCGCGCAACGCCTCGACGAGGGCGCGCGCCGCCTCGGCGTCTTGCGACGCGTAGCTAAGAAATACAGCTTTGGCTTCGGCGGTTTTCATTTCGCGAAGGGGTCGGGCTGGGCGGCGGCGTAGGCGGCTTCGGCTTTCATCAGCGCTTGGAAGCGGGGGTCGTTCCGAATCGGAGCAAAAGCGGGCAGATACTGGAGCAGGTAGCCGGGATGCCAGCCGCTGCGCATCGCTTCCTGCAACAAGGCCATGGCGTTGTCCGGTCGCCCCAGGCGGGCATAGAGCGCAGCTGCGTCGCGACAAAAAAAGTCGGCCCGGTAACTTGGGGTCAACGAGGCGGTGCGCTGGTCCCACGCTTCCAACTCCCGTAGGGCAGCCTCCTCGTCGCCGAGGAACAGCTCGATGAAGACAAGACTTCGTGCACTCACTACCCCCTCGGCAATTTCTTTTTGCAACTGAGTACGGGCCATTTCGGCCAAGGGGCGCAACGGAGCGGGATCGTCCACTAAGCGATAGAGATCAAAGAGCAGTCGCTGGCTGTGTCCGCTGGCCAGTGCTGCTTGCAGAGCGGGCAAGGCTTCGCGCACGAGCACCCGCGCTTCGCGCTCGTGCCCGAGTATGAGGTGAATCGAGGCGGCGTAGGCCTTGCGCTGCAGCGGACCGAAATTGGGATCGCGATTGATCAGCTTTAAGGTCGCTTCCGGTCCCTGCAAAGCGAGTTGTGCCAAGACAAGGTTGGTCTGCTGGAGGATAAACTCTTGGGCGGGCCCGGCGAGCGCACTGGCTTTCTCATAAAAACGAAAGGCTTCGGCGATGTTGCCGCCCGCAATGTATGCTACTCCGAGGATCGTGGCCGCATCTCCGTTTTGCGGGTCCAGGCGAAAGGCCTCTTGCGCGAGGGACAGGAAGAGCGCCGGGTTACCCGCAAAGCGGGCGAGCTCGGCTTCCGCCAACCGAAGTTCCGGAGTCGGCGCGCCCAAGGACGCCGCTTTGGCCAGCGCGGCCGTGGCCGCCGGGAAGAGGTTGGCTTGCAGCGCAATCCGGCCTTCTACGATGTAAGCGAGCTGGGGATCGGGATCGAGTGCCCGAGCCTGAGCCAAGGCCTCCCGGGCCAGTTTGAGATACTGGGGGCGAGGAGTGCGCGTGGCTGCTTCCGCCATACGCAGCCAGGCCAGAGTGAAGCGCGCATCCAGCGCGACCGCCTGTTGAAAGAGCGGAATGGAGGCCATAGCCCCTTGCTGGCTCTGTCGTTGGAGACCGAGGGCCCGGAGATAGAGTTCGTAAGCCGCGAGGTTGGTGGTGGGGACGACGTTGGCGGTGGCAAGCGAGGCGGTGGCGGCGGCGTTTTCCGCTGACGTGAGCCGCGCGGTGATTTTCTGGGCGATCTCCGTCTGCACCGCGAAGATGTCGGTCAACTCCCGGTCAAAAGTTTCTGACCAGACGTTTTCTCCGGTGGTGGTGTCGATCAACTGCGCGGTGATACGCAGCTTGTTACCCGCCCGGCGCACGCTGCCCTCGATCACGTTGCCCACCTGTAGCTCTTGGGCGATTTGTTTGAGGGGCGTGTTCTTACCCTTGTAGTAAAAGGAAGACGTCCGCGCCATCACCCGCAGGCCCCGCACCTTGGCCAGCTTGTCGAGGATCTCCTCGGACAGACCGTCGGAGAAATACTCGCTGTCCTTTTCGGAACTCAGGTTGGCAAAAGGCAGGACCGCGATGGCCTTGGGGTCGAGCGCGGGCGCAGCGGGTGTGGGGGCGGGAGCCGTAACCGCAGGCGACGCGGGCGCGGCGAGGGCCACCGCCAAGGGCCGGGGGAGGTTGAGCAGAAACGCGGCGAGCGCCAGCACACCCGCAGCCAGTCCTGCGGCGACCAGCCAAGGGATGCGCGATTTAGGCTTAGGCGATACCGACGATGCCGACGCGGGCGGGACGCTCACTGCGGAGGGGCCTGGAGCGGCGCTTGCGGGATGCAGAATCGTTTTCAGACGCAGGATAAACGCAGCCGTAGGCTCGCCGCCCGGCAGGCGCGTCCATTGCACGGCGCGAAACTCGGCGGGCACCTTGGCGTCGCTGTCGCGGGTGTCGTCGATCACCACGGGCAGCAGGAAGGCTTTTTCCTCCGCGATTCCGTGCGAACGCTGGGCCGCCAGTTTCCATTCAATGCGAAAAAATCCTTCGAGACGCGCCTGGGTTGCCGCCGAGATCACGGGAACGAACAACGCACAGGCGGCAATCTGGCTGCGGATCTTGGCATCCCAAGCGTCGCCGCCGACAAGCTCGGCCTGGTCGAACCAGACCTCGATGCCCGCAGCGCGCAGGGCGGCGACAAGCGCGCGCGCCGCCTCTGCGTCCTGCGAGGCGTAGCTGAGGAATACGGCATTGGTAGCTGGGTTCATGGGAGTGAGCGGTGAGGTCGGGAAACTAACCGCAGAGAGAGCGGAAATCGGAAGGTTTGGTTCTTTGTGCTCTTTGCGTTCTTTGCGGTTAAAATGGCTTGGTGGTTCGTGGGTTCGGATTTCGGAGTATTAACCGCAGAGAACGCAAAGAACGCAGAGACCGGAGGGCGGGGGATCGAGTCGGGGCTTTGCGCTCTTTGCGTTCTTTGCGGTTAAAGCGGTTTGGGAAGGCGGTGGTTAACCGAGTAATTCCCGCAGGCGGCGCAGAAAGTCCGGGGTGGGTTCGGCGCCGGGCAGGCGGGTCAAGTGGTTTTGCAGGAACTTGGCCGGGACCAGCGCCTCGGCCTTGGGGGTGGCGTCAACGCAGACGGGCAGTATGTAGGCCGCGCCCTCGGCCATGCCGCGGGTGCGGTCCACCGCCCACGACCACTCTCGGCGGAAGTAGCCCTCGACGTGGCGCTGGGTGGCGGCGGAGATGACCGGGATGAAGAAGGAGCAGCGGGCGATGTTGCGCTGGATCTTGCGGTCGAAATCGTCGCCGCCCTCCCGGCGGTCGAGGTCGTACCAGGTGGCGATGCCGGCGGCGTCGAAGGCGGCCTTGAGCCGCTGAACGGCGGGCAGATCGTCGCGGGTGTAGCTGATGAACCCGGCGCGGGCGGGCTTCTCGCGGGCGGGCGGCAGGAAACGACGCGGATCGGCGGCGAGGCCGAACGATGCTGCCTGGGCAGGCTCGTTGAGGGTGGCCTCGGGCGGCAGTTCCTCCAACGGGATGCCGCAGCGGGCGGCTAGAAGCGGGGCGAGCCAGGCGTGCAGGTTCCGGGGGCCGGCTTCGGTCTCAACGACGAGCAATTCGGAACCGATGACGGGGATGACTTTCCGTTCCTCGATGTGGTTGAGCAGGTCGTCCCGTGGGTCGTCATCGAAAAGTCCGGTGACAATTTCAGGGTGCTGTATCGACGTTGAGGAGGCGAACATAGGCTGGGCTTTCACGGAGCATGAGCCCGCGCAGCACAGCAAAAATCACGCCGCAGAAGTCGGGCAATGGGGAGTGTTTGCGAAATGTCACCATGACCGGGTCCAGGATGACAAAGACGGCAAGGGGAGGAGACGTCCGCCCGGACGCTTGAATTTAGTTCAATAAACCCGAAAGCTGCAGGCGGACCGGGTCGTCCCGCATGAACTGTTGGTCGCCTGCCGATCGCGACACCCGCTGCAAGCGTCCAACGCGCATATGGGCATCGCGCGCGAGGCGATGGCCCGGCCGGTCATTCGCCGGCGCTCGCCGCCGCGGGTTTGTTGCCTGGTTGATAGGCCACTGTTGCGGCGGCATTCGCGTGAGCCACTTGGCTCAACTGCGGATTTTAGGATCAAACCCGGGTGAGCGGGCGGTAAAGGCGACCAAATGCCTTGCCAGTCCCCGGGGCTGCTGGCAGCGGTTTCGGAACGTATTCACCATGCCGGACGCCTCCAGCCAGTTACCCGAGTTTCATGTTGTCGGATTCTCCGGCCACCGGCACCTCGACGATGGCGGCGGTGTTGCGGCCGCCATCGCCGGCGTGTTGAACGCCCTGCGCGAGGAGATTGCCGGGGAGTGGGTGGCGTTGTCCTCGGTGGCGGCTGGCGGCGACCGGTTGTTCATCGAGCAGGCGCGCAAGACGGGGCTTTCCTGGCATGCGATTCTGCCACTGCCGAGGGCGGAGTTCGCGAAGGATTTCACCGAGGCCGAGTGGGCGGAAACAGAAGGTGTGCTCGTGCAGGCGGAGCATGTGCGCGTCATCACCGAAAACGGCACGCGTGAAGACGCATATCTCGACTGCGGCATGGAAACCGTCAACGGGGCCGATGTATTGCTGGCGGTGTGGGATGGGGAGCCGGCGCGGGGCAAGGGAGGCACTGCCGATGTGATCGCCTATGCGCGGTCGATACAAAAGCCGGTGGTGATCATCGACGTCGCGACCCTCGCGGTGCGGCGGGAAAACTGGCGGCGGCTGGAGCATGCCGACTCCAGCCTGGCCCACCTGAACCTGCTGCCCGAGGCCAGCGGCGTGCCGGGGGAAAACCCTTTCAAGGCGCCCGACGCCGTTTTCCGCTTCCAGCAGAAATGTGATTTTGCGGCCAGCCGCGGGGCGCCGCAGTTCAGGCGCCTGATCGTGTTTGCCGTGCTGCTGCACGTCACGGCCACGCTGGTCGCCGCAGCCGGCCTGTCCTTCGATCTGCATTCGCTGCTGTTGCCTTGGGTCAAGCTCGCGTGCCTGGTCGGCGCGCTCGGCGTGGCCTTCGTGCTCAAGCACCACTCCCATTCGCATCACAACTGGGTGCGGGCGCGGCTGTCGTCGGAGTTTTGCCGCTCCGCCCTGGCGACCTGGGGCCTGCCGAGGGCGGCCCCGCTGTTCGAGGACCTGGACCTGCCCGGAGTGCACAGCCTGACGCGTTCCCTGCACATTCTCCACAGCCGCTCCGCCAACACCGCGCCCGTCCCGCTGGAGGAGTTCAAGCGCGTCTACCTGGAAAAGCGCATCGGCGACCAGCTCGCCTACTATGCGCGGCAGGAGGGCCGGGCGCTGCCCCTGTTCCGGCGGCTCAAGACCGGCTTCTGGGCGGCCACGATCCTGGCGCTGGCGTGCACGGCGTGTTATGCGACCGCCGCCACGTTCCACGCGGAAGTGCCCGCGTGGATGCACACGACGGTCTTCTATTTCCTGCCGATCACGCTGCCGGTGGTCGCCGCCGCGTTGATCTCGTTCATCTCGATCAACGACCTGCAGCGGCGCGGGGCGCGTTACCGCGAGATGCAGCTCATGCTCGAGCGAAGCCGCACCCAGATCACCCATTGCCAGACCTGGAACAGCCTCGAGCGCATCGTGCTGAGAACCGAACGCTCGTTGCTCAACGAGGTGCTTGAGTGGCACTCGATCACCAGCTTTTCCGAGTCGCACTGATTCCGAAGCGACCAAATGACCGTCTGGCGGAAAACTGCCCGATCAGGCGGGCCTCGAGCGGATACCGCCGGCTTCAAGCGCGGATGAAAGCCACGAGCCTCCGCTTGCACACGCTCGGCTGACAGGCACACTCGCCGCTTCCCGTGACCGCTCCCATCGCCTCTCTCTCCTTCGATTCCAACGACGACTCAGCCTCCGAGTCTCCGCGCTGGTGGCGTCAAAACGCGACCCTGATCCACGCCGCCGCGGTGTTCATCGCCACCGTCGTGCTCACCGTCCTGGCCTTCCCGCCGTCACGCACGCCGGAATTTGCCTACGCCTTCGCCGCACCCGCGCTGTTCTGGGCCTACCTGAAACCGTCGTTCCGTCTCTACGCCTGGACCGTCCTCGGCGCCCAGGCCGTCGCCTGGACGATCCTGCTCGGGTGGTTGCAGCATGTAACCATCGGCGGGCTGCTGCTCCTCGGACCGTTCATGGGCGTGTGGATCGGCCTGTGGTTCCTCGCCGCGCGCTGGACCCTGCCGCGACTGCCGGGGTTGTCCACACCGTTGCGCCTGATCGGCATGTTCGGCCTCGCCGGCCTCTGGGTGGTCGGCGAATGGACGCGCACATGGGTGCTCAGCGGCTTCCCTTGGATGCCGCTCGCGGCGACCCAGTGGCAACGCATGAGCATCCTGCAAATCGCCGCGTTCACCGGCTCCGGCGGCGTGTCGTTTGTGCTCATCTCGGTGAACCTCGGTTTCACCGCCTACGCGCACCGCCTGATGCGAGAAGGCCGCAGCGGACTGGGCAAACGCTCCCAGGAGTTTTTCGCCGCGCTCCTGCTGCTGGTGGCCTGCGTGGCCATGCAGGTGCAGGAAACCTTTGATCGCCACCGCTATTCGCTGCCGCTGGGGCGCGTGGCCTTTGTGCAGCCGTTCATCCCGCAGGAAATCAAATGGGACAACTCCCAGGGCCCGGCCATCCTGGGAGTCCTCGAAAACCTCACGCTCTCCGCCGCCGCCGCCAAGCCCGACCTCATCCTCTGGCCCGAGGCCACCACCCCGTGGGCCGTGAAGGGCGACGATCAGATGCGCGGTTGGGTCGAGCAACTCACCGCACGGGCCGGCGCGCCGCTCATCCTCGGTTCGATCGCGCGCCAGCCCGCAGCAGGCGATCCGTCCGAGGAAGATTGGTTCAACTCCGTTTTCGCGGTCGATCCGACCACCGGCCTCCAATCGCATTTCTACGCCAAACGGAAACTCGTGCCGTTCGGCGAATTCGTCCCTTTCCGGCCGGTGCTCGGCTGGCTCGAAAAGGTCGTTCCCGTGGGCGGGGACTTCCAGCCCGGCTCCTCCCCTGCCCCCTTGGTCCTGCCGATCGGCGGACGCCCGCTGGCGTTCGGTCCGCTGCTGTGCTACGAGGACATATTCCCGGCGCTGGCCAGGGAGAGCGTGCTCGCCGGCTCCGACGTGCTCGTCGTGCACACCAACAACGGCTGGTTCGGCCAGGGCGGCGCGGCCTACCAACATGCGTCAAACTCCGTGCTGCGCGCCGTGGAGACACGCCGGCCCGTCCTGCGCTGCGGCAACGGCGGCTGGAGCGGCTGGATCGACGAGTTCGGCAGCATCCGCGCCGTGCTCCTGCGTGATCCCGTGACCGGCAAAATCACCCACACCAACCCCAAGGCCGCGCCGCAAGGCACGGTCTATTTCCGCGGCACGCAGACCATCACGGTCACGGCCGACGCCCGTTGGCTGGGCCGCCAAAGCTTCTACGTCCAACACGGCGACTGGTTCGTGCTCACTTCGGCCGCGCTGGCCCTTTACGCGTTCATGATGCTGCGCTCCCGCAAAACCGCGGCACCCTGAAAGCAACGCCGCCGCCGGCACACGAAAGCCCGGCGCAATTTGCGCTTCATTGGACGCTGGACATGGGTCATTGATCACTTTTCTCCATGTCCCCGACCACTCCCGCCGCTCCCGCACCCATCCCCGTCACCGTTCTCACCGGCTTCCTCGGCGCCGGCAAGACCACCCTGCTCAACCGCATCCTCACCGAGCAGCATGGCAAAAAACTCGCCGTCATCGAAAACGAGTTCGGCGAGGTCGGCGTGGACAACCAGCTCGTCATCCAGAGCGACGAGGAAATCTTCGAGATGAACAACGGCTGTATCTGCTGCTCCGTGCGCGGCGACCTGATCCGCATCCTCGGTCGCCTCATGAAGCGCAAGGACCGCCTTGACGGCATCCTCATCGAGACCACCGGTCTCGCCGACCCCGGCCCGGTCGCCCAGACGTTCTTCACCGACGACGAGATGCGCGCCCGCTTCCGCCTCGACAGCATCGTCACCGTCGTGGACGCCAAACACGTCCTCCTGCACATCGACGATGCGCCCGAGGTCAAAAAACAAATCGGTTTCGCCGACGTCATCATTCTCAACAAAACCGATCTCGTCACCCCCGCCGAGGCCGACGCCATCGCCGGCCGCATCCACAAGATCAACGCCGCCGCCAAAATCCACCGCACGCAAAACTCCGCCATCGACCTCAGGCACGTGCTCAACGTCGGCGGCTTCAACCTCTCCCGCGCCACCGAGCTCGACCCGAAGTTCCTGGAACCGTCCTACCCCTTCGAATGGGCCGGCGTCTATGCCCTGCCCAAGGGCGAGCACCCGCTCGTCATCGGCCACTGCCACCACCATGACGAGGGCTGCGGCCACGATCACTCCCATGAGGATCACGCTCACGACGGCGAGGAGCACGACCACCACCATCATCACGGCCCCGAGGGCACCCTCGACATCGTTGTCATGCCGGTGAAATCCTTCGCCGAAACCGACCTCGCCGCCGCCCGCGACGCCGCCGTGCTCGTCTTCTCCGACTGGGAAAAACAGGTGAAGCCCGGCGAGACCGTTGTCCCCGGCGGCACGCTCCAACGCCTGCAAATCGGCGAACACGCCCACGCCCACTTCGGCCTCACCATTGCCGAACCGGGCTTGTTCATGGTCTTCGAGGCCTGCGGACACCATCCGCTGCACATCCAGGTGATGGGCGAAAACGTGAAGCCCGGCTGGCAACAAGACTACGAGCACACCCACTCGCATGACGACGACGTGAGCAGCGTCGGCATCACCGAAAAAGGCGACCTCGACGGCAAAAAACTCAACGACTGGATCGGCCAGCTCCTCAAGGTGAAGGGCAACGACATCTACCGCTGCAAGGGCGTGCTCGCGGTGAAAGGTTCGCCCAACCGTCTGGTTTTCCAAGGCGTGCACATGCTCTTCGACGCCAAGTTCGACACCCCCTGGGGAACTGCCCCGCGCACCAACACCCTGGTGTTCATCGGCAAAAACCTCGACCGCGCCGCCCTCACCGAAGGCTTCAAAGGCTGCCTGACCTGAACGCTCCGCCACCCATGCAACTCACCAAGCACTGGGCCGCCCAGCTCGACGACTATGTGATCGACCTCGGCTGGTCGGCCGACGGCACCCGCCTCGCCGCCGCCGCGTCCTCGGGGCCCGTCTCGCTCTTCGCCACGATCGACGGCGCCCGCACCGATCTCCCCGGCCACGACGACGGCGCCAACTGCCTCGCCTGGCACCCCGCCCAACCCGCGCTCCTCGCCACCGGCGGACAAGACGCCAAGGTCAAACTCTGGGACGCCGACAGCGCCCAGCACACCGCCAGCGCCGGAGTCGGCGGCGCCTGGATCGAGCACCTCGCGTGGTCTCCCGACGGAGCCAAGCTCGCCGTCGCCGCCGGACGCCAGCTCGCGTTTCTCCGCGCCGACGGCTCGACTTTGCACACGTTCAAGCCCGCGCCCAAAACCATCAGCGCGATCGCCTGGCAACCCGCCGGCGGCTGCCTCGCCTCGGCCTACTTCGGCGGCGTGTGCCTGTGGGACGCCGATGATTTTATCGCCCAGAAGGAATTCGCCTACGCCAACGGCATTCATGCCCTCGTCTGGTCGCCCGACAACCGCTGGCTTGTCTCCGGCAACCAGGACCCGAGCGTGCACCTCTGGCTCCCCGACACGACCGACGAATTCCACATGAGCGGCTACGAGGGCAAGGTGAAGGAGCTCTCCTTCGACCGCGACTCGCACTGGCTCGCCACCGGCGGAGGACAAGACGCCTGCCTCTGGGACTGCACCGGCGCCGGCCCCGAAGGCCGCGAGCCCACCATGTTGCCCCACCAGGCCAAGGTCTGCGCCGTGGCGTTTCAACACGCTCACGGCCTGCTCGCCACCGCCTCGCAGGACGGCGTGGTGCAACTCTGGAGCCCCGAGCGCCCGAAGCCCCTTCGCGCCACCGTAAAAATGCCTGTGCCCGCCACCAAGCTCGCCTGGTCCCCCGACGACGGCCTCCTCGCCGTCGGCAGCGAAAAAGGCGTCGTCTACGTCCTCAAGGTCGAAGACTGAGCCGAACCAAGTGTCACCTAATAGGTGACACTTGGTTCGGGCTCACCCGCCTCAGTGCATGAAACCGGCCGTTTCCGGCGAAGTCCACCGCACGTCCCGCCGCCAGGCGCTCATCCCGCTGGGCATCGGCGTGGTGTTTCTCGGCATCGGGCTCTGGGCCGTCTCGACCATTTGGACGAATGGCGACCGAACCTTTGCGTGGTTTTGGGGCTCGTTCCGGTTTCTCGGCAGCAGCGCCGCCGCGGTGAACGGCCTCATGGGCCTGCGCACACCTCCGGTCCATGCCGTGCTCTCCGCCGACGGCCTCGCACTTCCCTTCCTGCGCGCAACGCAGATCCCGTGGTCCCACATCCTCGACGTGCGGCTCGCCCCCGGGAAGTTAACCGACTCGGAGGGCACCCACCACGTCTTCAAGGAACCGCTCATCCGCCGCATGCGCGATCTCGCGCCATTGCAAACCGGAAAGGCGGCCCGCTGGACCCAAGGCATGACCGCGCCGCTGGAGGACGGCACGGTCGAGTTCATGGTGCAGACCCTATCCTGTCCGCTGCCGGCCAACGAGCTGCTGGCCCGCATCCAATCCCGCCTGCTCGGCGAACCCGTGCCCGTGCTGCCCGCAGCCGCGGACGCCGCAGTGAGCACCTTCGGTGGACGCCTGATCAGCCCCCCGCCCCCAAACCTCCGAGTCCACATGGACAAAATCAGCGCGCTCGTCACCTGCTTGATCGGAGCCGCGATAGTCGCTTTCGGCGCCCATCAATGGAAACGCGGCCATGACGCGCTGAACTGGACCCGGGCCCATGCATTCCTCAAACACGCGGACGTGACGGAGTCATCGGACAGGCGAAGCACGTACCGGGGAATCAGGGTTCACTACGAGTTTACCCGCCAGGGATGGACCTACACCGGTGCCGATCTGGATGTGAGCTCCAACGACGGCTCCAAGGACTACGTGGAATCCAAGCTCGGGGAATACCCCGCCGGACAGCGCTTCACGGTTTACTTCGATCCCCAGAACCCGGCCGACTCCGCCTTCCATCCCCCCGCCAAGCGGGTTGCCTACGAATGGCTGGGCGGCGGGGCGGCCTTCCTCGTTTTCGGGTTTTTCCTTTGGCGTTTCCGCGTCCGACGCACCTGATTTATTTATGCACCGATTCATCCCAGAATCCGGCGCGACGGATCGGTCGCTAAATCCCGAATACACCGCCGCGATTAAACGTTGGACGCGCGAAACTCTCGCCTTGGCCGACGAGGCCGTCGTTTCGGTGATGGAGTCGCCGTGCAGGGACGAAGGGTGTCCGCTGGTCGAAACCGTCATCGCCGTCTTTGACGAACACGGCACCCGCACCTGGAAACTCACCCGCCCCCGCGCGGCCGTAACCAAGACCATGATCCGTCAAACGCTCGGGGCTCCCAACGGCTGATACCAATGGATGGAAGCCTTTAGGCTGAAGGGTGTTGCTGAAATAAAGCGGGTTGGCGTGAGAGGAGAAGCGGGCTCGGCCAATGCGGCCGAGACGGAGGCGACCCGGCGGGTCGTGTCGTCGAGGTCAACGCCGGCCCAGCAGGCTTATCCTTTCACTCGCAGAGTTCGACGACCTGAGTTCTTGCAGAAACACGGCCTAAACGATCTCCAAACCGAAATCGCTCCGCGATTCCGCTACGTTGGGAATCCGTAGCGGAACGGCGGAGCCGTTTCGTCCGAATAGCCTTCATTCACGCATCCATTGGTTTGACGGACAGCGGGTGCCTCCGGATTCGGTCACAAAAAAGGCGGCCCGCGCGGGGCCGCCTTGCGCATGATTGCGGGGCTTGATCAAGAAACGCGGCGGCGGCGGAAAACCGCGAGGCCGAGCGCACCCAAACCGGCCAGGGCGGCATAGGTGGAGGGCTCGGGAATGGCGGAGACCGAAGTCACCTCAAACACGCCGATCGAGCCGTTGCCACCAGTGCCTTCAAAGCCGACTATCAGCAGGTTTTTCCCGGTGGAGTTGCCGGCGGCTCCAGCCGCAAGAAAGAGCATGGATTCCGGGGAGATATAAACGCCGCCGTCCACACCGTCGGTCGTGCCGGTCACGGGGTTGAAATAGCCCGCGATGAAAACGTTGTTCAGATCGGTGATGTCGAACTGGAAGATGCCGTTTTCGCGTTCGTTGCCGATGAACACGAAGTCTTTGCCGTCAAAACTGCCGAAGGCCAGTGCCTCGGGCTCGGGGCCCTTGTCGTCGGAACGGGTATCCGTGTTGGTGGTCAGACCGCTGTTCATGTTGAACGACGAGGGGTTGTTGGCGGCCACATACTCCTCGATCATGGCGTCGGAGTCGAAGGCGATGGAGAGGCTGCCGTCTGCCTCAACCTTCCAAATGGTGAAGCTGCGGGTGCCCATCATGGTCGGCACATCGATATCGCCGTCCAAATCGGTGTCACCTTGGTCCTTGAGGATGTTCAGGCGACCGATTCCGGTGTTGTTGACGATGGGATCGACGGTGCTGTCGATATCGGGATTCAAGAGCACATTGGAGCCGGGACGAGGATCGCGATCCGCGTTTTGAGCCCCTGCGCGCATGAGATCGCCGTCATCGGGACGGGCATCGCCCTCGTTGGCGGTAACCAGGTAGGTGGAGCCGGCGCGTTCAAACTTGGTCATGGTGTCGGGCATGGGCAGGCCGACGACGGTGTCGTTACGATTGGTAAGGGTGGAGAAGGTCAGCGGGCCTGATCCGTCCGGGTCGGGACCATCGCGGTCGGACGCATCAATCACCTGGGAAATTCCGGGCAGGCTGCTGATCGAGGTGAATTTGCCGCTGACCAGATCCAGTGTGGCGATCGCGTTGTTTTCCTGGAGGGTGATGTAGGCCGTGTTGTTGCTGGCGGTGATGTATTCGGGCTCGATGTCGGCAATGTTGGCCGTTTTCACCGTGAGGGTATCGAGTCGCGAGTTACGCACGCCGGCGATGGTCGCCGTGCCGGCGAGATTTGGCGCGCTGAAATCGTAAGTCACCACGTTGGCCTGGGTGACGTTGGCCGTGATGTCGGCGGCGGAGGTGATGCCGTTCAAGCTGATCACGCTCACCGATCCGGGGCGATTGAAGGCCTCGGGGGTGGCTACGGAAGTCGCCTGGTTACCGCTATACTCGGTGGTGGAACCGTATTCGCCTTCGTTGGCGATGAGCAGCTTGGTGCCATCGGGGGTGATGGTGACCGAGTCGGGATGGTAACCCACGTCGAGTGTCTTGATTATGGAGCCGTTAGACTTGTCGAAGATCGCGATGCGACCGAAGTCGGTAGCGGACGTGGCCGTCGGGATAACAGTGGCAACACCGAAGCCGCGGGCGTCATTGAGCACGCTGGAAATCGAGGAGGTGCCGGCGGCGGTGTTGAACACGCCGTTCAGGTCGACCGAATAGGAGGACGAAAGAGCGCCGTTGGAACCGAGGGTGTAAGCCTGAATCGAATGGCTGGCCGAGGCTCCGCCGATCGAATTGGTCGAGAGCAAAGAGCCATCGGCAAATGAGACGATCTCGCCGCCATTGGGCAGGGCGACGCCCGAGAGAAAGGAGACCTCGGCAGAGGCCGAGAAGGGAAGCAGCACGCACGAGGCGCCCGCGAGGAAGGTGTGCAGTCTGGTTCGCATAGGAGACCGCCCAAGCAAACCTACCGTTCCGCGACCGCCAGACTTGCAGTGTAAATTGGAGGTTACGCCGTCACAAACATGGCGGTCATGTTACGGGGTGCCAGGCGGCGCTGGATGCCGCAAAGCACTCATGGCAACTTCGCCGCCTCGGCCTCGAGTCGGGTGACAAGTTCGTCCATCTGGTCGATCACGGCCTGCACGGTCTCGCGCTTGGAGAGGTCCACTCCGGCCTTGCGTAGCTGCTCCATGGGATGGTCGTTGCCGCCGCTCTTGAGCAGCGTGAGGTAGCGCTCGGTCGCGGCGGCGCGCTCTTCCGGAGCGCCGGTGTTCATCGCCTTGTAGAGCTGCGCCGACGAGGCGAAGCAGGTCGCGTATTGGTAGACGTAGTAGGGCGAGTTGTAGAAATGGGGGATGCGCGTCCAGGTGTAGCGATAAAGCTCATCGTGGGTGATCGCGTCGCCGTAGTATTCCTTGAGAAGGCCGCCGTAGAGATTGCCGAAGACTTCGGCGGTGAGCGGCTCGCCTTTCTCGGCCAGAGAGTGGGCGCGGAGCTCGAAGTCGGCGAAAAGCACCTGCGTGTAGAATGTGCCCACGATCGCGTCGATGGCGTGCTGGAGCAGGAGGAACCGGGCCTTGGGATCATTGCTCTCGGCGAGCAGTTTTTCGAGCAGCAGGCGTTCGTTGATGGTCGAGGCGACCTCGGCTACGAAGATCGTGTAGTCGGCCGTGACAAAGGGCTGGTTCTCCTCCGAGAGGCGCGTGTGCATCGCGTGCCCCATCTCGTGCGCAAACGTGAACACCGCGTCGAGCGTGTCGTTGTAGTTCATCAGCACATACGGGCCGACGCCGTAGACTCCCGCGCTGTAGGCGCCGGAGCGTTTGCCCTCGTTTTCATAGACGTCGATGCGGTTGCGTTCGAGCAGTTCGGCGAGCTTCGCCTGGTATTCCTCGCCCAGCGGGGAGACCGAGGCGCGCACCAGATCCCGGGCCGGCGTGTAGGGCCAGACGGTTTCGTCCTTCACCAGCGGAATCTGGCCGTCGTAAAGGTGATAGGTTTCCAAGCCGAGGATTTTCTGCCGCAGCCGGAAGTAGCGCCTCAGCGGCGCGGTGCCGGCGCGGACCGTGTCCACGAGATTGGTGTAGACCTCGGTCGGGATGGCGTTGCCGTCCAGCGCGCGGGCGAGGGTGGACGGATAATCGCGGGCCTGGGTCAGGAACCAACCGCGTTCCAGGATTCCGCGGTAGATGGCGGCGTAGGTGTTCTTGGTCGCCTCGTAGGTCTTCAGGTTGGCGGCAAAGGCCTTGGCGCGGTCGGCCTGGTTGTAGTTGGTGGCGAGAATCGACTGATAAGCGCCCGGGGTCAGGGTGACGTCCTTGCCGTCGGAGAGCGTGACGGCGGGGAACTTGATGTCGGAGGTGCTGAGCTCCGAGTAGATGGAGCGGGGAGTCTCGTTGAAGCGCGTGGCGAAAGAGAGGAGTTTCTCGCCCTTTTCATCGAGGACATGCTTTTGCTGGCGGTAGGCGTCGAGGATCGGGAAGCGGTAGGGCGCGAGGTCCGGCGTGGTGTCGAGCCAGCCGCGCATGGTGGCCTCGGGCACGGCCAGCAACTCCGGGTTGAACCAGGCGGTGGCGGTGCCGAACTTGGCGAAAAGCGCCTGCACGCGCTGGAGACGGCCGCCGACCTCCTGGTTGCGCGTATCGGTGTCGCGTTGAAGCTGCGGATAGCGGAACACGCGATACTGGAGGATGCCGATCTCGTCGTAGAGCCGGTAGGCCGCGAGCACGGCGGCGGGGCCGTCCTTGAGCGAGCCCTTGAGGGCGGCAAAGGAATCCATCTTGGTCTCGATCTCCTTCATGCCCTGCTCCCAGGAGGTCCAATCGGGATAGATGGGAGAAAAATCCCATTTGTAGCCGGCGGCTATCTCGGCGCGGTTGCGGGTGGCGGGCTTGGTTTCGGCTTGGGCGTGGGTCATCAGCAAAGAAAAGGCGGTGGCGAGGAAGAACGGACGGACAAGTATGGGTAGTTTACCGATCATGGCGGAAAGGGATAACGCTTTCGCCGCTTGCGTCGAGCCGAGCCAGGCGAAAGGTGGACAACCTTTGATTTTATAAATTCCCGTATGCTCCGCGCTCTCATTTTCGATTTCGACGGCCTGCTGGTGGACACCGAGACGGTGCTCATCGACGCCTGGGTGCAGGTGCATGAGGAGGACGGCTTGGTCTGCGATCGCAGTTTGCTGCATCAAATCGTAGGCCACACCGATGTCGTCCACGACTACTGGTCGGCCTACGCTCCCGAGGTGGATCGCGCCGTCCTGGAGGGGCGCTACCGAAGCGTCGCCCGCAAACTCACCCTGGACGCCCCGCCCTTGCCCGGCACCGTGGCCCTGCTGCAATCGGCGCGCGGAGCGGGCCTCAAAATAGGCCTCGCGTCCAACTCCACGCATGCTCACGTCGAGGGCCACCTGGCCCACCGCGGGATGCTCGGCTACTTCGATCACATCGCCTGCCGCGACGACGTGCCCGTGGGCAAGCCAGAGCCGCACGTCTATCTCGCCGCGCTGCACGGTCTAGGCGTCGAGGCGGGCCGCACCGTGGCCTTCGAGGATTCGGTGCCCGGCCATGTGGCCGCCCACCGCGCCGGCCTCAAGGTCGTGGTCGTGCCCAACCCCTCGACGGTGCACTGCGATTTCGCACACGCGTCGCTCAAGCTCGAATCACTGGCCGACCTCTCGCTTGCCGACATCAAAGCGACGCTGACACGATAAATCCACTCACCCCGGGACTTCCCGCTGGATTTCACCCTGATGCGAGCCGGGAGCGCAACCAGCCGGGCCGGTCGGTGGTGATGCTCGCGACTCCGGCGGCAGCCAGTTCCCGGGCGCGCCGCGCGTCGTTCACCGTCCAGACATGCAATTCCAACCCGTCGGCGCGCAAGCGCTCGACGAGTCGGGCGTCGATCGGCCAGCCCGCGCTCACGCCCAGGCCGGCAAACCCGGCCTCGCGACAAATCGTGACAAGCCCGGACTGCCTGGAAGGCGTGCCCTCCGGCGTGTCGGCGAGCAGCAGCACCGGACACTCCGGCAACGCCTGCCGCGCCTCGCGCAGGGCCTCGACTTCAAAGCTAATCAACACCACCTGCGCCAGCGGCACCGGACCTGCGGCCAACACGCGGCGCAACGACGAAACGAGGCCGTCGGCCGCCTTTAATTCGACATAAAGCCGTCGCCCGGCCGGCACGGTCGCCAACACTTCGGCCAGCGTCGGCACGCGCTCGCCCCGAAACGCCGCGCCTTTCCACACGCCCGCGTCGAGTTTTTTGATCTCGGCCAGCGTGAGCGCGTCCACCCGCGCATCTCGCCCCGTCGTGCGCAACAGGGTGGGATCGTGGATAGCGACCACCTCGCCGTCTTGCGTGAGGTGCACATCGATCTCCACCGCCTCGGCCTGTTGCATCCACCCCAGCCTGATCGACGCCAGGGTGTTTTCCGGGGCCTCCTGCGAAGCCCCCCGGTGGGCGACGATGGCGACGGTGCTTTTCATGCGGAAACGCTAATCAAAAAGACCGCCCTGTCGCAACGCCGAGCGCTTTTCTCCGTCCAGCGTGCTCATGGCCAGCAACCAACCGCACGACTGCTCCGCCACGGAGGTTTCCGAAGCCAATCGCCCGAGCAGCAGCGCGCCCGCCAACGCATCGTAGAGAGCCGCGTGATAGCGGCGCCGATTCGGCGGACAATGCCGCCCGGCCCACTCGTCGAGTGACGCCTGCAAGCCGAACACCGCGACCAGATCCGCCAGTTTCGCGGATGCGAGCGACGGGTAGAGCTGCGGGTAGAGCCGCCCCGTGTCGATCCACGGCCCCCAGTCGGTCAACGCCGCGCCCGGCCGCGCGAAATCCGGCGAGTGCCGCGTGTAGGGCCACACCGATTTGATGAGCGTGTTCTCGGCGTTGGCGAAATGCGCCGCCAGCGGCCCCGTTTCGCGCCACGCGGCAAACCGTTCGAAGTCCTCGCCGAACGCCGCATGATCCGCGACCGCCGCCGCATCGAGTCCGTGCACTGCGGCGTCCTCCGCCCGCACGCGCCCGGTGGCCCGGCAAAGGCGCGTGTGTGCCGCCACGATCTCCACGCCGCGCAACGTGACCACGCCGTATTCGAGAATCCCGGACGCGAGGCTGCCCTCGAAATCGACGAAGTGCATGAGTTGCGCGGTCCAGGAGTTGCCCACGCAACACACGCAACACACGCCACGAACCGAGTCCAAACATTACTCCTTCCCCGCCCGCCCTGCGGAACAACTAACACAATGGGTTAATTGTTTCGTGGACGCCGGCGCCGGGACGTGACGGAGGGGGCGGTTTTTTTCCGTGTGTTCCGCGCGTTCCGCGGGCAACACTGGCCGCCGTGGATTTAACGCCCTATCGCACGTTTCTGACCGAACTCGCCCTGCGCAGCGGGGACTTTCTGCGCCCGCTTTTCGCCGACCCCTCGCTGGGCGTCGAGTTCAAGTCCGACCAGTCCCCCGTGACCGCCGCCGACCGAGGGGCCGAGGAACTCCTTCGCGCGCTCATCGCGAATAAATTCCCCTCGCACGGCGTCATCGGAGAGGAGTTCGACGCGGTGAACGCCGGCGCGGAGTTTGTCTGGGTGCTCGACCCGATCGACGGCACCAAGTCGTTCATCACCGGCGTGCCACTGTGGGGCACTCTCATCGCCCTACTCCACCAGGGCCAGCCCGTGCTGGGTGCGATTCACCAGCCGATCCTTCAACAACTCATGATCGGCGACGGTACGACGACAACGCTCAACAACCGTCCCGTCCGCGTGCGCCCGTGTTCGCGCCTTGAGGACGCCACTCTGCTCATCAGCGACCCGCTCAATCCGGCCCGCTACCAAAACGGTCCCGCTTACGACGCCCTCATCCGCCGCGCACGCCTCGTGCGCACCTGGGGCGACTGCTATGGCTACCTCCTGCTTGCCTCCGGCCGGGCCGATATCGTCATGGATCCGATCATGAACCCCTGGGACATCGCCGCCCTCGTGCCGGTGGTGCGCGGAGCCGGCGGCGTGATCACCGACTGGCATGGCGGCGCGCCATATCCGGCAGAATCCACCGTGGCGGCCGTCCCCGGCCTGCATGAACAGGTGATCGCCGCGCTTAAGGCGTAGCCTCGCACCAGGCGGCGCCAGGACCCAAAGAACTTGCCCACACAACAGGCAAAAACCTAGCGTTTGATGCATTATGATCCCTCGCTGTTCCGTGCGGGCCCTTGTGGCCGCTCTGCCGCTCCTGACGATTTCAGCCCTCACACCCGCCGGCGGCAGGTGCAAACCCTCACCGACCAGCAGGGCCGCGTACTCAAAGCCCAGGTCCTTGCGGTGGATAACGGGAAGGTGAAAATCAAACGCGAGGACGGCCAGACGTTCGAGCTCCCGTTGGCCACACTGAGCGGCGAGACCCAAAAATCACTGAAAGTTTGGGCCGAGAAGGCCGCCTCCGAAATCCCCGCCGGCGCGGTCACCGTGGAGTTGAGCCGCGGTATGTTCAGCGTCACCAAAAACGAGGACGAGGGCATGGTCGTGTCCGAGGAAGAGTGGGGCTACAGCCTCACCCTTACCAACCGCACCGCGAAGCCCCTGCAAAACATCCGAATCGAATATGTCCTCTTCGCCAAGCCGGACCAGGATCCGGGCAAGGACAAGGCGGCCGCCATACTCAAGCGCACCAATGGTTCGACCACGGTCAAGGAGATCGCCGGCAACAACCGCGCGGTCGTGAGGACCGACACGATCAAGATTTACAAACAAAAGCTTAAGCCTGGCTTTGTCTGGAAGGACAAGGGCGGCAGTGACACGATCCGCGACACGCTTTATGGAGTCTGGATAAAGGCCTACGTGGGGGAACAGGTCGTGGCGGAAATCTGCAACCCCTCCAGCCTCGGCAAGACCGAGAAAGGCCCTTGAGGGGAACAGGGCGGCGACGAAGCCCGCTCAGCGGCGGGCTTTTTTCGCGGCCGGGACCTTGTATTCGGCGGTGACGACGGAGGAGAAGCCGCCGCGGGCCTTCCAATCTGCGATGATCGTGAGCGAACGCGGCTTGAGCACGGAGCCCAGGTCGTCGCAGATCTGGTTGGTCGCGGCCTCGAAGAAGATGCCCTTGTTGCGGAAAGCGTGAAAGTAGAGCTTCAGGGACTTGAGCTCGACGCAGGTTTTGTCAGCCACGTAGCGCACCGTGATGTTGGCGAAATCGGGATGGCCGGTCATGGGGCACACCGACGTGAACTCGTGATGCGTGTGCGCGATGATGAAATCGCGGTGCGGCGCGGGATTCGGAAAGGTTTCAAGGATTTTAGGATCGGCCATGGTGATGGAATGGGTTGCCCGGGGAACACACGGAATACACGGAAAAAATCAATGCCCGACCCGACTTTCCGCTTCGTCGGGGGGAGGAGAAGGCTCCGGCTCAGGTCGCGGTCTCGGTGAAACGGGATTCGCGGATGACGGTGACCTTAATGGTGCTCGGGTATTGGAGTTCGGACTCGATGCGCTGGCGAAGCTCCTTGGCGATGCCCTGGGCCTGCTCGTCGGTGACGCTCTGGGGATTGACGACCACACGGACTTCGCGGCCCGCCTGGATCGCGTAGGCCTGGTGCACGCCCTGGATGGACAAGGCGAGTTTTTCGAGGCGCTCGAGCCGCTGGATGTAGCCGGTCATCGATTCGGCGCGGGCCCCCGGCCGCACGGCTGAAACCGTGTCGGCGAGGATGACCAGCCCGGCATAAACGGTCTCGGGCTTCACCTCCTCATGGTGCGTGGCGATCGCGTTGACCACGATGGGAGTCTCGCCGTGACGCTTCACAAACGCGGCACCGATGGCGGCGTGGCTGCCTTCATAATCGCCCTCGATGGCCTTGCCGATGTCGTGCAACAGGCCGGCACGTTTGGCCAGGCTCGGATCGAGCCCCGTCTCACTGGCCAGCATTGAACAAAGGAAACCGACCTCGATCGAGTGATCGAGGGCGTTCTGAGTGTAGGAAAAGCGATACTTGAGGCGGCCGAGCACCTTGATGATTTCTGCGTGAAGACCGTTGATACCCAGCTTCTGCACGGCATCCTCTCCGGATTGCTGGACGTTGAGCTCCACGTCTTCCTTGGCCCGATGGTAAAAATCCTCGATGGAAGCCGGGTGGATGCGGCCGTCCTTCACCAGACCTTCGAGTGTGAGGCGGGCGATCTCGCGGCGCACGGGATCAAAGGACGAGATGAGCACCATCTGCGGGGATTCGTCGATCAGCAGGGTGACGCCGGTGGTGGCCTCGAAGGATTTGATGTTACGACCCTCGCGGCCGATGATGCGGCCCTTCATCTCCTCGCTCGGCAGTTGCACGATGGTGGCGGTGATGTCGTTGTTGGGCTTCGCGGCGAGCCGCTGCATCGCGGTGATGAGGATGCGCTTGGCCTCGTTGTTCAGGTCCTGTTCGGAACGGTCGAGAATCTGGTGGCGCAGGGCCCGCAACTCGTCCTGGCACTCGAGCTGCACCTCTTCACGAAGGGCGCGCTTGATCTCCTCGGCATCCATCTGGGAGACGCCCTCGAGCCGCTTGCGCAGGGACTTGGAGAGGGTGCGGATGGCGTCGCGCGCCTGTTTGATGGCGGCGCTTTCGCGGGCGAGCCGCTCGCTTTTCTGCTCCAGCTGGTAATCGAGCAGGCCCAGCGACTCTTCGTGGGAACGGATTTCGCGCAGCTTGACCTCGCTCTCGATGTCGCGCCGGTCAAACTCCCGGCTGATGTCCGCGCGCCGGGCGGCGATTTCCTCCTCGGCCTTTTGCTTGATCTCATGGGCGGCCACGGCGGCTTCGCGCTTGGCAACCTCAAGCATCTCGGCGGCGCGCTCGACGGCGGCGTTGCGAGTCCGGCGGGTCAAAAACCACACCGTGATGAAGCCCCCGCTCAGGCCAAAGGCAGCGGCTGCGGCCAAAGCCCAAAACGTCGGACCGCCTGCGGCCAGGGGAAAGCTGAGGATGTAAGGGCCGACTGGATTCAAGGATGCCGGATGGTGGGAAACAGCAATCAAAGTTCAATCTCGCAATCATGCCCCGGCCATTCTCCACGGGCCGCCCATGCCGGGTTTTCGCCCGCAAGACCCACGCGGAGGTTGCGCCGGGCCGGCCCAACGCCTTTGTTCAACGCGTGGCCGGCACCCTGCGCACTCCCCTCGAACTCCTTGGCGTCTTTAAAACGACGACCCGCGAGCGCTTCGACTGGATCACCCCTCTGGCCATGCTCGCGCTCGGAAGCATCGGGGTGGCCTTCATCTACAGCGCGCAGTTCTCGACCAACCAAAACAACTGGATCACCCAGATCGTCTGGCTGGCGGCGGGGGCCGTCCTGTATGTGGCCGTCTCGCTCATCGACTACCGGTTCTGGCTGAGCATCTCCCACTGGTTTTATCTCGGTTGCATTTTGACCCTCCTTTTGGTGCTCACGCCGGGCATCGGCACCGAACGCTACGGCGCGCAGCGTTGGCTGGACCTGGGTTTTTTCGCCCTGCAACCCTCCGAACCCACCAAGGCCGCCGTGCTGCTGGTGACGGCCGGCATCCTTATCCGCTCCAAAGTCGGTACCATCGCCCAGTCCGTCGGGACGCTCGGCAAATTGGCGCTTGCGGCGGGTTTTCCCATCTTCCTTATCCTGCTCCAACCCGATATCAAATCGGCGATTGTGCTGCCCCCCGTGATCTTCTCGATGCTCTACGTCTCCAAGCTTTCGACCCGCTTTTTCGCGGCGGCCTTGGGCGCGTTTTTGATCCTCGTGAGCATCATCACTCTGGACTGCTACCGCTACGTTAAATTCATGGACAGCAACAACCTGTCCTACTCGTCCGATAAGGGTCGTTTCGAGCCGCACACCTGGGTGCCCTTGTATGATTACCAGCGCAACCGCATCATCTCGTTCGCCATGCCCGACAAGATCGACCCGAACGGCGTGGGCTGGAACCAGCGCCAGTCGCTCATCTCGGTCGGTTCCGGCGGGCTCACCGGCAAAGGCTGGACGCAGGGCACGCAGGCCCAGTTGGGCTACCTGCCGCGCGCCGTCGCGCACAACGATTTCATCGCCTCGGTCATCGCCGAGGAAAAAGGATTTTTGGGAAGTGTCACCGTTTTAGGTCTGTTCGGCATAGTGATGTTCAACGGCATCCGCATTGCGGGCCTGTCGCGAGACCGGTTCGGCACCTTGATCGCCATCGGCGTGACGGTGCTCTTCGCCGTGCACGTCTTTGTTAACATCGCGATGACGATCGGACTCGTGCCCATCACGGGCATACCGCTTCCCTTTATCAGCTACGGTGGCTCCTTTGTGCTGAGTTGCTGCTTGCTGCAAGGACTGGTTCAAAGCGTCTATCGCTTCCGCAAGGACTTCACATGAAACTGAAGCCTGGATACGATATTGACCGCTCTGCCGGAATTTCCTGCGCCGCAACTCCCGCCCAAGGGTCCGCCGTTCAAACCAACCCGGACAACGACAACCATGAGCGATCAACCCGCCTCACCCGCACCCTCCGGCGCCCCGCAAGCGCCCCGCAATTATGACGAGGAACTCACCCTCCCGCCCCCCGTCCACGACCCCGAACCCGTTGACCGCGACGAGCTGAAGGCAGACGCCAAAACTCGCTCCAAAGACCGCCCTCTGCTCGAAAAGATTCTCCAGGTCTTCAAGAAGGAGAAAACCTCCTTCCGCGAACTCATCATCAACTCCGAGCCCCTCGAAAAGCGCGTCGCGCTGCTCGTGGATGGCGTGCTGGAGAAGTTCGAGATCGAGCGCGAGTCCGACAACCGCATGGTCGGCGGCATCTACAAGGGCAAGATCAAGAACCTCGATCCCGGCCTCAAGGCCGCCTTCGTGGATATCGGCTACTCCAAGAACGCCTTCCTCCACTACTGGGACATGCTCCCCGCCGCCGCCGATTCCTCCGTGGAAATCGTGCGCGTGAACAAAAAGAAAAACGCCCCGCCCCGCCCCGCCGAGCCCACGGTCAAGGACATCCCCGCGATGTACCCGCCCGGCAGCGAGATCGTCATCCAGGTCACCAAGGGCCCCATCGGCACCAAGGGCCCCCGCACCACCACCAACCTCGCCCTGCCCGGCCGTTACCTGGTGCTCATGCCGTTCTCCGACCAGTGCGGCATCTCCCGAAAAATCGAGGACCCCAAGGAGCGCGCCCGCCTCAAGCAGATGCTCAACGAGCTCACCATCCCCGAGGGCATGGGCGTGATCGTCCGCACCGCCGGCGAGGGCAAAAAGACCCGCTACTTCGTCCGCGACCTCCACATCATGCTCAAGAAGTGGGAGGAGATTCAGCGCAAGATGCAGTCCGACCGCGCTCCCGCCTGCCTCTACCAGGAACCCGACCTGGTCGAGCGCACCGTGCGCGACTTCCTCACCGAAGAGGTGGACCGCGTCCTCATCGACGACGAGGCCGGCCATAAACACACCCAGGAACTCGTCGGCCAGATCTCCAAGCGCTCCCGTTCCAAGATCGCCCTCTACAAGGACAACATTCCTATCTTCGAGCGCTTCAACATCGAGCGCCAGATCGAGCAGACGTTCCAACGCAAGGTCGCCCTGCCCTCCGGCGGCGAGATCATCATCGACGAGACCGAGGCGCTCATCGCCATCGACGTGAACACCGGTTCGCACAAGAACCGCGGCGGCGACGAGAAAAACGTCATCTACGCCGTCAACCTGGAGGCCGCCGTCGAGGCCGCCCGCCAGATCCGCCTGCGCAACCTCGGCGGCCTCATCATCCTCGACTTCATCGACATGAAGGAGCGCCGCCACCGCAACGGCGTCTACGACAAGATGGTCGAGGCCATGTCCACCGACAAAGCCAAGAACCACATCCTGCCCATCAGCCAGCTCGGCATCCTCCAGATGACCCGCCAGCGCCAGCAGGAGTCGCTCTCGTCCAACCTCTACACCGACTGCCCCTATTGCCGCGGCCGCGGCATCGTGAAGAGCGCCACCACCATGTCGGTCGAACTCCAGCGCCGCCTCAGCTCCATCGTCCGCCGCCTCACCGGCCGCAACGACGGCAAGGAGTATTCGCTCCGCGTGATGGTCCACCCGGGCATCCTGGAGCGTCTCCGCAGCGAGGACGCCGACCTGCTCGTGCGCATGGAGAAGCTCTTCGGCGTGAAGCTGGCCTTCCGCGCCGACCCGGCCTACCACGTCGAAAACTACAAGATCATCAACGCCGTCACCGGCGAGGAATACCGCTGAGCTTGGCACCTCCCCTTAATTGGGGAGGTGCACTTTTTGTGCTTTTTTGCCAAAGCATGTAAGACTCAAGCCACGCCACTACGTGACCATAAGCACATGGTGCATCGCCGGGATCTAAGGCGAAGGCCAAATTCATGAATAGTACATTGGCAAAGTGGCCTGCTGACGAAATCAAGCCATGTGAAAACACCCTCTTCCACATCGCCGACAACGTTTTCGTTTCCCGTTCATAATCATGAGCACCGGACCTAAAACGCCCTCAGTCACATCGCTTTCAATCGCGGTCACTGTCGATCCCGCGATCAACTACGCCTTCCAGCAAAACGCGATTCCGGTCATCAAAGAGCTGCGTTTTCAGAACGATGTTATCGCTCGGAAGGATCTTATCATTCGGCTCACCACAGAACCCGTCTTTGCGGCACCGGTGGAAATCCGGCTGCAAGGCATCGCGGCTAACGGCGAATATCGCGTCGCGGCGCTCGACCTGAAACTGAGTCACGACTTTCTCGCCGGACTGAATGAAAAAGTCTCCGGGTGGCTAAAGACCGAAGTCGTCGATGGCGACACGGTGCTGTGCTCACGCACAGACCCTATCGCGCTACTTGCTCGAAACGAGTGGTGCGGGCTCGTATCCCTGCCCGAAATTCTCGCGGCTTTCATTTTGCCCAACGACGTCGGCGTGATGACGATTCTTGACCGAGCTTCGGAACTGCTCCGCGAACACACGGGGCGCGGCGCTTTCAACGCCTATCAGGACAAAAGCCGTAAACGTGCCTGGGAGCAGATCGCCGCCATCTACAAAGCCGTCGGGGAGCTCGACCTTCGCTACATGGTCGCCCCGGCCAGCTTCGAGACCACCGGGCAGAAAGTCCGCTCGCCGTCCGACATTCTCACCCAACGTTTCGGCAACTGCCTCGACCTCTCGCTTCTGTTCGCGGCCTGCTGCGAACAGGTCGGGCTCCATCCGGTCGTTTTGATACACGAAGGCCACGCCTATGCAGGCTGTTGGTTGGGCGAGACTAGAATGGCAGAGCCAACCAAGGACGACCTACAGGATATTCGTAAGGGCGTCGATAATTCAGAGCTAACCGTCTTTGAAAGCACCGCCGTCGCCGACGAGCGTCCTGGCACGTTAGCCGATGCCGAACTCTTGGCCCGTCCGCACCTCGAAACCGAAAAGCCCTTCCGCCTCGCATTGGACGTGCGCCGGTCGCGCATCGCGCGCATTCACCCGCTCCCGATTCCTGGTCAGGTGGCCGCAACCTCCACCGGTTCGGGCGGGCTGGTATCAAGCGAAACGGGTCTGGGCGTGCGTGACTTCATCGACTCCGTCGAAGTTGACGTCGCGCCTACAGTCAAAGCCGCCACGCGCATCGACCAATGGAAAAGCCGTCTGCTCGACCTCAGCCTTCGGAACCGACTGCTCAACTTTAAGGAGACCAAGTGCACCATCCGCATCCTCTCCTCCGCGCCCGAGCATGTGGAGGATGAGTTGGCCGCCGAGCGCGAACTTTCGCTCCAGCCAAAGCCGAAGTTGATGAGCGAGGACGATCCTCGTCACGCCGCCACCTACACCAAGCAGCAGCGCACCGACGCGCTCAACGACCACCTGTGCGACGAACTCGCCCGCGGTCGCCTTTGCACCGGTCTCGACGAATCCGAAAACGCCCGCCGCCTCACCGAACTCTACCGAGCCGCGCGCGGCGCTCTAGACGAGAACGGCACCAACACCCTCTTCGCCGCCGTCGGTTTCCTCGAATGGCGCGAGACCGAGCACAGCGACCGCGTCCTGCGCGCGCCGCTCCTGCTCGTGCCTGTGGAGTTGAAGCGCAAATCCGTGCTCGAAGGTTTTACCCTGCGCCGTATCGACGAGGAAACACGCCTCAACGTCACCCTCATGGAAATGCTCCGGCAAAATTTCCAAAAGGAGATTCCCGGTCTCGACCCGCTCCCCGAAGAAGACAATGGCGTGAACGTCACCCGCGTTTTTCAACTTTTCCGCGACGCCGTTCGCGATCTCGCAGGCTGGGAAGTAAAGACCGAAATCTGGCTCGGTCAGTTTTCCTTCACCAAATTTCTCCTTTGGAAAGACCTCGCCGACCGGCTCGAAGACCTCACGCGCAACCGCATCGTAAACCACCTCGTCCACGACGCCGGGGCGCAGTATCCCAATCCCCCCGAAGACATCACGCCTCGTCAGCTCGACGATTTGTTTCACCCGCGCGACATCTTTTGCCCACGCAGTGCCGACTCTTCGCAGCTAGCCGCCGTCATGGCCGCCGCCGCCGGTCACGACTTTGTGCTCGAAGGCCCGCCCGGCACCGGAAAATCGCAGACTATCACCAACATCATCGCGCACTGCCTCTCTCGGGGAAAACGTGTGCTCTTCGTCGCCGAAAAACGCGCCGCACTCGATGTCGTTCACCGCCGTCTGCGCGAAGATGGTCTGGAGCCCTTCTGCCTGGAGCTGCACTCGAACAAAACCGGCAAGGCCGACGTGCTGGCGCAGTTCGACCGCACCCTGAAATTCATCGACCAGTCCTCGCCGTCCGATTGGGATCATCGCACGGCGGAGTTGGAGAAACTCCGCGCTTCGCTTAACGCTTACACCCGCGCTCTGCACCGGCGAAACCCCTCCGGTCTGAGCGCCCACTATTGCCTCGATTACCTCCTCCCGCGCAAAGACGAGTCCGTGGTGCGCCTCGACCGCTGGCCGTCGATTCTCGAAACCTCGGCCGAAACTCTGGATGGCGCACGCCTGCTCTGCCGTTTGCTGCAAGAGCGCTCACGTCCGCTCGTGCCACTGACCGATCACGCCCTCGCGCCGCTGGCCCGCGAAGAGTGGTCACCCTCTTGGGCGGAACGGACGCTCGACCGCATGCGTGAACTGGGTGGTCTCGCCACAACTGCCCTCGACGCCACACGCGAACTCCGCACGTGGTTGCGGCGCGCAGGCAGCACGGCCACACGCCAGGAACTCGCCCACCTCGGTGCACTTGTTGAAAGCCTGCTGGCCCCTGAGCCAGTCGGTGCCGCCTTCGCCACCACGCCGTGGAATCAACTCGCCGCCGACCTCGACGGTTGGATCGCGCTCGCGCGGGAACGCCCCGAACTGCGGACCAAGTTGATGCCGATTCATATCCCGGTGCCCGCAAATACCGTCACGATGCCGTGTGAGACATGGACGGACGGTGCGGCGGAGCGGATTTTCGAGCACGGTCGCGAACTCGTCGGTTTCACCAAGGCGGCCATCGAATCGTCTCGCGATCTACGCATGTGGCTGCAAGCGCCAGGTGCCCATACTTCGCGCGCGGAACTTGCTCAATTTGTCGCCTTGGTGGACAGCCTGCTTAGCCCGGCTCCGGTGGCCGAGGCGTTCGCGACCACACCGTGGAACCAGTGGGTGCGTGACTTCGACGGATGGATTGCGCTCGTAAAGGAACGCGTGGAACTCCGTGCGAAGCTCGTTGGCTACGATGAAACCAAACTCCTCGCGCTCGAACTCGATCCACTGAATCAGAAATGGCAGTCGGCGCAGTCCGCATGGTTTCTGATGAAGTGGCTGCGCATCGGCAGCGTACGTCGACGACTCCGCACGGCGCGTCTCGATAAAATGAAACCCGATCTCGCCACGCTCGGCGATGTATTGACTGCGGCCTTGCGCCTCCGTGCGGTCAACGCCGCGCTGGCTGCCGCGTCGCTCCAAGCCGAAAAACTTCTCGGCGATGCCTGGGAGCACGGTGAACCCCAAACCGACATGCTCGACTATGTGCGCAGTTGGGGCGGCACGCTCCATGACCGCCTCGTTGCCTGCGCTCCGGATGGCACCGACTGGCAGGCGCAACTTCGCGTGCTCATCAGCGGTCTCTTCCGGGACGGACCGGCTACTTACGCCATCGGCACAACAGTCGGGAACCGGCTCGCTCGTTTTCGCGATACGATTGGTAAATTCGACGAGGCCTTTGGCTCCTTCGCGTCCGAGGCCGCACTCACGCGCGATCCCTTGGACGAAGCCCGTGATCACCTCGCGGCCGTCGCGACGGCACTGGGTCAGTTCCTGGCCTCTGCCCAACGTCTCCGCGCCAGCAACGCCCAACTAGCCGCCACCGCGCCAACCGCGCAGGCGTGTCTTGGCGTGCTCTGGGCGAAGGGCGAGCCCTCGGCTGACGCCCTCGTGCGCGCCCGTGCGTGGGGCGAGGTTCTCCACCCACGCATACTTGCTTGCGCCGGCGATGACCTCGGTTGGCTCGGTCAGCTGCGGCAATTGCTCGCAGGTCTCTTCGGCGAAGGTCCGACGGTATATGCACTGGGCACCAGTATCGGCGGACGCCTGGTGCGGTATCACGAGGCGTTAACGCGTTTCTCAGAAGTCTACGAGGCCTTTGCCACCGACGTTCGTCTGCGACGCGAGGTGTTCGACACAGCGACGGATCATCTCGTCGCGGTGCAGGCACTGACCGAACGCTTGCCGACCGCGTGGGGCAGGATTCGCGATTGGTGCTCGTGGCAAAAAGTCCGTCACCAAGGCCTCGCACTCGGTCTCGCTCCGGTGATCGAAAAGCTGGAGTCTCCCGAAGGTCACTCGCTCAACCTGCCGGCTTTGTTTGAACGTAGCTTCCGCCGTGCGATGTTGTTCGCCTCCATTGAATGCTCGCAGGCCTTGCGCGAATTCTTCGGACGCGAGCACTCGGAACGCATCGAGCGTTTCCGCGAGGTGGATGAAAGGCTCGCCAGCCTCACTCGCGATCTCATCCGCGCCAATCTCGCCGGAGGCATTCCGCGCGACCAACTCCAGAGCGATATTCCCAAGTCCGAAATCGGCCTGCTCCGAAAAGAGATCGGTAAAAAGACCCGCCACATACCGGTGCGCCAGTTGCTCAGTCGCATCCCGAAGCTGCTCCCCAAGCTCAAGCCCTGCGTGCTCATGAGTCCCCTATCCGTCGCACAATACTTGGAAGCATCGCATGAGAGCTTCGATGTGGTGATCTTCGACGAGGCGTCACAAATCCCCGTGTGGGACGCCATCGGAGCCATCGCACGCGGCAAACAACTCATCGTGGTGGGCGACCCGAAACAGCTCCCGCCGACCAACTTCTTCAACAGCAGCGGTGACGACGAGGACGACCTCACGCCCGAGGAACACAAAGACCTCGAAAGCATCCTCGACGAACTCATGACCAACGGCCTGCGCCACAAGCGCCTCCAATGGCACTACCGCAGCCGTCACGAAGGCCTCATCACCTTCAGCAACCGCCAGTATTACGAGAACGATCTGCTCACGTTTCCATCTCCCGAGGCCGGTCACGGTGGGGTGCGTTTCAAGCACCTGCCGGAGGCACGCTACGACAAGGGCAAGTCGCGCACAAACCGCGGCGAGGCCGTCGCTCTAGTCGATGATCTGGTCGCTCGCCTGCGCAAGACCGACGGCCCGCGCCGTTCCTTCGGCGTCGTCACCTTCAGCCAGGCCCAGCAAAAACTCGTCGAAGACTTGCTCGACCAGAAGCGACGTGAACATCCGGAAATCGAACTCCACTTTGGCGATGAACCGCCGGTGGAGGGCGAGCCGGTCTTTGTGAAAAACCTGGAGAGTGTGCAGGGTGACGAGCGCGACGTGATCCTGTTCTCAATCTGCTATGGCCCTGACGAATCCGGCAAAGTCTCGATGAACTTCGGTCCGCTCAACCGCGACGGTGGTGAGCGTCGGCTCAACGTCGCCGTGACCCGCGCCAAGCACGAGGTGCTCGTTTATAGTGGCCTGCGCGCCGACCAGATCGACCTCACCCGCACGCGCGCGAAGGGCGTGCGCGACCTAAAATACTTCCTCGACTACGCTGACCGTGGGCCGAAGGCACTCGCCGCCGTGACCATGGCATCCGATGAGGCCGAAGCGGATTCCGAATTCGAGAGGATGATCGCCGACCGTATCCGCAAAGCCGGTTACGATGTGCATCACCAAGTCGGCTGTTCCGGCTACCGCATCGACCTCGCGGTTGTCGATCCGTCCGCACCGGGGCGTTATCTGCTGGGCATCGAATGCGACGGCGCGACCTACCACCGCGCCGCCACCGCACGCGACCGAGACAAGCTCCGCCAGCTCATTCTCGAAGGCCTTGGCTGGAAGCTACACCGCATTTGGTCAACTGACTGGTGGCACGACTCCGACAAGGAAATCGAAAAACTACTCAGTAAGATCAACTCGACGTTGCCCAAACCTGCATTCAACAACTGATTTTCGTGCCAATCCGTGGCTGGAAAAACCGAGATTTGGGCCATTTTGGTGCCTGTAGATATGACTTTATTTAACATCAAAAAGAGGCGACTAAAACCCTCCCGTTTCCCCCTCTACGTCTGGCTCGGCGCCCTGCCGTTTTTCACCGCGCACATCTGGCTCACCTCCCTCGAACTGCCGGCCCGGGTCGCCACGCACTTCAATGCGGCGGGCGAACCCGACGGCTGGATGACCCGCGATAACCATGTCGCCAGCCTGATCGCGCTCGGCCTCGGCATGTCGGCCTTCATCGTCGGCCTGTGCTACGCAATGCGCTGGTTCCCCAAAGCCCGACTGAGCGTGCCCAACCAGGCGCTTTGGCAAAAACCCGCCCACCGCCCCGCCGCCCTGGCCTTCATTTTCTATCACGCCTTCTGGCTCGGCACCTGGGCACTGGTGTTCATCGCGGCGGTCAACCACTTCATCGTCGCCGCCAACCGCCCTGAGGCCGCCACCCTGGCCAATCGCGGCCTGCTGATCACCGCCGGCCTCTTCACGGCCGGCATTCTCGCCTGGATTTTTATCCTCGTGCGTTTTTTCCAGAAGGCGCCGCCGCGCTGACCGCACGCGCCTGCCGCCCCCGCCGGATGTGCACGAACAGCACGACCGGCAAGGCCAGACCGAACCCGAGGTGCGCCAGGCTCGCCGCCGCGCGAAATCCTTCCGATCCCGAGTAATAAAGCGCGTAGCCGGTGGCCGCCAGCACGCCGCAAAACGCCACCATGCCCGCGCCGCTCGCGCGGTTGCCGCGTCCGTTCCGGGACGCGCTGCCTCAACCCAAACGCCCGGGGACGGGCGTTGCCATACGCAAACGGCAGGTGGCGCGCCCGCTCGCCACGGCCGGCCCGCCGGCCGACTTAAGGACCGTCGGAGCCCTTTTGGTTAAGCCGTAGCCTGCATTACCCTCATTAAATCATTCAAAAAATCATAAATCACAGAAGAATCTATTGTTGTGATTTTTGAGCTTTTTTTGGCGATTCGGCACCAGACGGTGGTTGTGACTGTAGTTTAACTTCAACTGCTCTCGGCGAAGCCAGGAGGGGGGTGGGCAAGGATCATTTTTCCGAGGTCGGCAAGGGTGTAGGGCTTGGCGATGAAGCCGACGCCAAAGGGCGTCATGCTGCCGCCTCGGTCCTGCCAGGCCTCGGAGTAGCCGCTCATGAGGAAGATGCGGGCCTCGGGGAGGAGCTGGCGCAGGGCGGGGGTGATTTCGAGGCCGCCCTCGCCGTCCTTGATGGTGATGTCGAGGAGGCACACGAGTTTGTTGCCCTGGTCGCGGTGGCCCGGGGCGGCGGCGAGGAGGGCGGCGCCGGTCTTGAAGCTGAGTATTTCCATGCCGATGCGGCTGAAAAATTCGTTGAGGAGGCGAGTTTGCACGGTGTCGTCCTCCAGGAGCAGGATGCGGGTGATGGCGCGACCGGTTTCGTGAGGGGCGTCGATATTCTGAGGATGTTTAATGGAAGAGACGCCGCCTAGCTTCTTGGGCAGGGTGATGACAAAGACGGCCCCCGTGTTGGAGTTGGTCTCCAGCTTGATATGGCCGTTGAGCCGCTCGACGAGGCTGTGGACGACGTGGAGGCCGAGGCCGGAGCCGGCGGCCTTGGTGGTGACGTAGGGCTCGAAGATGCGCTCGCCGAGATTTTTGGGGATGCCCGGGCCGGTGTCGCGCAGGCGCAGCTGGATCTGGTCGGGGCGCGGGCTGGACGCGTCGAGGAAAATGGAGCCTTTTTCCTTCATGGCCTGGCGCGCATTGATGAGGAGATTGAACAGGATCTGCTTGAGGAGGTTGGGGTCCGACGAGATGGTGAGCCCGTGGTCCTGCACATCGATCACGGCGCTGACGGCGGAGCCGCGCAGGGCGAAGGTGGTGGTCTCGCGCAGGAAGGTGACCAGGAGAATGGGCTCGTTGTGCAGGGGCTGGTCCTTGGTGAAAGCGAGCAACTGGCGGGCGACGTGGGTAGCGGCCTTGATCTCGCCGACGAGGTTGTTGGTAAGGTCCAGGACGTTGGCGGGGACGTCCGGGAGGCTTTGGATGAGCTCGGCGGAGAGGCTGATGGAGGCGAGGTAGTTGTTGAAATCGTGGGCGACGCCGCCGGCGAGGCGCTCGATGGCGTCGCGCTTGCCCTGCCGGAGGGTTTCGTCCTCGCCGAGCTTGCGGTCGGTGATGTCAAAAAAGTAGCCGTCCCAGACGTAGTTGCCGTCGTCGAGGACGCGGGGGCTGGAGGAGCCGTGGACCCAGCGGATGCCGCGCTCGGGGTGGACGATGCGGAAATCGGCCTCGAAGTCCCTGTGGCCGAGGAAGGCCGTGCTGATGCAGTCATCCAGGCGTGAGCGATCATCGGGGTGGACACGGGCAAAGAAGGGGGAGGCGTCGGTGCGTACATCATCCGGCGAGAGGGCGAAAATCGAGCGGATGCCCTCGGAGGCGTAGGAGAAGCAACTGCCGCCGCCGTAGGAGCGCCTGAACTCGTAGAGCATGCCCGGCACGTGCATGGAAATGGCGGCGACCTGTGCGTCGCGCTGGCGCAGGTCGTCCTGGGCCTGCTTGAGCTTGGTCTGGTCGAAGAGGTAGCTGCGGATGTTGACGCAGGTGCCGTCGGGGGCGTACTCGGGCAGGGTGAACTCATAGAACCAGCGGTAGCTGCCGTCGTGATGGCGGAGGCGATAGGAAGACTCGAAGAAGAGCATTTTTCGGAAGAGGCGTTCACGGGTGTCGGCGATGAGCTCGGCGAGGTCGGCGGGGTGGATGAGGCTTTCGTAGAGGAAGCCGGGCGCGGTGAGTTCTTCCGAAGAGTAGCCGATGAGGGAGCGGATGTTGGCGGAGACGTATTCGATGGGCCAGCCGCAGTCCGGACCGGTGATGAGCACGGCGACGGGGCCGACGGCGAAGAGGCGGCGTTCGCGTTCGACGAGGTCGGCGGCCCGCTTTTTTTCGGTGATGTCCGCCTGCACGCTGATGAAGCCGATGTGTTTGCCGTCGGGGGAAAAGTGGGGGACGATATCGAGCTGATTCCAGTAGGGGGTGCCATCCCTGGCATAGTTCAATAGCTCGCCTTGGTAACGTTGCTTCGTCTCGAGCGCGGCATGAATGGCTGCCAGGGTGGCGGGATCGCTGCCGGGTCCCTGGAGGAAAACGGGCGTGCGTCCGACAACCTCCGCCGAGGCATAGCCTGTGATGCGGGTGAACGAGTCGTTGACCCAGGTGATGCGCCGTTCGATGTCGGTGAAAACGACGGAGTCGCCGGTGTGCTGGGTGACCAGGGCGAGGCGGGAGTTGGCTTCCTGGGTCTCGATCAGCGAGGTGACGTCTATTTTGCAGCCGACGACGCGCAACGGTTCGCCTTCGGGTCCCCAGGAGATGACCCGGCCGGAGTTGAGGTGGTAGCGCGTGGAACCGTCCTTGTGACGGAAGCGCATGCGCTCCTTGAAGGAGGTTTCGCCGCGGCTGGCGACGTGCCGGGCGAAGGAGCGGTCCGCCTTGGCCAAGTCTTCGGGGAAGGCGAAGGTGCGCCAGGCGTCGGGATGGTTTGGAAATTCGTCTTCGCCGTAGCCGAGCATGGCCTTGTAGGCGGGACTGTAGAACGCGACGCCCAGCTCGAGGTCGAAGTCCCAATAGCCGGCGAACGCATCGTCCAAAATGGTGCGGAGGATGGTGCGTTCTTCCTCGAGGGCGATTTCGCCGAGGTGGCGCTCGGTGATGTCGCGGGCGATGCAGAGGAACTGGCCGGGCGAGCTGGGCACTATCCGGGTCTCGTAGTGACATTGGCCGGTGTCGGGCAGGGCAAGGGTGTAGTGGATTTTCACCTCGGCTTTAGCCCCCGATTGCAGGAGGGCGATCGACTTGAAAAACTCGTCGGCGACTCCGGCGGGCAGGACCGTGCGGATGGATTTTCCGAGCAGCTCGGCCTTGGGCAGTGCGGCGGCGGCCCCGGCAGGGATATGGGCGTCCAGATGGATGCCGTCCTCATCAAGAACGAAGAGCACGTCGGGCATGGCGGCGAGCATGGCGACGCGGCGCTGTTCGCTGTAGCGGAACTTGGTCTCGGCGCGAAGGCGCTCCTGGATGAGCTGGCCGTTGCGCAGGGTGAGGGCGAGGTTGTGGACGTAATCCACCTCGGGTTCGGACCAGGGCTGGGAGCATCCGCGTTTGATTTCCGTCCACGCGGCAAACGAAGAGCGGGGGGTGAGCCGTCCATCGTCGCCCAAGGAAACGGTTTGGCGGGGATCGCCGCCCCAGCGCAATTCACGGGCAGATTCGGGGCGGAAAAACACCAGCCAGACTCTGGAGTTCGAGCCAAGGTTGGCCGCCAGGATGCCGGAAGCCGTGTTCGGCCACGGGAAATCGAGCTGGCGGGGCGCGTCCGGCAGGGCGACGTTGGATTTGTTTCCATGCCGGGTCTGCAACCAGGAAAACAGGAGGCGACAGCTTTCCCGGGACGGGCATTGGCCGATGAGGTCGGCGTCGTCCGGCCCAAGGAGAGCGGCCCCGTTGGCGGCAATGGGAGCGAGTATCGTCTCGGCCAGCGTGAGAAAAGTTTCCGCGGCGGTGTGCTGGCCGTTGAGTTGGAGCCCGGCGTGCACCACGTGGTTGCGGAGCGTGGCCTGCTGTAAGGAATGCTGCCGGCTGGTGATCGCGTCGATATGCACGCATGCGATCTCGGCGAGGGAGAGGGCGGTGTCGCGGTGCAGGGGCGGTATCCAGCGGGGGGTGTCGTGATGGCAGGCGACCAGGCCCCAAAGTTTCCCGTCAACGACCAGACTGATGACAAGGGTGGCCCGCACATCCATGTTGCGCAGGTATTGGAGATGGACAGGAGAGACGGACCTGGCGGAGCAGCCCGTGAGGTTGAGGGCGGCGGCCGAGGTGCCACCACTGGCACTCAAGAGCGGAACGGGGGTGTAATCGACGTCGGGAATCAGGCGTATCCGGTCGGAAAGATACAGTTCGCGCGCCTGCGCGGGGATGTCGGTCGCGGGATAATGCAGGCCGAGGTAGCGGATGCGGTTGCCCTGCCGCGATTCCGCGACGACCTCGCCATGCCAGTCCTCGTGGAACTTGTAGAGCATCACGCGGTGGTAACCCAGCATACTCCGGAAGAGGGCGGCGGTGGTGCCAAGAAGCGTCTCGATCGTGGTGCTGCGGGAAAGCTGCAGCAGATCGGCGGGCGTGATCACGGGCGCGAGGTTGGCGGAATCGCGCTGCCCGCATGATTCGATCTGCACGCACCAGTTTTCGGACTGTTGATGACTGCTGGCGACCAGTTCGATTTCCGGCTTGCCGGGAGGACGGAAAACGAGGGTGCGGCTCAGGCCGAGACCGCTGTGCGCATAGGTTTCGGAGTCGAGGCCGGGAATCAGGTCCTGGACGGGGATGCCCAGGGCGGCACCGGGTGTGATGCCAAGAATGTCCGCAAGGTTGGCGCTGGCGTAAACGACCTCGGGATGGCCGCGCCGGCCCGCGAGCAGGGCGGCGTAGGGCTGGATTTTCCCTGGATAGCGGATGGGCTCATCAGCGCACCGGGCGTGGAGTTCATCGAGACTGGGTTGGCGGGTGGGCTCTTCGGACATGGTAACCGTGCGGTCAGGCCGAAGGCGGAATCGCTTCGGAAAAAAAGTCGATGACGATGGCCGTGGCATTGTCTCGGCCGCCGCGGACATTCGCAACATGGATGAGGGCCTGCGCGAAGCCGAGCGGGCTGGGCTGGGCGACGCTCAGGGCGGCGAGGTCGGTGGTGTCGAGGGCGCAGGTGACGCCGTCGCTGCAAAGGATGATGCGGTCGCCCGGCGACACGGCGACGCGATGGGTTTCGCAGGAGAGAGGGGCCGACTGGCCGAGGTAGCGGTCGAGCGTGGCCGGCGGTAGAAAACCGGCGGCGGGCGCGAGACCGACGACCACGACGGGGGGCGGGGCTGGTGTGCTCCGTGGTGAGGCGCACGACTTCGCCGGCGCGGCCGCGTTGAATGAAGGCGGCGCTGTCGCCGACGTGGGCGATTTCGCAGCATCCGGGGCCGATGCGCAGGAGCGTGAGCGTGGTGCCGATGCCCATGTGCCGGTGGATCACGCGGCCGAGCTGGCCGACGGCGTCGTGGCAGGCGGCGACGAGTTCGGCGAGCGGGCGGCCGGGATCGGCGGGCGGCGTGGCCTGCCGGATAAGACTGCGGATGGCGCATTCGCTGGCGCGTTCGCCGTAGGGCAGGCCGCCGATGCCGTCGGCGATGGCGAACAGGCCGCGGGGGACGTCGAGGAGGTAGCGGTCCTCGTTGGTTGCGCGCATGCGGCCCACGGTGGTGGCGGCCCCGGCGGAGGTTTGAACGGCGGAGTTCAAGGTTGGACGGCCCCCAAAAGGTTCCAGGCCTGGCGCAGGTCGCGGGTGTATTCGTCGAAGAAATCGGCGTAGCGCTGGATCTGGCTGAAGTCGGAGCCGAGGCTGACGGCGAGGGCGGCGTGCTGGAGGCGGAGGGCGTCGATGGACTGGCCGGGGGTTTGACGGAGGGCCTGTTTGAGAATCGCGACCAGGGTGTGCCAGTCGAAGTTCTGGAGTTGGCTGGAGAGCCAGTCGGCGCCCTCGTCGGTGAGGGTGGCGGGGGCGGGCAGCGAGGAGAGCCACCAGGTGCAGAGCAACAGGGTGTCGGCCGGATTCACGCCCGGGGCGGGCAGTTGGAAGATCGCCTGGTTGAGCCGCAGGTAGAGCGTTTCGGTAATTTCGTGGCGGTCGATCAATTCATCGGGGGTGGCGTTGGCGGCGATCAGCCAGGGCTTCCCGCGCCGCGCCGCACGGGTCGTATGGCCGATGGCGTTTTGCTCGGCCGGGGGGATGGTTTGGAGCGACTGGGTGTAATAGACGGCGTCCTCGGGGGGGGGCACGTCGGGCGGGGCCGGATAATCGCGGAGGGAGGGCGCGAGCAGTGAGAGAAGTTCGGAGGGGAAGCGTCCGTCGGGCGTGACCAGGAAGAGCGGGCTGGCCCCGTCCTTGAGATGGTCGTCGAGAGACTGGAGGGTTTTGCCAAGGGCCTCCTGCCAGGCGAGGGTGTGCAAGACGCCTTTGCCCGCCGTCGAGGGGGAGTTCGCCTCGGGAGCGACGACGATGGACGAGCACAGGTCGATGATGGATTTTATGGAAAGAGGTTTCTCCAGAACGTGGCGGCAGCCGGTGTTGATGGCGGCGGTCCAGCGCTCGACGGTGAGGTTTCCCGAAAAGAGAATGCAGACGACGTCGGGGCGGCGGGCCTTGATGCGACTGATGAGCTCGACGCCGTTCATGCCGTCCATCTGGTAATCGGTGAGGACTATTTTCACGCTGGGGATATCGGAGAGGGCGAGGGCTTCGGCGGGGGAGACGGTGGAGTGGACCTTGAAGAGGCCGGACAGGCCGAAGCAGAAGAGAGAGGCCAGCCTGGCCTCGTCATCCACGATGATGATCGCCGGCGTGAGGGTTGGGGATGGATCACTCATGGGTAGCGGCGGGGCAGCCTAAAGCGGAGAGCACGGTGGGGAGGAGAGCGGGAGGGACGCGGAGGGCGATTTTCTCGCGAAAGGCGCGGGCGGCGGTACGCTGGACAAATTCGTCGAAGCTGGCGGAGGCGCCGGCGGCTCTGAGGTTTCCGGGCACAGAACCGGAGCCGGCGGTGAGCGCGATCTGCTCAAGGGTGCGCCACAATTCGGAAAACTGGCCGGGCCAGGAATGGGTGAGCAGGTGGTTGCGCACATCGTCCGGAAGCGGAAGGGGGGGCGCAGGCTGCAGGCTCGCGGTCGCCAGGACGGGCAGCCAGCGGGCGGTGTAGTGAGCGACGTCCGAGAGGCGCTGGCCGAGCGGGAGCAGGCTGAGAACGACGGCGCCGTCATCCTGCGCGGCGAGAGTTTCGCCGGCGTGGCAGTGAAGGATGGTTTGGTGCGGGGCGCAGGCCGGGGGGAGTTCCAACGAGCGGACCACGACGAGGCGCGCCGAGGCCGGAGGCGCCCCGGGGCCGAAGTGGATGTCGGCCTCCCGCCAGCCTCTCCTTGAGGCGATTTCCAGGGCGAGCAGGGTGAATTCGGAGCCGGCGGGGCCGTGGGCGATGAAGCGGGCGGCCTTCGGGCGGGCGTCGATTGTGCCGAGGATAATCTGGTTGGCGGAAGAGGCGGGTGACAGGTGCGCGGCCTTGAGCAGGGTCTGGGGCGGCGCGAAAGGCGCGGCGGTGGACTGGCCGTTGGTGGCGGTCAAGGCGGCGGCGGTTTTAAACCGGCCGATGAAGGGGGCGAAAAACGCGTCGAGTTGTTCGGGAGAGACGGGGAGCACAAGCGCCCCGTCCAGGCCGTGGGGAGCGGTCGTGAGCAGTCCGGCCAGATCGCAATACTCGAAGGCCGCGATCAGTGTCATCTCGGGGCGTTGCCGGCGGAGGAGACCGAGCCAGGCCAGCGCCGACGGCCCGGTGTCCAGATCAAGAACCGCGAACTCCGAAGACGCGAGAACGGGGTTGAGCGCCTCGCCTGTGGTCGGGGCGGTTTCGGTGAGATCGGCGAGGGCGAAGCCGTGCTTGCTCAAGAGTTCGAGGAGCTGTTCGCGAAGGTCCGACTCTGGCTTGCCGAGGAAAAGCACGCGATGGCAGGCGGAACGTGAGGAACCCGCAGTCATTGTTATCGGGTCAGGCGGTGCTGATGAGCAGGGAATCGACGAGGGCGGCGGCGGGCGCGACGGATGCCGTGTCGTCCAGATGCAGGTAGCCGAAGACCTTGGAGGGCGTGCGCCACAGGAGGGCGGCGTGGCTGCCGGCAGCGAGGACCATGCGGCCGACCGGCAGATTTTGAGCCGTCAGGATCCGCGACAGGGGCGTGACCATCGAGATGAACCGGTTGAAACGCGCGGGATCGGGCGGCGGCACGATGGGTTTCCAAAGGCCGGTCACCGGATGGCGCAGGGCGCAGCCGCCGAATCCGCGGAGGGCCTTGATGCCGTGTTGCAGGGAAACAAAAGAGAGCGGCGGCTCGAAATGCGACGGGGCGCGAGAGACAGGGAAATGCTTTTCGAGCGCGCCGGAAACGGCGCGGGTCTTCCCGTCGGCCAGCCAGCCGCAGGAATGGGGCTGGCGGATAAACTCCAGTTCGTCGGGCCCGAGCGGGCGCAGCCAGAAGCCGCCGCCGGCGTCGAACCCGCCGAGGCCGGTCCACTCGTGCGGGGCGGCCCACATGCGGGCGGCGGCGGCGGCGGCGCGCGCGGTGTCGGCGCAGAGCGAGCGATCAAGATCGGCTGAAATGGGGCCGATGGCCTCCTTTGGATCGATGAAGAGGGAGTGGGCGGAACCGGGCGCGTACATCAGGCAAAAAGGGCTTGGCTGAGAAAACGGTCGGTCCAGTCGGCACCGAAGGTACGGTGGAGAAAAGGGAGGCCGGGGCTGTTGAGGCGATGGTGGGTCTTGTATTCGGCCAGGGCGAGGGCGTGGGCGGCGCAGGCCGGTTTGTCGAGCCTGGGGGCGAGCGAACCGGCGGAGGAGAGGTTCCTCCAGACAAACGCGTGGCAGGCCAGCAGCGCCGCCATCCCGTCGGCGGATTCCGGACGGGTGAAAAAATCCAGGCCGGAGCGGCATTCCTCATACCAGCCCGGCGGATCGTCGGCGCGGGTGAGCCGGGGGAAAAAGGTGCGGGCGGACTCCATCGTCCTGCGCCAGAGGGTGGTGGCGTAGGGGTGCGGGGCCAGGGCCTTGGCGTCGATCACGCCGACGACGGGGCGGCGGCCAAACATCACGAACTCCATCGCATAGATTGGCAGCGCGCGGTCGGGCGCGGGGAAATGGAACAGGTTGATGATCTCGATGCGCGGGCCGTGGATATGCACGGAGCGGAGTTCCCCGCCTTCCGGGAGCCGGGCGAACAGGGCGGTGAAGCGCGTGTCGCCGCGGTGGTTGGAGGCGAACTCGTCGGGCAGGGCGATGGGTGCCCCGGCCGCCATGCGGACGGCATCTCGCGGCAGGCTGGTAAAGAGCGCGGCGGGAGGAACAAAAGCGTTGGCGGCAAGCGTGGTCATACCAAGGGTGCGAGCGCGGGCAGCAGGCGGCCACCGGGCAAGGCGGCCAGGGTGGTCTGGGCCGACGACAATTCATCGGCGGCGGGCACGTGGTCCGCGCTGAAATAGGCGGCGATGCCCGCCCAGGTTTCCGGCCGCAGAATCCCATCCTGGGCGAGGACCTGCATCAAGGCCTGCAACGGCGCTCCGGGGGGCGTGCTCAAGTCCCAAGCCAGGCCGATGCGATCGGCCAGCGTGAGCACGGGGGCGAGCGAGGCGGCCAGCGTGGCGTCAACGAGCACGATGCGGGGACCGGTGATGCGGGGATCATGGGCGAGGCGGCGCAGGGCGGCGAGCCAGACCGAGGCGTTCAGGGACTGGGCGGGAGCCAGGATGGCCGGTATCTGGAGCCTGGGCAGGCGCACGGCGAGATCGGCGGGGGCGGTCGACGGTCCGAGCAGGCCGGCGATGCCGGGGTAGGCGGCGGGGGTTTCCAAATCGAGGGAGTAGGCGAGAGCCGGCCGGTCGGAAACCTCGGCGATGATCGCGGGCTTGAAGCCGGGCCAGAGCGGCGAGTCGGGCTGAAGCAGGCTCGCAATGGAGGCATCGTTGAAAATCCAGATGTGGAGTGGCTGCCGGGCGTGGGTGTTCATGGAAGGCGGTAGAGTTGGAAACGGCGGCGGTGGCCGGTTTCGTTGAGGGTGAAGTAGAATTCGCGGCGCGGCGAAAAAAGCAGCGTGCAGCCGTCATCGTCGATGCGCCCCAGGGGCCGGCGCCGTCCCTCTTGGGAAACGCAGGTGACGCAGCCGTCGGCGGTGCCGAGCACGACGCCGTCTTCGCAGAAGCAGTGGAAGCGCGGCATCTCGTCGAAGGGGATGAGCGTGATCTCCCCGGGGGACCCGAAGATCACGAGCGTGAGGCCGGTCGAACCCAGATCGGACGGCGTGGCGCAGAACACCGAGGGGAAGAGGGTGTGCGAGCTGTCCACGACGGGGCCGGGCAGCGGACGCTTGGCCAGAACGCGGCCTTCGGCGTCGAGCCAGACGGCGTCCGGCCGTGCCGTGCCGGGGATGAGGACGACCTGAAGCGAAACCGCGGAGGCCAGCAGATGCGGGCGGAGGCCGGAGGTGGGGCAGTCCACAGGGTGGGACGGGGAGTGCGCGGCCAGCAGCCGGACGAAGGCGCGGTCTTGCTCGACCCAGGCGAGCAAACGGCCGCTTGTATCCAAAGTGGCGGCACGGGGGTGGCCGTCGATGTCGATGAGGCCGCCGGGCATCCTGAAGTCATTTTCCCAAAGCACCAGGCGGCGCGGCTCGGCGGAGAACAGCGAGCCGTCGGGGCGGATCTGCAGGATGCCGGCGGCTTGCGGGAGGAAACGGTTGAGCGGGCGGCCGCTGACGGCGTCGAACAATTCGAGGTGGCTGTCGTAAACGGCCGCGAGCGCGGGCCTGCCGTGCAGCGCGAGCGGCAGGTGGTGGCGCGAAAGCGAGTTGAGGGAGAACTCCTGGTCGAATTCGTAGGCCTCGAGCGGATGAAACGCGGGCAGCGCCGTAACCCGTTTCTGGGCCTTGCCGGTGTCGGCCGGATCGGGGGCGAGCCCGGCGAGGCGTTGCAGCGCGGCGGCGGCGGAGGGCGGCCGGGCGGCGGGGGTCTTGTGGAGGAGCCAGCGGATCAGCTCGGCTTGCGCGGGGACCTTGACGAGTTCAAGGGGCGGTTGGGTTTGCAGGTGGCTGCGGGCGATGGCGCGGATGTCGCCATCGAAGGGCCGGCGGCCGGTGGCGAGTTCGAAGAGGATAACGCCGAGGCTGTAGAGATCGCTGGCGGCGGAGAACTGCTGGTAGAAACTTTCGGGCGCCATGTAGCCCGGAGCACCGGCGGGGGTGGCGGCGTATTCGACGGTCGCGCGGCGGCCGAGGAAACGCGCGACGCCGAGGTCGGAGACCCTGAAGCGCCAGCGTCCGTCGGGCAGCGCCTCGCAGAGGATGTTCTCGGGCTTGAGGTCGCAGTGCAGCAGCTGGTTTTGGTGAAGGTGGTCGAGCGCCGCGAGCAGGTCGCGGGCGCAGGCTTGCCATAGCTCGGGGGCGACCGGCTGGTCCTCGGTCATGAGGCCGCGGAGGGTGCCGCCGGCCACGTATTCGTAAACGAGGCAGGTGTCCCCGGTGCCGAGGTAGTGGAAGTCCAGGCAGCGCACGATGCCGGGGTGCCGGACGGCGAGGATGGCGGCGAACTCGTTGAGCCCGGTGGCGGAGCCGGTGACGGTGCGGCGGATGTGCTTGAGGGCGACGTGTTCCCCGGTGTGCCGGTCCACGGCCTGGAAGACCTGCCCGTGCGTGCCTGCACCAATGGGTCGCACGATCTCGTAGCGATCACTGGAGATGCCGGGGGTCATGCGACTTGGCAGAGCGAGGCCAGCAGGGTGTGGGCCGGCTCGCCTTTTTCGATGCGCGATTCGAGGGCGTCGAGCCGGGCCGTGGCGGTGATGGCAAAGATGCCGCGGGGCGCGCCGCCGCGGGTGCTGGCGATTTCCTGGCAGTCGAGGTCCTGCCCGGCGATGTGGGTGAAGAGGGAGCGCAACACGCCGGCGATCAGGAAGTCCACGCGGGAGGTTTCCTGGTCGAGGACTTCGGAGAAAAGGGAGTTTTCCAGGGTGGCGGTGATGACGCCGTGGCTTTCGGCCTTCGAGAGGTCGAGCGTAAGGAGGCCCCAGCCATGGGCGGAGAAGTAGCCTTCGACGAGCTTGAGGTATTCGGCGACGGGGAGGTCGGCGGGGTTGGCGTTGAACATGAGGCCGAGCTCATGGTCCAGGTGCCTGGCGACGCGGCGGCCCCAGAGTGTGCCGCAGTTTTTGAGGATGAGGCGCCAGGCCGGGCCCGCCTCGTCGACGAGGGCCTGATGGATGCCCTTCACCACATCGGTGGAGAGATAGATGACGCGGCTGCCGGCGGCGTTGCAGGCGGTGCCGGCGGCGAGGTCGTAGCGGTTGGAGTCGTGACTGAAAAAGCGCTCCAGGTCGAGGGTGGCGATGAGATCGTTTGGGTTGGTCATGGTGGCCGGGCTTAGTCGTGGGCGAGGTGGGTGACCGCGAGCTGGAGATAGGATTCGATCTCGGCAAAGGCGGCGGGCGAAAGGTTGGCGCGCATTTCCTAGATGATGCCGCGATAGGTCTCGTAGATGGAGCGCTGGTGGGGCCGGAGCTTCGCGATGTGCGCGAGGATTTCCGGATCGGAGAAGTAGCGCCCGGTGGTGCCGGCCGCGATGTCCGGGTAGCCGAAGGACTGGATGATGGTCTTCATCCAGAGGAGGAGCTTGTCGCGGAACCAGTCGGGGTCGCCCATGAGCATGCAGCCGGTGGCGTAGGCGGTCACGTAACGGACGTCGCGGATGCACTTGGCGAGGGCGAGCTGGTGCTTCTGCTCGAAAGGATAAATCTCGTAGATGCGGGTGATGACTTTTTTGACGATCTGGCCGTCGACGGCCTTGATCTCGCGGGCGGCGGCGACGCGGGAAGCGCCCTCGGGATAAAGCGAGAGGTAGAGGTCGAATTCCGCGTCGGTGAGGTGGCGGGATTCGGCGTCCTTGAACAGCGTCTTGAGCTGAGGGTGGGAGCGGAGCGATTCGGTCTGGTTCATGGGAGCAGTTGGTCGGGTTGGCGGGACCAGGGCAGGTCGTGAAAAAAGGCGCCGGCGAGGGCGTTGCGGCCGGCCTGGCGGGCGGCGCGGTCGGAGGTGCGGGCGGCGCTGAGCATGCCGGTGAGGAGAAGGTTGTCGGCCGGCAGGCTGGCCGTGCGCGGATCAAGGCGGTCGTCCTCGCGGGAGGCGGTGACGCGGATGGAAGTGATGGCGTCTCCGGGCGCGCGGCGTCCGTCCCAAGGCAGGGTGCGGAAAAAAGGTCCGGCCTCGGATTGGCGTCCGGCGGGGGCAAACTGCGGAGGCGTTTCGCAGGGGGTGGTGGAGGGGCCGCGGGCGGGGGGCACCGGCGCGTCGGGCAGCGCGGCCGGGAAATTGGCGGCGCCGCCGCCCCAGCCGAGCGCGGAGAAAAAGGCGCGGGCGGTGGAGGGACGCCGGACCGGTTGGCCGTATGAAGGCGGGAGTGGCTCCGGGTCCCGGATGGAGGCATCCGCGACGGCGGTTTCGACGAGCGGCAAAACGGTTTCCGGCGCAGGCGGCGTGAAGGCGGGTTCGGGCGCGGCGACGACCGGAGGCGGGGGGAACACCGCGGGGGCGACCAACACCGCAGGCGGAGCGACAACGGGCGGCGGGACCGGCGCGGGGCGTTCGCCGCGCAGGAAAGCGGCGAGGCTTTCGACGAAGCCGCGCCAGCGTTCGTGGTGGATGGGTTGCCAGTGGCGCATGGTGGGGCGGAATCAGCCGACCTTGTTGCGGATTTCCTCGGCGGTGGCGCCTTCCTGGCGCCAGAACTCGGCGGCGTTGACCTGTTTTTCGGGGCCGATCATGAATTTGCAGCAGTCGTTGCCCATCGAGTAGCACTGCACCTCGATCGCCTCGCGCTGGGTGCGCTCGAAGTAGCTCATGACGCCCGCGAACATGCCGGCGTAGAGGTGGCAGACGGGTTTGCCGACGCGCTGCATGGAGTAGGCCACGGCGCTGTTGCGGATCTCGGCGAAGACGATGCCGCGCTGGTGGAAACTGACGTCGAGAGTCCAGGCGCCCCAGCCCTGGATGGTGAGCGGCCACCACCAGGTCTCGAAGACGAACTGCGGGTTCATCTGCCAGATGTCGAGTTTGCCGCCGCCGAACTCGTGGCGCATGCGGTCGTTGAAGCGCTTCATGTCGCGCAGGCCCCATTCGCGGCCGCATTTGTACATGATGAGGTTGGCGGCGTCGCCGACATCCTCCTCGAGGCCGGAGTGCATGCCGACGATGAAGTCCTCGGAGACCTTGGCGGCGCGCTGGCCGTCGCGCAGGTAGAGCATGCCCTTGGAGGGGTCGTTGCGGAAAAAGTCATCGGCCACGTAGTAGTTGTGGTAGCCCTTGTAGCCGCCGTCGGCCGGGGAGATGGGGGGACGTTGGTCGGAGTATTCATGATTTTTGGATAAAGCGGGCCGAGGGCGGATTACTTGTTGGAGACGTCCAGGCTGCCCAAGTTGAAGTCCACGTCCTGGAGCTGCATGATGTAAGTGCGGGTGATGATCTTGTCTTTTTGAATGAGAATGCGCCCGTCCTTGGGATGGAGGATGGGCACCTTGGTGCGTTTGCCGATGAGAGCCTCGAGGTCGTTGAACGACTGGACGTAGAGGCCTTCGGGCAGGAGAATCTCAACGCCCTCGCCGATCACGCGGCACTGGCAGGAGAGGCGGCTGTTGGGCTGGGCGCCGGTGATGAGGGCAAGGGTGCGTTTTTCGCGGTCACCCATCGGGGTGAGGCTGTCCGGGCCGCCGGCGACGTAGACGTGGCAGGTGGCGCAGATGCCCTGGCCGCCGCAAGCCATCATGACGGGACATTGCTGGGCGAGCAGGGTGTCCAGGACACGGGTGTTGGTGGCGATGGCGACCCGCTGGTTGATGGGCTGGAGGAGGACTTCTTTCATGAAAGGAGGGGGCGGAGCACGCCGGGCAGGTTTTGGTGGAGGAAGGCAGCCCGTCCGCCGGTGGGCGGTTCGGTGCAGACAAAATGGAGGTGGAATTTTTTCACGCGGACCGTGAGCAGAAGCTGTTCTGGGCCGATCGCGGGGGCGGCCTCAGCGGCGGGAGCGACATGGATCGCGGCGATGCCGGGCGCGGGTTTCGACCAGGGCTGCAAATCCGTCAGGCAAACGGCCTCCTGCCGCGAGCGCCTCATGAGGTCGTGGAGGCGGAAGCGGTGCGCCTCGGGCGGGCGGCCGGCAAGGCGGGTGAAGCGCTTGGGGCCGATCAGGGGCACCAGCGCCAGTTCGTCGAGGCTGGCGAAATACTGGGCCTTGGCGCGCTGGGCGATGATGTTGGCGGAGAGGGTGGGCCCGATGCCTTCAAAGGCGAGCAGCGCCTCCTGGTCGAGATAGTTGAAGGAGGCGAGCAACTCGGTCTCGGTGAGACCGGCGGGGGTGCGGCGAGCGACGCGGCGCACCTCGTCGTGGAAGGGGTCGCCCGCCGCGAGGATGACCTTGCCGGGGGCGCGCCCCTGCCAGCGCCAGCGACCGGGGCCGCTGCGGTGATGCGGGCGGGAAAGCGGTCCGGTGCGGCGGGGACCGGGCAGGCTGTCGGCGGCGTTTAGGGCGGTGAGCATGGTGGCGGCAATCAGGCGACAGTCCGGGTGAACTCGGCGTGGGCGCGCTGGACGAGGGCGGCCTGTTCTTCGGTCAGAGGCCTGCCTTGTTGCCGGGCGTGGTGGGCGAGTTTGGCCGAGGCGTCGCCGGCAAGCGGGCCGAGGTGGGTGTAGGCGGGGACGTCGGCGGAGACGCGGATGCCGAGGAGGTAGAGCGGGATGGGGCCCGGGGCGGCGGTGGCGGGCAGGGCGAGCTTCAGGCCGGCGAAGCGCGAGGAGAGGTCCTGCGCGAATTTCGCGAGGGCGAGGGCGCCCGGGTGCTGCGCGCCGATTTTTTCGGCGGCCGAAGAGGCGAGGGCCTGATAGAACTGAAGGGCGCCCTCCTCCTTGTCGGCGTGCACGGCGGCGATCGTGCGGGGGCAGCTCCAATACCAGGCGTGCGAGGGGTCGGCCTGGCCGATGACGGCGTTGAGCGTGAGGATTTCGAGGACGTAGAGGCCCTCGTTGCGCAGGTCGGGGCTGTTGATCCAGTCGACCGATTTTTTGCCGAAGCCGAGCTTGCTGAGAAGGCCGGCGGTCTTGACCGGTGCCAGAGGCAGGGTGAGACCGGCGCCGAGCGAGGCTTGCACGGTGGTGAAGCGCGCGAGCACCGCCTCGTCGGGATCGAGGGCGATTCCGAAGGCCTGAGCGGCCGAGGCGTCGGCGGGATCGGACTCGACAAGGCGTTCGTCGGGTCGGACGCGGGCGAGAAGCGAGGCCTGCCAAAGCGGCCGGGCGAGCGGGTGCGAGGCCTGGGCGGCGCAGGCTCGGACGAGGCGGGAGCCTTTGCCCGCTAAGAGGGCCTGGAGGCGCTGGATCAGCGCGGGCAGGGCGAGCAGGCGCCGCCTGAGGGAGTTGGGCACGCGGCCGGGGAGCAGCGTTTCGCATTCCCGGCCGATGTCCTCGGCGAGAGCAACCCAGGCGGCGGGGCCGTGGACGCGCCCCAACGGGGTGGAGAGCATGAGTTTTTCCACGAGGGCGAGACCGGGGGCCGGACCTTCGTCGGGCGTGACGGCGGCAGCGGCGAGAGCGGCGAGGAAACGGCGCCAGTCGGCGAGGGTGTTGCCGTGGCGGGTCGCCAGGATTTCAGCGAGGGCGGGGACGGCGGTCGCGATGAACGGCCGGATGGCGGGCAGGTTGCGAGCCATGCGCTGCAAGGCTCCGAACCAAGTCCAGGCTGCGGAGCGCAGGCCGGGATCGATGCCGGCGGCGACCGCCTCCTCGTGGCGGCACCAGGCGGCGGAAAGTTCCAACGCGCCGTGGTTCAGATGGGGCAGCGTGATCTCGGCGAGGTGGCTGGAGAGATTGAGCCACGCGCGCACCGGAGCCTGCGTGGAGAGCAGGTGGCCGAGGGTGGAGAGCAGGTGTTCCTGATCGCGCGCGCATTTCTGGCGGAGGGCGTCGTCGGGCGTCACGGCGGCTGCATAATCCCGGGCGAGCGCGGCGGAGTGGCGGAGCAGATGATGGCCGAGCGCGGCTTGGCGGACGACCTCGAGAGTCGCCAGGAAAAAGACGCGCCAGAACATGGCGGGGCCGGCGGCGAGGTGTTTGGAGAGATCGCGCGTGAGGCCGTAGAAGGCCGAGACCAGTTCGCGGGCGGGGCGGTCGGCGAGGTCGGGGGTGAGGCGGACGAGCAGGAGTTCCCACGCGGCCTCGAAGTCGCCACTTTCCTCCAGCCCGCAGACGATCGCCTCGAGGTGGTAGCAGAGGCGGTCGGCCAGGGCGGCGCGGAGGGCGGCGTCGCCAGGCACGGCGTAGTCGGCGGCTTGGTCAGCGATGGGGCGGATGGCGGCGAACAGGGCGCCGACGTAGTCCGGCGAGGCGGCTTGCGGGCCGAGCGCGAGTTCGCGCCAGAGGGGGCCGGTAGCGGTGAAGAGCGGGGCCTCGATGTCGAGGATGGCGTCGCCGGCGAGGGCGACGCCAGGCGGGAGCACGGCGCGGAGGGCCGCGTTGACGCGGGCGTGGGCGTTTGAGGCGACGACCCGGTCGAGCAGGAGGTGGTTGTCGGCGGCGAAGCCGAAGAAAAGGCGAGGCGATTCCGCGGCGTGATCCCATATCGCGGCGGCGGTCTGGCGAAACGCGTAGCCAAAGGAGAGGTTGTTGGTGGCGCGGTCGCACTTCGCGGTGGTGCCGTTGGCATAGGGCACGTCGCGGCCCCCTTCGAGGAGGGCGACGAGTTCGTCGGCGTGGCGGCCGGCGTTGGCGGCGACGGCGAGCGCGGCGCGCAGGGCGGGCCACTCGAGGGCGAGCGTCGCGAAGTGCGAGCGGAGGGCGTTGGGATTGGCGGCGTGCGCGATGAGCGCGTCGCCCAGTTCGAGCCAGGCCTTGGGCGTCGTGTCTCTTTCGATACAGGCGGCGACGAGTCCGGCGCGGGCGCGCGCGGCGGCGGGGAAGCCGGAGGCGAGGGCACGGGGCTGGTCGCCGCTGAGCGGGTGAAGCAGGTGGGCGCGGAGCGCGGCCTGGGCCAGGGCGGGCGCGTGGCCGGCGAAGTTCCGGGAGCGCATGTGGCCCCAGGACTTGAGGATCTCGCCGCCGGGGAGAACGAGGTCGAGCGTCCTGGCGGCTTCACGGGCTGAGGGAAGACCGGTGGCGCGCGCGTAGCGTTCGGCGGGATTAGTCCCTTCGGCGGCGGCGAGCGCGGCGAGGAGTTCGGGGGTGCGCGCCAGCCAGCGGGAAACTCCGGAGGGAACGGCGGAGCCGGCGACTTCGGTCAGGTTTTTCAACAGCGACGCGATCTCGGCGGACGAGCGGGTGGAGGCGGGCCAGGAGAGCAGGAAGCGGTTGAAAAGCGCGGGGCCGGACCAGGGGCCTTCGGCGGGGGAGTACTGCGCGGTGAAGGCGGCGGCGAGAAGATCGCGCTGGAGACGGTCCTCGTCGGCGCGGGCGGAGAAGCTGTAGTCGGTCGGCGTGAAAACTTTCCTGGCGAGGGGATGGCTCACGGCCCAGCCGTTGGCGATGTGCTCAAACTGGGAGACCCAGCGGGCGAGGAAGATGTTTTCGAGCGGGTCGAGCTTGGGGCCGAGGTGCTTGGCGACGGTGCGGGCGGAGAGCGCCCAGATGTGCGCGGGGTAGCCGACGAACGGGGAGAGCAGCTCCAGGAACCAGCGGGTGGCGTCCACCCAGAACAGGCCGGGGGCGGTGCGCGCGAGGCGTTCGCCGAGGTTGACGAGGAGGTGGAGCTGGTCGCGGGTGCAGCGGGCGGCGGCCTCGGCGCGGCCGAGGTTTTTGAAGTGGCCGGGGGCGTAGGCGACCATGGCGTCGCTGTATTCGCGGGCGATGACGGCGGCGTGTTCCACCAGGGCGGCGGCGACGCCGGACTGGGCGAGGGCGAGCGCGAAACCGTCGGCGCTTTCGGTGAGGAGGAAGGCCTGGGCGGACGGCCCCGAGGAGGGATCGGCGAGGGTCTCGAACAGGGCGGCCGCGCAGGCGGCCCGTTGTTGCGCGAGGGAGGGCTGGGACAGCTGTGGCAGGATGCGGGCGGCGGCGGTGTCGGCGTCGCCGGTGGTCCAGCGTTCGCGGTGGTAGGCGACGAAGGTGTTGAGGAGGGCGTCGGCGGTCTTGGGATTGACGACGGAGAGATCGGCGAGCTTGGAGCGAAGCACGACGAGCAGGGGCTCACGGTCGGCCTCGGGCGCGGGGTAGCCGGCGACAAGACGTCGGGCGAGAGGGCCGGTGATGGCGGTGGGCGGGCCGGTGAGGGTTTCAAGACATTCGATGCCGAGGTTCTCGCGGTAAACGAGCTGGATGGGGGTGAAGGCGGCGGCGACCTCCGCGGGGTCGAGGTGGCGGGTGAGGGAGTGGTAGATGGCGGCGAGATTGCACTCGAAGAGTTTCGCCGGGCGCGTGGCGACGTAGTTGCCGACGGCGCTGTTCCACCATTCGCCGAGAACTTCGTGTGGGGCGGGGGTGTCCGCGAGCAACAGGCTGGAGACCTGGCGCAGGGTGAGGGCGTTGTCGCGGGCGCAGGAGACGCGGCCGTCGGGGCCGACCTTGGCGGCGTAGTCGGGCAGGGAGAGCATGACCTCGTCGGAAATCGCGGTGGAGATGGCCTCGATCTTGAGCTCGATTTTCCAGGCTGCGGTGAGGCGCGCCAGGTTTTTGCCGAAAAGGCGGGCGGAGACGTTGAGCGTGGCATGTTCGGGCTGGGGGCTGAAACCGGTTTCGGCGAAGATGTCCCAGCGTTCGCGGAAGTTTTCGTCGGGCAGGTGGACCAGGCGGGGGAGGACCTGCATGGCATACCAGCGGGAGACTTCGATGTTGCCGCGCTGGGCGCCGTGGATGCGTTGCTCGACGGAGATGCGCGAGAGGATGTGGCCGATGTCGCGGGAGCAGCGTTCGGGGCCGTCGACGGAGGCGAAGGGAAGCCCCGCGAAGGCGGAGGGGGGAACCGGTTTGCTCCAGCGGATCGGGAGGGTTTTGATTTCGGTGGCGCGGGCCTCGAGGGCCTTGAAGAGGGCGGGGAGCCGTGACCAGGGGAGGGATGCGGGCTGGCCGGCGGCGAGTTGCTGGAGGGCCGACGAGAATCGGCTGAGTTTTTTCCAAACACCGGCGGCGGAATCGAGGCCGAGCTCGCGGACGGCGGGCTGGAGGAAGAACTCACGGGCCTCGGCGGGGTTGGGGGTGAGCGTCGCTATCCAGAGGCTGCGGGCGAGAAGCTCGTTGCCGAGGGAGACAAACTGCTCGGTGGTGTCCTTGCCGGGCATGCCCTGGGCAAGGTCGTCGGCGATCTTGCGGAGGGCGGCGACATGGCCCTGGAGAGCGGAGGGGATGGAGGTGACGGCGGAGGAAAGGCGTTTCCAGTGGTCGGCGGCCTCGTGGATCGGTTGGTAGCCGGCGAGTTCGAGGCCCTGAGTGATGCTGGTGCGCCAGCCCGCCCCGGAATCGCAGAGCGCGGAGGCGGGCGCGGCGCCGACCCATTCCGGAGAGATGGCGGCGCGGAGGGTCGTGGCGGCGGGGCCGCCGGCGCGGGCCAGCGTGGCGAGGATGGTGATGCGCTCGGCGGCGGCCAAATCGGCGTCGGAGGCGGTCGCGTGGATTTTCCAGAAGGCGAGCAGCGCCGGCTGGATCGGCACGGCCGACCAGGCCACGCGGAAGACGGGGGGCAGCAACTGGGCGAGGGCGGTGCTTTCGGCCAGGGATGCGATGGCGAGTTCAAGCTTGAGCAGAAGAATCTCCCAGAAAACAGCCGGCGCGGAAAAGGCCGACAGTACATGCCGGTAGAGATGAGCGAGGAAAAGCAGCCGGGCTTCGCCGGGTGAGAAGGCGGGGGCGGTGACGGACCATTCGGAAAGAGCGAGGACAAGGCCGGCGGCCAGCCGGTCGATCGGCATGGAGGTATCCGCGCCGGGCATGAGGCGCATCTCGGCCGCGAGGCTTTTACCCAGTTCGTCCGCCTTGGCGGCGAGGGCGGAGACCGGGGCGAGCAGGGCGATGCTTTGGGCGGCATTTTCGAGGATTTCCCACGCGGTCAGGTAGTCGGGATCGTCGAAGTCGGCGGCCAGCGCGGTGAGCACGGCATCGCGGGAGGTGAGGGTGAGCGTCTCGGCGGCGCCGGCGGCGGACTCCGGCATAAATCGTGCGGAAGCTTGCAGGGGCAGGGTGAACCGGCGGCCGAGGCTGAGCTGTTCGTGAAAAAGGCCGGCGAGCTGTTGGTGTGGGCCCCAGGCATAGGCGGGAGCCTGGGAAAAACGGGCGGCGAGGGATTGGAGACGGCGCTGGCGAAAACCGGCGAAAGCGCGTGCAGAGTCGGACATGGTGAACGGAGAGAAGAGGCGTTGGGCGGGAGGAGAGGGAACCGGGCTCAATTGGCGGGAGCGGCTGAGGCCCAGGAGAGGGCCTCGCGCCGGGGGGCGCGTACACCGGGCAGGGGCAGGTTGCGGAAGAAGCTGATGAAGCCGTTGCCATCGAGACTCTCGAAAATGGCGATGTTGTGGCAGAAGGAGCGGGAGGCTTCGTCGATGACGGCATCGGTGGCGGAGGCGGGCAGGCCGTCGAGCTCGTCAAGGCGAGCGCGGAAAAGGGTCTTCATCGCGGCGATGTCGGCCACCTGGGGAAAATCGTAGAAATCAAGGCCGGCGTGTTTCGAGACGCCGAGCGAACGTTCGGCGATGCGGGCGAGGATCTGTCCTCCGGAAAGGTCTCCGAGGTAGCGGGTGTAAAGATGGCCCACGAGGCGGACGGGGTCGGTGGCGCCGATCTCCTTGATGCGTTTGACGTAAGCCTGGGCGGCGGACATCGGGGCGATGGTGCCGGCCCAATGAGGCCCGGCGAGAAACACGAGATCACGTTCGATGGCTTCGGTGCGGAACAGTTCGCGAAAATGAAAGCGCGCGATGACCGGATCGGTCGCGGCCAGACGGCAGGTTTCCTCTTCCATGGTCATATAGACGGGGTGGAGGGCGGCGAGCAGGCGGACGTAGGAAGAAGGTGTGGCGGTGCCGCGCAGGAAGCCGCGGATGAAGGTGGTTTTTTCAGCGCGGGTGTGGACATCGCTGATCGCGAGGCGAAGGCGGGAGGAGAAACCCTGGGGCGCGACTGGAGTGGAGTTTGGCATGGCGGTGCGGTTACGAGCGGGGTTGGCGAATATGCAGGTGCCAGAAAATCCGCAGGGCGCGGAAATCCTCGGGTAAAAACAGGGCGGCATGAGCGTTCCACACGGCCTGGCCGGAAGGGCCGAAGGAGCGGCCCAGAAGCTTGCGGTGCTGATCACCGGAAAGGGCGACGAAGAACGGGCAGTCCTCGCAGTGGCTGCCGCTCACCCGGTCCCGACAGTGGTCGACGGACAGGCGGCTGCACTGGCCCGAGGCATCCGCGTGCTGATAACTCTGCCGGCAGGCCTTGAACTCGGGACTCAGCATGGCAATGAAAACTTGGATACAAAGCGTGCGCAGGACGTCGTCGGCCCGGTGCCTGGGCAGGCGGACCAGGGTTTTTTCGGCGAGCGAGAAAAGGTAGGAATCCTCCAGCGTGCGGGGTTCGCCAATTTCATTGGCGGCGAGAGGCTGCGGCGTCCCCTCGGCGAGAACGGTGGCCCACAGCCCTTCCCACAGGCTTGAAATGTAGGCGTCACTGGGATGCTGCACGGATTGCTGCGCGAAATAGCGCCTGGTTAACTCCATGCCGATGCCGACAAACGCGCCGCCGGGACTGCCGCCGCACGCGCTCACGATGCGCTCATAACTGTCGGCGGAAAACGGAAGCGAAATCACAATGGGCATTGATTGATGGAATGAGGACTAATCCCTTTTTTAATGGGGTTAGATTACCCGATGGAGCGCCCCTGTTACACTTAGTGAAATGCCGTAAAAAAAGTTGCGGAAGATACGTATGCGTTAATACGTAGCTGGGTGTCTTCCGCCAAATCCCCCCTACCTCGCGTCGTCTTCGTCGAGGACGAGGCGTTGCTTCGCGGATTGCTAGTGGAGTTTTTTCACCGCAGCGGCCTTTTTGAAGTGGTGGGGGCTTACGGGGACGGCACTGAGGCAATTGCGCAAATAGGCCTTTTAAGGCCGGATATTGTGGTTCTGGATCTGCAACTGCCGGGAATGCATGGACGATCGGTGGTTGAGTCCGTCAATCGTCTCTCAAGGCCGCCCAAAGTGCTGGTGTTGAGCAGCAGCACGAACCCCCTGCTTGTTCGCGAACTTCTGAAAATGGGGGTTAGTGGAATTTTGCAGAAAGGCATTTCCGCCGGATATGTTTTAGCGGCCGCCGAACGCGTGTTGAGCGGTGGCATATGTCTTGAATTGCCGGAGGGTGATCTGCGTGATCTCGCGCTGGCGCCTTTTTCGGCAAGAAATCCCGGCCTCACGTCGCGCGAGGTTGAAATTCTGGATCTCGTGGCGCGCGGAAAACGATCCAAGGAGATCGCCAGCCTGCTTGGATTGAGCGTGCGCACCGTCGAGAAGCATCGCGAAAACCTGATGCGAAAACTCGGGGTCAAAGACATGGGCGGGCTCATGAGATACGCCGCCCAAAACGGACTGATTCCTTTTGTCGCCGCAAAACCCGCTGTTTCCCCGCATTGACCGACGAAGCACCGGCTGTCTCCTCTTTAACCGACGTCATGCACGATCCCAGTGGTTTTATCGCCAGGCCCGAATCTTCAATACGCGTGAAAGTCACGGGAAACACCGGGGCTGGGCAAGGGACCGACGAGCGGAGACATCTGGAAGCACTGGCGATGATTGCGGGCGGGCTTGCCCACGATCTGAACAATCACCTCACCATGATCGCGCATACCGCGGAGTTGGAACAAATGCTCAACGACCCGGCGCGACACGACGATGCGTGGAAGCAGATCATGCTCTTGTGCAACCAGGCCCGGGAAACGGTGCGCAAAATCCAGGCTTTCGGACGCAAGGCGCCCTTGCTGCACAAACCGGTAAACCTGACGGTTTTGACCAACTCCACGATGAAACTGCTGCGCGGGGCCTGCTCTCCGCGCCTGCGGCTGGATTTGAAGGTGGAGTCGCCCGAAGCCTGGGTGAGCGGAATCGAAACCCAACTGGAGACAGTCTTGATCCACCTGGTGATGATTTCGGCGGATTCCTTGGTCGGCGCAGCCGGAAGTGTGTGTGTGCGCCTGGCGAAAACACCGCCGGTCCCGATCGTTTGCGGTGGTTCAGGCGCCAAACCCTCCGGGACGGACGCGGTCTATTTGTCCGTATACACCGAAACCGCGCCAGGGGCCATGTGGCGGGCGGCGACGTTAATGGATCCCCCGGCTGCGGATAACTCTTCCCCGGAGGAGCATTCCCAGGCCTTGTTGAGGGAGATCATTTGTGCGCATGGAGGGACCAGCGAAGTGATCACCGATCAGAAAGGCGCCGCCTGCGGTCTGATGATCGGTCTGCCGACCTTGAAGCCGGTGACGGATGAGCGGAATCTGCGCAAACTTGGCCCGACCATTCGCGGTCCGCGCCTGAGCGGATTAAGGGTAGCCTTGGTCGAAGACGAAGTGAAGGAGGGCGACATGCTTCGCAACGCGCTGATTCAAGAGGGAGCCCGGGTTTGCGCCTTCAACTCCGCAGCCGATTTCACCCGCTGGCAAAGGGAGGGGATGGCCCGGACGTATTGATTGCGGACTGGGTCCTCGCCGACGGCGCGGGGGACGAACTTGTGCGGCAAGTGCGTGCCAGCGATCCGGATGCCCCGGTGATTTTGATGAGCGGACGCCTGCAGGAGAATGAACTTGCGGACGGTGTCCTGACCGGCCGGTCCCGTTTCCTCGGCAAGCCGTTTACGATGGAGGCCTTGATCCTGCTTTTGGAGGGATGGAAGGAGCCCCGATGATTTTTGCGGCCAGCTGCCCCCGCTTGGCTGAAAAATCGACAATATCGCGAATATCAAGGTAAGGGCTGCCCTTGGTTACAACGCGCGGCGGCACCAAGCGATGTGCGCGCAGGCTTGAAGGCACGGGCAAACGGTCTCGTCGGGGTGGGAAATGGCCTTCAGGATGTGCAGGCGGTGCCGGACGGAACGGGCGACGCAATCTTTGAGGTAAAAACGGATTCCGTGATAAGATCCAATCGTGGTTTTCGGGTTTAAACGCCCTCCAATCCTCGCTCAACAGCCTTCCGCCCAAAGACAAAAACACCCAGCCAAACTACCCATAAAGAATGACTAACGATTTAGCAGAAGGGCGTGAAGCAGGACGGCTCCGGCCACCGAAACATTGAGGGACTCGACCCGACCGCTCCCCGCGATGGTCACCAAGCGGGTGCAGGCGCGCTCCACGTCGGGGGCAAGCCCGTGCTCCTCGTTGCCGAGCACCAAGGCCAGCGGCTTGGCGGGTCCGGCAGCCGCGACCGGGCGGCCCCCGCGGGCCGCCGCTCCAGCCACATCATAGCCGGTGGCGGCGAGTTCGCGCATGAGCCTGGGCAAGTCCGGCGTGCGCCAGACCTCGACTTGCTCGAGTCCGCCTTCAGAGACGCGAAACGCCGCCTCGCCCGGCAGCGCGGCCTGCGGGTGCGCCGGGATGATGATGTTTTCCACCCCGAAAAACGCCGCCGTGCGCGCGAGCGCGCCGAGGTTGTGGGAATTGCCGATGCGGTCGAGCAGCAGCAGCGGCGTGCGCTTGGCCGCCCAGCCGGCCACCACGCGCGCATCGGGCGCCTTGAGCTTGGGCGCATCGATCACCGCCACGATGCCGCCGTGGTGGATGCTGCCGGCGATCTTTTCCAGTTCGGCCGGGGGCACGCAGCGGTAAACCTTCCGCGCGGCGGCGAGGGCCTTGCAGATCACGCCGACTTTACGGCTGGTCGGCTCGTCAAAAAACAGGCGCTTGATCGACGCCGGATCACGCTCGTAGCGAGCCTGCACCGCGACGAGTCCGCACAGGTTCAGTTCTTTCGGGTTGCCGCTCATGTGCGCGCATCACCGACGATCGTGAACTCCTCGCGGTCGTGATACAGGTGGCGCACGCGGACGTTGGTTGCGCAGCGCGAGAACACCGACTCGGGCGCGCGCACCTGCCGGAGCAACGCAAGCGGATCCACCCGGCCAAACTTGAGGATGACCACGAAGCGGCGGCACCACTGGTTCTCCAGCCACGGCGCGATGAGATTTTCCACCACATGATGCGGCTCCTCGACGAGATCGCAGAACATCCAGTCAAACACCTGCCCCGGCGCCGGACGGAACGTAAACGCGTCCTCCATGCGGTGTTCGATCTTGTAGTTGTTATAGGCGCCGCCCTTGAGCGGGCCGTTGTCGACCGCGACGACCTTGGCGCCCCGCTTGGATGCGCTGTAGCTCCAGCCACCCGGCGCGGCACCGAGATCGGCGACGGTCTCCTCAAAGGCCGGTTCGCGTCCGAGGACGATATAGGCCTCCTCGATTTTCAGATAGGAGCGCGACGGGGCCTGCTCGTCATCGGCCATGCGGCGCTGTCCGCCGAAGATCGCCTCGCGGGAGACAAAGGCGCGCTTGAAATGGACGAAAAACACGTACAACCCACGCAACCGGGCGACGCCGCGGGGCTTGTCGGCAACGGCGAGCCTGGCCACGCGGCCCATGCGTTTTTTGAGGTTTTCGTGGACCATCTTCTCGACGCCCTTGACGCGCCGGCCGAGACCGTCGAGCTCGGCGGCCTCCTCAAACAAACACGGCCACTCGCCCTCGAAACGCTCGGTTTTCGCGGTGTTGAGAAAATGCTCGGTGATCCGGGCCGCGAGCGCGTTCACCGAATCCCCGGTGATCTCGACCGGATCGAGCAGCGTCATCTGCGGAAAGCACAGGTCGGCCAACGCCACGTTGACGTCGGAGGCGCGCACCCAGCCCGGACCACGCTCGACAGGAGTGCAGCCGCTGGCGCTCAGCTCGCCGGCGAGCAGGTCAACAAAACCGGACTGGCAGGTAAAAATCATTGGCCGCTCAGCGTGCCGCCAGGGCTGGGACTCGGCGAGGCATTTTCCGCCCGGGCGACCAGCGTGCGGAAACACAGGCCCGGAGACCGTCTCACACATATGTAACGATCATAAGCTTGTCTGCACGCCCACCCCCTGAATGGATGGCCTTACAATAATTTTACAAAGCACCCGGGCCGCATCGCCACCCTCGATCATCACGTTTACTCACCTTTGGCAGTATACTCCATGGCCTCCTCCCGCCGCCCTTCCCGCCGATGAGCCAGCCACGCTCCTTAGCCTTTCTGGCCAAGATATGCATCAGCGCCACCATCCTGCTCGGCGGCGCCTATGTGACGATTAACAACATCATGCCTGTTGTGAAGGAGATGCGGAACCCCACGCCGGCCAACGCCCCGATAAAAAAGGATGCGCCGGCCACCGTGCAGATGCTCCAGAAGACCCGTCAGGTGGTCGCCAAAAACGACGCCAATGTCGGCTACCTCAACACCCTGATCAACGAAGCCGAAGGCAAAACACCCCCGGCGATCCCGCCTTTGCCACCTAAGCCCGAGCCGGTCTACGACAAGCCCCGCATGGAGCCACTGACCGATCTCCATACCTTGCGCGCGTCCATCAACGAACTCCACATCAGCGGCGTGGTGGGCGGACCATCACCACGCATCATCATGGGAGGCATGCTCATCAAACCGGGCGGCGTGCTCGACTCGAAAAGGGGCCTGAAATTCGTCCGCGTGGACGAGGCCAACCGCCTGATCCTTTTCGCGAACAAGGATAACGTTATAATCCCGCGCCCCTACTGAACGGCCCGCCAAGGGTGTGTTGCGGAAACAAATCGGGTCGGCGTAAGAGGAGTAACGGACTCACCAAGGCGGCCTAGCTGGAGGCGACCCGGCGGGTCGTGTCGTCGAGGTCAGCGCCGGCCCAGTCGGCTTCTGCTCTCATTCGCAGAGTTCGACGACCTGACTTGTTTCAGAAAAACGGTCTAGGCTCCTCTCGCCGCCTCGGCTGGAAAACCCGTTTGGACAAGCGACCTGGCCCCAGACCCAACTGTCACCTAATGGGTGACAAATGGGTCTGCGCGTGGGTCGCGATGTGTCCGGTTTTTCAGTGCAGATCGCAGGCCCCGCCGGCGCAGGCGACGATGTCCTTGAGACTGGTCTCGTCGGTGCGTTCGTGCAGCAGCGTGTAATCCACAGGGCGGGGCTTCAGGGCGTTCCAGCGGGCGATGTCGGAGTCGGTCAGCACCTCCTCGCGGGGGGCCTGGGCGTAGGCCTTGTCGCCGGCCTCCTGGAGCAGCGAGACGCCGGTGAAGAGCGCCCGGTTCGACCAGATGAAGTCGGCCACCGCGTCCCACTCGTCGGCCCGCACCGTGCAGGTGTTGGAGACGTTGTGGTGCAGTGCGGGGCTGCGCGACTCGGGGTCGCCGCCGGGAATCACCCACGATTGCTGCACGAGCATGACGAGCTGGAGAAATTGGATCGCGTTGAGATCCTTGCGCAGAATCGCCCCGGCCGGGGCGGACACGGGGAACGCGATCACGTCGTCGGTGTGCGGGCTGTAGACCGAGGGTTCGGTCATCTGCGGGTTGATCGACTTGAAGAACGCGTAGATCGGTTCCTTGCGGTTGGCCTGCACGCGGCGGAAGTAGTGGCGGGCGTGGTGGGGGTGGATGCCGGAGGCGGCGTCGAGCAGGAGCGAGGCGGTGCCCTCGGGCTTGCAAGTGGTGATCTTGGCGGCGGGACGGATGCCGATGGCCTCGGCGACGAAGCGGTTGGCCGCGCGGCAGAGGTGGGCGCCCTTGCGCAGGATCTCGGGGTCGAAGAGCACGCCGGGATTGTCCATGAACCCGCAAATGGAGACGCCGAGGAGCGCGTCGTGCTCGTTGATAAGGCGCGTCACCGGGCCCAGGTAGGGCATGTCGGTGTAGGCGGCCTGGAGGGTGCCGATGGTCGCGGCCGCGATGCAGGCCTCGTAAAACCGCTCGGGGGTGGTCGCGGCGCGACCGTTGATAGTGGTGAGGTTGCAATGCTGGAAACCCGAGAGCCGGGAAGTGCCGGGCAGGTCGCCCTTGTAGCCCCATGAGAACAGTTTCGAGAGTTCCTCGCCGGAGAGTTCCCAGTCGATGACGGGCAAGAGGTTGATCTCGGCGCATGGGTTGCAGCCCGCCTCGGGATGGTCGGAGAAGAAAAAGCCGGGCTCGCCAAACTCCTTCTGCGCCTTGAAGAGCCGGTGGAAATGCACCGCGTTGCCGGCATCGCGGGCGAGCACGGCTGAGTTGTTGGACGCGGATCGCTGCGGGTTGGTCTCGAACCAGTTTCCGGTCTTGGCGTCCATCATCTCCTCGTCGTCGGGCGAGAACAGGCAGATCGTCGCCGACCGGCGGATACCGCCGGCGAGTACGGCCTTGGCCGTGAACATGTTGATGTCGTAGACCTCGATCGGCCGCAGCGAGCGCCCGGTCGCCCCCTCAAGGATCGCCTCGATGCGGTTGAGCGCCTGCTTGAGCGGGAGGTGGCCGGGGGCCTTGCCTCCCGAGGTGCGCAGGGCGGAACCGCGCGGGCGGATGGCGGAGTAGTTGAACTCGATTTTTTTGCCCTCGTAGAACGACTGGAAAAGCGCGTGGAGGGCGTCGGCCCAGCCCTCGATCGTGTCCTCGACGTGATAGTGCCACACCGGCAGGTCGTGGGCCGGCATCCGCGTGGGCAGCGACGGGAGTCGGGCGATATGGTGCCTCTGCACCGAAAAACCCACCCCGCAGCCGCTCAAGAGAAGAAAGAAATACTCGCGGAAAAACTCCACCCGATCGACGTTGGAGAAGCTGCAATTGAACATGCGGCTGTGGTTCTTGAGGATGGCCTCCCCGCCAAACTGCATCGACCGCATGCTCGGCAGCACGCGCTTGGCGGTCACGGCGGCAAACACGTCCTCGATGATGTCGCCAAGCTCGCGCCCGCAGAGCGCCTTGGCCAGCAGCGGAGCGGTGTCCCCGGCCAGGCCGAGGAGCGAATCGGGCAGAGCCGACGGGAGGCGGTGCTCGAGCTTTGACCGGAAAAACGACCGGTGCATTTCCAGCACACGTTCCACCCCTTCGGCAAACGTCTCGCGGCGACCGATCTCCGGCCGGTAGCGGGAATACTTCGCCATCGCGATGTAGTCGGCCAGGCCGCTGTCGGCATACGTCGCCAGGCGGGTGAGCGCGCGACGCTCGCGGTAGAGCATGTAGGCGCGGGCGACCTCCCAGTGACCGGCAGCGGCGATGGATTTCTCGACGGCATCCTGCACCTGCTCGATGGTGGGATGGGCACCCTGCCGGTAATAAAGCTCGAGCATCTGGGAAACAGCCTCGGCGATCTTGGCCGCCTCGATGAAGCGGTCGCTGTCCAGGCCAAAGCAGGCCAGCATGTCGTCGCGATAGGGATTGACCGTGTCGGCGGCATACACCTCGCGGAAGGCCAGCGAGATCGCACGCGTGACCTTGTTCTGGTCATACCGCACGCGGGAACCGTGGCGCTTGATGACTTGGCGTTCGGCAAACGGAATGTGGCGCTGAAGGACCTTGGCTCCATGCACAGGCTTGGTGGAAGCAAGGGAGGAAGACTGGGAAGATGAATGATTCATGGGGAAACCGGTTGGAAAAGGTATTAAACGGGCACAGGAAACACGGAGACGCGCCTACGGGATAAGTCGGCACCTCCCGGGCGCAGGCCTTGGTTTCACCAAGATAACACGTCTGCGCCGGGAACGAGTAACCACAGGATATTGGGCTTTCGACCCCGTCAATCCACCACGGGTTGTGGTTGAGGCATTATTAAGACTCTTGCTGATCGACTTCAGGCTTCGCTTAAAATCCGGCCATGCGGCCGATACCGCTTGTCACGCCGCACGGGCAGCCACGGCCCACCGGTTAGACTGAGGGAGTGAGCCTCACCCGGAGCCCGGGGGGTGTACCTCGAAATACCTGACAGAGCGGAGTCAGAGCCGCTGCAGGTGGAAGCCACCGTCCACGTCGAACACTGCCCCGGTGGAGAACGGGAAACGGTCGGCGGCGATGGCCTCGACCGCCCGGCCGATGTCCTCCGGCCGACCCCAGCGGCGAATCGGGGTGATGCCGCGTTCGTCCTGGAGGATGAGCTTGTCGTATTTTTCCTTCACCCCGCCGGTCATGTCGGTCGCGATCACGCCGGGCCGGATCTCGTAGACATTGATGCCGTCGTTGGCGAGTCGGTCGGCAAAGAGCTTGGTCATCATGGCGAGACCGGCCTTCACCATGCAGTAGTCGCCGCGGTTGATCGAGGCGGTGTAGACGGAAATCGAGGTGATGTTGACGATGCGGCCGCGAAAGCCCTCCGCATCCGGGCCCTGGGCGAGCATCTGCTTCGCGACGAGTTGCGTGAGGAAATACGGGCCCTTGAGGTTGATGCTGAAGAGACGGTCAAAGCTCTCCTCGCCCGCGTCGAGCAGATCGGCGCGCACCTTGGGGGCGACACCGGCGTTGTTGACCAGCAAATCAATGCGGCCAAAGCGCTTCACGGTCTCGGCCACCATGCGCTCGCGATCCGCAGCCACCGCGACGTCGCCCTGCACGATGAAACCATCGCCGCCGGCCTCCTTGACGAGCGCGAGGGCCTCGGCCGCCGCCTCGACGTTGCCGGCGTAGTTGATGGCCACACGGTGGCCGGACTTGGCGAGTTCGAGGGCGATGCCGCGGCCGATGCCGCGCGACGCGCCGGTGACGAGAACGGATTTCTTGGACATGCGGTCATCAAATCCGTCGCCTCCGGCGTCGGCAAAAGCAAAACTCCCCCGCCCCAGCACAGTCCCGACCACCGCTAGCACGATTCCGGTAAAGCCGGCTACTCACGGATCACGGCGTGAACCAAAGTGTGGCATACCTGTCCATCAAACCGCCAGTGCCTGTGTGAACCCTCCCTGCCGGCCTGAAATCATCTTTATGAAAACTCCCCTGCTCGTGTGTCTTTCCCTGTTCTCGGTCGCCTCCTTCGGTTGCTCGAAGAAGGAGTCCTCGCCCGAAAAAACCGCCACCGCGTCGCCCACCCTTTCGGAGCGCGCCGAGAAAGCCGCCGAAACAACCAAGGGCGCGGTCGCCGATGCCAAGGTCGCCATCGCCGACAAGTTGACCGAGTGGAAACTCTCGCCCGCCGACATCAAATCGGATCTGGAAAAATCCGGTCGCGTGGTGCGCGAGAAAACCCTCGCCGCCGGAGAGAAAATCGGCGGCGCGCTCGACAACGCCCGGCTAGTCACCCTGATCAACGGGAAACTCGTCGCCGACAAAGATCTCTCCGCCCTCAAGATCAACGTCGCTGCCGACAATGGTGTCGTCACGCTCACGGGCACCGTCGCCTCGCCCGAGCTGGTCGGTCGCGTCATCGCCATCGCCCTCGGCACAGAGGGCGTCGGCCAGGTCGTGAGTCTGCTGAAGGTGGAGTAATCGCCAGTCGGTCCGCGCACGTTCTCCGCCAGGAAGCCGGCAAGGCCCGCTTAACCTCTCACTCGCAGAGTTAGTTGACCTGGTTTTTTTCGGAAAAACATCCCCAAGGCTCAGACTTGCCGGCTATGCTTGAGCAACTCGCTCGGCGGCACGCCGTGCACCGCCTTGAAGCAACGCGAAAAATGATAGGGGTCGGCAAAGCCCACCCCTTGCGCGGCTTCCTTCACGCGGCCGCGCCCCTCGACCAGAAACGCGGCCGCGATGTTCATCTTTCGGCGCAAAAGATACTGGTAGGGACTGGTATCCTGATAACGCCGGAACAGGCGGCACACGCTCGACTCCTCCAGGCCCGCCGCAGCCGCGATCTCCCGCAAGGTCGTGAGTCGCTCCGCCTCGGCGTCGATCAGCGCTTTGCAACGAAGAAAATTGGCCTCCGCCGGGTCTCCGGGAGCCAAGGCGAGGGCCGCATCCTCGATCTTTAGCAACAACAACTCGAACAGCTGTGCGCAGATCGACTTCGCCAGGCCCCCCGTGCGCTGGCCCTCCCGCACCAGATCCTCGACCACGCTCCGTATCTCGGCGTGCGACGCCAGCAGCCGCGCCGCCCCCGGCCCCACCCCCGCCTTGCGCAGCCGCCGCCCCGCGTCCGTCCCGGAGACCGACACGAAATATTTCAACATCGGCCGCTCCGCGTCCGTGCGCATCACGCACCGCGTCGTCGGCGCGTAGGCAAACACGCACCCGGGTCGCAGGTCGTGGGCCACCCCGTCCAATTCCAGGCTCCCCGCCCCTTCCGCGACATACTCCAGTCCGTAATAAGAGTAACCGCCCCGCCTGATCTCGTAGTCGGGATTGCACCGCTCCCGGCCGCCCAAGGCCACCGCCACCCGTCTGGCACCCGCCTCGGATGCGAGATTGAGGAAGAAATATCGCGTTCCCGTCACCTGCTTCGACAGCAGTGCCTCAGCAGACTTTGGGCCGATTTTATCCATTGTTGTCCTCCGTTTATCCATTTTCGACCCGGATAATCGAATCTATAATCCGGCACCCTTGGAAAACAGGCTTCACGCCGATTATTTCTAGGGCCTTCCCCAAAAGCTTCAATTCTTCAACCATGCCCAAAGCTCCCAAGAAAACCGTCACACTGATCGCCAACGGCGACCTGCGCCACTCCGCCAACGCCGTCTGCTGGGCCGCCCAGCAGGAGATGGAAAAGACCCTCACCCAGGCCGTCGCCAACCTCGGCTACAAACTCGTCCGCGCCCACGGCTACAAGGCCGACGTCAAGCACGGCTTCATCTCCTCCCAGAAAGAGGGCATGGAGGTCTTCTCCAAGATCGACCCCGAGGCCCCCATCATCATCGCCGAGGCCGTCTGGCAGTATTCCCACCACATCCTCCACGGCCTGATCTCCCACAAGGGCCCCATCCTCACTGTGGCCAACTGGTCCGGCACCTGGCCCGGCCTCGTCGGCATGCTCAACCTCAACGGCGGTCTCACCAAGGCCGGCGTGAAATACTCCACCCTCTGGAGCGACAACTTCGACGACGCCTACTTCCTCGGGAAACTCTCCGAGTGGCTCAAGACCGGCGCCACCAAGCACAAGGTCTCCCACGTCAAACCCCTCGCCAAAACCACCGTCCCCGCCAAGGCCAAGGCTCTCGCCAAGAAGCTCGCCGAAGAGCTCCGCGTGAAGAAGTCCATCATGGGCGTTTTTGACGAAGGCTGCATGGGCATGTATAACGCCATCATCCCCGACGAGCTCCTCTTCCAGACCGGCGTTTACAAGGAGCGCCTCTCCCAGTCCGCCCTCTACTACGGCGCGACCCAAGTCTCCGACGAGGACGCCCAAGCCGTGTTCAACTGGTATAAGCAGAAGGGCCTCAAATTCCACTTCGGCAAGGACGAGGCCACCGAACTCACCGAGGCCCAGGTCCTCTGGCAGTGCAAAACCTACATCGCCGCCGTGCGCATCGCCGACGAGTTCGGCTGCGAAACCATCGGCATCCAGTACCAGCAGGGCCTCAAGGACCTCCTGCCCGCCTCCGACCTGGTCGAGGGCACCCTCAACAACTCCGACCGCCCCCCCGTCAAGGGTGCGGACGGCAAGGTCATCCGCGACGGCGAGCCCATCCCTCACTTCAACGAGGTGGACGAGTGCGCCGGCCTCGACGGCCTGTTCACCTACCGCGTGCACAAGGCCCTCGGCCAACCCGTCGAAAACACCCTTCACGACCTGCGTTGGGGCGCGTTCGACGAGAGCGGCACCACCGACGAATACGTGTGGGTGTTCCTCATCTCCGGCAGCGCTCCTCCCGCGCACCACATCGGCGGCTGGGCGGGCTCCGACTCGCTCCGCCAGCCCGGCATGTATTTCCGCCTCGGCGGCGGCACCCTCCGCGGCATCGCCAAGAAGGGCGAAATCGTCTGGAGCCGCGTCTTCGTCGAAAAAGGCAAACTCAAGATGGACCTCGGCCGCGCCAAGGTCATCGAGTTGCCGCAAGCCGAGACCGAGCGCCGCTGGAAAGAGACCACCGTGCAGTGGCCGATCATGCACGCCGTCACCTACGGCATCGACCGCGAAGCCATGATGGCCCGCCACAAGAGCAACCACATCCAGGTCGTCTACGCCAACAGCTCCAAGGAGGCCGACCTCGCCCTCTACACCAAGGCCCAGCTCGCCGCCAACCTCGGCATCGAAGTCGCCCTCTGCGGCACCAAGGCCGACGGTTCAGCGTTCTAAGCGTCCCCCGCTTGCAGGAGCGGCTTAAAGCCGCGATTGTTAACCCCGAGGCGCGAAGACTACTGTCTTCGCGCCTTTTCGTTTGTAGACGTCCATTTTTTTCGGGTTTGATATTGCGCAGACTTTCTCCGCATAAGTGCATACGAGTCACTTATGTCAACCGCCACCCCCGCCGACTCCCTCCCGCAGGAGCCCCACCATCCCGGCCGGCGCTGGCCCTTGCTCGCCAGTTCGTCGGTGCTCGTGGCCATCGACTTTATGCTCGGCCCGGTCTTCGCCCTGCCGGCGTTTTATGTTCTGCCGGTGATCTGGGCGGCCTGGAGTATTGGACTGCGCTTCGCTTGCGCGCTCGCGTGTGCCTTGTGCCTCTTTAGATTCACTTCCCACTGGATTTACGGCTTTCCGTTCGATTTCAGTGCCGCGTTCGTGAACAATCTGTTCAGGAGCGCAACCTTCATCGCGGTCGCCTGCCTGACCGCGCATGTGGCCCAGAAACTCCGCTCGCAACGCGCGCGCATCGCCCACTTGGAGAGAAACCTGCCCGTCTGCACGTCCTGCAGCCTGATCCGCGACACCGACGGACGCTGGTTGCCTGTTGAAAACTTCGGATCGGCCGCCCGCCCCCGGGAGCACCTTTGCCCCGACTGCGAACGCCGGCGCTACGGTTTCACCAATCTGGAGTGAGTTGCTCGCGCCCATACGTCATGTCCTCCATCGTCCCTCCCATCTCCGCCCACCCCGACGGCCCGCGCCCCGGCCGCTACCGCCACTACAAGGGCAAGGACTACCTCGTCGTGGGCGTGTCCCGTCATTCCGAAACCGAGGAGGAATTGGTTGTTTACCGCCAACTCTACGGCGACCACGGCCTGTGGGTGCGACCCCGCGCGATGTTTTTGGAAACCATCGAACTCAACGGTCGCCTGCAACCGCGCTTCGCCTACATCGGCCCGGAATAACACACCCCGCGGGGATTCCGCCTCGACGCCTGGGGGCCTGCTCGCAAAGTCGCTTACGCGCATGTCCGGCCCTCCACGCCTCTCCTCTCTTTTCCTGGTCCTCGTCTACCTAGCCGGACTGTCCGCTCTCGTCGGTTGCCACTACCAACCACTCCCCGCCAAATCTCCCACCGCGCGCAAACCCGCGGTAGTGGCCACCGCGCCGAAACCCGCCGCCCGGCCCGCCGCCGCCCCCACGGTCAACCGTCCGGCGACCGAGTTCCCCGTCATGCTCGGCGTGGACACGCTTGAGGCCACCGGCTTCCGCGCAGTCTCGGGCAAACGCATCGGCCTTCTCACCCATCCCGCCGGCGTCAATCGCCGGGGCGAAAGCACCATCAACGTCCTCCGCCGCGCACCCAACGCCAAACTCGTCGCCCTCTTCGCCCCCGAACACAGCCTCAGCGGCGACATCAAGGCCTCCGTCAACTTCGAGGACTCCATCGACCCGCGCACCAAGCTGCCCGTTTACTCGCTGCACGGCAAAAACCGCAAGCCCACCCCCGCCCAACTCAAGGGCCTCGACGCCCTCGTGATCGACCTGCAGGACATCGGCGTGCGTTCCTACACTTACAATGTGGTGATGCGCTACGCGATGGACTCCTGCTTCGAAAATGGCGTCGAGGTCATCGTCCTCGACCGGCCCAATCCCCTCGGCGGCTACAAGGTCGACGGCCCCATCCTTGACCGCGAATGGTTCAGCGGCGTCGGCGCGTTTCAAATCCCCTACGTCCACGGCCTCACCATGGGCGAGCTCGCCAGGATGGCCGCCGGCGAACCCGGCGTCCTCGCCGTGACCGAGGCTGTCCGCAAAAAAGGCCGCCTCACCATCGTGCCCATGCGCGGCTGGAAACGCTCCATGCTCTGGCCCGACACCGGCCTGCGCTTCGTGCCGACCTCGCCGCTGGTCCGCGATTTCCCCGCCGTCATCGGCTACGCCATGGTCGGCCTCGGCTGCGAATACAGCGGTTTCAAACACGGCATCGGCCAGCAGTATCCGTTTCGCGGCATCACCTTCAAGGGCGTCACCGCCGACCGCCTCATGAGCGACCTCAGGGCGCTCACCATCCCAGGCCTCGGCTACCGCAAAGTCGTCGTCACCGGCGACGAGGGCAAACCAAAGGAGGGCGTCTATGTCGAGGTCGTCGACTGGCAGGCATGGCGCCCCACCGAACTCAGCTTCGAACTGATGCGCCTCGCCTGCCGCTACGATCCGCCCAACCCCTTCGCCAAACTCGCCGCCAAAGACGTCCGCAGTTTCAACATCCACGTCGGCTCCACCGCCTGGTGGGAGGCGCTCAAGCGCGACGGCGCCCGCGTGGACGTCGAGGGCAACATCGCCGCCTGGCGGGCCAGGGCGCTGGCCTATCAGCAGCGCACCCGCGACTACTGGCTTTACAACTGATCCGGCCGCCGACCGCGCCTTCGGCCCGCCCGGTCACTCCGCCTTCACCGGAAGCGTTCCGTCGGCAAACTCCGCCGCCAGCACCTGCCCGCTCCGCACTGCGCTGCTCCGCTGGACGGGCCGCCCTTCCGCGTCGCGCATGATCACGAACCCGCGATTCATCACCGACGCCGGACTCGCCGCCTGCAGTCGCTTCCACAAGGCCAGCAACCGCTGCGACTCCGCCTCCACCCGCCGCTGGGGTGAACGCTCGCGCAGCAACGAACGCACCTCGCCCAACCGCTGACGCCGCGCCTGCACCGTCGCGCCCAGCGCCGCTCCCAGCCGATTGGACAAATCATCCAGCCGCAAAAAACCGCGCTCCACCCGCGCCGACGGCGCGAGCAGGCGCAGCCGCGACCGCGCATGATCCAGCCGCCCGGCCGCCGTCTCCAGCGCCGCGCCGACATGGTGCTCCAAATCCTCGGCCAGCCGCCCCGTCCGCTCCATCGCCGCCACGAAGCCGCTCGAGATCAACTCCGCCGCCGCGCTCGGCGTCTCCGCGCGCACGTCGGCCGCGAAATCACACAACGTAAAATCAATCTCATGCCCGACCGCCGAGATGATCGGCAACCCGCACGCCGAGACCGCGCGCACCAGCGGCTCCTCGTTGAACGCCCACAAATCCTCCAGGGAACCGCCCCCGCGACCGATCACCAGCAGATCAAATTCCACGCCGCAGGCCTTCGCGTCCTGCGCGGCCGCAAGCATCTCCATCATCTCGGCGGCGGCACCGTCGCCTTGCACCTTTGCCGGCAGCACGACCACCCGCCCGCGCCACCCGCGCCGGATCAGTATCCGCAAGAAATCCTGCACCGCCGCTCCCGCGGGCGACGTGATGAATCCCACCGTCCTCGGCATCGCCGGAATCTTCTTTTTGCGTTCCGCGGCAAACAGCCCTTCGTCCGCCAGCCGGCGTTTGAGCGCTTCAAATTCCTTTTGCAGCCGCCCCGCACCGTCGTCGATCACCGCGCGCACGATCAGCTGGTAGCTGCCCCGCGCCTCATAGACCGAGATCTCGCCGTAAACGAGAACCTGCAACCCGTCGCGCAACTTGACCTCCTGCCTCGCCGCGTCGCCTCGAAACAGCACCGCCGAGAGCTGCGCCCCCGCGTCCTTGATGGAAAAATACAGGTGTCCGCTGGCCTGCGCCCGCAGGTTCGACACCTCGCCGCGCACCCAGCCGGGCCGCACCTGCGTCTCCAGCACGGTCTTCACCCGCCGCGTGAATTCGGTCACGCTTTCCACGCGCGCGCCGCCTCCCTCCGCCTCCGGGTCGTTCTTCATGCCGCGCCCTCCCCCGCAGTCGGCCGGCAAGGCCCGCGCTCGAACCGCACGGTCTTCTTGGTCAGGTTCATCCCCGCAGCCTGAAAACTCCCCCGGAAGACCGTCAAGCGCCGCCGTACGCAAAAAATCGTGAACTTGCCCCGCCCCGAGCCTTCGGCGCGTTTAAAAGCTTTCGCCCCGCACTCCCCGGGCTAGTTTGCACCCTCTACCTAGATGAAGCTTTCCGTCGTTATCCCCTGCTACAACGAAGTGCGCACCATTCGCGACATCGTGAACCGGGTCCGCGCCGCTTCGCCGGCGCACAAGGAGATCATCATTGTGGACGATTGCTCCATTGACGGCACCCGCGACACCCTGCGCCTCGAAATCGCCCCTCTGGTTGACCGCATTCTCTATCACGAGGTCAACCAGGGCAAGGGCGCGGCCCTGCGCACCGGCTTCTCCGCCGCCACCGGCGATGTCGTCGTGGTGCAGGACGCCGACCTGGAGTATGACCCCGCCGAATACTCGAAACTGCTCCAGCCCATCGTGGACGGGAAGGCCGACGTGGTCTTCGGCTCCCGTTTCTCCGGAGGCGAGGCGCACCGCGTCGTCTATTTCTGGCACATGGTCGGCAACAAACTGCTCACCCTGCTCTCCAACATGCTCACCAACCTCAACCTCACCGACATGGAGACCTGCTACAAGGTCTTCAAACGGGAGGTGCTCCGGCAAATCACGATCGAAGAAAACCGGTTCGGCTTCGAGCCAGAGATCACCGCCAAGGTCGCCCGGCTCGACGTGGTCATCTACGAGGTCGGCATCAGCTACTACGGGCGCACCTACAAGGAGGGCAAAAAGATCGGCTGGCGCGACGGCGTCAGCGCGCTTCGCGCCATCTTGAAATACAACCTTCTTCGCCGATGAATCCACCTCGCGTCACGCTCGTGCTTCCCGTTTTCAACGAACGCGCCGTCCTGCCGGAGTTGTGGCGGCGGCTGGCGGCGGTGTTCGCCGCGCGCGGCGACTGCCGCTGGTCGGCGGTGTTTGTCGATGACGGCAGCTCCGACGGCAGCGCGGATTGGCTGCGAACGCTCGGCGCGGCCGATCCGAGGGTGCGGGTGGTCGAGCTTTCACGCAACTTCGGCCACCAGCCGGCGCTCACGGCGGGTCTGCACGCGGCGACGGGCTGCGACGCCGTGGTAACCTTGGATGCCGACCTGCAGGACCCGCCCGAACTCATTCCCGAGATGATCGACGCCTGGCGGGCCGGTGCCGGCGTGGTGCTGGCGGTGCGCAGATCCCGGCGGGAGCACGGTCTGCGCCGGCTGGGTTTCGACAGTTTCCACCGGGTTTTCGCCTCGCTCACCAACCTGCCCGTCACAGCCAACACGGGCACCTTTGGTTTGATGGATGCCCAAGCCCTGGTGGCTTTCAACGCCCTGCCCGAACGACATCGGTTTTTCCCCGGCTTGCGCGCCTGGGTCGGGTTCCGCTGCGCCGAGGTTTTTTACGACCGAAACGACCGTTTCGCCGGCACTCCCGGCCAGACGCTGCGACGGCTTGTCCGCTACGCCCTCGACGGCATCTTCAGTTTTTCCCACATCCCCCTTCGCATCGTGACCTACATGGGGCTGCTGGTGGCCGGAGGCGGCTTTGCCATCGGTCTGTTCTTCGTTTTCCGCCGCCTGCTTGGGCAGGAGATCGCCTTCACCGGCTTCACGACATTGGTGACGTTGATGATGTTGATCGGCGGCGTTCAGCTCGTGGCCATCGGCGTGCTCGGAGAATATCTCGGGCGCGTCTACGAGGAGGTGAAACGCCGCCCGCTCTATGTTCTCAAAGAAGACGCGCGCCGACCATGACCCGCGCCTGGCAGACGCCCCCGCTCCTCCATCCATGAACCCGCTGGGACACCTTTCGGCAGAACACATCGCGCACGTCCGGGGCCACTACGATTCGGCGCCGGCGCTCACCCGCGCCAGCCTCAGTTATCGCCGGCTCCTCGCGGGCTATTACAACCGCCTCATCCCTCCGTCGGCCTCGGTCCTGGAAATCGGCTGCGGCGACGGCGAGCTGCTCTCCCAGCTCCGCGCCCGGCGCAAAACCGGCGTGGACGTGTCCGCAGCCCAGCTGGCCCGCGCCCGGGCGCGACTCCCCGAGGCCGCCTTCTTCGCCCAGGCCGGCGAGCTTCTCGATCTGCCCGAGACATTCGACGTCATCATCCTGTCCGAGACGCTCGATCTCTCCGCCGACGTGCAGCGCCTGCTGGACCGGCTCACGAACGTATCGACGCCTTCGACACGGCTGCTGGTCAACTTCCACAACAATCTCTGGCGCCCGGTCTTCGCGGCGGGCGAATGGCTTGGCCTGCGCGCCCCCGTGCCCTCGGCCAACTGGCTTTCGTCCCACGACGTGGAAAACTTCCTGGAGCTCTCCGACTGGGAGTCCGTCAAGCGCCAGCCCCGCATCCTCTGGCCGCTGGCCACCCCGATCCTCGCGCCTTTCCTTAATCGCTGGATCGCGCCCTTCCTGCCCTTTGCCTGCCTGGCGATTTTCACCGTCGCCCGCCCCCGGCCCGCGCGGACGAGCCGGCCGCTTTCGGTCTCGGTGGTCATCCCCGCCCGCAACGAGGCGGGCAACATCGAGGCCGCCGTCCTGCGCACGCCCGACATGGGCGCGTGGACCGAGCTGATCTTCGTCGAGGGCCATTCCAAGGACAACACCTGGGAGGAAATCGAGCGCGTGCGGGCCGCCCATCCAGACCGCCGCATCACGTCGCTCCGCCAGACCGGCAAAGGCAAGGGCAACGCCGTGCGCGAGGGCTTCGCCGTCGCCACCGGCGAAGTCCTCATGATCCTCGACGCCGACCTCACCATGCCGCCCGAGGAGCTGCCCAAATTCCACGAGGCCATCGCCAGCGGGAAAGCCGAGTTCGCGAACGGCTCGCGCATGGTCTACCCCATGGAAAAAAAGGCCATGCAGTTCCTCAACATGGTCGCCAATAAATTCTTCGGCCTGGCCTTCTCCTGGCTGCTGGGCCAGCGCGTGAAGGACACCCTCTGCGGCACCAAGGTCCTCCGGCGCGAGCACTACCTGAAGATCGCGGACAATCGCGCCTACTTCGGCGACTTCGATCCCTTCGGCGACTTCGACCTGCTGTTCGGCGCCGACAAGCAAAACCTCAAGATCCGCGACATCCCCATCCGCTATCGGGAACGCACCTATGGCACCACCAACATCCAGCGCTGGCGGCACGGTCTGCTGCTGTTCCGCATGCTGGGCGTGGCGGCGCGCAAGTTGAAGTTTGTCTGAGATCCCGCCGCGATGCGTCGATCCCCGCTTCCATTTCGCGCAAGCGAGACCGCCGCCTGGGTCCTCGTCCTGGCCGCCGTCGGCGCCGTCGCCTGGATGCTGCTCGCGACCACGTTCATGGTGTATGACGACGAGGGCTATGTGCTCTCGTCGCTGCGGGACGTCGCCGCCGGCCACCCGCTTTACACCGAGGTTTACAGCCAATACGGCCCGCTGCCCTACGTCCTCTACCGCATACTCGGTGTGCTGGGCTATCCGTTCACCTCGGATTCCGCGCGCATGTTTACCTGGGCCTGCTGGTTGGGTTCCGCCTTGTTCTGCGGACTGATCACCCGGCGGCTGACCGGCAGCGCCCGCCTCGGCCTGGCCGGCCTGGTGCTCACCGCCATGGCCCTCACGCAAAACCGCGCCGAGCCAGGACATCCCGGAGGTTTGCTCGCCTTGGCAACCGCGTTCGCCGCCTGGCTGGGCGCGCGGCAGATCGCCGGGGGCCGCTGGAGCGCCTTCGGAGCCTGGCAGGCCGGGCTGGGCGCCGCCATGCTCCTGACCAAGATCAATGTCGGGGCGTTCCACCTCGTCGCCAGTCTGGCCTGGTGGCCGTTCCGCGAGCCGTCTGTAGTGAGACCTCCCCTACGGCAACTCGCGCTGGTCGTCTTTTCAGCCGCGCTCGCCTGCGCGTTGATGGGGGGGCTGCTCAAGACTACCGCCGTGCAACTCCAGCTCGTCGTGTTTTTCTGCATGATGACGCCGCTCATCCTGAGCCAGCCCGGGGATCAGGCGGAAGCGGGGCCGCGCGGCCCCGTCCTGGCCGGGGCACTGGCTGCGGCCGCCGTGCTGGGCATCGTGCTGGCGGCCACGCTGGCGGGCGGCACCACCTGGGCCGATCTCGTGTGGCACGGCCTGCTCTCTCCGTTGCGCCATCCGTCCGTCTATCATCACCTCGTGAATTGGTTGCAGGCCACCCCGCCCCTGGCGCTGGTATCGCTCGGGAGCGTCGTGGCTTGGCGGCTGGGCGGCGCGGTGGTTCGCAGGAATATCCTCATGGGTCTCAAGCTCGTCGCCCTGGGCTCGCTCCTCGTCGGCGCGAGCGGGGCGGAATTGGGCCTGCTCGAAAAATGTCTTTTTCAAATTATCGCCCCGCTGGGCTGGGCCTTGGCGGCTCCGTTGCGCGAGGTTCCGGCCGGCGAACGCCAGGCCCGCTGGTGGCTGGCCTGGCTGCTGGGCTGGCACTGGCTGCAGGCGTACCCCGTCGCCGGCACGCAGATCGCCTGGGGTGGTTTTCTCGCCATCCCCCTCGTATTGATCGCCCTCAACGACTTGACCGGTCCCGGTCGGGCCCGCGGTTGGTCCCGGATTTTCGCGGTATGCCTGTCGTTACTCGTCCTCGGTAAAATCGGGGATTACGCCCTCCGCTTTTGGCGCGATTCCGAACCGCTCGATTTGCCGGGCGCGCGCACCCTGAGGCCAAGTCCGCCTTTAAGCTCCACCTTGCGCACCCTCATCCGCAATGCCTCCGGCAACGCGAACGTCCTTTTCACCTACCCCGGAATGCTGAGCCTCAACCAGTGGTCGGAAATCCCCCCGCCGACTTTGGCCAACACCACCCACTGGTTTTCCTTGCTGAGCGAGCGGCAGCAAATCGCCGTCCGCGACCGGCTCGAAGCCGAGCCGCGCGCACTGGTGGTGGTGCAACGCGACCACCTGCGCTACCTGATCGAAAACGGCCTCGGCCCTCAGGGTCCGCTCAAGGACTACCTCCACGGCGCTTTCCGTCCGGTGCTGCGTCTCGAAGGCTATGACATCTGGAGCCGCCGGCCCGAGCTGTTCACGCCGGTCTCGGTGGTGCACGCCCTCGAGATCGACGGCCGGCTTTCGTTGGTCGCCTGGACGACGGCCCAACCGGCCGACATCGCCTTCGTCGAGGCGACGGGCCTGATTGATCGACGCCGCTTTGATCGCATCCGGGTTGATGCCACGACCTGGCGCGAAATTCCCCGGCCGGGCGCGGATACAACGCGGCCCGACCCGCAGCCCCGGCGCTTTGTCTGGTCACCGCCCGACAACGCGGAATGGCTGCGTTGGAAAAATGTGGAGCTCCGCCTGCTCGACGACGGGGGCCGCGTGCTGGATCGCCTGCGTTTTAACCAGAGCCCGCTGGTCGCCCCCGCCTTCACCGACGGATTGCCACCACCAGCAAACTGACGCCCCGGGGAAACGGCAGCCGCCACAAACCGGTAACGACAAAAAGCCGTCGCAGGGCGAGATTGAGCCAGGGCGGCGGCAGGCGGTCCTCGGCCCGCGCACTTGCCCGGCGCGGAAAACGTTTTTGCCAGCGCCGGATGCTCCATACGGCGGGCCATACCGCGACGTTGGTGTAGTTGAGATGAAAAATCGTCCACTCGCCCGGCCCGAACAACTCGCGCAACGAATCTCGCGAGTAGCGCCGGCAATGGTGCAGCGCCGTGTCCCAGTCGCTCCATAACTCCATGCCGGCGGGCACCGTCGCCACCAGCACGCCGCCGGGCTTGAGCACACGCCCCATGCCGGCCAGCGCGCCCGCGTCGTCCGGGATGTGCTCCAACACGTCCAGCGCCGTCACCAGGTCCACCGACTCATCCGGCAGCGGAATGCCCGACTCACCCAGGGAAATAACACGGTCGGCCCCGAGCCGGCGGCGCAACAACTCCAGTGACTCGGCATGGTCGTCGAGCGCCAGCACGCGGCAATGCGCCGACATCTCCTCGGCGAACCGGCCGGTGCCCGCGCCGCAGTCGAGCAGGACATCGTCCGGGGCGGGCCGGCCCGCCCGCCGCAGCCAGCGCCGCACCAGCTCGCGCTTGCCCGCGTAATACCAGTGGTCGGCTTCGACTCGTTCCAGGTTCGCGTATTCGTCGGGGTTCATGCTTGCCCTGTGACTTAAAGGCCCCGAACTCCAGCCTAGTCCATGCTAAAAGGTCTCACGGTTTACGGGGCGCTTCTCATCGGTCTGGCCGCGCATGTCTGGCTCGCCGTCGCCGGCTCCGACCGGATCGGCACGACCGCCGACGAACCCGTCCACATCGTCTCCGGGCTCTACTACAACCTCGCGGCGGACTATCGTTTCCAACCGGAAAACGGCCTGCTGCCCCAGCGTCTTGAAGCCCTGCCCTGGGTTCTCGCGGGCGTGGATCCGCCCGCCCGCTCCGGCACCGCCTGGGAACAGGCCGACATCTGGGCGCTCGGCGAAACCCTCTTCCAAAACCAGGACCAGCGCGTCGCCACCCTGCTGGCCCGCAGCCGCCTGGTCTCCGCCCTCGCCGGCGCGGCCCTTCTCCTGCTGATTTACCGGTGGAGCCGGTCCCTTTGCGGGCGGCCGGGTGCCCTCGTCGTGTTAGCCCTGGCCGCCTTTTGCCCCAATCTACTCGCGCACGCCGGCCTGGCCACCTCGGATGTGCTGGGCACGCTCGGCCTGGTCGCGGCCACCCTCGCCTGGTGGCGGCTCTGCCACCGCGTGAACCCGGTGAACACGTTGCTCGCCGGGGGCGCGGCCGGCTTGCTCGCACTGTGCAAATTCACCTGCGTGCTGCTCGCGCCCGTCGCCGCCTTGCTTCTCTTGCTGCGCCTTCTGCGGTCCTCTCCGCTGCCTTGGAGTTGCGGTCTCTGGAGCGGCCGCCTGACCGGCTTTAAACGCCTGGCCGCGCTGCTGCCCGCGACCGCCGCAGTTCTAGGCATCGCGGTCGTCGTGATCTGGACCGGCTACGGCTTCCGCTACCAGGCCGCTTCCGATTCTACGGGGCGTTTCATGAAATCCTGGGATACGATCCTGATGGTGGAACCACAGGACATCGGGCTGCCGCAACTGGGCGAGCCGGAAAGCGCCCAAATCCACCGGGTCGAGGCCGGCCCGGTGCAAAAGGCAATCGGCCTGGCGCGTGACCACCGGCTGTTGCCGGAGGCCTGGCTCTACGGTTTCGGCTTCGTGGCCTACCACTCGCACCACCGGCTGGCGTATTTCGCGGGCGACTACCGGACCTCCGGCTGGTGGTCTTTTTTTCCCGCCGCGCTGCTGTTGAAAACCACCCTCCCCGGCCTGGCCGCCATCGCCCTGGGCGCGGGAACTCTGCTCGCCGCCCGTCGGCGCACCCGGCTGCTTTACCGGCTCGGGCCCTGCGTGGTCCTCGGTGCGATCATCCTCGGTTTCTCGATGGCCGGAGGGATCAATATCGGTCTGCGCCATGTGCTGCCCGTCATCGTCTGCCTGTGGGTTTTTGCGGGAGCGGCGGCGCTGGCGACAAACGGACCAGGCCGCCGTCTCCGGCTGGCGGCGCTGGGCCTCTGCGCAGCCGCCCAGGCAGGAATCACCCTGCACGCGGCCCCTCATTTTCTGGCTTATTTCAACCCCCTGGGGGGCAACCGGCCCGACCGTTGGCTGGTGGACAGCAACCTCGACTGGGGCCAGGGCCTGCCCGAACTGCGCCGTTGGCAACAAGCCCGGCCGGACCAACCCGCCGTTTTTCTCAGCTACTTCGGCTCCGACCTTACCTCGCGCCACCATCTCAACGTCGTGCGGTTTGCCGATCATCACTTTGATCGCAGCCCCCGCCAACTGCCCGCGCCGCTCACCGGCGGCTGGTATGCGCTGGGCGCCACCCAATACCGCCGCGCCTACAGCCAGACGCGCGGCCCGTGGACGCCGCAACGCGAACTGCTCTACCAGGATCTTTTGCGACGCATCCACGCCGAAGACTGGCCGCCGGCTCCGGGTGCCCGCGAGGCCATGCTGCTCGATTTCGACTGCCTGCGCTTGGCCCGCCTGACGCATTTCCTCGAAGGCCGGCCGGCCGACGAAACGCTTGCCGGCGGGGCGATGCTGTTGTTCCGACTGGGCGACGCGGAGGCCGCCACCGCGTTCTACGCGCCGCTGCGCGAGGTCAACGCCGCCGTCATTCGCCGGCTCGAAGCCGGCGCCACATCCGCCACGACCAGCCCGTGAGCAGCCAAAGCGCGAGGCCGAGGGAGACCAAGACCAGGCACTGGGCAAACCCGATGCTCGCCGCCCACCAGACGGTTTGCTCCTCCGGCCCGATAGCCCAGACCCGCCACTGCAGATAACCCATCGGCAAACCCGACCAGAGAAAAACGACCAGCAACACCGCCAGCCTGCGCCCCGCACGCACGTCGGGCGCAGCCCTCCAGGCCAGCGCGACGAGGGGCAATAACCACACGGCCCGATACGGGTAGTTGGACGCCACCAGCAGCGAAAAACTCCAGATGCAGGCCGAGCCGGCCCCGATAAACGCCCACGGCCCGCGCAACGGGATCAACTCCCACCAGGCGCGTGCGCAACCCCGCGCGCACCGAGCCAACAGGAGCAGGCCCGACAGCGTGCCCACCCAGGTGGCGACCTCCAACGTGCGCACGCCGCCCAGCGCCAGCTCAGCCGCGTAACCGGCCGCGTAGGCGTAGATGGTTTTGTCGGCCGGCACCTGGGAGAGCGCGGCGGCATAGACCGGCCATTGCCACAGGGCGAATGCCCCCGCGACGGCCAGCGGCGCCAGCATCCGCGCCCACCGCCAGCCGCGCCCCGGCAACGCCCACAACGCCGGCCAGGCCGCCAGCGGATAAATCTTCAACAAGGCCGCCGCCCCGAGCAGCACCGAAGCCGCTGCGGGCGCCGTACGCTCCCGCCGACCGGCAAGCCAGGCCGCCCCGAGCAGCATGACCACCATGATCAGGTCATTGTTGGCCCGGTTCAGCCCGAGCAGGACCGGCGGCGAACACAACGCCAGCAACGCAAAAACCGCGCCCCCCGGCGAACGCGGGCAGAACACCGCCGCGACCGCCGCAAAAAACACGCCCGAAACCAGCGCCCCCAGCCAGGGCGTGTCGTCCACCGTCAGCCCCAGATCGCCCAGCACCAGCCAGCCCGGGCCGTAGATGTGCGCGCGCCATCCGGGATCAAAGTAGTTGGGCGCCCGATACGGATCGATCCCCGCCGAGTGCGCCTCGCCGGCCGCCAGCAACGCGGCCGTGTCGGCAAACAGCAGATTCATCGCAGGCACGCCCAGGAGCCGCCAGCGGCCGGCGTCGTTGCCGAGCCAAACAGCGAGCGCGAGCCCGGCCGCAACCACCAGCGCGGTCCAGCGCCAGCGGACCAGGCCCCCGCCCGCCGTGTCTACCGGTTTGCCGGCGTCACTCATGCGAAGGGGATTGGTCGTCGGCGGGCGGTGCCGGTTCCCAGCGGACATCCCGCACCAAGCTGACACGTTGCAACTTCCCTCCCACCCGCCTTTCCGCGATGGTTTCCAAGATCACGCCTTCGGGCAACTGGGAGTCGGGCTCGACGCCCATGCCGCCCCCGGCGGTCGCGGGCGCGAGCCGCTGCATGACCAGGACCTCGTCGAAGGACCGTTGCTTCCAATGATAGGCCAGCGTCTCGGGCAACTGACGCACGCGCCGCGTGGAGGTGGCGCTCACCTCTCGGCAAAACCAGAACAACGGGCTCTTTTCGGTGATAATCAGCCGGTTGAGCGGCGGACGCCGGGCAACCACGCTCTCCTCCCAATCCTGGGCGGATCCGATAAGATTGAGCCCTGGAATGTGTGCGTTGGCGGGCAGGCCCCAAGCCATGTAACCGAGCAAGGCGGCCGCCACGGCCGCGCCCGGCCCCCAGCGCACGCCGCGAGTCACCAGCCACGCAACCGCCGCCCCGATGGCCAGCGCCAGCAAGGCATGCAGCGGCAACGAAAGCCGGGAAACAATCGGGTCGCTCAAGTCGCCCCAGTAATAGGCCAGCAGCAACGCCAGGTTCCCGGCCACGCCCAGGCCAACCGCGACGACGCTCCATTCGGCCGCCGGCACGTCGGCCCCGCGACGACGCCACCGCAATCGGTGCGCCGCCCAGCCGAGCACCGAAGCCAGTCCGGCCCACGTCAACCAGGGCGAATTGGCGATGGCCGGTCCGGTGTTGCCGAAAAACGTCTTCGCAAACCCCAGGTTGGCGGCCAGGTATTCAAACGAAAACCGGTGCGCCTGCCCGTCGCGCAGCTCCCACAAAACCGGCGTGCCCGAGAGATAGGTGTTGTGCACCGCGTAGGGGATGAGCAGCAGCGGCGAAATCAGCGCCAGCGGCGAGAGCCAGACCCGCCTGGCCCGCCGCCAGCCCTCCAGCACGATCAGGGCGGCGCAGAGCACATACATGCTGGATTCGTAACGCGTGTTGGCCAGCAGCACGGCCGTGAGCACCAGTACGTCCAGCCTCCGTTCGCCGGGCTGCTCCAGATACCATGCGCCCGCCAGCACCACGCCGAGCACCAGCGCCAGATTGAGCAGTTCCATGCCGGCACCGGTGGCGTTGATCGCCATGAGCGGAAAGGCCCCCAGCGAGACCAGCGCCACCCAACCGGCAGCCGGCCCGGCCAGCCGGCGTCCGGCGGCGGCGACCATCAGCAGGATCACCGGCATGAGCAGAAAGTTCAGCACGAAGGCATTGGCCTCCCGATACCCCGTCGCCTGGTGCAGCACCGACACCACGAAGGGGAAAAACACTGGCCGCTTGTCGAGGTAGTCCTGCACGATCCGCAGCTGGTCGTCCATGACGTAGGCGCGGCCAATAGCACCCACTCTCTGCTCCCTGGCCATGCTCATCGCGGTGCCCTGCAACACCACCTCGTCGTAAAGTACCTTGTAACCCCACTTCGTCGTCACCCCAGCCACCACCGAAAGGGCGAGCGCGACCGATAGCGTCAAAACCCCGCTCCGCGTGCGCAGCCACGCAAGCCAGAGGGCTGGGGCGCCCGCCCGGGCCAGCGCAACCGCCCAGAGCAGGAACGTCACCGCGATCGCCGCATAACCCCAGCGCTGCACCCACTGGCCGGCGGCGGCCGGGGCGAGCAGCTTGAAACCCGCCAGCACCGCTACCAACCCGGAGGCGGCCAGAATCGCCAGCCTGATGACGGCGGCCTTCCGCTCGGCCGGCCACCGCAAGGGGTTGAATACGCCTCGGTCCGTCATGACTCAGGGCAGATTCTTGATCCAGTTCTCAAGAAACGCCTTTCGCGCCGCCTCCGCCTGCTTGGGATCCGTCGGCACGGCCGGGACATCGGCGGACGCCGACGGCGCGGCGACCGCCTGAGGGTTGACCGCCGTCACCCGGCTGATGCGCGCCAGATTGGAAATCGCCAGCCGGTGCTCGGCTACCGTTTCCAAGACATAGCCGGAGCCCAGCTCGTCTTCGGTCGCCACGCGGATCACCCCCGTCTCGGGCTCCACTTTGAGGGCCTGGAACACGTAAATGTCGGTGAAGCTGCGGTTGCGGAAATGGAAGGCGATGCCCTCCCGCCGCGCCTGCGCCTGCGCGATCGGCGTCGCGGAGATGCCGCGCGTGATCCAGAACTGGCAGTCGCGATCAATCACCAAAATATTCCTGCCGGGCAACCGCTCCAGAAACTCCGCGCGCCAGGCGTAGGCCACCCCAGGTGTGTATCCGCGGCCGTAAGCGTTGCGAGCCATCACCGGCAGGCTCCACACCACCAGCGAAAGCAGCGCCAGGCCGCCGGTGATGCGCCACAGGACCACCTTGCCCGCGCAAAGCCGCGCCACCACCAGCAATACCGCGACCAGCATCAACAACTGCGTCGGCAGACTCAACCGGTGGATGACCGGATGGTCGAACTGCCCCCAGAAGTAGGCCATCATCAACCCCGTTCCCGCAAGCAGTCCGGCCAGTCCCGCCAACAGCCCCGCATCGCCCTCGTCCCGGCTCGCCGGATCTCTCCGGAGCCGCAACCCCCAGACCGCCAGGCAAGGCAGCGCCAGCAGGCCCACGACGCCAAAGGCCGGCGAATTGGGCTGGAATCCGTCGGTGGAGAGGAAGTGCGCCAGCGCGTGGCCGAGGTTGTCCGGCAGGTTTCCCAGCGCGAAGGGCCGGCTCGCCCCGACCGACTGCATCTCCCAAAATCCGGCGTTGGCCGAAAAAGCCTGGTTGAGCCACAACGTGGGCAGGAGCAGCACCGGCGCCAGCGGCAACAAAGGACTGGCCAACCGCCCCCCCCGCCGCGACCACACCCACAACAGCAGCCCCGCAGTCGGCACCAGGTACAGCAACGACTCGTAACGCGTCGATGCCACCATCACCGCGACCAGCACCAAGGCGTCCTGCTTTTCCGCAGTGGGCCGCGCCGTATACGCGATCGCCAGCCACAGCCAGGCGGCGAGCAACGTGACGTTGAGCAGCTCAAACCCTCCGCCCGAAGCCTGCTGCGCCCACAACGGTATCCCCGCCAGCCACAGCACCGCGACATGCCCGCCCGCCGGACTGCGCGCGATCCGCGTGGCCAGCCCGTGGACAACCAACAGGCCCGCCAGGCCCAGCACCGCATTCAGGATAAAAATGTTCTCCGGCCGGTAACCGGTCCAATCATGCACCGCCGAGACGAGAAACGGAAAAAACAACGGGCGTTTGTCCAAGGTCGTCTGCAACAGCTCAAACGGCCCGCGCACGTCCGTCGCCCGCACCGCGTAGCCCGCCTGCCGCTGCATATGGAGACTCTGCGAGGTGCCGAGCAACAGCACCTCGTCGGCGAGGATTTTGAACCCGGGACGCTCATGCGCGTGCCAGGCCAGGGTCGCCGCCGCGATGACCGCCCATGTGCGCCACAAACGCCAGGAGGCCGGCCATTCGCGTCCCCCCGCCAGCCAGAGCCGCACCAACGCGGCGCCGCCCGCCAGCGCCAGCGCCAGCATAAACCAGTACCCCGAGCGCACTACCCACAGAAGCGCCCGGTCGTCGGGCAACGCCAGGCGCCCCAGCGCCAGCGTCGCCAAGGCAAGCGCCGCCAGCAACCAGCACATGCGATCCTTCAAAAGGCTTTTCATCGTTTAAAATCAAACGCCGTCCACCGCCAAAATCCGCCCGCTCCGGGCGGCTCGGCGATCCAGGGTCGCCCTTCGCCCTTCGACCGGCGGCCGCGGGGCGCGATCACGCCTTTTTCCTGGACGAAGTCGTCTTGACCGGGCGGGGCTTCTTCGCCACCGCCTTCTTCACGGTCTTGGTCGCCTTTTTGACGGCCGTTTTTTTGACCGATTTCTTTTTCGCCGCCGGTTTCCCGGGCTTGGGCTCGGCAACCAACGCCGCTACCTCGAGCACCTCCGCGTCCTTCCACAACTTCTCCAACGCGTAGTTCTCGCGCTGCTCCGGCGTAAAAATGTGCGTCATGATCTGGTAGGCGTCCACCACAGTCCACCCGCTGCCGTAAGTGCCCGCCTCCATCCCCGCGATCGGCTGCTTCGCCGCGTCCAGCACGCGCTCGACCTCGATGCGCAAGGCCCGCAGATGCGGCTCCGACGTGCCCGTGGCCAACACCAGATAATCGGTGATCGTGGACTTCGCGCCCACCTTGAGCACGCACAGATCGACAGCCTTTTTGTCCTCAAGGGCGCGGGCCAACTGCTGGAGCAACACCAACGTGGAATCGGAAGGAATCGGGTTCGGCATGTTTAAGTCCCGCGATACAGGCCGTTTTCCCGCACATACTCAACCGTCTTGTGCGGAATCATATAGTCTACCGGCAAACCCGCCGCCACCCGCGCGCGGATCTCCGTCGAACTCAGCTCGATCCGATGCCCCTCGCACCACGTCAGCCTCAACGCCGGGATCTCCGGCACCCGCCGACCCTCCCACCCCGGCCGGCCGAGCACGATGAACTCCACCCGCCCCGCCAACTCGGCGATCTCCCGCCAGCGCTCCAGTTGCGCCACCTGATCCGCACCGATCACCCACGCCAACTCGGCTCCGGGAAACTCCGCACCGAAGTGCCGCACCGTATCGATGGTGTAGCTCACCCCGCCCTTGCGCACCTCGTGGTCAGATATCTCGAACCGCGTGTCGTCACCGAGCGCCGCGCGCAGCATCGCCAGACGCGCCTCGGCCGAAGCCTTCACCGCGCCCGCTTTCAAGGGTGCCTGCGCCGCCGGCACAAACACCAGCCGGTCCAGGCCCCCGTGCTCGTAGGCGTCCTGGGCCGCCACCAGATGCCCGAAATGCACGGGGTCGAAGCTCCCGCCCATAAAACCAATCTTCATCGCCCGCCACCCAATCGCCCCTCCGCCCCCCCGCAAGGCCGCGCTTCACCCGTAACAACTAACACAATGGGTTAGTTGTTCCCCCACCTCCTTTGGTGCGGGCTGAAAACCGTCGCGCTCGCTCCAAGATTTTATCCATGCTCGGCCTTCATTCATTTTCCAATCGCATGAGCTTCGACTTCGACACCGTCCCCCAACTCCTCGGCACCGACTCCCAAAAGTGGCAGAAATACGCCGGCAAGGACATCCTTCCGCTGTGGGTGGCGGACATGGATTTCCGCTCATCGCCCGCCATCCTCAAGGCCCTCCATGACCGCGTGGACCACGGCGTCTTCGGTTATGCGCGCCCTACCGCAGCCACCGTCGCGGCCGTCACCGACGCGCTCGCCTCACGCTACGGATGGACCATCGACCCGGCGTGGATCGTTTGGCTGCCCGGACTCGTCTGCGGACTCAACGTGACGTCGCAGGCCTTCGCCCAGCCGGGCGAGGAGGTGCTCACACTTACGCCCGTGTACCCGCCCTTCATGTCGGCGCCGAAAAACAGCGGCCGCGTCTCCGTCACGGTTCCGTTCGTGCTCGACACCGCTTCCACCCCGGGCCGCTGGGCAATCGACTGGGATGCGCTGGAACGCGCCGTCACGCCGAAGACGAAACTCTTCTTCTTGTGCAACCCCCACAACCCGCTCGCCCGTGTCTGGCGTCGTGACGAACTCGCGCGCCTCGGCGAGTTCTGCGCGCGCCACAATCTCGTGCTCTGCTCCGACGAGATCCACTGCGACCTCATCCTGGATCCTTCTTTGACGCACATCCCCACCGCCACGCTCTCGCCGGAGATCGCCGCGCGCAGTGTCACGCTCATGGCCCCGAGCAAGACTTACAACGTTCCCGGCCTCGGCACCTCCTTCGCCGTGATCCCCGACGCCGCCCTGCGTACGCGCTTCGTGCGCGCCACCGCCGGTATCGTCGCCGAGGTGACCACGCTGGGTTTCGCCGCCTGCGAGGCCGCCTACCGCGACAGCGAGCCGTGGCGCCAAGACCTGCTCGCCTACCTGCGCGGCAACCGCGACCACCTGCTCGATTTCCTCGCCCGCGAGCTGCCCGGACTGCATGTCGCCGCGCCCATCGAGGCCACCTACCTGGCCTGGATCAACATCGAGTCGCTCAACCTCCCCGACCCGATCGACCACTTCGAGACGCATGGCGTGGGCCTGAGCGAATGCGCCTTCTTCGGAGCAAAACGCGGCACCCATGTGCGGCTAAACTTCGGCTGCCCCCGCGCCACGCTCACCGAAGCGTTGCGCCGCATCAAAACCGCCGTCGACGCTCTGCGTTAGGCTGTGTTTCTGATGTAAATGAGATCGGCGTGAGAGGGGAAAACGGGCTCGGCCAAGGCGACCGTGACGGGGCGAGTTGGTCGAAGCGGGTGCCTTCCGGCGCGACTACAAGAGCCTGGTCGGACACAAGGTGGCCGCCTCCACGGTTTACCGGCTGCTCTCCCGGGCAGGGTGGCGCAAGATCGCACCCAGACCAAGCCACCCGCGCAAAGATCCGGTTGCGGAAGCATCGTTAAAATAAGTTCGCGGACGAGATGAAGGCGCTGCGAGGCCGCGACGGTCATCCTCCCATTGTGCCGTTTAAGGACGCGGTCAGGTTTGGTCGCATCAGCGGGCGGACGGATGCCGGGCACATGCGATGGCGGAAGTGGCTGCCAACTACTCCCGGCGGACCGCATGGGGCACGGATCAGGTTTCGGCAAGGGCCCGGGCGCGTTCGGTGGCGCTGGCGATGAAGTAGCTGTGGGCGGAGAACACCGGAGCTTCGGCGGCCCGGCGGACGGGCACATAGGCGCCGTTGGATCGGAGTTCGCGGGCGTTGTCGTTGTCCTGGAGCTCGATGACAAAAAGTTCGTCGGTGATCCAGCGGCGCAGGGCGGGATCGCGCACGGGATAGACGACCTCGACGCGACGGAAGAAATTGCGCGGCATCCAGTCGGCGCTGCCGGCCAGGACCAGCGGCTCGCCGCCGGAATTTTCAAAGTAAAAGGCGCGGGCATGCTCCAGGTAGCGGCCGACGAGGCTGCGCACGCGGATGTTGTCGCTGAGGCCCTTGACACCGGGGACCAGGCAGCAGACGCCGCGCACGATGATGTCGATCTTCACCCCGGCGCCGGAGGCGGCGTAGAGGCTGTCGATGGTGGCCTTGTCCACGAGCGAGTTCATCTTGACGATGATTCGGGCGGGGCGGCCGGCGGCGGCGTTCTCGGCCTCGCGCCGGATCAGTTCCTGAAGGCGGCGATGGAGGTTGTAGGGGGCGACCAGCAGGTGCTCGAAAACGGGCTCGCGGCTGAAGCCGGTGAGGGTGTTGAACAGGTTGGCGACGTCCGCGGTGATTTCCTCGCGGGCGGTGAAATAGCTGAGGTCGGTGTAGAGCCGGGCGGTCTTCGGGTTGTAGTTGCCGGTGCCCAGGTGGACGTAGCGGCGGAGGAGCTTGCCCTCGCGGCGAACGACGAGGGAGCACTTGCAGTGGGTCTTGTGGCCGATGAGGCCGTAGACGACATGGACGCCGGCCTCCTCGAGCTGCTTGGCCCATTGGATGTTGTTGGCCTCGTCAAAGCGGGCCTTGAGTTCGACCAGGGCGGTGACCTGCTTGCCATTCCGGGAGGCCTCGATGAGCGCACGCACGACGGGTGAATCGCCGCTGGTGCGGTAGAGGGTCTGTTTGATGGCGAACACATGCGGATCGGCGGCGGCCTGCTCGACAAAATCAACGACCGGCTGGAACGAGTCGTAGGGGTGGTGCAGGAGCACGTCCTGCTCACGGAGCGTCTCGAAAATACGGGCTACATCACGCAGTGGGGAGACATTGACCGGGGTGAAGGGGGTATACTTGAGGTCGGGCCGGTCGATGTCGGCCAGGCTCATCAGACGAAGCAGGTTGAGCGGGCCGTTCAGCCGGAAAACGTATTCGTGGGACAGGTCGAGGTTTTCACAGAGGACCTTGAAGATGCGGTCGTCCACGCCCTCTTCAATCTCCAGGCGCACGGCGGCCCCGCGGCGGAGATTACGCAGCTCCTCCTCGATTTTCTTGAGGAGGTTTTCGGCTTCTTCGTCGTCGATGTAGAGGTCGCTGTTGCGCGTCACCCGGAAGGCGTGGGCGCCGTTGATGCGGTAGCCGGGGAAAAACACTCCGGCACAGAGTTTGATGACCTCGGAGAGGAAAATGAAACGTTGCTGCGAGCCGCCGCTTGCGGGATCAATCGGCACAAGACGAGGCAGGATGCGGGGTACGGGAAGGATGGCGGCCAGCTGCTCAACCTCGGGAGTCGCCGGGTTGTCGAGGGAGACGACGACATTGAGCGTCTTGTTGCCGAGCTGCGGGAAAGGGTGCGACTGGTCGAGGGCCAGCGGCGTGAGCACCGGGTAAACCTGCTCCTGGAAATACGCCGTGACCCAGGTGAGTTCGGCGGCGGTGAGCTCGGCGGCGGTCTTGAAGACGATGCCTTCGGCGGCGAGCGCGGGCAGCAACTCCCGGTGCCAGCAATCGTATTGATCCTCGACGAGCGAGCCAACGACCGAGTGGATGCGTCGCAGGGACTCCTTCGGTCCGAGGCCGTCCACGCTGGGCTCGGTCAGGCCGCTGTCCACCTGCTGGATGATGCCGGAGACGCGGATCTCGAAAAATTCGTCGAGATTGGAGGAGACGATGGCCAGAAACTTCACGCGCTCGAGCAGCGGGTGTTTCTCGTTTCGAGCCTGCTCCAGGACGCGGCGGTTGAAGGCCAGCCAGCTCAGCTCTCGATTGAAATAGGCCGCCTTGGCGGGCTTGGCCGACGGGGTGACGGCACGAGGCCGCTTCTTGGGGATGACGACCCGCTCGACCGCCTGGTCGGATGCTTCGCTGACAGGCGCGGCTTTTGTGGAGGATCGGGTCGGGGTGCGCTTGGAGGCCATTGGTAAAAGGCTCAACAGGGTAAGGCAGGGGGCATGCAAAACCAGTTTTTAATGACGCGTCTCCCAAATGTAACCGCTCCAGGCGGCGTAAAAGAATGCGGAACCAGATAGAACCTAGGCCGTGTTTCCCGATAAAACCTAAAGCCAACCCAGCCACCAGGCCCAGCCAACGGCGTGCGCGACGGCGGACAGCATCGTGACAAAAACAAACGCCGGATGGCGCGTCTTGTGCCGCAGCCAGGCCTGCCCGAGCCACGCACCCGCGAATCCACCCGCCAGCGCCCACCCGTGGAGCGTCCGCTCGCGGATGCGCCGCGCGCCCGGCCGCTTCGAGGCGCGCTTGTCCCAGGCATAGGTGATCAACGCGATGGTGGAAACCACCGCATAGTAAACCCCGGCCGCTTCTGGCAAAGTCATGCCGAATCGCTAGTGTTCTGACCTCTTAATGTCTTTACATATTACAGTTTTCGCACAGGCTCTTGTCATGTCGAGAAGAGCTATTCCCTTGGTCTTGGATGATGAGCAACTTGCGGCCCTGCGAGAGTTGGAGA
>CAIRBK010000051.1 GCA_903876795.1 uncultured Verrucomicrobiota bacterium
AACCGTGGCATCGGCCGGGTTCGTAACGAATATCAAATCGGTATGATGAACCTGTGCTACAACCTGTGCCGTTGCGTGCAACTGGTCACCGGTCGGGCTCAATGCGCTGCTTGACCCACGCCTTCCCGCACTCAAACCACTTGAAATCATCATATTAAACACCTGTTAACCCACGCTTTTTGCGAGTGCACTCACGCTGGCCTCAGCAGGATGATTTAAAATCACATCTGGAAATGAAATTAGGACCTCCCTAAAGAAACTCCTGGCGCAGGGGGTGCCGTTAAACGGCGTAGGTATTCAGGCGCACATCGGAGGCGCTCCCATAAGCCCGGCAGAGGTACTTGTAGAATTGGATCGCGTGGCCGCAATCGGGCTGCCCATCAAGATTACAGAATTTGATATTAATACGCCTGATGAAGCCATGCAGGCGGATTACACCAGGGATTTTTATATCGCCGCTTTCAGCCACCCGGCGGTAAACGGCATTACAATGTGGGGCTTCTGGGAAGGCAGACATTGGATACCCAAGGCGGCACTAATGACCAAAAACTGGAGCCCCAAACCCAATTACGAGGCCTACCTCAATTTGGTCCGAAAAGAATGGTGGACGCGTGAAACCGGCGCAACCGATCAAGCAGGCAAGTGGTCGGGACGAGGTTTTAAAGGAGACTATTCAATTACGGTTCAGGTCGGAGACAAGAACAGGAGTTTTCAAACAAGTATATCCGACAGCCAGGAGTCGATCACGCTGAAGCTTGATTGACCTAATATAATGCGATTTTTGAAAGCTGACGTTCCACTCCCAAAACTCAGGCATACCCTGAATGGCCTGTATGCAACCATTACACATACAGCTATGTTGCCTGCAAACGACCTCCCTTCTGCCGCTTCTTATTGAGCACACGATGTTACCCCAGCAGAACTCGACCAATGCTAGCCACCATTTCTGTTTAAAGGAAATGACGCAGCCTGCCCCCTCCGGGCGAAGCCGAAAAGTTCATTATAATATCTACCCACATGAGAATTCCATTTACGCCGCCTTTCAATGAACCCTCTAAAACCTCGAACAAGGTTTGTTTTGGGTTTATCTGCCGTATTCTCGCTTTTTTCCTATTCCCCGCTTTTTCAATCCCCGGGAATTGCGCGGACGAACTCCTCATCCACCCAACCTATCCGTTGGCTTCCAACGCCGAGGCCTTCGGCACCTCCAGCGATTATACAGTCACGATCAACGGCCAGACGGCTCCGGTTTACTCCACTACGGTCAAACAACTTCGCTGGAGCTCCAGCAAGATTCGCCCCACCACGACCGCATCCTTCGTCCCTTTCGATTTCACCGGATCAGTCACCGTCACGATCACGGCTCAGGTTACGATCAATCGTCTTACGATCCGGCCGCTTTCGGCGGGCATCACCCCGACGATCAGCGGAAACCAGGCCACCTTCACCTTAACCAAGGCTCAGTCACTGCTCATCGAGGTCAACGATTCCTTGGCTCCCAGTGTCACGACGATCCCCGAAGACACGGTGTCGCCGCCCAAGCCTCTTTTCCTCTTCGCCAGTCCACCACAAGACACGCCCGTCGCCACCACCACCTTCACGCCCACCACATTTTCAAGTTCCCCCTGGCCCACGACCGCCGGCACCTACGTTTTTGGGCCCGGTCTTTATACAAGGGCCTCGCTCCAACTCTACAGCGGCCAGCGCATCCACCTTTTGCCGGGAGCGCTGCTCCAGACCACGATTGATTCGACCGACACCGACGGCGTCTCCATCACCGGCACCGGCATCATCGACGGATCTACAACCGCCCACAAGACCGACTTGTTGATGGACTTTAATCGCTGCAGAAATGTCACCCTGGACGGACCGCTTTTATATAATTCTCCGCACTGGACCGTGACATTGTGGAACTGTCAGGACGTTGCCATTTCACGCATCAAAGTGCTCAACACCCATCGTGAAGAAGGCGCGAACGGCGATGGCACCGACATCTGTAATTCGCAGGGCGTCACCATTTCCGACAGTTTTTATTTTACAACCGACGACTGCATCTCCCCCAAGGGGGCCACTTGGTTTGAAAACGACAACGCCAATCTGCAGAACCTAGAAGATATTACAATCACCAACTGCACGTTGATTACTATGACCGGCTATGCTGTGCGCATCGGTGATGAAAGCCGGGCACCGTTTATGCGAAATATTACGGTGAGCGACTGCGACACCTATACTTCCGGCTCGGCCCTCGGTGTCCAAGTCGTGGACAGCGCAACCGTGCGCGACATCACCTTTGAAAACCTGCGGATTGAACGTTATGGTGGTTACCCTATTGACGTAAGAATCTTTAAAAACGAATATGCGAGTGATACCGCTTACGGAAAAATCCAAAACCTGCTGTTTAAAGACATCTCGGTTCTGACTAGATGGGGCGCCGGGGCGTCCAAGATTTATGGACATGATTCCACCGCCTCGATTGATGGCCTGACTTTCGAAAATTTTCGCATGAGGGGCACCGAGATAAAGACCTTCACCTTGGGGCAAATCTACGGGGAAACCGTCACTTCGATGGTCACGCCGGCCGATGACTTTATCTACAACCTCGTTTACCGAACCGGACGGCCTAGATTCAATGTCACCCGCATACCCAATACCAATTTGCGGACGATAAGTTTAACCAGCCCCTCCTCTGGAGCTGCGATTTATTATACGACGAACGGCACCGAACCCTCCATTTCCAACGGCACACTCTACAACGGGACGGCGTTCAACATCACCGTCAGTCCCACCCCCATCCTGCTGCGCGCCGTGGCGATCGCCAGTGGTCTCGCAACGAGCGCCATCACGGAAACCACCCTAAGGTCCACCACGCCTTATGTTTTTACCGGCACGGGCAGCAACAGCTATTCATGGGTGACCGCAGGCAATTGGGATACCCTGTATATTCCCAACATGGTCGGGGCCGATGCGAAGGTGACTCCCAATATTACCGCCAGCACCACCCTATCGCTGAATCAATCCGTCGCCCTAAGCGTTCTCAGAATCGGAGACAGTGCGGCAACGACTTCGGGCAGTAATGATTTTAACACGATTTCAATCGTCCCGGGCTCGGGCGGCTCCTTGCGCTTTGATACGGATGGCGGCTCCGCGCTCTTGGAACGCCCCGATGTCGGCACCAGCGCCGGCACTTATAATAATCAAATCGATCAGATCACCGCCGACCTGCAATTGGACGAAAACCTGGAAGTCCGCATCGGGAACAGCAGCCAATCCGGCGGAATCACGCTCAGTGGCGTTATTTCAGGAAGCGGTGGCATGCAAAGAACATTTCATACCACCGGCACCCCGTCCGTGGCGTCGGTAAATAGCTCACTCCGGCTTACCAATGCGGCCAATAGCTACACGGGGCCAACCATCATATCAGGCGGGCGTTTGGAAGTTTATGGCTCGGTTACGACCGGAGCTAACGGTCCCTTGGGCAATGCGACCGGCTCCATCACGGTTTCGGACGCCACCACCTCGGGAACCACCAATAATGTCGCAGCGGAGCTAGCATTGTTATCCACCGACTCCACCTCCAGCCACACCTTCTCCCGCGGCCTCGATTTCTCCCAAGGCACGGGCAGTGCGAACTGGCGAAGCGCGTTTGTATTTAATAGCAACACCACCTCCGCCGCTAACGCCACCAACACCCTCGCTCTCTCAGGTGACATCGCCCTCGGTTCCCGTTTTACCCAGATCAACGTGCAACGACGCGGCATGACCCTGAATCTTTCCGGCGACATCACGGGCGGTTCCAGCGGCACGCTTTACTGGAATTCCATAAATGCGGGATTTTCCGCCAACGGCGGTGCCAACGCCGGTGTGATTCGCCTGAGTAATCGTCAACGCACCTACTCTAAGACTCAGTTCCTCACCAACGGCGTGCTCATCATTGAAGGCAGCGTTCCGGCCTCCGCCAGCAGCAGCCCGATAGGCACTCAAACCCTTTCACTGTCCGACGGTAACGGGGGTAATATCGCCAGTGCCAACGGGCAATATGGCATCCGCTCGCTCTTTCTGGATAACGACGGCACTCATTTTGCCCGCAGTCTCTCGCTGGGTGGCGGCGCCACTAACACCACCTACAACGGAGGCAGCTTCAATGTGTATAATGGCTACCAGCTCGGCGGCGTGAACACCACGGGAACGGTCACCTTTAGCGGAGCCATCTCCAGCGCCAACCCGAACATCGGAGCAAACACCTCCAACCAGACCATCACCCTCGGCCAGAACCTCGCCCTGCTTGCCGCCACCGGCGGCACGGTGCAGTTCAGCGGCGTGATCAACGACACCCCTAACGACACCCCTCCGACCAATCACACCACACGCGTCACCATTAACCAGTTCCGCAACCACCCCCAGCTCGACACCAACGCCAACAGCACGCCCGACACCGGCGGCGCGGCGGGGGACAACGCCAACGACGCCATCGGCACGCCCACCGGCGGCACCGTCGTACTCTCCGCCGCCAACGAATACATCGGCGGCACCGAAGTCCTCGGGGGCACCTTACTGGCCAACAATACGTCCGGCTCCGCCACAGGAACAGGCTCCGTCACCGTGCAAAGCGGCGCCCGCCTCGGCGGCACCGGCACGATTACGGGCAACGTCACCCTCAACACCGGCGGCGGCCTGGCCTTCGCCCTGAGCACGGTGCCCGGCGACCACGACAAACTCGATCTCGGCGGTAGCCTCACCTTCGCCGGCTCCTCCACTCTGACTATCACCACCAGCGGCTCCGCGCCCACCCCAGGCACTTACACACTGCTAACCGCCGCCGCCGGCACCGGTTCCGGTACCCTGCCCACGCTCACCCTGCCCTCCGGCTGGTCCGGCACCCTCGAACGCAGCGGCAACAACCTCAACCTCCTCATCACCGGTCGCACCCCGCTGGAAACGTGGCGCACCACCCACTTCGCCACCTGGCAGGCCACCGGCACTGCCGCCGACACCGCTGATCCCGACGGCGATGGCCTAAACAACCTCCTCGAATACGCCCTCAACGGCACGCCGACCAACGCCGCCTCCGCCCCGCTCCCCACCGCCGCGCTGGTCCCTTCAACTTCAACTTTGACCTTAACCTTCTATCGCGCCCGCCCCGCCGCCGAACTCACTTACACCGTCCAGGCCAGCAGCGACCTCGCAACCTGGACCGACCTCGCCACCAACCCCGGCACCGTCGGTCAAAACGTCACCGTCACCGACACCCCGCCTCCGGGTGCGACCAAGCGGTTCCTGCGTCTGCGGGTGCAGTCCACTTTGCCCTAGGAGCTGTTTTCAAAAACACCCCGACGCTTTGCTTACGCCCTGCGCGTGAGAGGGAAACCAGGCTGGGCCGGCGTTGCCCTCGGCGGCATGGCCGAGGATGGTTTCCCTCTCACGAAGCATCGGTTTACTTTGCAGACAGCTCCTAACGAAGTTTCGACTCAATTGGCGACAAGCTCCCCTTTTCTTTTACTCGCGAGTGTGCTCGTTCGATGAATACTGAGAGTACGAAAATGGGAATCAGAACGACGGCGAGTCTCCCATTAAACAGAAACAAACTCTGAAGCAAAAATGCGGTTTAAGGATGGTCCGCCGAGGTGATTTTTAGGTCCGCCAGATCGACCTGCCCCGGCACCGAGCCAAAGGCGATCACCAGGCGGGTTCCCAAGCGTTCAAATTCTCGCGGGGCGACGGCGATGAATTCGTATTGTTTCCATTCCGGGGTCACAACAAACGAGGTTTTGCCCTTGGTGAGGGCGGCATAGGGAGGGACAGACTCCAAAATATCTCCCGTGATGCTCAGCGACTGCGGGCTGCGCGCCCAAAAGCGAATCGTGAGGATTTCTCCTTCATTTAAAGGACGGCGGATCGCGTTAACGATTTGGGCGCTGTAAGGTTTATCCCCGCTCTTCGGGGTGACGACATTGCGGAGAATTTTCTTGGGGAATTTATCGGAATTAACCGGTATCTCCGTGGTAGGTAGAACGGTCATCGCGACGGTCGGGCTCGAGTTCCAGCCGTTCAGCTCCTGGCTGAAGTCGCCATTGAGCAGATAGACCATCGGCTTTTCTTGAGCGTGGGTCGTAGTGGCTGCTCCGAAGACGAGAACGGCGGTCAACGCGAGGAGGAGGGAGGAGAGCGGAGTCTTTGATTTCATGGTTTGGAGGGTGGATTGGGTTGGGTGGTGGAAAAAGCGGGTTCGTCGTATTCGAGCCAACTGCCGTAGATGAAGTTGCGCAGTGCGGTGATTTGCCGGGGTGTGAGGACCACCTGAGGGTAGCGTGCGGCCTCGGAGGCGAGCGGGCTTTCCGGCGTGAAGCGGAAATCGTAATCGCCCGGAGCCACCAAGCCGGGGTCGGCGATGCGGGAGCCGGATTCGCGGGCGTCGATCCAGCCCTGCAACGTGGTGGCTGTTCCGCCTTCGTCGATTTGGTTGGAGCCGTCGTTGGTGGCTACGCCTTTCTTGATGTTGTAGGTCACCGGCTGGCGGCTGGCGGGCGCCCAGAAGGTGTTCCCGCTGCCGGTGTAGGTGTAGGGGTGGTAGGTTTCTTTGTCGGGATCGCGCACGTCCGTCCATTCGATCAGACCGCGTGAAAAAGGCGGCTGGACGGCGAGGACGGTATTACGGATTTCCACCCGCGGTTTAAAAAACGCTGCTTGGCTCGTGATGGCATGAGCATCGGTGCGGTCGTTGCCGCCGAAGCGGAAGGCTTGCTCAAAATTGGGCAGCGAATGTTGCCCCGCCGTGGTGATGATGGAGTACTCCAAACGGGAGTGCCCCGTGTTGAATACGTAGAAGCTGCGATCCGCGTTGGCCAGGAGGAGACGACGTCCGTGAAAGGGACCGGCGGCGAGTTCCCAATGCAGGGTGCCGTGGTTGAGGTTATCGACAAGGGTGACGTCCTGCATGTAGATATTCTTGCAGTCGATGTCATACCAGAACCCGTGGTCGGCGTTGCCGATGGAGGTGTGGCCGAGGACGAGGTGACCGTCGGTGCGGTGGGCTTTGACTGCGGCGGAAGCGAAGCCGGTGTCGCCGCCCCAGTGGCCGCGCCAGTTATTGAAGTTGGTGGTGTTGTTTATCCAGAGGGCGTCCTTCAGGCCGTCGGTGTTGAGGCCGCTGCGGCCGTTGTAGGAGGATTCGGTGTCGCGCACCGTCCATTTTTCACCGGCGATTTGCATGCCGGTGTTGGCGTTCCAAAGGAAGCGGCAGCGGTCAATGAGCACGTTGGTGGAGAGCGGGCCGCCGAACGCAGCGAAGTGGATTGCTCGTCTGTGCGGTTCGTTGGCGACGCGGAGCACGGTGAGGTTACGCAGGACAAGGTTATGTTTGTCCACGAAACGGATCAGGTTTCGACGCACGCTGACTTCGATGCTGTCCTCCTTGAGAACCTCGCCGGCGGGCACGCGTATCCAGATTTTTTGGCCGTTTTCAGCGCGTTCGATCACGCCGAATTCACCGGGGCGCAGGATGGTTTTCGCATCGCGAAAGTTGGAGTAGGTATGGGTGATTTTCTCCCCCTTGGGAGTGCGCAGCCCAACGCCCGTCGTGGCGTAGGTTTCGAGGATGCGAGGCTTGAGCGGGCGGTCGTTCAGGAAAGCCATCTCGCTACGCTGGCTGACGAGCGCGCGGTTGGAATCCCAGCGCCAGGCGTAGTTGCCGAACTGGTGCGGCCACGGATGGGAATACAGGCCGTCGCCTTCGTTTTTCCATTTGGAGAGGGGGAAAACATCCGCGCCGGTCCATTGCACTTCGCCTTCGCCCTCGACCACGAACATGGTGCTGCGGGCGGGTTCGGCAGTCCAATCAAGCGCGGGGGCGGATTCGCGATAGATGCCAGGGGCGAGGACGAGCTTGGTCGGCACGCCCCGCATCAGACTGTCGTAGGCTTTTTGAAAGCCGTCGGCGAGCGAGGTCGTGTCGGCTTTTTTACCGGAGGCATCGACGCGGATGATTTTCTGGACCGTGTTTTCATCAATCTGCGCGCCGGTGATGGCGGTGGTATCGAACAGGTCGGAGAGACTCGTTTTCGACGTGAGCGCAGCTTCGATGGCGGCAGTGCGCAGGGCCTCGGCTTGAGCGGCGCTGACGACGGCAGCGGCAGTTGATTGTTTAGTCGGCGGTTCTGCGGACCATGTGATCGAGGCGATCTCGACCTGCCCACTTTGGCGCAACGCCAGAACCAATTGCGCGGCGGGATCGGCGTAAACGGGATGAAGGTTCAGTTCGTAGTCGGCCCAGTTTTGGGTTAACGAGAGGTTATGGCCAGCAATCCAGCGCGGGAGCTGGGTGTGGGCGGATTCCTGCACCCAACCTCTGTCCGGGTTTTTCTGATACAAGTCGATGCGGGCGAGCGACTGGCGCAATCCGATCAGCAGCGGAGTGGCGGAGGTGCTGCGGGCGCGGAGTTTGATGCGGAGAACTTTAGCGGGAGTGACGGCGATGTCCGGGCGCACGACTTGCGCCTGGCCGCGGTCGATGGAGCGGGCGTCGATCTGCAAAAAGGGCGTTGAGGCTGCTGAGTCTTGGGCGCGGGAGTAATGAACCGCGACCTTGGCGCTGCGGTAGGAGGAATCGTCGATCCACCCCGGCGGCAGTTGGCCGGAGATTTCCGAGGGGGAATCGGCATTGGCCTGGGTGACGGGAACGAACTTGTTGGCAAAAGAATCGGCCAGTGCCGGCCGGGCGAGGGAGGTAATTAAAACAAGGGCGTAAACGAGTGAACGAGGGGTAAACATAAGGGGTAAGCTAAAGTGGCAGACGAACGCCGGAATTCGATCCAGGCCGGTGCGGTTTCGTTGTCGCCAAGTTACGGTTCGTTGCGGGCGGGTGGTGGCTGCGGATCAGCTGGTCAGTTGCCAAATACCAAACGAAAACGGGGCGGCGAGAATGAGCTGGTTTTTGCCGGTGATGCGATCGACGTAAACCGGCTCGGCGGAGATCAGAACGGGCAGATCGATGGTGGCACGGCGTCTGGTTGGGTTTACGGCCACGAGGTAACGGGTATCTCCGAGGCGACGCTCGAAGACAAAGAGCGGGTGGTCTTTGGCCGCATGGATGACGTCGAGACTGCCGGTGTTGCCGAGGGCCGGGTGGTCGCGGCGCAGCGCCAGCAACCGGCGGGTGTGGTGGAGCGGCGAAGCGGAGTCGGCTTCCTGGGAGGCGACGCTGACGCGGGCAGGCGATTTGTCCACGGGGAGGTAGAGCTGGCGGGCGGGGGCGGTGGAGAAGCCGGCGTTGCGCCCGCGCGTCCATTGCATGGGCGTGCGCGTGCCCGTGCGGGTGTAGCCGCCTTCTTTGTCGGGGACCTGGTCGTTGAAATCCATGCCGATCTCGTCGCCGTAGTAGAGGAAGGGCACGCCGGGCAGGGTGAAGAGCAGGGCGTGGAAGACGCGTTGCTCGGCCTCGCTGCGCCCGTAGCGGAAGCGGGCGAAGTCATGGTTGCCGGTCGGCAGGGCGATAAAGCCGCGGTCCCGCGTGGCCTCGAGGTGGGCGAGGTAGTTTTCCAAGAAGGCGGTGATGTCGCCCCGGCTTTCGCGGTCGAAGTAGCCGCGTTTTTCCTGCGGCCAGTTGAACGGATCGACGCGCGGGGCGCAGAGGTGTTGGTAGGCGGGTTCGCCGAAGTGGAGCAGGAAATCGATGTGGAAACCGGAGCCGATGGCGGCCCGGGGGTTGCCCCATTCGGACACGAGCACGGCCTCGGGGTAATGCTTCGCGAGCCAGCCGCGATAGTCGTCCCAGAGCGCGCGGAGGCCCTGGCCGTCGGGGTCGCCTTTGACGAGGGAGGCGGCCATGTCCACGCGGAAGCCGTCGCAGCCGAGGTCGAGCCAGAAGGCCATGATGCGGCGGAGTTCCTCGCGCACGGCGCGGGGGCCGGGCGCGGTGACGGGGAGTTGCCAGGGCTTGGCGGGGTCGGGTTGGGCGTGGCCGTAGTTGAGGGCGGGTTGGTGGTAGAAAAAGTTCGGCTGATAACATGCGGCGCGTTCCGTGGCTCCGCGCACCATGTTCGCATCGCCTTCGAGCCAGTGGCCGCTTCAGATATACCAATCGGAGTAGGTGTTGGCTGCGGGGCTGGCGGATTTTTTGAACCACGGGTGCTGGTCGGAGGTGTGGCCGGCGACGAGATCAAGGACGACGCGCATCCCGCGTTTTTTTGCCTCGCGAAAGAGGCGTCTGGCGTCGGCGTTGGTGCCGTAGCGCGGGGCGACTTGGCAAAAATCCGCCACATCGTAGCCGGCATCGCGCATGGGCGAGACGAAAATGGGGTTGAGCCAGAGGGCGTCGCAGCCCAGCGAGCGGATGTAATCGAGGCGGGCGATCACGCCGGGCAGATCGCCGATGCCGTCGCCGTTGGTGTCCTGAAAACTCTGCGGGTAAACTTGATAAAATGCGGCGGTGTCGAGCCAGGCGGGGAGATGGTGCTTCATGAGGCGAGGGTGCGTTGATGAAGAGTGCGCAGTTCGGTGTCGGCCAAGGCGCGGTCAAAGACGGCGAGGCCACCGATGAGCCCGGCGAAGGTGTTACCCATGGTCGTCACCGGATCGAAGCGCGGGTGGCCGAGGCGGAAGTCGGGCAGCGATACCGCCCCAACGGTGAAGGCACTGGCCCCGGCGTCGCCTCCGCAGTGGATGCCCGCCGAGTAGGGATACGGGCTGCGTTGCGGGTGAGGGTCGAGGTGGTCGTTGAGGTAGGAACGGATGGCGGTGCCGTCGTAGGTCATGGCGACGAGCGACCATACGTCGTCGAGCACGGGCGTGGAACCGGAGGAGGCGTCGTCGCAGTGTTTTAACCCGACCGAGTGCCCGCCGGTGGCGGAGACATGGCCGCAGACCTGGCGGTTGGACTTCACACCCGAGAGACCGAGGCCGAGGAAGAGTCCGTATTGGCGGCGCATGGCGCGCTCATCCCAAAGCCCGGCGATGAAGTCGCACCACGGCGGGTCCTGGCGGCGGGGTTTGATCCAGGCGACGACGCTAACCTGGGCGGCGGGGCCGTGGAGGTTGAGTGCCGGACATTCGGCGGGCGGACAGGTGAGCCAGCGCCCGGCGGCGAGATCGGCGGAGTGCGGTCCGAAGACGCCTTCGTCGGCGCGGGGCACGGGCGCGCCGCACTCGCGCAACGGGCTGGGTTGCGGGCCGAGGGCGAGGCGCGGGTCGCCGGCGGGTTCTTGGAAAGTCCAGAACGCGCGTAGGCCGGGTAAGGTTGAAACGAGGGACGGAGAGGCCGGGGTCATTTGACGATGAAGGGCAGGTAGTTGGCGGTGGAGGCGTTGCCGTCTCCTTCGCCGATGAGGGTGAGGCGTTTGATGGTGGCCACGTTGTCGCCTTCGCCGTCGCGGTCCGTGATGTTGAGGTTAAGGGCGATGCTGCCGCCTGCGGCTAGAGTAGGTTGCCCGTGGAGTTCCGATAGCGGGACGGCCATTTCCAGCACCCAGCCGTCCGCCGTGCGTTTGGCGAAGGAGCGGATGGCCTCGGCCTTCACCTGCCCTCTCGGTTGCATCCAGTCTTTGGATGGGATGGCACCATCCGCGGCAGGCCAGGCGACGATGAATTGTCCGGTGCCGGATGCGTGTTCTGCGTTGCGCTGGTCTTGCGGGCGGGTGTCCCAGAAGATTTCCAGCGCGTCTTGCTCCCAACGGGGGCCCTCGGTGACTGAGCGGATGTCGTCCTGCACGGTGATGGCGAGGAACAGGGAGGTGCCGTCGGTGGCGGCTTGGAACTTGGCGCGTAAATCCACCGGGGTTCCCCAGTCTTTGAGCAGTCCTTTACCGGCAAACACTTGCGCGGGACGGCGAATTTCTTGCGCGGGGAGTTTGGCCCATTCCGTTAAATCGCCATCAAGCGTGGCGGCGGCGAGCAATGACATGTGCCCCGGTTGGACGATGTCGATGATCCCGTTGGCGGTTTGGGGTTCCAGACCCTCTCCTTTGGCGGCGAGTTTGAGGGCGAGGCTGCTCGCGGTGATGTTTCCGCGCGGTTTCAGGGCGATTTGCACAAGGCCCGTGCGTCCCGGAGGAATCGTCGAGGCTTTCGTCTGGGCTTCCCAACTGCCGGAGCCAAGGGAGCCTTCCACCGTCAACTCACGGGTGGTGGGGTTGCGGACTATGAGGCTCAGGGTGCCGCCTTGGGCGGGGATGCGGAGGTTGGCGAGGGCGTGCTTGATGGAGGTTTTGAGCAGGACGAGTCGTTCCGCGTCGGTGGCGAGGGGCAGGGCGGCAAGGTTGAGGGGTTTGCCCTCCAGCGGGTTCAGGGCTTCGAGGGCGGCATCACTGATGGGTGCCCAAGTGGACGAAGGGTCGATCTGCGCAAGAGCGGAGTCAGGCGCGTAGGTAATGTTCAGACGTCCCGCGCCTTCTTGATCCGCCGCTGGAGCGAGGAAGCCATCTTGTGCGCCAGCCTGAAAGAAGCGGTTGCGTTCACTCGTGAAGGTCTTGGAAAATTCAGTGGCTGGGTTGAAACCGATCTCCGCGGCTTTACCCCAATACCGCGCCCAGAAGAGGCGTCCGTTACCGGTGGTCGATTGCACGATGCTATCGCGGATGGTCCAGCGCACGGTGCGGTAGTGTTCGGCGGGCGGCACATCGGGTGTTTGCCCATCATGGGAAAAACGTTTAATGGAGGCTCGCGTTTCGTTGCGTGTATCACCCGCCACACTAATCAGTCCTTCTCCCCGCCACGGACCTGAAATAGGGGTGGAAAGCTGCCCGTTAATGGCATCCACCAGCACGCTGCGTTCAATCGTTACGTCCGGGGAATTGACACCGTAGATGGCGCCGCCGCCGTTGCGGCGAATGACGGAATCTCGAATAACCACCGGCCCGATATTAATCTCCACTTGAACGCCCGTGCTGTTGTCTTCGATAAGACAGTTTTCCAGAGTCACGTTCTTGGGTCCCCAATCCGTCCAGAAACCGCCCGCCGCATTGCGTTGAAAGGCGCAACGCCGAAAAGTGCGATTCTCACTGCGTCCGGTGAAGTTGTTGTCCTTGGACGCACCATCGTAAAGTTTCATTCCTGCAGCATCCCAGTTAGCCATCCATTGCCTGAAGCGCCAATTGTTGTCGGAAATCGTGCAATCCTCATAGAGCACATTGTCGCTGCGGTTAAAGGCTCCGCCGCCGCTGCCGTTGCGGGAGAATTCGGATTTACGCACGACCACATCAATCCAGTGGTTGGCATTGATGCCTCGTCCACTGGTCTCAATGAATTGGCAACGGTTAATGGTCAAATTGCGCAGACGTTGCTCAAACGTCTCGCGGGTAATCTTGATGGCGTCCAATTCAACGGCTGCGAACATGTTGTGGTTTGCTCCCCGACGGAAAATCAAACCATCAAGGGTGAGATGCGCGATGCCGTTGGCTCTCAGCAAGGGAACCGACTCCAAACCAGGACGAGAAGAAGGACGCGCGCCCCGGCGGCTGACTTCCACCTGGTCTTTTTTTGGGGTAAACGTTTCGAAAGGCTTAAACCGGATGACTTTCTCAGTCTCATCCACCGTAAACTGCCCGGGTTTAAGGTCTTCGGAGGGTAATGCTTTGATCCCATCTAGAGCCATGACCTGCTCCACGCGACCATCATTGATGAACATCATTTCGCGGCGGAAATAGATCGGCTTTTCATATTGGGCCGCCCCGGGTTCACGCCATGTGTTCGGCCCCCAGCCCTCGGTCCAAGGGAATTCCCAGACTCCATTGGCATCCGGGCCACTCAACTGCTCGACCGGGTCGGAGCCGTCGATGATGGCCTTGCCTGCGTTAACCGCCTTGATGGTCAGCGGCGGGGCGGAGTTGTCGTTGTTGCGGGAGGGGACGGTGTATTCCTTACGGTAATGACCGTCGGCCAGAAGCACGGTAATCGGCCCGGCAGGGTTGCGGGTGGCGTCGAAGGCCGCTTGGAGTTCAAGGGCGTGGGCGGGCGAGGAGCCGTCGGCTTTGCCCGCGGCGGCAGGGGCGGCGTGGAGGATGCGTTCTTGCGCCTTGGCGGGCGGCGTGAGCGCGAGCAGCGGCAGGAGTAAGCCGAACAGGAGGTGGGGTAGTTTCATGGGTATATGGAGAGGAAGTTATCTCTTGGCGGCAGGAACGCCTAAGATAACGAGGGCGACGATTGAACGCGGGATGGGGAGGCCGGGCTCATTTGACGATGAAGGGCAGGTAGTCGGCGGTGGAGGCGTTGCCTTCGCCTTTGCCGGTGAGGGTGAGGCGTTTGAAGGTGGCCAAGTTTGCGTCTTCGCCGTCGCGGTCGCTGAGGTTGAGGTTGAGCGCGATGGAGCCTCCGGTCGCGAGCGCGGTTTGGCCACCGAGTTCGGATAGCGGGAGTGCCAACTCCAGCACCCAGCCATCTGGAGTGCGTTTGGCGAAGGAGCGGATCGCCTCCGCGTGGAGCTGGGTGTTGAGAACCTGCCAATCCTTGGCGGGGATCGGGCCATCCGTCGCCGGCCAAGTTACGATGAGCTGGCCGGTGCCGGTGCCGTGCTCGCCGTTGCGTGCGACGGGGGCGCGGTTGTCCCAGAATATTTCCAACGCGTCTTGCTCATAAAGAGCACCCGGGGTGACCGAGCGGGTGTCGTCCTGCACGGTGATGGCGAGGAGAAGGTTTTTGCCGTCGGTCGCGGCTTGGAGCTTGGTGCGGGCGTCCACGGGTTTCCCCCAGGTTTTCAACAAGCCTTTGCCAACGAAGACTTGGTTGGGATTTTTGATTTCCTGGGCGGGAACCTTGGCCCATTCGGTTACATCGCCGTCGAGCGTGGCGGCGGCGAGCAGGGACATTTGCCCCGGCTGGATGAGTTCGATGATGCCGCTTGCGGATAGAGTTTCAAAACCCTCTGCTCTGGCGGCGAGTTTGAGGGCGAGGCTGCTCGCGTTGATGTTGCCGCCCGGTTTCAGGGCGATTTGCACAAGGCCCGTGCGTCCCGGAAGAATCGTCGGGGCTTTCGTCACGGCTTCCCAACTGCTGGAGCCAAGGGAGCCCTCAACCGTCAACTCACGAGTGGTGGGGTTGCGGACTTCGAGGCTCAGGGTGCCGCCTTGGGCGGGTAGGCGGAGGTTGGCGAGGGCGTTCTTGATGGAGGCTTTCAGGAGCGCGAGCCGTTCCTGTTCGGAAGCGAGGGGTAAACCTGCGATATCCAGCGGCTTGCCCTCCAGCGGGTCCAGGGCGGCGAGGGCGGCATCGCTCGTCGGTTCCCATTTTGCACTTGGGTCGATCTTGGCCAGCGCGGTATCGGGCGCGTAGTTGAGGACGAATTTGCCCACGCCCGTTTCGTCTGCACCGCCGGCAATGAAGGCGTTGCCGGGTTGGAGCTGAAAGTAGCGGTTGCGTTCACTCTTAAACGTGGGGGCAAATTCGTTGGCGGGGTTGAAGCCGATCTTCGCCGCCGCGCCCCAGTAGCGGGCTTCGAAGAGGCGTCCGTTTTCGCCGGTGGATTGGATGATGCTTTCGCGGATTGTGAGGCGTTTCGACCGGTAATGCGTGGCGGGTGGATAGCTGCCCGGCTCGATTTTTTTATCCGTCTGGCTGTGCATGTCGGATTCAATGTTGTCCTCGTTACGCACATCCCCGGCCACGGTGATGATGGCATCGGACTTCCATGGCCCGGCTACCGGGGTGGACATTTTGCCGTTAATGGCGTCCACCAAAACGCAGCGCTCAAAGGTGATGTCGGGCGAGTTCACGGCGTGAAGCACGCCGCCGCCGTTGCCGCGAATCACCGTGTCGCGGATGAGCGCGGGGCCTTGTTCGATCTCGAAGCCCAGACCGTTGCTGTTGTCGGCGATGAGGCAGTTTTCAACAATGATGCGCCTGGGACCCCAGTCGAACCAGACCCCGGCTGCGGCATTGCGTTGGAAAGAGCAGCGGCGAAAGGTCAGGTCTTCGCTGCGTCCCTTGAATCGCTTGTTCTGAATGGAACCGTCGATGTTCTTGGATCCTGCCGCGTTCCAAGTCGCGCCCCAGGTGCCGTATTTCCAGTTGTTGTCGTCGAAGCGGCAGTCTTCAAAAAGCGCATTGGTGGTGGAGACGATGCCGCCACCGCCTACTCCGTTGCGACTGAAACTGGAGCGGCGGACCGTGAGGTTGTCGGTCATGCCCTGCCACCACCCGGAGCCGTTGTTTTCGATGAACTGGCAGTCCGTCACGGTGATGTCTTTGACCCTGCGTTTTTGTCCGCCCAGCCACAAGGGCGGGCCATAAATCGAGGCCGCAGAACGCCGGAAGACGATGCCATCCAGGGTGAGGTTGCCCACATCGAGGGCGGTCATTAGCATCACTTTTTCGTTATGCATGTTTTCATCCGGTTTCACCGCCTTGGTGCCACGGCGGCTGATTTCGATCAACGCGGTCTGCGGATCGACACCGGCGGGCGGTTTGATGCGGAGCACCTGCGCGGCTTCGTCCACGGTGAATTGGCCGGGCTTGAGGGCACTGGCAGCTGTCGGCGCGATGGCATCCGGCTGCATGACTAACTCCTGGCGTTCGCCGTTTATGAAGATCAGTTCGCGGCGCACCATGATGGGTTTAAACGCCCACATCAGCCCGGACGAGGGCCGATCCCGCGAAAGCCCCCAGCCCTCTGTCCACGGGGTCGTCCAAGTGCCATCCGCATCTGGCCCGGTCCAGTCCGTGACGACATCCGAGCCGTCGATGATGGCTTTGCCCTTGTTCACGGCGCGCAGGGTCAGCGCTTTGTCGGTATCGTCGTCGGTGCGAGCCGGAATGACGTAGATATTTCGATAACTGCCATCAGCCAGCAGAAGGGTGATGGCTTGGGTCGGATTCTTGGTCGTATTGAGCGCGGCCTGGAGTTCTAGGGCGTCGGCGGGTGAGGAGCCGTCGGCTTTGCCAATGGCGAAGGGAGCGACGTGGAGGATGTGTTCTTGGGCCTTGGCGGGCGGCGTGAGCGCGAGCAGAGGCAGGATTAAACCGAACAGGAAGTGGGGTAGTTTCATGGGTATAGGGAGAGGGAATCAGGGATTCGCGGCAGAAGGTGCGAAGGTGACCCGCACGACGGCGGTGAAGACTAACGTGTGGATTTCACGCGGAAGTCTGACCGCTTGGGGTGGGTATGGCTAAGATCTGAGAATAGTAGCAACGATAGGATTATAAGGTAGGGGGCGTCCGCGTGGGTGCGGGATTTTCTGAGAAGATTTTATAACCTTATTCCCAATCGTTGAGTTCGGTGGTCACCGTCGGGGAGTAGCCCACCCACTGGAAGAAAGCTCTCATCTTCTCCTGAGTTTCGGACTGGATGACCCACTGCGGGAGCTCTTTGCGGTCTTTCAATGGCGAATCTTCGCGGAAGCGAAAGTCGCCGTTCTGTGGGTCTCGCAGGCCCGGATCTCGCCAGACTGAATCGGTCTCTTCGCCGCTGGCGATGGTTTGCGCCAGAGTGTATGTCTCGCCGATATTACGATCCTGAGGACTGCGACTAAGCCACAGTGCACGCTCCGAGTCGGGCGACCAGAAGGTGTTGCGGAAACCACGATACGTCAGGGTGTTCATTCCCGGCGCGCGATTCACCAGCCAGTGGGTTTGGATGGCTTGGTTCTTCCCGAGCGCAACCACGACGCTATCCCGAATCATATGCAGTCCCATGACGAGCGACTCGACAGTTCCGTGCACGTCCTTACGCCAGTCGGCGATTCCAAACAACACGGATGCGGAAGACGGACCGTCGCCATTACCAACCAAGAGGCTGTTTTCGATGATCGCCGAGCCGGTCTGCCACCAGTTGACCTCCGTCGATTCGTTCATGGCGATGAGCGTGCGACGTGCGACGAAGGGGCCTTGAGAAATTTCCCACTGAATACCGCCGCGGTTAAAGGCGAGGACACTATCTTCGACCAGCGCGCGTTTGCAGTTGATGTCCCACCAGAGAGCGGGGCCTGCGCAGACATTTCCGATAGCGGTATGGCCGCGCACGACTACGCCGACGGTGTTGTGGAATTTTACCCCACCGTACGCAAAGCCGGAATCTCCCGCACGCAGGGCACGCCAGCCGTTGAAGTTGGTGGTCACTTTCTCAAACAGGAGATCGATATTGTCGCCTGTGCTGATACCGCCTTTGCCGTTGTAGGCGGCTTCGATGTTGCGGAGCGTCCAGTTCTGGCTTTTGGGGATGTTTAGTCCCACGGCGTTGTTCCAGAGGAAGCGGCAGTTTTCGATCAGCACGTTGCGGACGTTGTCCGGCGCCCAACGAATCACGCCTTCGTCCCAGCGCGAGGCGGTGTTGCAACGCTGGAAGGTGATGCCGCGAATGACGAGATTGCTCTTGCCGCCAAAGTTGACCAGCGACGGTCGCACGGTGTATTCGATATCGTCTGACGGCTTCTGGCCGACGGGAAGCCGGAGATAGACGCGCGGACCCTCCGGTGGCTGCGCGGATACGCCAAAAGTGAACGGGGCGGTCAGGGACATGGCGGGATCGCGGCGCTCCTTGAAAGTGAAGACCGGCTTTTGACTTGAGCGCGGCCAGGGCTTGGCGTCGTAAACGTCGAGGATGACCTGACGAGCTGGACGACTACCGATAAACAGTTGTTCGCTCTGCCAGCCGATGCGCCGGGTCATGCCCCAGGGATAATCCACGGGCGGGCGCACTTCTTTCAAGGGGTGAGACCACAGCCCCCGACCCTCATCTTTCCATTGATTTGCTGGCAGCGGATCGGCTCCGCTCCAGATGACCTCGCCACCGGGTGCGGCTTCCAGGACCAAGAGCGCATCGCGCGTCGGGAAGCCCTGCCAGTTCACATCGGTCACCGCTTCGCGATAGGTTCCCGGCGAGATGAGAAGTTTGGTCGGGATGGCCTTGGACAATGCATCGCGGGCGGCGGCGAGGCCGGCTCGCAAGGTGCGGTAGTTGGTCGCTGTTTCGGGTGCTTCTGGGTTTATGGTGAGGGTTTGGCGGATTTCGGTCTCATCGATGGTTGCGCCGGTTACTTTGGAATAATGCACTTTGGGGTCCCAGGGTTTAACCTCCTCGGCGCTCAGAGGAGCCGGTGGTTTCGTGGTGACAGGCAGTGCCGCTAATTCAACCGAGGGCTCAAGACCCACGACACGAAAGTCCGCAACTTCCACCGTTTGATCGGCCGTTCGGTTGAATTGCAGGTAAAGTTCCAAGCCGCCGGGTTCTGCGCTGGATGCGACTTTCGCGGCCACTGCTTGCCGCACCCACCCTTGTTCCAGGGTGGACTTCATGTTTTCAGTCAAAATGATTCCCGCAGGACTGCTCGTCGTGCGAACGCCCACGGTCAGATAGCCAGTCTTTTTTTCATCGGAAGTAGTGCGGGTGCGCATCCAGAACTCCACATAGAGCACCGTTCCAGAACCGACGGGTGTCGCATTCAAGGCCTTCACCTGCACCGTCCAGAAGTTCACGCTGATTCCAGCGGAGGAAGCCAGGCTGTGCACTTTTTTAAGCGCGTCAGGGTGATCAATAACCGGATTAAACGAGGTGTTTTTTGTGGGTTTAAAGCCAGACAAGAGATCGGCGCCCCAAGGCTGGGTGCCCACGGAGGGGAGCACGCCGGGAGGTTCAATTGTTCTGAAAACTTCAACGGCTCCCAAATTGAGGGATAGGAGCAAAGGCAGCAGGAGCAGAACGGTGGAAAATGCGTGGAGCGGGCTGCGGCGTAATGTTTTTTGGGGGGATTTTTTCATGGGAAATCAAGAGGGAGTCAGGGCTTCACGGCGGGCAGGCTGAAGACAACGAGCGCGACGGCGTGGCGTGGGAGGACTACGGTGGCGGGGTGCCCAGGCGTGATGGTCGCGCCGCCGATGCTGTCGTGGGCGGCGTAGGTGCCGTTTACCTGCAAGCCCACGGTGACGGTCATTTCAGGCAAATGGCTTTGGGAAAGCAGCACGCCGATGCGGTTGCCGTGGACGAAGGCGCGGGCCTCGACTTCGGGGTTGTCCACGGTGAAGCCGAGGGTGTCGCGGTAGTTTTCCGGCGCGAGGAGCTCAGGGTGGCGGGCGCGGAGGGCGTTTACCTCACCGAGCCAGGCTTGGTAGTGCGGGACCTCGGCGATGGTTTTGCGGCAGCGGTAGATTTCGACGTCGCTGAGCAGGCCGAGCAGGAGGGCGAGGTTGACGCGGCGTTCGACGTCGGTGCCGTCGCGGATGTCGCGGTCGGAGATCTGCACGCCGGGGAAGGTGTAGCGCGTCCATTCGACAAAGGCCGGATACTGCGGGCGCTCGCCCTTGGCCTGATAGTCGGCGTTGCGGGCGATGTAGCCCTGGCCATACCAGCCGTGGACAAAGTCGAACTGGTCGCCGACGGCATCGGCGAAGACCTCGACGCCGACGGCTAGTTGCGGATCTCGGGCGCGTGCATAGTCGCGGAGTTCTCCGCAGATGCGGCGTTTTGTAGCCCACGAGGTAAGATGTGGCACGGGGTGGCCGTGGTCGGGGTCGTGGCAAGGATGTTCGCTAAGGCCGAGTTGATCGAAGAAGACGCCGTGGCAACCGAGGTCGGCGGCTTGGTCGATCACGCCTTTGAGCACGTCGATCCATTCGGCGCAGTCGAGGCACATGGGGCTGAGTTCGACCGTGCCGTGGGTGCGGGTGTAGGTGGAGGCGTTGCCAAAGTTGTAGTATTCGCGGCGGATTTCGCCTGAGCGGGTCTTGATGGCGAGGCGGCGGCCTTTGGCCTTGTAGAAGGCCGATTCCATGTCCACGAGCCGACCGCTGGAGTAGAGGATGACGTGGCCGCCGAGTTCGTCTTGGAAGCGTCGGATGTTGACGCGCATGGCCTGCTCTCCGCCGAGTTCGGGGTCGGGGCGGTAGTCGGGGTATTGGCGATCCATCCCGCCGGGCCACCAGCCAAACATGAAGAGGCCTTTGACGCCGGCCTTGGCGCCGTCGGCGAAAATCTGCGGGAAGGAATCGTAGGGGAACTGGAGGGTTCCGTCTTGGTGCTTGAGGATGAGGCGTTGCCAACCGTTGAAGCCGCGCAGCCAGTCGGGACGGGGTGCGGGTTTGAACCAGGTCTCGGCCCAGGCGCGGTATTTGTCGGCGGCGATGTGCCAGGTGCCCGCGTAGGCGGAGAGGACGTAACCATCAAGGCGGATGGATTCACCGGGGCGGAGGGCGAGGTGTTTGGCGAAGCCGGCCTCGAAGTCCTCCTTGGCTGGGCCGTCGAGCCGCCAGAGGTGGATGGTGTCGCGGAAGGTGGTGTCGTGGCTGCCGAAGTAGAGGCCGGAGTCGGCGGTGGGCAGGGTGAAGCAGTTGGCGGCGGCGCTAAGCCCAGGGTAGCTAAGTTGCGCCTGCCAAACCTCGTGATCGTTGGTGACGTAGTGGTGGTGGGTGAGCGGATAATGGCCACGGACAAACTGCTTCGCGTCGGGATGACGCTGGCCGCCCGCGAAAGTGGTGATGAGTCCTTGGCCCGGCTTTAGGCGCATTGTCCCGATCAGGGGGAACTGAAAGTCCTTGAGCGTGACGTCGTCGGTGTCGTTGCGCAATTCGGCCCACCAGTGGGCTTCGTCGCCGATGAGCCGCACGCCGAAGCTCAGCCGGATGGGAATCGCGCCGTAAGTTTTGGAGACCAGCTCGTCGTAATCAAAGCGCAGCTCCGTGGCCGAAATCCGGGCGATCGTGGCACTCGATCCACGGGCGAAAACCTCTTCCTGATAACGTTGGCCACGCTCGACGAAGAGCCGCCAGACGGGGCGTCCGCCGGCGTAGTCGTGGCCGGTGGCGGTTTCGGTAAAGGAGATGAGGGTTGCCGCGTCGCAGAACGTGAGACGCAGGGAAGCGGTGGCGATGAGGTGAGGCATTGGGGGTAATCGGCGAGAGGCGATGGGAGGGGGAGGCGTAGGGGTTTAGGCCTTGAAGTAGCTCGTGGCGTCGGGGGGGCGGATGGCGGTGAGGGTGCCGTTGTAGTGGCGCAGGTCGCGCGGCTCGTAGGGATGTTTCGCGATGGCTTCCTCGTTGAGCTCGATGCCGAGGCCGGGGGCGTCGGGGATGGTCATGCGGCCATTGGCGAAGCGCATCTGCTCGTTGCAGATTTCGCGACGCCAGGGCACGTCCACGGCCATGGTTTCGTGGATGAAGAAATTCGGCGTGCAGGCGGCGAGCTGGAGGGTGGCGGCGTTGGCGACGGGGCCGCTGGGGTTGTGCGGGCAGACGGCGAGGTGGCGGGCCTCGGCCATGGCGGCGATTTTTTTGAGTTCGCCGATGCCGCCGCAGTGGGAGACGTCGGGCTGGATGAAGTCGGCGCAGCTCATTTCGAGAAAGCGCGAGGCTTCCCAACGGCTGTAAAGGCGTTCGCCGGCGGCGATGGGCACGCGGGTGCGTTGCTTGACCTCCTTGAGCGCGTCGAGGTTGTCGGGCGGGACGGGTTCCTCGAACCAGAGGATGTCGAACTTTTCCAACTCGCGGGCGATGCGCACGGCGGTGGCGACGTTGAAACGACCGTGGCCTTCGATGAGCAGATCGACCTGGTCGCCGACGGCTTCTTTCACCGCGCTGATGATGTCGAGCGCGAGGCGGAGGTCGGCCTTGGCGATGTCGAGGTAGGCGGAGCCGAAGGGGTCCCACTTGAGTCCGGCGAAGCCGGCGGCGACGGCCTCCTTGGCCTTGGCGGCGAATTCGTCGGGGGTCTTGGCGGGGGCGAACCAGCCGTTGGCGTAGCAGGGCACGGAGTCGCGGACCTTGCCTCCAAGCAGTTGATACACGGGGACGCCGAGGGCTTTGCCCTTGATGTCCCAGAGGGCCATTTCGACGGCGGAAAGCGCGCTCATGTAAACCGGGCCGCCGCGAAAGTAGGTGCTCCGGTAGGCCTCGTGCCAGAGGGCTTCGATCTGGTGCGGGTCGCGTCCAACGAAGAGGCGGCCCAGTTCGCGGATGGCCTCGGCGACGGTGGTCTCGCGGTATTCGAGGGTGGCCTCGCCGATGCCGTGCAGTCCGTCGTCGGTGGTGACTTTGACAAAGACCCAGTTGGTGCGGTAGGCGTGGCAAATAAGAGGGGTGATGGCGGTGATTTTCATGCGAGATCCACAAGGGAAATGGGTTGGCCGACGACGAGGGTGCGGGCGGGGAGGCCGAGGACGGCGCAGCGTTCGAGGAAGGGCGCGGGGTCGGCCTGGTTTTCGGCGAAGAGGTCGTAGTGGTTGGGCACGGTGAGGCGCGGACGGAGGGTCTCGGCCAGCAGGGCGGCTTCGCGCCAGGTCATGTTGCCGAGGCGTCCATTGATGCAGAGCAGCGCGAGGTCGAGACGCGGAGCGATTGTGGCGAGGCGGGCGGCTAGGTCTTTGGCCAAGGCGGTGGTGTATTCGGTATCGCCGCTGTGGTAGATCGTGAGTTCACCCACGCGGATGAGCAGACCGACGCCGCGCGGATCGCTGTGCAGCGTCGGCAGCGCGGTGACGGTGAACGGGCCGGTGGTGACGGTTTCCCCCACGTCCAGTGATCGGATGCGGTCGTCGGAAACTCCCGAGGCCCGCGCCAGCGGGCGCACGCTGGCCGGGCCCAGCAGGCGGCAACGCGGATGCGTGCGCAGAATCTCCGGCGCGCCGACGGGATCCCAGTGATCGACGTGGTTATGGGTGATGACCAGCAGGTCGGGCGCGAGCGCCGCCGCGTCCAGCGGGGCGGCGACGACGCGGGTGGCGCCCTTGGCCGTGGCGGCATCGCTGAGGTAAGGGTCAACGACAAGTCGCGCCGCGTCGTGCGCGAGCAGATAGCCGCTCTGCGAGAGCCAGGTGAGCTGCATGGTCGGCGGGTTAATGGATGTGCGCGCCGCCGTTCACATCGAGCACGGCCCCGGTGATGTAGCGGCCGCCTTCGCCGCACAGGAAGGCGACGGCTAGGCCGACGTCGCGCGGGTTGCCGATGCCGAGGGGCACGGAGGTGGCGATGTTGGAAATCTCCTCGGCGCTGTGGACGGTGCGCAGCAGCTCGGTATCAATGATGCCGGGAGCGACGGCGTTGACGCGGATGCCGACGGGCGCTCCGGTGCGGGCGAGGGTGCGGGTGAGGCCGAGCAGTCCGGCCTTGCTGGCGGAGTAGTGGGCGTGGCCCAGCAAAGCACCCCGTTCGGCGGCTACGGAACTGATGTTTACGATGCAACCGCCCCGCCGTTGCTCCATCCGGGCGAAGGCTTCTTTGCTGCAAAGAAAGGCGCTGGTCAGATTGATGCGCAGCAGGTCGTTCCAATCGTTAAGCGTAGTATCCCGGATGGTTTGCGGCCGGGAGGTGCCGGCGTTGTTTACGAGAACATCGATCACCCGGCCATCTGCGTCGAGGTCGGCGAACAAGCGGCGGACGGCTGGCTCGTCGGACACGTCGATTTGATGATAACCGGCGAACTTTTCCTTGGCCCTGAGGGCATGGATGGCCTCGGACGCATCTTTTTCGGCCGTGATGTCGGCTATGGCGATTTGGAATCCTTGATCCGCCAGGGTTTCAGCAATTCCACGACCAAGGCCGCGCGCAGCTCCGGTGATCAAGGCCAGGCGCGATGGCAACTGTGAGGAGGGGGAGAGGGTTGTCGAAAGCATTCCCGAATATGCATGGGTGCAGAGGAAATCCGCGACACTATGGCGTTATGTTTCAGAACGGAAAACTTACGTTTCTTTACCAAGGGGCTTGCTGATCGATTCCGGTATGTGCAGGACGTTTTTATGTCTCCCACGACTTTATTGACGGTGGCTCGTCTCCGGGCCAGCTCGGCGACGCTTTACCGGGTCTATGATGGTCCCGGTTTTGATCTCGGTGAATGGGTCAGGCTTATGCCCTCGACCGAGGCCTTCTGGATCGTGCGGGAAGGCCATGTGATAATCCGGATGGAAGGCGAAGAGTGGACGGCGCTTCCCGGGGATATCATGTGCCTGGGGATGGCCCCGCGGGAGCAATTCTTCTCAAGGGACCTGCGCTTGCTCTCCATCAATCACGTTTGGAAAGATGCCGATGGCCGGCCCCACTTTTCGATCATTAAGCCGCTGCTTTTCCGCGCCAGCGAAGCGGTGGAGCTGGTGCGGGCGGCCGAGCGATTTCAACGTGAAACGGCTGGCTATATTGGAAATCCCGGTCTGCTGATGCCTTCCGTGGAGATTGACGCGAACAGCTATCAATCGATCAAGGGATGGCTGCACCTGTGGCTGGCGAGCTACGGCAGATTTCTCGACGAAAAGAAAGTCCAGTCGGCCGGCTGCACGCCCGTCGATGAAAGATTAAACCAAGCGCGGTCCATCTTGGATGGGGCGCCGCTGGATACCGAGCTTGATTACGCCGAGGTGGCTGCCAGCGCGGGCATAAGCCGCACCCAGCTGGAGCGTTTGTTTCGTTTGCAATATGGGACGACTCCCCACGCCTATTTCCAACGCCGGCGCGCGGAATACGCCTGCCATGCGCTTCTCGGTGGCGAGCTCTCCATCAAGGTGATCGCCCTTAATCTGGGGTTCCGGCACCTCTCGCGATTCTCCGGATGGTTTTCGGCCCGCGAGCATCACTCTCCGCGGGATTACCGGCGGGTGATGGGCGTTCAGGACCCCAAGTAACTTCATTGGGTGCATAAATGTAAGGGATGGGAGTAGTAACGTGATTCCAGAGCCGGGAACGCGGAGGCCGGTTGGGCAAGGATCCGTAACAACATGGCGCCCTGCCGTAAGTGGCGGGGGTTTACTAACAGGACCTTTTATAGGTTTTTCGGTTGTGTCTCCGATAACCTCTAATGCACATCATGAATTATAACAAAAATAAATCTTCAATTCCCGCCCAGCGGCTGCTCACGCTCCTGCTTTCCGTCGGTCTGTTTGCTCCCTCCATTTCCCGGGCCCAATGGAACGGTATCGGCATCTCCGGTGGCACCGGGAGCAACATCATCGATGATGCAGCAAACTGGAATCCTTTGATCAACGGTGCCTTCAGCACGGCGGGGGCGCAGACGCTTATCTTCGGCACGGATGGTGGCTCGCTTGGAACGAGCGGCGCCCCGCTCACCTTCACGCTTAGCGCAGCTCCCTCTACGCAGACTTTCACGATCAATGGGGTGGCCGGCGGCAGTGCTGAAACCGTCTTCCTTGGCGGCATCACGACCGCAGCAGGCTCGCAGCAGAATCTGACCTTCGGCTCCGACGTGACGGTCAACCTTGGCAGTGCTGTGCGCGTCTTAGATTTGGGCAACAGCGCCTCCTTGGTTACGATCAATGGCCCTGTGACAGGGACCGGTGGTGGCTTCATCTTGGGAGGAGCTGCAACCGGCAGACTTTCGCTTACCAATGCCGCAAACTCCTTTACCGGTGCTATAACCGTGAATTCTGGAGGCGAATTGCTTTTCAACTCCATCGGGGACTACGGTGCGAACTCGTCGTTGGGAACCGGTGGCACCAACGCTGTGGTGGCGCTTATCCGTAACAGCACGGCTACCTTCACAGGGGCAGGCTCAGCTCAATCGAGCAACCGTAACTTCACCCTCAGTGCGGGAACGCTGACAACGGAATCCAACTCGACGATCACCAATACAAATTCGACGGCCAATCGTGGTCTCACGCTCACCGGCAACATCACGGCCACGCCTTCAACCGTCGTAGGCGCACTCCCTTCTTTTCTACGCCTCAGCGGAGGAGCCACCGCTCAGACCAATACCTTCTCCGGGGTCTTCTCCGACGGAGACAATGCCAACGGTAACATCTATGGTCTAAAGAAGGAGGGCGCCAATGCCACGTGGATCGTTTCCAATGTGGCCAATACCTACAGCGGCGCGACCATCGTGACCGCAGGTGTCCTCCAAATCACCAAGCTTTCCAATGGCGGGATCGCGAGCAGCATCGGTGATTCGAGCAACGCCGCGACCAATCTTCAGCTCGGTGGAGGCACCTTGCGCTATGCAGGATCTGGCGACTCCACGAACCGTCTTTTTGACCTGACCGCATCTTCCACCCTGCAATCCTCCGGAACCGGTGCGGTTAACTTCACCAATTCGGGCTCCTACACGGCAAGCGGGACCGCCTCCGCGCGGACGCTTACCCTCGGCGGAACCAACACCGGTAACAACACACTCGGTGGCGTGATCGTGGACAGTGGCACCGGTGCAAACATCACCAGCGTGACCAAAGTCGATGCCGGCAAGTGGATACTGACCGGCATCAGCACCTACACGGGTGCCACCACGGTATCCGGCGGCACCTTGGTGGTAGATGGCACACTGGGTGCGACCAACATTTCCGTGGGCAGCGGGGCCAGCTTTGGCGGCGACGGCAGCGTCGGCGGGGCGATCTCGTTCAGCGGTACATCCAACCTGCTGTTTAGCACCACGGCCACGCTGGATGTTGCCGGCACGGTTTCATTCACCGGCAGCTTTGGCATCGCCAACCTCTCCGGGCTCACCAATGCAGTTTCGGACGGCACATATACACTACTTGGAGGTTCCGGCAGCGTCAGCGCCTCTTTGCTTAATAATATCGGTGTCGGGAATGCCTTTGATCTGGGTTTGGGCAAGAGAGCCTACTTTGATCTCGGTGGTGACAACCTCAACGTGGTGGTCTCGGCCATCCCCGAGCCCTCCAGCTTTGCGGCCTTGGCGGGTTTAAGCGTATTGGCGTTGGTCGCAGCCCGTCGGCGACGCTAAATGGCATCCTCGTTCACTATCCTGAAACGATGGTGAACGAGGTCATCTCTATATTTTCATCAAGCCGGGTTGAGAAACCCGGCTTTGATGCGGTTGGAGTTATCGGTGCACGATGTGGACGGACTCTCCCCAATCACGAAAATCACCAATCGATCCAACGGTTGGTTTTCGCTTTCTACGGTAGTGCTCGCCTCGTCGGCACCACCCTTGCCACGTCATCTGCAAGTACCTGATTTTCACATTCTAAAAAGAATCGGTCACGCTTTCGCACCGCTACGCTAAGGTATCCCAAGACCGATTCCCCCTACCTATTCGGATGAAATCAAGCGCCGCCCCGCGCCTAAAAATCCCCGTCTGGAATCCACTCCTGCTCGTCTTGGCCGCGCTGCTCTCGTTGCTTTTTAATCACGCATCCGCCGCCACTGGAGCGACCGATATCGACGCCATCTATAATTCGTGGCCCGGCACTAAACTAACCTATTATGTGCGCCTCCCCTCCGGCGCCCCGGGTGCTGTCGCACCCTTTGGCAATGACAGCAATGCAGGCACCTCTAACTCAACGGCCTTCGCCACCATTCAGAAGGGTCTCGATATGGCGATGGCTCAGAAAAAGCTGGGTAACGCCGTTAAGCTCATCATCGGTCCCGGAACTTACCGGCCCGGCACTGCCAACGATACCTATGCTTTTGCGCTGACTTTCAACACCGACCTGGCCAGCGCCAATTCAGCCCCGCTCATCATAGAAGGAGCAGGCTGGTCCTCCATCTCGCCCGGCAACACTGGCGATGTCATTATCACCGGTTCCGAGGTCTGGACCGGCACGCAGGGGCCTTCATCCATTTCGGGTGCCGGCTGGACCAACAACGGCAATGGCACTTGGTCAAAACCCTGGCCCTATGCCTTCGGCGTGCCCAGCAAGAGCACGTTTCAAGGCGTGCCCGACAACTACGGCCTGTCCGACGCCTTGCTCCGGGGCGAACTCGTTCATGTCAACGGCCAGACCTACTACTGCATCAACCCGCCGACTGATTATACCAACACCAACAGCGTCAACAATTCCCTAGGCAATCCCAGGATCGGTCCCAGCTACTTCAGTTTTCCGGCCAATGACTCCACTTCCACGAACAACGTGAATGGCGGCCGCCTGACCACCACCAGCGAGGGCCGCTTCTGGATTCGCGATGCGGTGCTCGATTTCAGTCTGAACATCGTCACCATGGGTAGTATCACCGTGCGCCCGCCCGATGGATTTGATTTCGGCGCGGCTGGAAACAGCGTAGAAGTGACGACCAAGCGCGGGCTGATGCAGATATATCTTCCTTCCGTGCCGGCCCAGGCCACGAACATCGTGTTGCGCAACCTCACATTTCAACATGCGGGCAGCCGGCCCGCAGTGACCGTGCAAAATCAAAACAACCTGCTGATCGAGGATTGCCGCTTCATCAACTCCAAGCGATCCGGCATCGTGGTCGCTCCAGGTGGCAAAAACATTACCCTCCGGCGGATTGAGGCCTCCGGCAACGGTGTCAATGGCGCCGGAGTCAGCGATGTCACCAACGCCCTGCTCGACCAATGCGCGTTCAACCAAAACGCCCGCCAGGCAGAAATTCTTGGCTATGTGGATTGGTCCAGCGGCGGCATCAAACTCATGGATACGACAGACGCCACCCTTCTCCAATCGGAAGCTAAGAACAACCGGGGCGACGCCGGTTTCTGGTGGGATGAAAGCAACAAAAACGGAAAGGTGGTGGAGTGTGTCTCATTAAATAACTCTGGAATAGGTGTTTATATCGAAGCGAACACCTCGGTCGGCAACAACTACTCCCGTTCCACCTCCGATGGTGTCGGGACGGAAGGCCTTGCCGATCTGGGCACCACGCCGACCGTCACCGTGCTTCGTAGTGTCATCGCCGACAACGCCGCAGTCGCGGGCACCGAGAACTTCTATTCCACGAAATCCGGCCAGGGTTTTTGGATCAAGGAGAGCGAGAACGCCGTGATCGACGGCAATCTCATCGTGAACAACAGCATTCAGATTTCCACCAACGACGCCTCGCGCGGTGAGGTGCGCAACAACGTGATCCGCAACAACGTGATCGCCGCCGGCACGGGTCAGCGGCTCTATGCCTATGGCAACAAGGGCAGCTCGAGCATCACCATCGCCCTCAAGCAATTGCTGGTCGATTCCAACGGAAACGCTGTGCTCGATTCCGACGGCAACAAGCAATACGTGGACAAGACCAGCGCCCCCCAAACCCTCAAAGGTTCCTGGTATGCCCTCTTCGACAGCCTCAGTGACTCGACCAACGACAATCTTTATTACTATCCCTCCCAAACCGCCTTTCCCTCGCGTGCGCAGCGTGACGGCACCAACACCTCTCCGGCTCCTGCGCTGACACTTTCGGGGTGGAAAACGGCGGACCGTTATGATGCCAACAATGCGTTGTTGACGGATAAAAATGTCGATTCCCGTTCGCTTGTGATTTGGGACACCTCCTATGATCGCAGCCGTCCCTTGGTTGCCGTTACGCCTTTGGTCGATAGCATATTGGAGACGAATTCCGACACCGCCGTTTTTCAGGTGACCCGCGTGGCGATGCCGGAAACCGGCTACGCTAGCCCGCTGACCGTAAACTATTCCCTGCGGAGCAATACCGGCGACGCCATCAATGGCACGGATTTCCAACTGCTTTCCGGCACGGTAACGATCCCGGCCAATCAGCGCTCGGTAAACATTACGGTCACCCCCACGGCCGATGCTCCTTCCGAAGACAACGAGACCATCGCGCTGGTCCTGGGTTCGGGTAGCTATGTGGTCGCAAAAACCACCGCCACCGTCCTGCTCTTAAACGTTCCGGCCGCCCCTACCGGACTAACTGCCACCGTCGCGTCCGACACGCAGGTCAACCTCGCCTGGACCGCCGTCCCCACCGCCACCGGCTACACCGTCAAACGCGCCACCACCAGTGGCGGCCCTTACACGACCGTCGCCTCCGGCCTCACCACCACCAACCATCCCGACAGCGGCCTGAGTGCAGGCACCACCTATTACTACATCGTCATCGCCGCCAACTCGGGCGCAGAAGGCGCGGCCAGCAGCGAACAATCCGCCACCACCTGGACCGCCCAGCAAGCTTGGCGTTATCAATACTTCGGCACCATCGCCAACACCGGCACTGCCGCCAACACCGCCGACCCCGATGCCGACGGGCTCACCAACGCCACCGAATATGCCGCCGGCACCGATCCCAAGGTATTCACGCCCCTCGACCCGATTTCGCTCAGCACGTCCACGCTCAGCTACACACAAACCTTCGATATCCTGGCCACCTCCGGCACGCCTTTCTGGTTGAACGGCTTCACCCTTCCCGGCTGGTATGGCTGGACCGGCGGAGCCGCTCCCACCACCTACAGCGCCGCCGACGGCTCCAGCGCCAACGCCAATAGGGTGCTCAGCGTCGGCTCGGCGACGGTGAACCCCACCGACCGCGCCCTCGGTGCCCAAACTGGCGGCAGCCCCGCCCCGGCGCTTTACCTCGGCCTCGCCCTCAAAAACGCCACCGGCGCGACGCAGACCGCCCTGCGGATCACCTATGACGCCGAGGTCTGGCGCTCCAACGGCCAAGCTGGCGATGGCTACACCGTGCAATACCAGATTTTCACCGCCGGGGGCGGCTCCATTAACGCCGCCTCGGGCTGGACTACGGTTCCAGCCCTCGCGTTCACCAATACTCGGAACGGCGGTGCGGTCGCGCTTAATGGTAACTCCTCCGCAAATCGCACCGCCGACATCGCGGCCAACCTCACCGGCCTCACTTGGGCCAATGGACAGGAACTTTGGATTCGCTGGTCTGACAACACCGCCCTTGCCCAGATCATGGCCTTGGACAACGTCCGCGCCCGGCTCCTGATTCCCGCCACGCCCGCGGGCCTCACCGCCACCGCGTCCGCCGCCGGTGCGCTTACCCTCGCTTGGACGGCCGGAGACGCCGCCCAGACCGGCTACCTCCTCGAATACCGCGTCAACGGTGGCGGTAGTTGGACGACGCTCACCCCCGCGCCCGCGTCCTCAGCCACCAGCTATACGCACACCGGCCTCGCGGCGGGCACCACCTACGATTACCGTCTGAGTGCCACCAACACTTACGGCTCCTCCGGCTCCGTGACGGCCAGCGCGACGACGTGGACCGCCCTCCAAGCCTGGCGCGCGAACAACAGTCTTGCCTTCGACGGCTCCGGCACCGCCGCCAACACCGCCGACCCCGATGGCGACGGCCTCAACAACCTGCTCGAATACGCCCTCAACGGCACGCCGACCAACGCCGCCTCCGCCCCGTTCCCCACCGCCTCCCTGCTCCCCTCTCCCAGCTCCACGCTCCAGATCACCTTCCACCGCGCCCGCCCCGCCACCGAACTCACTTACACCGTCCAGGCTAGCAGCGACCTCGTCACCTGGACCGACCTCGCCACCAACCCCGGCACCGTCGGCCAGGACGTCACCGTCACCGACTCCCCTCCCACCGGCACCACCCGCCGTTTCATGCGGCTCAAAATTTCCATTCCATGATGCACACGCTTTCTATCCCTTTTCGACTGACCTGACGCAGGACAACTGGGCCGATACGGATGAGAGTTTGGGCAATGGAAAGGAAACCCAGAAATGCCCAACGGAAAGAAGCACACACCGGAGCAGGTCGTCGCAATCTTGCGCCGGGTAGAAAAAGGGGAGGCGGCGGAGGCCGTCTGCCGCAACGCGAACATCAGCGAGGCGACGCTCTACCGCTGGAAGCAGCAGTATGGCGCGATGGAGTTGGGTCAGGGGGAGGAGCTTCTCCCCTCCCCCTCACATAAATCACCATATCCACCGAACCACCAATCCACTTTGGCAGAACTTGACGGACACAACTGCAGTTGTGGAGGAAATACCCGGTAACACGGTTCGGATCAGGCTACAGACCGTATTGCCAAGGCACTTCGCTTCACAAATCAGAGAGCCTTGCCCAAGTCCGATGGCGGCGGGGTTTGCGTGCCCCAGGCAGTGGGCGTCTCGCTCATGGTGAAGACCAGGATCGTGTCGTTTTTGATCTCAGTGTGGCGGATCCAGGCCCGATCCAAGGGACGACCGTTAAGGGTGACGCCGGCGATATAGCAGCCCTCGCCGGATCGGGTGATCTCCAAGCGGCCTTCTTCGGGGCGGTCGATCACAATGCGGTCCAAGCGCGGACCTGTCAGATAGTAGAGGTCTTGTCCGGCGTTGGGGAAGAAGCCGAGGGTGGCGAAGACGTAGTAGGACGCCATCGCGCCGCTGTCGTCGTCTCCCGGGTAGCCGCCGGGATAGCCCGGCTCGGTGTAGCGCGTGCGAATGAGCGTGTCCACGTGCTTGGCCGTGAGGTCGGGGCGGCCGGCGTGGATGAACAGCATGGGCGCGAGGAACGCGGGTTCGTTGCCGAAATCGATCAAGGGCAAGCCTCGCGAATCTTTCCGATCGGGGGTCAGGCCGAAATCGAGGCGGCGGGCGAAGAGCTCCGGGCCGCCCATCAACTCGATCAAGCGAGCCGCTTCGTGCGGCACAAAGAAGCTGTAGTTCCACGCGGGAGCCTCGTAGTAAAAGTCCTTCCAGGAGCCGGGGTTATTTTTGGGGTCGCACTCGACCCAGCCGCCGTCCTGGCGGCGCGGCATGAGGAAGCCTTTGAAGCCGTCGCTCTCCGTGTCGGGGTTGAAGAGATGCCGCCATTGGCGGGAGCGCTCGAAGTATTTGTCGGCTTCGCCCGAGTGTCCGAGTCCCCGGGCGACTTGGGCGGCGCAGAAATCGTTGTAGGAGTATTCGAGGGTGTTGGAGACCGACATGATGCCGGCGGGAATCCATCCTTGGGTGCGGTAGGAGGGGACGTCGTGGAGGGGTTCGCCCGGCCCGGCTTCATGGGCGCCGGAGGTTCCCCTGCGCTCGTGCTCGGCGTTGAATGTGAGGAGGCTGTAGGCGGCCGGCCAGTCCACGCCGGAAAGGCCTTTGACGAAGGCGTCGGCGAGGAGGTTGTCGAGGTCGTTACCGCCTTGGTCGGCGATGCCGCCGGGTCCGTTGGTGCCGGCGGTAAAAGAATCACGGACACGTCCATCCACACGCAGGCGCTCGACGAAGGAGGCGATGGTGCCGCGCACGAGGTGCGGCTGGAGGAGCAGCATGAGGGGATATTTGGTGCGCCAGGTGTCCCAGATGGCGTAGTGGTCGTCCCACATGGGGACGTCGGGCGCGAAGCGCGCGAATTCGCCGGTGCGGTCGCGGGGCATGATCTGGGCGTGATAGAGCGCGGTGTAGATCTGGGTGCGCGCGTTCGGTGTGCTGCCGCTGATCTCGACGCGGCCGAGAGTTTCGTTCCAGGCGGCGCGGGCCGAGGCGGCGGTGGCATCAAAATCCCAGCCGGGGATTTCATCGCGCAGGTGGGCGCGGGCTTTTTCGATGCTGTGGAAAGAAACGCCGATCTTGAGGAGCAGGACCGGGTTTTCGCGGGCATCGATCTGCCACCAGCCGCCGACGCGGTCTCCCGGCGCGCTCCAGCGTTCGATTAGCAGGCTCGGGGTGACGGAGGTGTTTTTAAACGTGCCGCAAGCGACCGGAGCCCGGTCCAGTTCGGCATGGAAATACACGGTGTAGGGCCCCGCGCCCCAACCGCCGTCGTAGCGACTGGAGCCGCTCACGGCACGGCCGTCGGGGGAGAGCGCGAGGGTGCTTTCGGTGACGCCGAGGTCGGCTACTTTGATGGGTTTGCTGATCTGGCCGGGGATCTGATGGGCGAGATCGAGCAGCAGGTGGGCGTCGGCCCGCGCGGGATAGGTGAACCGATAGAATGCGGAATGTCTGGCGGGCGTGAGTTCGGCGAGGAGGTCGTAGCGGTCGAGGCGCACCCGATAAAGATGGGCCAGGGCCCGCTCCTCGCTGTGGGGGGAGTCGTGTCCTTCGGGAGTGACGTCGATGCCGATTTGCGGCGAGAGCAGGAGGTTGCCGTAGCGCCCCCAGCCGGTGCCGCTGGCGTGGAGTTGGCTGAACCCGCGGATGGGTTGGGCGGGGTGATAGCCGGCGTGGCCGCCGTCGGCCGTGTCCGGGCTCGGGTGGATGGAACCGTGCGGCACGGTGGGGCCGATGACGGTGCCGCCGCGTCCGAAACGGGCGGTGCCGATGCGGAGGTCCACGTAATCGGCGGGAGAGAGAGAGGAAGAGTAAATGATGGGGCGGGAGTGATTCATTGCAGTACGATCCTACCGCAAAGGTCTCGTTAGCCGCCTTGATTTGATCACATAATCTTAGCACGATCTCACTTTATGCGTCGCTTTCGACTGCAAGGTCTTTCCGTGCCGGGCCTACCGATTCGGGTGGAGGTGCAGGATAACATGCCGTGGGAAAACGTGGGCGAGCATGACCACGAGTTTCTGGAGATTGTCATCTTCCTGCGCGGGCGCACGCGCCATGTGACCCGGCGCGGACGGGACGAGGTGGGGCCGGGCGATGTCCTGGTGCTGCGTCCGGGCGAGGCGCACGGCTATGAGGGCTTCAGGAACCTGCGCCTGGCCAACGTGCATGTTGATCCGGCGTTTTTGCTGGAAGTGGCAGGGGAGTTACGGGGCGATCCGGTTTTCCAAGCGTGGTTCCAAGTGAGGCCACAACTGGCGGGTGCGGAGCCGGATAAACAACGACCGACCCGCCTGGGTTTGTCTGCCCCGGGTTTGGTCGAGGCGGAGCGGTTGGTGCTGCGGTTGGTCGAAGAATTAAAGACGAACCGTCCGGGGCGGATGTTGCTGGCGCGCGCCTTGATGCTGGAGTTGATCGTGCTGCTTGTGAGGGAGGGCGAGGCGCAAGGCGGCGTGATCGATGAGAAAATCAGACGGCTGGCGGAGGCTTGCGCCCATGTGGAAAGGCACTTCCGCGAGCCGCTGAGACTCGGGGATTTGGCGTCGAAAGCGGGAATGTCGGTAAACGGATTTCTGCGGGTTTTTCGTCGGTTGCACGGCATTTCGCCGATCGCGTATGCGCAGCGGCTGCGGCTGAGCCACGCCCGCAAGCTGCTGCGAGAAGGCGGGCTCTCGGTGACCGAGGTCGCACTGGAAAGTGGCTTTGGCGACTCGAACTACTTTTCCCGCTGCTATCGCAAAGGCTATGGCGAGGCTCCCACGGCCACCCGGCGGCGAGGTTAGTGCCGTCAGCCATTACAGGTGATGCGCAGGGTGAGGGTTTGCGCCTCATGCCGGGAGCGCTGGGTGATGGTGAGCCGCCAGAGCGGGCCGGCTTGCGTCAGGCTGGCTTGCAGGCCCGCCGCGCTTTCGAGGGCGAGGGGTTTGGGGCTGGCGAGGTAGAGGTCGCCGCTTTGCGAGCCGGCGCCGTGCAGCTCGATGACGAGGCGTTCCGGCCCGACGTTCCAAGCGGCGATTTCCGCCGCGCCTTGGGCGTAGTGCAGGGTGGAGCCGACCAGCACCGGGCCGTTGGATTCGGGTGCAGCGGCGGGGGTGAGGCGCAGGAGCACGGGGGAATGGGCATCGAGGGTGAACTTCAGGTCGGCCGAGTTGACCACGCCGAGGTAGCGTTGATCCCAGAAGCTCCAGGCGTGGACGGCTGCGCCGAGGGACTCTAGGCCGTTCGTGGCAAGGCGTCGCTCGGCGGCGACATCCGCCGGGTTGTGCAACTGCACCACGGCCCACTGGCCCCATGGACGGCGGGCGATGAAGCCGATCTGGCTGCCCTCTCGGTCCCAGCCGCCGTGCCACGGGCGGGCCTTTTCCGGGGCGGGCGGCACCATGCGGGCAAAGGTGTCCTCGGTGCCGGCGTAGCCGACGGAGATGGCCGCGCCGGAGAGGGTTTCGCCATCGGCCAGGGGGCGGTAAAGCGCGGTGCCGGCATGTGACCCGCCTGTGGTGAACACATAGCCGTCGGTGTGCCCGGCGGCGGTGCTGCCCGCCCTCATCTGGCGCTGGCAGTTGATCTTGGCGTCCACGGCGAAGGCCGGGTGATGGGCCACGTCTTTGAAAAGTGCCACTATGATCCAGCCGCCGGGAGTAACGATGGCAGTGGTGATCTGCACGTGCTCGGCGATGGGATTGTCCCGCTGTCCGCGAAAACTGTGGCTGGCGCAGGCGGGCTGGGTTCCCAAGGGAGGCACGAGGTAATGTTGATGCACGGAGCCGTCCGGGTGGTTGGTGAAGACTTCGAGGCACGAACCCAGCCACGGGCGGAAATGGCCGGTCGGCTGGTCGTCCAACACTTCGGCCCGCACCAGGAGGTCGCCTCCCCGCCGGGTCAGGGTCACGGTGCCCAGCGTCAGCGAAGGAGTGTGGAACGGTTCGCTGGTCAGCGCTAAGCCGCCGAGCAACGCCACCTGCCCCAACCAGGTGCGGTTCTCGCCTTCGCTGAGCACGGATCGCGGTTTAACGTAAGCGACGTCGGGATCGTTGAGCCAGAGGATGCCATTGGCCAGCGAGGTGGCGGTGGTGGCGCGGATGCAGTCTTCGATGTTGCAGGGATTGGCCGACCGCCAGATCGCACTTGAGTCCGGTCCGATGCGCGCGGCATCCACCAGACCGCAAACGGCGCGCTTCATGCCGATGCAGCCGAGCAGGTAGGTTTCCTCGCCCAAGGCCTCGCGGTAAAGGGCGTAGAGGTCGCGTAGCACTTGGAACGCGGTGCGTTTGGGGTCGTGGAAACGCACGCCGTCTTCGATGGTGTTGAAGTCGATTTTGACGTAGGTGAAGCCCTGCGCCCGCACGTCGCGCATGAGGGCCGAGAGCCACGCTTTGACCGCTGGATTCGAGGGATCGAGTCGCCGCGAGACGCCGCCCCAGTTGCCCATTTGGCCGACCAGTCCGCCAGCGGCATCGCGTTGGAACCAGTCGGGATGATCGCGGTAAACCTCGGTGGATTCATGCACCATCGTAGGGGCCAGCCAGATGCCGGGAGTGGCGCGCGCTTGACGAATGGCCGCCACCACGGGCTCCCAGCCTTCGGCAAACCGCTCATTGGTGCGCCAGTCGCCCACCTGCCGTTGCCAGCCATCGTCCACCTGGATCACCGGTGATGGCAGGCGCTCCTGATCCACCGGTTCGGCCAAACCAAGCACATCCGCCGCCGAAACGCTCTTGCTGTAATGATACCAACTGCACCAACCCGCCGCCGTTCCGCGATGGGTGCGCGCGCCGTGACTGATGGCCACCGCGCGGAAGAGCGCTTCCACGCAGTAATCGTGCGGCCCCCACAGCACGGCCAGTTCCTGGCCCGGACGAGTCTCGCCGGAGTCAACCCGCACCTCGCTCATCTCGCTGGCAAAGGTGGTGCGCACGGTTCCGCCCTCGACACGGAAGGCCAGGTCCAAATCCGCCAGCGGTTCACCCGTCGCGCCGATGGCCAGACCGCGTGCGCCCTGGTCGGTGTAGAGCGTGGCCCAATCACGATAGGCCCGCCAGCGGCCGTCCGCATCGCGCTCGTCCAGGCCCAGCTTGCCGGAGACGGGCATGTTAAAGGCCGCCCAAATGCGGCGGGTCACGTCATCGGCGGAAGGCAGATTCGTAGCCAAGTCCGCCACCCGCTGGCTGGAGGCCAAGGTATTCAAAAACCACTCCTTCGGTTCCCCCGCCACCACGAGCGCGTCGTCGGCGCCGTCCACCAAGATGAGGCTGCGCAGGCGTATCGGCTCGCTGCTGCCGTTGGTGAAGCTGGCCTGCACCGTGAAACCGGGGCGCTCCAGCAGGCGGGAGACCGCCCAGCGAAGGCGATGTCCCGTGGCGTCGTCGGTCCAGACCCAAGTGCGCCGCTCGATGCGACCCAGCGGGCTGTTCGCTCGCTCCAGTGGGCGTTCTGCCGGCGTGCCGCTGGGGGCCAGGCGCACGAGACGTTCGTCTTTGCCGACCAGAATTTCCGCCGCCGGGCCAAAGCCGCGCCAACGCAGGCCGGGTGCGTCAAAGGCAAAGGTGCCGGAATCCATGGAGAGAGTGACGCAGCCGTGCGGCTCGGTAGCCGATGCGGAAGTTAAGGGCGTTGAAACGGTGTTCATGGGTTTAGGGGCGTTAGCTTCTCTCAAAAAATTTCAGGAGGATCGTTCCAAACAACTTCCGGTCGGATCGAGTTTTGATAAAGAATCTTTGTCTGGATGTTTTTGGGAAAAATAGCATTTTTCGATGATGCGATTTCGCGATGCCAGCCACCTGACTTCCAATGAAGACGCGCGGGCGTTTGTGGTGGAGGAATTGGCGGACTGGATCACCGCCATGCAGTCGGGCCAGGTGCGGGTGCGCATTCCCCGGCTGAGGGGATTGATGCGCCTGATACCGCATTACCCGTTTCATTTTCACGCGGAGCTTTTTTTTCACTCCAGCGGGCGGAAGCGTTACCTTTTCCCGGAAGAGGAGATCGAAGTCGGGGCGGGAGAGATTTGTTTGGTGCCCCGCCACATGCCTCATGCTGAGCGAGTGCAGCCGTGGGCGGGTAAACCGTTCCAGGGACTGTTGTTTTGCCCGCTGCCCAAGTGGATTGTCTTCCACATCGCCAAAGAGCGAGGAGGCCGCCCGAAGGGTCATTTTATCACAAAAATCGAGGTGCCACTGCCACGTCTCGCCCTGCTGCTTGACGAAGCGGTGGAGCTTTCCGAACACGGTGGCGAGTTTGCGGAGGCAGGCATCAACGCCCTCGTTCTTGCGCACTTGGTGCTTTTGCACAAAGCCCTAACTGGCTGGGAGCCGCCACCTCCGCGCGAGCCTTTGAAGGTCTCGCAAACCCGCCTGCTGATCGAGCGCGGGCTGCAAAACCCGGAAATTTCCGTGGCCTCGCTGGCCGATGAACTTAACTGCACGCCCGGCCACCTTTCGCAGATTTTCCGCCAAAGCACCGGCACGCCGCTCCTGGCCTATCTCAACGAGCAACGTCACCAGCGTGCGCTGCACCTGCTGACGCATACCGCGCTCCAAATCGCCGAAGTGAGCGCCGCCTGCGGGTTCAGTGATCCCAATTATTTCACGCGCGCATTCAGCCGCCGCGAAGGAGCGACCCCGCGCGAGTGGCGCAAACAGGCAACCGCAGCCTTGAACATTGGGCATCCGACCCGGTGACAACAAGGGAGGCCGAGCTAGGAAGTGCGTCGCTCACTTTAAACTTACTTCGCAAACTGCTGAGCACTCTCCTCATGGCGTTTATCCGCCCCCGGCCAAGGCCCTAACGGTGCCGCTGGCATTTCCTTGGGGATGGTTTCCGTGCGGTAGAGACGAAAGCCTCGCGCTTGATAGTTGGGGATTGCGCGGGGGTGATCGAATGAACAGGTGTGCAGCCACACCCGCTTCGCTGGTTTTGCCCAAGCCTCCTGCACCGCTTGGGTAAGCAATGTGCCGCCCCAGCCACGATTTGTGAACTGCGGCAGCAGTCCAAAGAAGGCCAATTCCACCTCACCTCCCGCTTCCCCATCTAGCTCAAAGTAGCCCACCGGGGTGTCCGAAACGTAGGCGATCCATAAACCATAGCCGGGACGCGTGACCCACGTCTGCCATTGGGAGTATGTCCATTTCAGCCGATCCACCCACCGCCAGTCGCCGCCCACCGTGGTGTAAAAAAAGCGGCTTAGTTCCGGGGAGGGGAGCAAAGACTGGCGCACATCCAAAGGGCAATCCGCCTTCTGCTTGGCGACCAAATGCCCCGGTTGAAGCATCTCCAAGTAGTAGATGGTTTCCGTGGTTTGGATTGTGTTCATGAGCATTCGCCTTTCCTCAACACAGAACGTTTTCCAGTTTTCAAGGCTGTGAGCCAAATCCTTTTTCTATTCGGATAACACGGCTGATTCTATCGCGACTTCTTGTCTATCATGCTATTGGAAAACCAATGTTTTAGTTTTGCAGGCTGATACCTAAGAGACCTGTTGATAACCAAAGGCGCTGCGTGGGCAGAGGCACTCTCAACACCACTCCGCCAGCCGGGGCGGCGGGAGCGGGGCTGAACTCGGGCGGCTGCCAGGCACGGCGTGGACGCGGATGCGCCCCGGTTCGCCAGGGGCGGGCGGGCAGACGATCACCAGCTTGCTCACGCCGGGGTTTTCCATGTCCCACGGGGCGGGCGGACGCGAGACGTCCTCGATCTCGATGCGCGCGCCGGACGGGGCCTCGATGCGCAGGGCGAGGCTGTGGCCGGCTTGTCGCAGGACCACTCCGTCGGCGGTGCGCTCAATCACGACTTGGGTCAGCCATTGCCAGTGGGCGGTGAGGCTGGCGGAGCCGGGTTCCCACTCGTCTTGCAGCAAGACGCTGCCGTCGGGCAACAGGGCGACGCCGCGCCGGGCGGAGCGCACGCGGCGTTCGTAGAGCGAAGTGGTGTCGAGGAGGGTGTGCGGCCAGGGACCGTCGGCGGTGTGGCCGACGAGCGCGCCGAAGCCCCGCACGTTTTGCTGTGAGCGGTCGAAGGTGAGCACGTTGTGGCCTTCGGCGTTGAGACGGAAAACCGTCCAGCGGTCGCCGTCCTGACGCGTTTCCCATTGGTTGACGCCGTGCTTGGTCAACAGGCCGTAGCCGAGCCCGCGGTCGGCGGGCGGGGTGGCCGTGCCGTCGGCGGCGGGCGGTGGCGTGAGCGCGGAACCGGCCGCGCCGAGGTCGAGCGCCCAGCGCACGCCATCGGCTTCGAGGACAAAGGAGCCGACATCCATGTGGCCGTGGTTCGCTCCGGGGCTGCCACCTTTGAGGCCGACAAAGGTCGCCAGCGGATCGTCCCACGCGCTGCGGTGGACGGCCACCGGGGTGACGCCATCGCCCGCCCAGTGCAGCGGCGGACGCGGCGTGTGGCTGGAATCGGCGAGCGCGGGTTCCCACCAGAGCAGGGCGAGGGCGAAGTGGCGTTCCTGGTCGGCGGCGTGGATAAACGTATTGGCCGGTTGGTGACGCAGGCCGTCTAATTGGCCGCGCAGGAGGAAGGGATCGCCGAGGCGGCGGGCGAACCAGAAGAGCGTGGGGATGAGTTGGATGACGGCGTCGGGATAGCTGTCGGCGTAGTTGAAATAGCGCCCGGTGGGTGTGGTCATCTGGGCGACGTAGCGGGCGCTGGCGAGGAAGCCGGGGAAATCGGCTAGTCCAAATTCGTGGCCGAGCGAGTGGCGCAGGGCGTCCACCAGCAGCACATGGAACCCGGTGCCGTAGCCCCAGTAGTTGAAACCCTCGGGGTAGGCGCCGTCGGGGGCGTAGGTGGCGGCGGGGATGGCGATGTTGGCCAGGGCGCGCTCGATGATCTGGCGGGCGAGGTCGGGGGCGCGTTCAGCGACGGCGAGGGCGCCGATGGCGAGCGAGGCGTGGCAGACCTGGTTCCAGTTGTTGTCGGCCCAGAGCCACCAGCGATGGCGCGGCTCGCCGTCGAACGAGGGACGCAGGCCTTTGTCCACGATAGCTTCTTCGCTCTGCGCGCGCTCGGGGGCGGACAACTCGGCGTGGAGCCAGTCGAGGCCGACGGAGAGACCGAGGATAAACTCGGCGACATCGAGGTAGTGTTTCGTCGGCCAAGTCGGCAGGGCGGCGACATGGAGCATCTCGCGAATGGCGCGGCGGGCGTAAACGGGCTCGCCGGTGAGGCGGAAAACGAGGGCGGTGGTGAGCACGCGTTCCTGGGCGCGGCGGGCGAGGGGCAGGACGTTGCCGGCGGCGTCGGGTTGGAGGACGACGGGGGGTTCGTTAAGGATGCTGTCGGCGCGGTCGCGTAGCCGGGCGAGCAGCAGGCGGGTGGTCTCGTCGGTGGTGAGCTGGGCGCGCAGGGTGGTGAAACGGGCGTCGTCCGCGAGCAGGCGCGGATGCGGGGTGAGCGTTTCCAGCCAGTCGGCGGAGAGGCTCGGCGGAGGCGGCAAGGGGGAGGAAGATTGAGGCATAAGATGACGATGGGGGAACCAGCGAGCGGTGCCCCCATCGTCAGAGAAGCATTAGCTGAGCTCGGCGATGCGCACGACGAGCTGGGTGCCGTAGGGATAGGGCGTGCAGTGGAGGGCGAGCAGGCCGGTTTTGGCGTCGTGGGCGAAGTCGAGGGACTCGTCGTTGTCGAGCCAGCGTGCGCGGGTGAACTTGGTTTTGAGGCCGTCGATGGCGCGGGAGAGGCCGAGGGTGGAGGCGCCGGCGATGGTGACGTGGTCGTTGCCTTTGATGGGGAGATCGAAGGCGAAGTAGTAGTGGCGGCGACCGGCCTTGAGGACGAAGTCGCGTCCGCCGCAGTGAACGCCATCCACCGGTTGCGCGGCGCGGAGGGCGGCTTCGTGAAGCGCGACCCACTCGCCGGTGCGGCGGAGAGCGGCGGCCTCGTAGTCGGGGATGCCGCCCTGGGCGGTGGGGCCGACGTTGAGCAGGTAGTTGGCCCCGGCGCGTCGGGAGAGGGCGAGGTTTTGGATGATCTGGGCGGGGGAAAGGTAGTTGAAATCGCGCGCGCCGAGGCCCCAGTGGGCGTTGAGGGTCTGGCACATTTCGCCGGCGAGATACTTGGGCCAGCCGCGACGGTCGGGGCGGGTGGGCAGGCCTTGCTCGAAGGTGGTGCTGTCGATCTCGGCGTGGCCGCGCGCGCCGCCGGCGTGGATTCCGGTGTTATTGATGATCATGGCTTCCGGCTGGTGCTTGCGGATGAGCGCGTAGAGGCGGTCTTCTTTCCAGTCGGCGTCGGGGTGGGCCCAGTTGCCGTCGAACCAGAGGCCGCCGATTTTCCCGTAGTGTTTGCAGAGGATTTCCACGGAGGCGTGGAAGTAGTCGAGGTATTCGGCGAAGCGCGGGCCGCCGTCACGGGCCGGAGGCCAGTCGATCTTGTCCCACCACTGCCAGTCGATGGTGGTGTGATAGAAGAAAGGGATGATCCCTTCGGCGCGGCAGCCCTCGACGAACTCGGCGACGAGGTCGCGGCCGGCGGGAGTGTGGGGAGCGTCAAAGGAGGAGAGGCCGCGCGTGTCGTAGAGGGAAAAGCCTTCGTGGTGGCGGGTGGTGAGCGTGATGTATTTCATGCCGGCGGCCTTGGCGAGCCGGGCCCAGGCGCGGGCGTCGAAGTCGGCGGCGGTGAAGGTGGCGGCGAGTTTGTTATACTGTTTGGCGGGGGTCTTGCGGTGCATCAGGGTCCACTCGCCGGTGCCGAGTTGGGAGTAGAGGCCCCAATGAATGAACAGGCCGTAGCCGAGCTGTTCAAAGCGTGCGACGCGGGCGGAGGGTTTGGGGATCGAGTTGGCAGCGTTTTGTTTCATGGTGGATTGCAGGAAAGGTTGGTCAGGTGTGGGTGCGTTGCAGGGCGGTCATGCGCGTTCAGGCGGTGGGGTTCGCTTCGATGGCGCGGCGTTGATCGAGTTCGGACTTCATCTCGGCGATTCGTTGCGAGGTGAGGGGGTATTTGTGGATGATCCAGATCGCCAGGCCCATGATGAGTGCCGGGGCGATGGCCAGGACGATACGCATGTTTTGGATGACCGGCTCGGGTTGCAGGGCGCCTTTGAGGTTGGCGTCGTAGCCGACGAGAACGACCAGCGGGCCTGAGATCAGGGTGGCAAGGGAGACGGATAACCGCAGGGTCCAAGAGAAGGTGGATTCAAAGGAGCCGGAGCGGCGGCGACCGGTGAGGAGGAGGTCTTCATCGACGCAGTCGCCCTTCATGGAAGGGATTATCACCCAAATGGCATTCATGCCGGGCACGACGAGCAAGCTGGGGATCAGACTCAGGAACGGATAACTGGGTGTGTAGAGGACTATGGTGCTGATCGAGGACAGAAAGCCGCTGGCCATGATTACCTTCACGGCGAAAATTTTTCCGTAACGATTGGCCAAATACTGGAACAGGGGGATGCCGGCGAGACCGATGCAGGTGGACAAAGTGCCGCCGATGCCGGTGTAGGTTGCGGCGAGCTGGGTATCGCCACGAAACACGTAGTTGAGCCGAGTGTAGAATTCGAGGCCGCCTTTGACCGCGGTCGCGAGCATCAGGAGGAACGTGAAAACGATGAGGATGACAAAGGCGCGGCTTTGGAAAGTCAGCTTGAGGTTTTCGCGCAGGGTCAGCTCGGTGGCGGGTTCGTTTTTGCTGCTGACGCTGGTGCGCTCCTTGACGAAGAGAGGCATGAGCCCGAAACCCAGCACGATCACGCCAAGGCCGACAAAAACCCAGAAAGCTCCCCGGATAACGTCGGGTTGCCCGCTAACGTCATTGAAAATGGGACGTTGGGTGAGCCACCAGAGCCAGGACATGCCGAGGCCGGCGAGGGTGCCGGTGTAGGCCCGCCAGGTGGCGACATTGGTGCGTTCGGTGCTGTTGGTGGTGCACTCCAAAAGCACGCATTGGTAGGGAATGTTCCAGATGGCGAAAAAAACGAGCGCCACGGCGCTGGCACCCACCATCCAAGCGATGATCCACGAGGTGGGCCAAGATTGGTCGAACAGGAAGAGCACCGGGCCCCAAGCCGCCATGAGAAAAGCCCCGGCGAACATATAGGGCTTCCGCCGCCCCCAGCGGGTGCGGGTTTTGTCGGATAGGTAGCCCATGATCATGTCGCAGACGCCGCTCCAAACGGAGAGGATGACGGCACACGCACTCATGATCGCCGGAGATATACCGCACGTGACGACAAAGATGGGATTGAGGATGAATTTTTCCGCGTGGGCATCGATGCCTCCGGCAAGGCCGCCGAAGCCGTAGGCGAGCTTCTCTTTAAAGGGGACCTTTTCGTTTTCGGGTATGACTTCGCGCACAACGGCGGCTGGAGCACGGGATGGCGGGGAGTGTTGGCTGGTGGGATTCGACATGTAGAGTTGCCTAAAAAAAGCTTACTTGGCTGAGCAGATGACTGGCGCGTGAACCCGCGTCCTCTGCCGGTGCCGATTTTTTCAAAGCAAGCGACGCGGGCGGAAGTGGATTACGAATGAGGGCAGCGGGCTTTTTAATGGAAGACAGCTCCTAGGTCGGTTCAGACGCGGCGCAGGTGGATGAGGCGGGATGAGAAATCGTCCGTGGCGCGCAAGACGAGTTGGGAGAGGGGGGCGGAGGTGTCGGCATTGTCGCAGGCGAGGCCGATGCCGCTGGTCTCGACGATGCGCCATTCGCCTTCGGGCAAGGGGACGGTAAAGGTCGTGCCAGTCGTCGATCCGAAGGCGTGGACGACGACCAGGGCCTCGTCGGCGGCGGGGCGGGCGGTGCGCACCACGGCCTGCCAGCCGCGCGGGTGGCGCCAGCTTTTACCCAAAGCGAGGTGCAGGCGGGATTGGCCGTCGGCGATGAGGTGTTTCACGCGGTCGTAGAACTCGAGTTGCGCGACCACCTGCCGCCACGAGGCTTCGGGCAGGGTGGCGATTTCGCCCGAGAGGCAGAGGCGTCCGAGGAAGCCGGCGGCCAGCGACCAATGCAGGCGCGCCGGGGTGTCGGTCGGGTGAAGCACGGCCCAAATTTGGTTTTGGCGGGGTTGGATGAGCCGATGGAGACTGGCGGCGATGATCGGGATGTCGCGGCCCTCGTGGGCGTCGCTGAACGAGGCCATCGAGCCAAGGGCGAGGAAGGACGGTTCGAGTCGGTGTCCGCCGGAGGAACAGATTTCGATCACGAGGTCGGGGATTTCCTCGCGCAGTTTGCGGTAGAACCGTTGCACGCCTTCAAGGTGCAGGCGCAGGCCTTCGCCCAGCGAATCGGGGTGGTCCACGCCGAGGCCGATGGTCTCGTTGTAGTCCACCTTCAGATACCCGAAGCCGTCGTCGTGCAGGCGGCGGATGACTTTTTCGGTGAGGTAATCAAAGGTCCACGGATCGGTGAAATCCCAGAAGTGGCGGGTGCCGACACGCAGGGTGCGACCGTCGCGGCGGAGCTGGTGGTCGGACAGGGCGAAGGCCTTCGTGCCCTCCGTGCTGACCTCGAATTCAAACCATAAACCCGGCACGAAACCATGCTGGCGGAGGTGGGCGGCGACGGGCGCGAGGCCGTCGGGGAAGCGGTCGCGGGCGACGTTCCAGTCGCCGTTGAACTGGAAGGAGCCGGGCGGTTTTTCGGCCCAGCCGTCGTCGATCACGAAGTATTTGACCGGCGTGCCGACGAGCCGGGCGGCGGTGCGGGCGATGAACTCGGGGGTGGGTTTGCCCCAAGTCGAGCACCACTCGTTGAACATCACGGGAAGGGCGGCCTCGGAGGCGGGCGGCGGGAGGGCGTCGCGACCGTGCAGGCGCGTGAGGCGCTGACAAAGCCCGTCAAACGAATCGGCGGCGGTGGCCAGCAGGGCGGCGGGCGTGACGAGAGTTTCACCGGGTGCGACGGTTTTCATCCAGTGGCCAAACTCGCGGTCGGCCAGCCCGCCCGAGAGCGAGACGCGGTCGTCACGGCGGAAAACTTCGATCTGCCAGGAGCCGGGCGCGGCGAGTTGCGCGCCCCAGAAAACACCGGCGGCGGTGTCTTCCACGGCGGCGAAGGGGAACCAGCCGCGCACGGGCATGGAGCCGATTTGGCCAAAGCGTTCGACGTTGATCGCGTAATGGGTCCAGCTCGGTTCGAGGTGGAGGTCTTCGAGGAGGGCGACGTCGTGGCGGCCCTCGCCGGCCCAAACCGAACGGAAGCGATGCAGCCGCAGGTGCTCGGCGGCCGCCCCGGCGTCGAACGGGGTGATGCCGCCGAGGCAGAAGCTGGAAAGGAGCTCCAAGGTGAGCGGCGTATCGCCGGTGTTGGTGAACTCGGTGTGGACGCGCACGCCGTCGTCGCCCACGTGCCAGACGAGAACGTGGCGACACACGAAGGCGCGCGCGCCGACGAGTTCGGTGACGACGCGCCAGCCGCCGCCGGGGAGGTGTTCGGCGGTTTGCACACGAAGGCGCAGACCCTCGACGGTGGGATTGAGGCGCAGGGAACGTCCGCCGCCGAAGGCCACGCCCTGGTCGTCCTCAAGGAGTTTAAGTTGCACCAGCGAGGTCTCGCCGTGCGAGGCCGGGATGTGGTGGTCGCCGGGCAGCAAGTTGACCTCAAACGAATCAATCCGGGTGCGCGGAGTGACCACGGCGGCGAGCTTGGAAGCGGGCAGCAAATGCAGGCCGATTTGGTGGGTTTTGGCGTCGAGCCGGTAGATGACGACAAAATCGCCACAGGGATAGGTGACTTCGGGGGTGTTGGCGGAGAGAGGGTTCATGTGCGAAATTCAGTGATTAAGAGTGGAGCGTCGAAAAATGATTTCTGTAAACTCGTGGTGGTCTTGGTCGCCCGAGCCGGGAGCGGTAAGTGATTTTGAAGCAGGCGGGGCGTCCTTAGGAATTACAGGCGCGTTATTGCGAGAATCGGATGCTGACCAAGTCGTAGGGGCGGAATTTGAGTTCGTTGTTCACGAGGGGTTCATAATGTTTCCCGCTAAGATCGGTGCGGGATAGGTTCCAGCCGGGTGTGGTCATGATCCGCACACAGCCGTGTTCGCCCAAGGTTTCGTGCAGGCGCAAAATCCATCGTCCCGACGGTTCGGGAACAACCCAGCAGGGAACCAGGCTCTCACCGCCGATCAATCCCTCGAAACCGGAAGTGCCCGACAAGGGATTCGCCAAGCCGATGGCCGGTGTGAACAGCGTATCCGCCAGGGCGGCCGGTTGCGATTCCCGCGGGGCTTGCCGATCAAAAAAGCCCACGGCGAGTCGGATGACCTGGCTTCCGAGGTCGGTGAGCGGCCGTTGCCAAGTATCCTCTGCAAGCGGGGTCGTATAGGTTTTATGCCAGTCATGTGTGCTGGTATCTAGGTCGCTCGCGGTTCCGGGGGGAGCGGGACTACGCAAGAGGCTCAGGGCGAGATTGCCGTCGCGGCAACTGAATCCGTATTTTGATTCGGTCACGAGAAACAACCCTTGGCGTTCGCCCTCGTCGGCGACGCAGGCCCAGCGCGAGCCCGGGGCTTCCCAGATGGCTTCAGCGGCTTCCATGCCGGGACGCTGCGGGCGAAGGATGCTCCCGAAAGGACCGCCAAATCTTGCCGAGGGAGCCTGGTAGGCCGTCGGGAAATGAAGCTTTAGGAGGGCGTGGGGATCACGCCAGTCCACCTCCAGTTCGATGAGCAAGACCGGCGCGATCGGCGAGAGGCGGTAGCGCGTGGTGATGCGACTGAAACATCCCACGCTCCGAGTGAAGGTAAGCGCTCCGTCGTTCTCCACGGCGGCCGTGGCGGCGGTCGTGACCCAGGAGCCATTCGCCAAAGACTGACGATCGATATCCCACGAGCCAAAGTTGGCGGGATGCTCCGGGTAGATCGCCAACCTGGCAGCCGGACCTTTTAGCAGCAGTGATCGCCCGTTGATCGCGCAGGCCGTGATCTGGCCGTTTTCATCAAAATCGACCACCATGCCAAGCCCTCCTATCTGATGAACCGATGCGCGGACGGGCTCCGGTATGCGGGCCAGGGAAACGGGGGCATAACCCAAGGGCGGAAGGTCGAGGATGCGGGGGAACCCGGTTTCCGCAGTCAATTCCACCGATCTTGCCAGCGCGAGCGGGTTAAAATAACCAGCCGTGCCGGCTCCTCCGAGGGTTTCCGCTGCGGCCGCAAGGGAATTTCGCGCCAGATCGGTGACCTCGGGTTCCGAAAGTCGGTAAACTTCGTTGATGGAACTGCCGGGTAACCAGTCGTGGAATTGGTGGAAGACCAAGCGTTCCCAATATTTCCGCGGAATGGGGCCCGAGGCGGCGAGCATGTGGGCCGCCTCCAGGGTTTGCAGGGCGGTCTCGGCCCGGCGGTAAACCGCCTTGATGCGCGACTGGTTCGTGTAACACCCCCGATGATATTCCAGATAAAGTTCTCCGGCGAATTCGGGTAGATCGGCGGCGACCTTTTCCAGGCGATCAAAAAATCCTGCGATGGTTCCCCACGTTGTGCGGGGGACGCCATGCATGTCGGCCAGTCGTCGCATCCGCTCGCATTGCGCATACGAGACACCGCCGCCGCCGTCTCCGTGGCCGACGCAGGCCAGGGATTCGTCATGGACGGTGGCCTGACGATAAACCTCCTCGATGTTGCGCATCTCTTTCACCCGCGCGTCGAGGGTGTAGCCCATCTGATGCTGAGACAGATGAGCCAGAACCTGCGAACCATCGGCGCCGATCCAGGTGAAGCTGCTGTGCGGGAAATGCGAGATGGGGTTCCAGTGCATTTTCGTGGAGTAGAACCGATCCACGCCCGCCTGGCGCATGATGGTGGGCAGGCAGGCGGGGAACCCAAAAGCATCCGGCAACCAAAGCACCCGCGAGGTGTTCCCGGTCAGCCGGCGGGTGTCCTCCTGGCCGAGCAAGAAACTGCGCGCCAAGGCTTCCCCGCACGGCAGCAGGCAGTCGCTCTCCACATACATGGCGCCCTCCGCTTCCCAACGTTGATCTGCAATGAGTTTTCGGGTGGACTGATGGAGCGCGGGAGCCAGCCGTTCCACCGCCGCGTAGCTGGCGGGTTGGCTGTATCCGAAGCGCAACTCCGGATACTCATCGAGCAGTCGGTGCATGGAGGAAAACGTGTGGACGGCTTTGAACTCGCCCGCGTGTTCCGGCCAGAGCCAAACCAAATCCAGATGGGAATGCCCCGTGGCGCAGATGTCGAGGAAGCGCCGTTCGGAACGGAACTCCGATTTGATGACTTGCAACACGCCGAGGGCTCCCTTGGCTCCGTCACGATCAAAGGCATCGCAGGCATCTTCGAGGCGTCGCAGCAGCCTGCGAAACCATGCCGGCGCCGAGTCCAGCGGGGCATGGTAGCAAAAACCCTGGCTGAGATTTACTTGGCTACCGCCCCGTGCGCCCAGGGTTTTCGCTTCCAGGTCCAGCAGCTCCGACCACACCTCAAAATCATAAAAAGCGTTCCACGCGTCGTCGTCGCGTTGATACAGGCCGCACTCCACGAGCTTCTTGCCGGGATTGCTCGCCATGACATCAAGGACGAGAGAAGTGACGCCTTGCGGAAGCGGGTGAAAAAAATGCTCGCGATCAAATCCGGCCCATGGGGTGGTTCCCAGAAAAACCGTGGATTCTCCTTGGTGGTTCCACTTCAACCAAGTCCTGGCTCCGGCTGTGGCCGGCTCGTCCCAGGCGAGTTTGAATCGCGTGTAGTCGAACACACTTTGTCCGCAAGCCGCGCCTGGCTCGATTGGGGAGAAGGTTTCGTCGTCGGCTTCGCTCAAGGGCTGGAATCGCTCGCGCGTGGAACCCATTGCAACTTGCACGGTGCCGACGTGGCGCCAGCACAGTTTCGACAGGTGATCACGAACGGAGACAATCCGGGCGAGGGAAAGACGCTGAAGAGGATTTTTCGGCAGCATAGTCGATGGAACTAATGACTTAGAGTGACGGAGATAATGGCTTGGATTGAAGATAGTCAGGTTCCTCAAGCGGGAACGAGGGCGTGCGTGTCGTCAGCGATCACAGCCAGTGGCGTGGACGTGGGGGCGGCGGCGAGGTCCTGGCGGTCGCCGATGGTTTCCCTGGCTCGGCGGGCACTAAGCGGCAGGCGGCTAGCAACTCAAGTAGGGCCACGGCGGCTTTTTTCAGGTGGGCAGCAGGTGAAGGCCGACTTAGAGGGTCTTGGCGTCGAGCCGGTAGATGACGACAAAATCGCCACAGGGATAGGTGACTTCGGGGGTGTTGGCGGAGAGCGGGTTCATGGAGTGAAATTAGCGGGTGGAGTTGATCCGGCGGAAAATGACTTCCTTGAAACCGAGGTGGGCCTGGTCGCCCGGGCCGGGGGCAAGCACGCGGAAATCCACGGTAATTTCGCCGCCGTGCGCGACCGTGATCGTGCCGGCGGGCGAGTGGCCTTCGGCGAAACACTTCGAATCGGCGGAGGGCGAGAGCGTGCCGCGCAGGCGGGTCTCCAACGTGGTGGCGTCGGCCGGTGAGGCGTTGGCGGGGGTGACCGTCAGGCGGATGGTTTGCTCGTCGGACCAGGGCGCGCCGTGCTGGCGGGAAACACTGATGATCTCGACCGCATACTCCCCGGGCTCGGGCAGCCAGGCATGCCAGGCGAGCGCGGCCCCGCCGAGGTGACCGTCGAGCCAAAGACCGTTTTCCAGCTTGGCGGTGGCTCCGCCGTAATCGAGTTCGCCGGCGGCACCGACGCCGACGAGACGGGCATCGCGCGACGCTGCGGGCGTGCCGGGACACACGGTGGCGCGGGCGGCGAGCAGGCGAAGCGAGCCGTTTTGCGGGATCAGGCGGAGGTCGATCAGTGGTTCGCCGGAGGTCGCCAACTCGGCAACGATGACGCGCGGCAGAGCTTCGGCGTGGAGGGGCGGCGTGGGGTTGGTCGTCGGCTCGTCCGGCGACAGGTGCAGGGTGAGCGCGCCGCCGAGGTCGGCGGGCGCTTGCTGGAAAGGCAGGTCGTCGTCTGGTCGGGCGAGATCGTAGACGCGGCGCACGCGTTCGCCGAGTCCGTTCAAGGTGAAGGCGGCGGCGAAGGGCGGTTTCAGAATGAGGTGGAGGCGGGTGGGTTGGTTTTCGGAACCACGCCGGACGGTGAGCCAACCCCAGTCAAAATCGGCGGGGAACGGGTTGCCTTCGGTGCCTTGGATGGCGGAGGCGTGCAGGCGCATCCAGTCTCCAACTACACCGAGGATGCGGGTGGTCTCGGCGGGGAAAGTGCCGTCGGGGCGCGGGCCGACGTTGAGGAGGTAATTGGCGTCGCGGGCGGCGAGAGAGACGAGCAAGGCGATGATTTCGGCGGGGGATTTCCAGGCGTGGTCGGTCCACTTGAAGCCCCAGGTGTCGTTGAGCGTGCCGGGGCATTCCCAGGCGCCCTCGCGGCGGGCGGCGGGTGTTTGGTTGTCGCCGAGGCTGCCGTAATCGCCGAGGCCGTGGCCGACGCGGGAGTTGACCAGACAACGCGGCTGAAGCTCCTTGACGCGATGGACGAGGCGACGGCTCAGCTCGGGCGGGATGCTGACCGGGCAGTCGAACCAGAGCACGGCGATGTCGCCGTAGCGGGTGAGCAGTTCCTCGACTTGCGGGAGGACTTTGCCCTCGAAATAGCGCGCGAAACGTTTGGCGGCGAGGTTGGGGAAGTCCCAGCTGTTGCCCCAGGGCATGCCTTTGTTGGTGTAGAAATCCGGGCCGGGATCGCCGCCGTCGGGGTGGTTCCAGTCGAGGTCTTGCGAGTAGTAGAGACCGAGGCTCAGGCCCTGTTCGCGGCAGGCGCGGGCCAACTCAGCCAGCGGATCGCGACCAAAGGGCGTGCGGTCGAAGATGTTATAGGGCGAAACCCGCGAATGATACATGGCGAAACCGTCGTGGTGCTTGGCGGTGAAAACGATGTAGCGCATCCCGGCCTCGCGAGCGGCGCGCACCCAGGCATCGGCATCGAACGCGGCCGGGCAGAAATCTTCGGCCAGCCGGGCGTATTCGCGGTTAGGTATGCGAAAGCGGGCCTGGAGCCATTCGCCGACATACTCGGCTTCCTGCCCGCGCCAAATACCGCCGGGCAAGGCGTAGAGGCCCCAGTGGATAAACATCCCGAAACGGGCGTCGCGAAACCGGTCGAGCGGAGCGCGGGCGGGCGCGGGTGCGTGGGCGGTGGAGGGGGAGGAGTCGGGCATGACGGGGGGGGGACGGGGAGGAACGTGGAGGACCAAATCACGGCGAGAAAAGAATAACGGGCCGGCGCGCGCTTGACCATGCATCGGATGGGATGTTTTTGTGTAAAAAATCGACATGCCACGGGAATTTGAGCTGCCGGGACTGGGGTTTACACGGGATTGGGCCACGAGCGGGCCGGAGTTGGAAATTCTGCTGGCGCGCGAGTCGGATCTGCCGGTATGGACGGATATAAGTCCGCGGGTCTTCGCCGCACCCTTTGCGCGAATCTACTGGAACGAAGGAGCGGCAATACACCTGGAGTTGGCAGAAGGGATGCGCGAGTTGCCTGCCGAGTGTTTCGCGGTGATCGGGCCGGAGACGCCCTACATCCCGCGCCTGGGCGGGAGTCCGGTGCGCCATGTGCATCTGCACGTGGGCGTGTTGTGGCCGTGGACGTTGCGTTCGGGGGTAAGGTTTTTGCCGGAGTCGGACACGCGGGAGGCCCGGAGCGTGTTGGACGCGATGCGGCGCAGCCGCACGGTGGCGGCGGAGGGGTTGCGAGTGCGCGCGCTGGCAGAAACCGTGCTGGCGGCCTTGCCGCCGGAGGAGTGGAGCGCGGCCAACGCAGATACGGGCATCACCCGGGCGGTCGAGCAAATCCAGGGTGACTTGCGTAACCCGCCGGACAACGCGGCGCTGGCGGCGCGGCTGGGGCTGTCGGTGGATGCGTTTATCCGCCGGTTTCGCCGGGCGACCGGGAGCACGCCGCAGGCGTTTTCGTTGCACCTGCGCCTCGGCGAGGCGGCGCGCCTGCTGGCCCACGGCGAGGCGTCGATCGACCAGGTTGCGGAGGCGGTCGGTTTTTTTGACCGGTACCACTTCACCAAGGCGTTTCACCTCGTGCGCGGCGTGCCGCCGGGGGTGTGGCGGCGGTATGTGCGCGGACACGGGGCAAACGGCGCGGATACGGGGGACGAGGGCGACGGACGGCGATCCAGATCACTGAGGTGATGCAGTGAGAAACACCGGATAACCGGCTATCCCTTCAGTATCGGGGGAGGAGATTCAGGCCGCCTATCCTCCCTTCTTTCTGCCGCCAAGGGCGGCGTTTGAGAGTGGTGGCAAGACCCGGAATCGAACCGGGGACACGCGCATTTTCAGTGCGCTGCTCTACCAACTGAGCTATCTTGCCGTGACTGAGGGGTCAGAGAAAAAGCTCCCTCAGTGTGGCGTCAACGGGAAACTCTGGGCCGACCTGAAAATCCACCGGCGGCTCCACGGTTCAGCTGCGGTTTGACAGCGTGGCGGCCAGGGCCCGCAACTTGGAGTGATCCTTGAGCCCGGGAGCGGATTCCACGCCACTGTTCACGTCCACCCGGCGGGTGCCGCTGCGCATCATCGCTTCGGCGATGTTTTCCGGCGAGAGCCCGCCGGCCAGAATCCAGGCGTGCCCGGGGTGGGCGGCCTGGTGGCGGGCAAACTTCGCCCAATCGCCCGTCTTGCCCGAGCCGCCGAAACCGCCGGCGTGAAACGTGTCCACCATAACGGTGTCCGCCAGCGGGAGCCAATCCGCAGGCACGTCGAGGTCGGGAGGCAGCTTGGGCGCGAGCCAGAGACGCCGGGGCCCGAGCTGCGCGGACCACTCCCGCAAGGTCGCCGGCGGCGTCGTGTGCGCGAAATGGATCTGGAAAAAATCAAAGCCCGCCGCGACCGCCGCCGCGAGGGCCTCCGTCGTTGGCTCGACCATCACGGCGACGCGCCCGGGGCCGGGCGGCAGCGCGGGAGCGAGCCCGACGTAACGCTCCAGCGGCAGGTGGCGGGGCGACTTGGGATAGAGGATGAACCCCAGGTAATCCGCCCCGGTATCGGCCGCGACGACGGCGTCCTCGACACGGGTCAATCCGCAGACCTTGATCTGGACTCCGTTGATCATTTCAGCCGGCAAACGAGTTGATCGCAGCGATCACGTGATCGACCTGGGCATCGGCAAGCTCGGGGAAAATGGGCAGGCTGACGCATGTCGCGGCGGCTTTTTCCGCCACGGGCAAGGAGCCCTCCGGGTAACCGAGCGAGGCGTAGCAGGCCTGGCGGTGCAGCGGAACCGGGTAGATGAGATCGGTGCCGATCTCATGTTTCGCGAGGTGCTCGCGCAGGGCGTCGCGTCGGGGGTGGCGGATCGTAAACTGGTGAAACACGCTGGCTCCGTAGTCCTGGACGGACGGCAGGATCGCCTCGGCCAGCTTGATGCCCGCGACATATTTCGCGGCGATGGCCTGGCGGCGGGCGGTCCACGCGGCGAGGTGCGGGAGCTTAACGTTGAGCAGCGCGCCTTGGAAGCCGTCCATGCGGAAGTTGAAGCCCACGTGGTCGTGGTAATAGCGGCGGCCCATGCCGTGTACGCGGAGGAGCTTGGCGCGGTCGAAAAGGGCGTTGTTTTTGGAGACGAGCGCGCCGCCCTCCCCGCAGCCGCCGAGGTTCTTGGTCGGGTAAAAGCTAAACGTGCCCACGTCACCCAGCAGACCGACCGGGGTGCCCCGGTATTTGGCCTCGACCGCCTGCGCGCAGTCCTCGACCACAAACAAGTTGTGCTGCCGGGCGATGGCCAGCAGCTCGTCCATCGGGGCGGGCTGGCCGAAGAGGTGGACGATCACGATGCCCTTGGTGCGGGGTGTGATGGCCGCCGCGACCGCCGACGGATCGAGGTTGAAGGTCTTGGCGTCGATATCGACAAACCGGGGGGTCGCGCCGACGTAGCTCACGCCCCAGGCCGAGGAGATGAAGGTGAAGGCGGGCACGATGACCTCGTCGCCCGGGCCCCAGCCGGCGAGCACGGCGGCGAGATGGAGGGGCGAGGTGCCGCTGTTCAGGCCGAGGGTGCGCGGATAGCCGAGGGTTTTGGAAAAATTGTCCTCAAAGGTCTCCACGTCCTTGCCGAGGCAGAAACGGGTGGCGTCATAGGTCGCCGCGAGCGCGGCAAGCGCCTGCTCGCGAAGGGCCTGGTGCTGGAGCGACAGATCAAGGAAGGGGACTTTCATGGGTGCAGTGTCGGACAAAAACCCAGAAACCCCCGAAAACCAAACCTGTTTTGAGCAGGTCGACAGGAAGGCGGGCGGGCTCTCAACGACCGGCGTGTTGCCGGCTGGCGGCGAAAAGGATGGCGGCGGCGATCAGGTCGGTCGCCGCCACCGCGAGGCGCAGCGGCCAGGGCAGTCGGAAAATGCAGAGCACGACGACGCCGGCAATGAGCAGGGCGACGACGGTGATCATCATGACGGGACGTTTCTCGGGCGGGGTCATGGCAAAACTTAAGCGACGAGGGGCAGGGCGATGCGCATGGTGGTGCCGCCGGGGCCGGAATCCAGCAGGTTGATGTCTCCGTGGTGGGAGAGCATGATGCGCTTGGCGATGGCCAGCCCGAGGCCTGTGCCGTCGGAACGGCCCGAGAGGAAGGAGTCGAAAATGTGCGCCCGCAGCCCTTCGGGGATGCCCCGGCCGTTGTCGGTCACGTCGATGAGCGCAAAGCGCGACCCGCCCCGGTCCTCGGTGGAGCAGCGGATGGTGATGACGCCGCCGTCGTTCATGGCCTGGGTGGAATTGATCAGGAGGTTGAGCAGGACCTGTTGGATCTGGCCCTTGTGCACATCGACGACCAGCGGGCGCGGCGGCGGGTCGAAACGGAGCTGGATCTTGTGCTGGGCGAGCTTGAGGCGGATGAGCACGATGGTGTCGCTGACCATGTCGGCGAGCGTCCAGCGGGAATGCAGGCTGGACGGGGCTTTGGCGAAATTGAGCACGCGGGAGACGATGGCCTCGAGTTGGTCGAGTTTTTCGCTGATCACGCGCACGTCGGTGCGGCGGGGATCGTCGGCAGGAAAATCGAGGTCGAGGTAACCGAAGAGGAGCTTGATCACCGTGAGGGGATTGCGGATCTCGTGGGCGATCTCGGCGGCGAGCAGTCCGAGGGTGGTGAGCTGTTCATTTTTACGCAGCGACTCCTCGCTCTGGAAAACGCGCGAATAGAGCCGGGAGTTTTGCAGGGCCACGGCGCCGAGGGAGGCGAGCGCGGCGACCAGGCGCTTCTCGTCGTTGTTGAAGCGGTGGACCCGGTCGGTGAAAACCGCCAGCACGCCGATGACCTCGTTTTCGTAGAGGACGGGTGCGGCCAGCATGGAGCGGAGCGCGGGGTCGCGCGGCAAGTCCACGACGTCGAGAAACTCGGGTGATTGGATGTTGATGAACTCGACCTGCTTGCGGGTGTGGATGGTGGCGGCGACCAGGCAGGAGGCCGCCGGGAGATCGGGTTCGGGCAGCGGGATGATCACGCTGTTGGTGAGCGAGATCAGGCGCAGCGTTTGGCGGGACGCGTCGTAGAGATAAAAGGCGCAGGCCCGGGTGTTGGTGATGACGCGGGCATCGCGGGTGATGGTGTCGAAGAGCCCCTGCTGCTCCAGCTTGCCGACGAGGGACTGGCCGATGGTGATGAGCGACTCGAGCTGGCGGGCCTTGCCGCTGAGATGACGCAGCTGCCAGAGCCGCCGCATCACGGCGGTGGCCTCGTCGCAGATGCGGATCAAGAGGGCGAGATCGGCGTCGTTGAAGGCGCCGATGCGGTCGCCGTCGAGGTTGATGACGCCAAGTATCTGGCCGCCCGCCTCGACCATGGGCGCGGCCATTTCGCTGCGCACCTCCTTGCGGATGGAGATGTACCGGGCGTCGTCGGCAACGTCCCGGACCAGTTGGGGCCGCCCGTGAAACGCCACCCAGCCGGTGATGCCCTGGCCGAGACGGAGGCTGACCTCGTCGGTGTCGTTAAAAAGACCCTGATGAACGTCGATCTCGAGCTTGCCGGTATCGGGGTTGAGCAGGGAGATCGATCCGGAGAAGGCTCCGAGGGTCTCGATCGCGACGGTGAGGATCGCCTTGAGGGCCTCGCGGGGGTCGTCGATGCGGCCGGTGAGAGTGCAGATGCGGTAGAGCGCGCGATCGGCGCGGGGGTCGGTGACGGCGTCCATGTTTCGCCGGAAGTATCGCGGCGGACGCGCGGCGGGCAAACTCAGATCGCGGCGGCGGTGACGGTGGCGGGAGCAATGATCGCGGACAGGGCGTCGCGGAGGGCGTGCAGGCGGGCGTTGTCCGTGGTGGTCTCCGCGCGATCGTCCTCGATGTAGAAGGTGTCGATGGCGATGCCGCGTTCGGTGCCGATGCGGGCGAAGGTGATGTCGTAACCGTGGTCGCTGATGGTCTTGGCGAGCCGGAAAAGGAGGCCGATCTCGTCGCGGGCCTGCACCTCGACAATGGTGCGCTGCATGGAAAGCTCGTGATAAACCTCCACGGTGGGCGGGAAGGAGGCGTGGATGATCTCGCCGTGGGACGGCGCTGCGTAGCGGGGAGGAGCGAGCTTGCGGGCCTGGGCCACGATGTCGGGGTAGAGGTCCTTGTTGGTGATGAGCGCTTCCTCGACGTTGCGGGCAAATATCTCCTGGGCCTTGGCATTCTGCACCACGCCGCGGTTGGGCTCGACGACGTAGAACGTGTCGATGGCGATGTGGTCGGACCGCGAAATGACCTTGGCTCCGAGGATGGAAAGACCCGCCACGCTGAAGGCGCCGGCGAGCTTGTAAAACAGCCCGGCGCGGTCCCAAGTGACGATATTGACCACGGTCAGGGACCGATTGAGGTCGTCCTTCCACTCGATCACGGGGCGGAGGGTCCCGAGGGAATCGGCCTGGGTGATCGATTTCAGCAGGCGGTTGACCATGCCGATGTGAAGGGAGATCTCCGACGTATCGGTATGGATGAAATACCGTTCGGGGAGGAGGTTAAAATGCGCGGTGATCTCGTCCTGGCTGATGCCGGGGATGGTCTTGGCGACGAGTTCCTGGTAGGTCATTTGCAGGCGTTCCGAATTGCGGGTATCGAGGGTCGCGCCATGGATCAGTTGCTCAAGGGTAGCGCGGTAGAGGCTGCTGTGGAGGGCATCCTTGTAGCCGTTCCATAGACCCGCAGCGGTGCCCCGTGCATCGCAGAACGTGTGGACATAGAGATACCGAAGTTTGTCGGCATTCTGGACCAGATCAGCGAAAGCGGCGGCGGTGTTGGGATCATCTACATCCCGCTTCTGCCAAAAGCGTGCCATGATGAGATGATTTTTGATAACAAAAGTGACGAGTTCGCGATTCTCGGGGCTGACGCCAAGCCGTTTGAGGATCGGTTCGGCGATGATGACCCCGCTTTCGGCGTGCCCCTGGATGCCGCGCGCCTTGCCGATGTCGTGCAGTAACAATATCAAATACAACAACGTAGGTTCGGGCGTCTCGTGCAGAGTGCCGCGATACTTGAGCGTGATCGGCTCGGCCTCGGTGAAAATCTGATCCAGCTCGCGGATGGCGTTAAGCGTATGAATATCGGCCGTGTAACGATGATAATATTCGTGCTGGACGAGGCAGGTGAGGCCGTCGAATTCCGGGATAAACCGCCCCAGGACGCCGAGTTCATGCATCAGCGCAAGCGTCGGGTAGACGTTACCCGCTTCGTCCAGGATGGCCTTGAAACTGGTGTTCGTGTCGGGCGACTCGGATATTTTTCGAGTGATGAGCGGAATCGATTCCCGGACAAGGCCCTGGAGATTGAGATCCATCCGCGCGTCAAGACTTTGGCAATGCCGGAAGACGCGGATCAAGCGGGCGGGATCATCGCGGAAAACACCCGGTGTCTCCGCGCTGAGCTCGCGGTTGCGCAGCACAAAGCCGTCGATGATTTTGGGCTTTTCGAAGCGGCGGGCGCGCACGGCATCGCGGAAAGACTGGAATCGGCTGGGTTTTTCCAAGTTTATCGCGAGCCGCCCCTCAACCAGCCTGGAAATGCGGAAAATCGTCTGCGCAGAGCGGTAATAATCGCGCATAAACTGCTCGACCCGGCCGAGCATGTCGCGATTGGCGTAACCAAGTCCTAACGCGATGCGAGGCTGGACCTCCAGGTCCAGCACATCGGTGGGGCGTTTTTTCTGAAAATGAAGCTCGTTGCGCACCCGGTGCAGAAATTCGTAGGCGCGCTGGAAGTCGCGGAGTTCATTGCGCCGCAGGAAACTTTGCTCGGCCAGCTCCTTCACGTCGAGGATGCCGAGCTTCACCCGGGCCATCCAGATCGTGTTCTGGTAGTCGCGCAGGCTGCCGACACCACTCTTGATATCAGGCTCCTGCAGGAACACCGAGTCGCCATGCTTGGATCGCCGCACCCGTTGGTCCTCCAGCCGGGCCGCGATGTAGCCCTTGGTATCCTCCACCGTGTAGAAGGCGCGGAAAGAGAGGGTAAACCCCTCGAAGAGGGCGGTCGAACCCGCGACCAGACGGGCCTCGAGTAGCGCGGTCTTGTTCTGGATGTCCTTGCGGGCCTCGGCAAACACCTCGTCGATCATGCGCGTGGAATGGCCGACCTTCAGACCGCAATCCCAGAGAATATAGAGGATCTCGTTGGTGAGGTGCGCCTGCAGGGGTTTCACCATGGATTCCCGCATCCTCGATGGGAAAAGGAACATGATGTCGATGTCGCTATGCGGGCTCAGCTCGGCGCGGCCATAGCCGCCCAGCGCCAGAAGCGATACTTGCGCGTGGAGCTTGCCGTTGATGCGCTCGTAAGAGGCGATGGCATAGTCGAACAGATGCGTCAGCATCACGTCGATCATGGCACTCCGCGCGCGGGTGACCGTCAGACCGGATTCCCCCGCGTCGTGGCGCATCCGAATCATCGCGCTTTCGAGCCGGAGAAAAGTCTTGCAGGCCGACAGACGCTTGCTCGTGGGGACATCGCCGACGAAGTGAAGGCGTTCGCGGGCGTGTTTATGGATGCGGCCGATCACGTTGATAAGGTCCCCACCATCAGTTGCCTCGTGGCATGATGGCAAGCAGCGCTTCACGGCGAAGGTCTGCGCAACCGGCGGACCTGCGATTCCGACGCTTGCCAGCGGACGCGGCGGACGGTTGGCTGGAGGTTTATTTCCATCACCATGCCCGAGATCACCAAGAGCTACGAAGCCCGCGACGTTGAAGCCAAATGGTATGCAGCCTGGCAGGAGGCCGGATGCTTCGCCGGCAAGGCCGCTCCGGGCCGGGAGACCTACACGATCGTCATCCCGCCGCCCAACGTCACCGGTATCCTCCACATGGGTCATGTGCTCAACAACACCCTTCAGGACGCCCTCATCCGCCGCGCCCGCCTCGACGGCAAGGCCGCCTGCTGGATCCCCGGCACCGACCACGCCGGCATCGCCACCCAGACGATGGTGGAAAAGCACCTCAAGAAAACCGAGGGCAAGGGCCGCCGCGACCTCGGCCGCGAGGAGTTCCTCAAGCGCGTCTGGACGTGGCGCGACGAAAAGGGCGACCACATCCTCAAACAACTCCGCGAGCTGGGCTGTTCCTGCGACTGGGACCGCACCCACTTCACCATGGACCCCGGCTACAGCCGCGCCGTCCTGACCTCCTTCATCAAACTGTTCGGGCAGGGCCATATCTATCGCGGCAAACGCATGGTCAACTGGTGCCCCGTCTCCCTCACCGCCCTCTCCGACGAGGAGGTCGAGATGAAACCCACCAAGGGCCACATCTACCGCCTGCGTTACGAACTCGTCGAACCGACGACCACCACGGATGCCGGCGGCAACGTCGTTCCCCTCACCCACCTCGTCCTGGAGACAACCCGCCCTGAGACCATCGCCGCCGACGTCGCCGTCGCCGTGCATCCCGACGATGCCCGCTACACCCGCCTTGTCGGCACGAAGGTCTGGCGCCCCCTCGGCGAGCGTATCCAGATTCCCATTATCGCAGACAAGGCCGTCGATCCCGCCTTCGCCGCCGGCGCGCTCAAGGTCACGCCCGCCCACGACAAGGTCGACTTCGAGATCGGCCAGCGCCACGGCCTGCCCGTCATCGATTCCATCAACGCCGACGGCACCATGAACGAACTCGCCGGCCCCGAGCTCGCCGGCATGGAGCGTTTCGCCGCCCGTAAAAAAGCCGCCGAGATCCTCGAACAGCGCGGAAACCTCATCGAGGCCAAGCCCTACGAGAACAACGTCGGCTACTCCCAGCGCGCCGGCGTGCCCATCGAGCCGCGCCTCACCCAGCAGTGGTGGCTGCGCTACCCCCGCGTCGAGGAGGCCAAGGCGGTCGTGCGCGACGGCCTCATCCAGATGCACCCCGAGCGCTGGTCCAAGGTTTACCTCAACTGGCTCGACAACATCCAGGACTGGTGCATCTCCCGCCAGCTCTGGTGGGGCCACCGCATCCCCGTCTGGTACGCCAAGGGCGTGGACCGCGAGAAACTCACCGAGGCCGACCTGCGGGACCCGGCTAAAATCCACGTCTCACTCGAAGGCCCCGCCGACCCCGAGAACTGGACGCAGGAGGACGACGTGCTCGACACCTGGGCCTCCTCCTGGCTCTGGCCGTTCGCCACGCTGGGCTGGCCCGACGCCGAGGCGCAGGCCAAGGCCGGATTCTCGCACTTCTACCCGACCACCACACTGGCCACCGGCGCAGACATCATCTTCTTCTGGGTCGCCCGCATGATCATGGCCGGCCTCGAATTCGCCAAACCCGGCGCTCCGGTCGAGGAACGCATACCCTTCAAACACGTTTATTTCAACGGCATCGTGCGCGACAAGCAGGGCCGCAAGATGTCGAAGACTCTGGGCAACTCGCCCGACCCGCTCGACCTCATCCAGAAATACGGCGCCGACGGCCTGCGCTTCGGCCTGCTTCAGATCGCCCCGCTCGGCCAGGACGTGAAGTTCGACGAGGACCGCATCGAGGCCGGAAAAAACTTCTGCAACAAGCTCTGGAACGCCTGCAGGTTCCGCCAGATGAGCGGTCCCATGAGCGAAAACTCGTCGCTCGACACCATCCTCTCACGCCTCGAAGCCCGGCAGCTCGACGACGACGACCACGCCCTCCTCGCCGCTCTCCTCGACCTCCAGGCGTTGCTCGAAAAATGTTTCGCCGACTTCGAATTCGCGGCCGCCACCAAGGGCCTCTACGAGTTTTTCTACTCCGACTTTTGCGACTGGTATGTCGAGGTCGCCAAGGCCCGCCTCCAGGACGCCGGCGCCCGCGACCACGTGCTCGCCGTGCAGGACCTCGTGATCCGCCAGTTCCTGCTTCTCTTCGAACCCTTCGCACCCTTCATCGCCGAGGAACTCTGGGCGCTCCTTGGCTACGCCTCCGCCGAAAAACGTTTCGTGCAGGACAACCGCATCGGCACCGCCGGGGATCTGCGCGGCACGCTCGCCGCCCGTAGTATCAATGTCGATACCGCCGCCGCCGTCCGCGTCGCCAGGCTCAAGGCTGCGGTCACCCTCGCCCGCCAACTCAAGACAGACAAAGCCGTCGGCCAAAAACGCGACGTGCTCTTCTCCGTCGTCGCCGACGACGCCACTTGGCCCGCGCTCGAGTCCGCCTCCGCCAAGTTCATCCGTCTGGCCGGCGCCGCCTCGCTCTCGCGCGTCGCCAGCGAACCCGCCTTGCCCGCCATCGTCACCCCGCTAGGCACGCTCTACCTCGATACCGGCGTGAAGATCGACGCCGCAGCCGAACGCACGCGCCTCACCAAGGAGCTGGAACAAGTCACCAAGCACATCGCGGGCACCGAGGCACGGCTCATCAACGAGGCCTTCACCAGCAAGGCCCCGCCGGCCGTCCTTGAAGGAGCACGCAAACAGCTCGCCGACCAACTAGCCAAACGCGACGAACTCACACGCCTCATCAAGGCCCTTTGATCCAAAGGTGGGAGCCCTTCGATGGGCAATGGCCCTTGTTACGCAAACGTAACTTCCGGGAATCATTAACAAATTTCCGCCTTATTTTACCTTAATAATAGGCGAATTTAACCATCTGATTTACATACGCTTAAATTCATATTCAATCCATATCTTTACTTAGGACATAAAGTAAGTATTCGTTACCAAACATGAATGTTGTCACCGCCACCTCCGCTCCACCTGACCGCCCTCTGGACCTCGAAACAGCCACGGCGCAGGAGCGGGTGCAGTGGGCGGTTGATGCGTATGGAGACGGCTTGGTGCTCACCACCAGCTTCGGCATCCAGGCGGCGGTGATGCTCCACTTGGTAACGCAAATCGTCCCGAATATCCCGGTTATCTTCATCGATACCGGCTATCTTTTCCCCGAGACTTACCGTTTCGCGGCCGATCTTACCAAGAAGCTAAATCTCAACCTCAAGACCTACGTCCCCGCCCAGACCGCCGCCCAGCAGGAGGCGCTGTACGGCAAGCAATGGGAGCAGGGCCTCGACGGGCTGAAACGCTACAACCACATCAACAAGGTCGAGCCCATGGACCGCGCCGTGCGCGAACTGAAGGCCACCGCCTGGCTCGCCGGCCTGCGACGCACCCAGGCGAGCACGCGCGAGAAACTCTCCGTCGTCCAACATCAGAACAAGATCACCAAGGTCCACCCGATCATCGACTGGGACAACCGCACCGTGCACCGCTACCTGACCGAAAACGGTCTCAACTACCACCCGCTCTGGGAGGAAGGCTACGTTTCCGTCGGCGACTGGCACAGCACGGCCAAGCTCGAAGCCGGCATGACCGAGGAACAGACCCGTTTCGGCGGTCTCAAGCGCGAATGCGGCCTTCACGAAAGCAGCGGCCGCGGCGACTTCCAGATCTGACCAAGCCCGCCCCTCCAGGCATCGGAATCCTCCCACCCACACCCGGGTTCGAGGTGCGGACGGGGACTCCTGCGGCGTTCATTCCACATTGGCGATCTGCTCGCGGATGCGCTCCAGCTCGTTCTTCAGCTCGATGACGTGTTGCGAGATGGTCAGGTCGTTGGCCTTGCTGCCGATCGTGTGGACCTCGCGGCCGATTTCCTGCAGGATAAACTCGGATTTGCGGCCGATCTCGCCACGCGATTTGAGCAAGGCGGTGAATTGCCCGAGATGGCTGCCCAGCCGCGTAAGCTCCTCGGCGATGTCGCAACGATCGGCGAAAAGCGCGATCTCCTTCAAAACCCGCTCATCGTTCATATCCAGGTCCAGGCCGGCTTCTCGCAACCGTTTGTGCAGCGACTCGCGGTAAGCCGCCGGCACTTGCGGGGCTCGGGCGGCGACCGAGGCGACATGGCGCGACAACGTGTCCAGTCGCTGGAGAAAATCGGCCAGCAAGGCCTCGCCTTCCCTGGCGCGCATCCCTGTGAAATGACCGAGCGCCTCGGCGAGCGCGCCGGATAAAACCGGCCCGGCCAAATCGGGATCGATCCTCGCCACGCCCTTTCGGTTGGTGTTTAGCAACGCGAGCAACAACTCGGGGGTGGGCTTGAAATCAACGCCGCGATCGGACGCAAAACCGGCCAGTCGCTTGTACAGCGCGGCGGCGGCCGCCTCGTCCCAGTCGATCGCGGCGCAATCGCCGGCGCCGGTCAGCTCTACATCGACATGAATCTTGCCGCGCACCGCGACCTTGCGGACGGCTTCGCCGACGAGCGATTCCAGGGATTCAAGTTCTCGCGGCAGCTTTACCGAGAGATCGAGCGTCTTGCGGTTTACCGAGCTCACTTGAACCGTGAGCGTTTGTGCGCCGAGGGCGGTGTTGGCACGACCGTAGCCTGTCATTGATTTCATATGTTGGATTCCAACCACCAAGCCCCCAAAAGCCAAAGAAATCGCAACCACGACCGCCATCGGCACGCCCCCCTGCCCCTCCCGCTTCGTCGCTCGCACCGGCCCGATGCGGAAAACCTGAAATGCAGGCCGCCCGCGCCCTGTTTCCAAACTTGCCTACACGGCAGGAAAAACGTTTCGTAAGACCTCTTTTGCCTCCAACAGTCATTCACCATGAAATCGTCAACCTCCCCCGCGTCGTTTCCCCAACCTGAAATTGGCCGCGCCATGAATGGCGCCGACGTGGTCGTGGAGTCCCTGGCACGCGAAGGCGTCGACGTGATCTTTGCCTATCCCGGCGGCGCATCCCAAGAGCTGCACCAGGCCTTCGCCCGCAGCGACAAAGTCCGCGTGATCCTCCCCCGTCACGAACAGGGCGGCGCCTTCGCGGCCGAGGGCTACGCCCGCGCCACGGGCAAAGTCGGCGTGTGCATGGCCACCAGCGGCCCGGGCGCCACCAACCTCATTTCGGCGATCGCCGACGCCTACATGGACTCGACCCCGATGGTCGCCATCACCGGCCAGGTCTTCACCAAGTTTATCGGCAAGAGCGCGTTTCAGGAGACCGATTTTTTCGGCATGACGCTGCCCATCGTGAAGCACAGCTACCTGGTGCTTAACGCCGCCGACCTGCCGCGCATCATCAAGGAGGCGTTTTACCTCGCGCGCACCGGCCGTCCGGGTCCCGTGGTGATCGACATACCGAAGGACGTGCAACAATCCAGGCTCACGCCCGTGTTCCCGGCGACCATTTCCTTCTCCAACCCGACCCTTGGGGCACTTCCCCAAGCCTCCGATGAACAGCTCAAACGCGTCATCGATCTGATCGCGACGGCCAAGAAGCCGGTTCTCTACGTGGGCGGCGGCGTTGTTTCCGCCGAGGCGCATGGCGACCTGAAGACCTTGGCCGAGAAGACCAACATCCCCGTAGCCACCACGCTGATGGGCATCGGCGCCTTCCCCGAGACCCATGCGCTGTCGATGCGCTGGTTCGGCATGCACGGCGCGGCCTACGGCAACTGGGCGGTTGACCAAAGCGACCTGCTGATCTGCCTCGGAGCCCGCTTCGACGACCGTATCACCGGCGACGCTTCCAAGTTTGCCGCCGGCGCGACCATCGTCCACATCGACATCGACCCCTCGGAGCACAACAAAAACAAACGGGTGCAACTCCCGATCGTGAGCGACGTGAAGCACGCGCTCTCACGCATCAACCAACTGATCGACGCCGCCAAGTTCCCGGCTCCCGACACCAAGCCGTGGATTACTCAGATCAACGCCTGGAAACGCGACTACCCCTTCGCCTACGAGGACCACAAGCACATCCTCCCGCAGGAAGCCATCCAGGCGCTCTACGAACTCACCAAAGGCGAGGCCATCATCACGACCGGCGTGGGCCAGCACCAGATGTGGGCCGCGCAATTCTACCAATTCGACGAACCGCGCCGCTACATCAGCTCGCTGGGGCTGGGCGCGATGGGCTACGGCTATCCTGCGGCCCTAGGCGCCAAGGTCGCATGCCCCGACCGCGAGGTGATCGACATCGACGGCGACGGCTCCTTTGTGATGAACATCCAGGAGCTGGCCACCGCCGCCGTCGAGAAAATCGCCGCGAAGGCGATGATTCTCAACAACCAGCACCTGGGCATGGTGGTGCAGTGGGAAGATCGCTTCTACGGCTCGATCCGCGGCAACACCGTCCTCGGCCATGCCGACAACATCGGCAGCCCCGACAATCCCGGCGGGCTCTATCCCGATTTCGTGAAAATCGCCGAAGGCTTCGGCGTGAAAGCCCGCCGCGTGCTCAGGAAGGGCGATCTGCGCGAGGCCATCCAGGAAATGCTCGCCCACGACGGCCCCTACGTGCTCGACGTGATCGTGCCCTACACCGAACACGTGCTCCCCATGATCCCCGCCGGCAAGACGGTGAAGGAGATGATCCTCAAGTAAGTTTCCGTTTAGTCGGATACAAAAAGACCCGGGGCGAGACCCCCGGGTCTTTTTTGTGCCCCGAAACTGTGGCCGCCTCAGATCGCCTTGAACACCACGGCGGCGTTTTGTCCCCCGAAGCCGAGGTTGTTGCTCAGGACAACCTTCACCCCGGCCTCGCGGGCAACGTTGGGCACGTAGTCGAGGTCGCACTCGGGATCGGGCTCATGGAGGTTGATCGTGGGCGCGATCGACTGGGTGTGGAGGGTCTTCACACTGATGACGCTTTCAATGCCGCCGGCGGCGCCGAGGAGGTGGCCGGTCATCGACTTGGTGGAGCTCACGGCGAGCGACTTGGCGTGGTCGCCGAAGACGCGCTTGATGGCGAGGGTCTCGAACTTGTCGTTGTAGGGTGTGCTGGTGCCGTGGGCGTTGATGTAGTCCACCTGGTCGGGCGATATGCCGGAGGACTTAAGGGCGCGGTTCATGGCCATGCCGAGTCCCTTGCCCTCGGGGTCGGGCATGGTGATGTGGTGGGCGTCGGCCGTCGCGGCATAGCCGGTGATCTCGCAGTAGATGCGGGCGCCGCGTTTCTGCGCGTGCTCCAGCGATTCGAGGACGAGGACGCCGGCACCCTCGCCCATCACGAAACCGTCGCGGCCGAGCGAGAACGGCCGGCTCGCGGTGGCGGGATCGTCGTTGCGCGTGCTCGTGGCGCGCATGGAGCAGAAGCTGGCATAGGCGAAAGGCGTGATGGCGGCCTCGGCGCCGCCGGCGATCATGATGTCGGCATCGCCGCGCTTGATCATGTGCATGGATTCGCCGATGGCGTGAGTGCCGGTGGCGCAGGCGGAGACCACGCCGAAGTTGGGGCCGCGGGCGCCGATCTCGATGGCGAACATGCCGGAGCAGATGTTGCCGATGAGCGCAGGGATGGTGAAGGGCGAGACCTTGCGCGGGCCGCCGTCGAAGAGTTTCTTGAGCTGCGTCTCGTAAGTGAACATGCCGCCGATGCCCGAGCCGATTACAACGCCCACGCGATCAGGATCTTCCCTGGTCATGTCGATGCCGGAGTCCTTGAAAGCCTGCTTGGCGGCGCAGAAGCCGAAGTGGGTGTAGCGGTCGTTGCGACGCGCCTCCTTGGGGTCCATGTGCTCCTCGACATTCCAGCCGCGCACCTCGGCGCCGACCTGGGTGGCGAACGAGGCAGGGTCGAACTGGGTGACTCGGTCAATGCCGGGCTTGCCTGCGAGCAGGCTGGCCCAAAAGGAGTCCACATCGTGGCCGAGTCCGTGAATGGCGCCGAGACCGGTGACGACGACGCGCTGGGAGGCTGGGAGAGTGTCCATGGAACGGAGAATAAAGGGAGGCGGCTTGGGTTGCGGGGCGGATAGCGTAGCGACTTCGGGCGGAGGGGATTAATCGCCGTGCAAAGCCGCTCCCGCAGGGGAGTCGGGGGCTAAAAACAAAAAGGCGTTCTACCGGACAGTCTCGTGAGAGGCTCGGTAGAACGCCGGAAATGAGACGTCTCTTAGTTGGCGGAGGCCTTGCCGTTGATGTATTCGATCACCTGACCCACAGTGGTGAGCTTTTCGGCGTCGGATTCGGGAATCTCGCCCTTGATCTCGTCCTTGAATTCTTCCTCGAAGGCCATGATCAACTCGACGGTGTCGAGCGAATCGGCGCCGAGATCATCCAGGAAGGAGGCCTGGGGCGTGATCTGCTCTTCGTTAACGTTGAGCTGGTTAACGATGATCTCTTTGACGCGTTGTTCGATGGTTTTTTGGTCGGCCATGATTGGTAAGTGCTAGGGTTTAAAAGGGGTCACATCGCCATACCGCCGTCAACGGCAAAAACTTGTCCGGTGACGTAGGATGCCTCCTCGGAGGCGAGAAAAGCGACGGCGTGGGCGATCTCGGCGGCCTCGCCGAAGCGCTGCATGGGGATGAGGGCGGTCGCGCCCTTCTGGACTTCCTCGCTGAGCTCGGCGGTCATGTCGGTCTTGATGAAGCCCGGGGCGACCACGTTGGCGGTCACGCCGCGCTTGGCGAATTCCTTGGCGATCGACTTGGTGAAGCCGATCATGCCGGCCTTGGCGGCACCATAGTTGGCCTGGCCGGCGTTGCCCATGATGCCGGTGACCGAGGAGATGTTGACGATGCGGCCCCAGCGATTGCGGCACATGGGCCAGCCGATGGCCTTGGTCCAGTGGAAACAGCTGGTGAGGTTGGTCTGAATGACGGAGTTCCAATCATCGTCGGACATGCGGGCAAGCAGGCCGTCGCGGGTGATGCCGGCGTTGTTAACGAGGATGTCGATCTTGCCGAATTCCTTGAGGAGTTCCTCGGAAGCTTTGACGACGGCGGGCCCGTCGGAGACGTCCACGGCGCGGGCGACGGCCTTGCCGCCGGCGGCGGTGATGGCGGCGGCCACGGCACCGCAGGATTCGGCGGATTTGGAGACGCAGATGACGTTGACGCCCTTGGCGGCGAGCGTTTCGGCGATGGCCTTGCCGATGCCGCGGCCGGCACCGGTGACGAGAGCGGTTCTATTGGTGAAAGTCATGTGTTGGAAGTGCGAGGAGTGGGTGGCGGGGGCGTGTGGAAGGATTGAGCGGCAAACACCGGGTGATGAGTCGACCGAGATACTGGCTGCTCACCACCCGCTACTCGCTGCTTCGGCATCAATACACGTCGCGCTGGTAGCGCTTGTCCTTCTTCATTTGCTTCACGTAGTCCTGAGCCTGCTCGATGGTCATGCCGCCTTGCTCGGCGATGATGTCGTGGAGGGCCTGGTCAACGTCCTTGGCCATGCGCTTGGCGTCTCCGCACACGAAGAAGTGGCCGCCACCCTTGATCCAGGACCACAGCTCGGCGGCTTTTTCGCGCATCTTGTCCTGCACATAGACCTTGAGTATCTGGTCGCGGGACCAGGCGAGATCCAGGTGCGTGATCTTGCCCTCGGCGAGATACGTTTCCCACTCCTCCTGGTAGAGGAAGTCGGTGTGGCTCTTCTGGTCGCCGAAGAACACCCAGTTGCGACCGGTGGCGCCCGCGGCGATGCGGTCCTGCACGAAGGCGCGGAACGGCGCGATACCCGTGCCGGGGCCGACCATGATGGCGTCCTTGGTGGTGTCCTCGGGAGGGCCGAAGTGGGAGTTGGACACGAAGACCGGCGTCGGGGTCTCGCTCACTCGCACGCGGTCGGCGAGGAACGTGGAGCACACGCCGTGACGCTCGCGGTGGTTGGTGGTGTAGCGGACGATCGCCACGGTGAGGTGGATCTCGTTCGGGTAAACCCTGGAGGACGACGCGATCGAGTAGAGGCGCGGCATCAGCTTGCGCAGGTGGTCCACAAGCTCCTGCGGGGTGAGCTTCGTGTTCGGAAACTCGGAGAGGATGTCGATGTACTCGCGCTCGTCGAGGTAGCCCGCAAGGGCGTCCTTGGCCTCGGGCTTGAGGAGGGCTTCGAGACGGGCCTTCTCGTTGGCGTCGGTGGCCTTGGCGAAGAGGGTGCTGATGATCTTGGAGGTCGGGCTGCCGAGTGCCAGGCGATGGGAAAGCGCCTCCCGCAGGGGGATCGGAGTGGATAACTTCAGCATCGCGGGGGAGACAAGCTCGTCGCCGGTCGCGCCGATCTTTTCGAGAATCTCGGCCACTTCCACCGGACGATTGGTGGGGAACACACCGAGCGAGTCACCGGCTTTGTAGTGGAGCCCGCTGTCGCCGAGGTTGACGACGAAATGACGGGTTTCCTTGGAGGAACCGGGCTTGTTGAGCAGGCGGTTCTCGGTGACTTTGGCCGGGAACGGGTTGTCTTTGGAGAAGGCGGAAGTGGCAACAGGTGCGGACATAGAGCCGCGAATTGAGCGGGAGCACGCACACCCCCGCAAGCCCTTAGTTACGATAGGCGGCGCGCGGGCTTGCGTCGGTCAGACCTTTGCCGCCAACTGGGTCGCTCATGAGCGAATCCGAGCCCATCCGTCTGCAAAAATACCTGGCCGAAACCGGCATCTGCTCGCGCCGCGATGCCGAGGTGCTCATCCGCGAGGGCGAGGTCTGGGTGAACGCCAAACAAGCCGTCCCCGGCCAAAAGGTCACCCCCGGCGTGGACAAGGTCACCGTCAGTGGCAAGTCCATCAAGCACTCCGCACCGCAACCGAAGATAACCCTCGCGATGCACAAGCCCCGCGGCCTCGTTTGCTCCAACGACGACCCGTTCAACCCGGAGACGGTCTTCGACCTGCTCCCGCGCGAGTTCTCCAAATTCCGCTTCTTCTGCGCCGGCCGCCTCGACAAGGAGAGCGAGGGCCTGCTCATACTCACGACCGACGGCGACCTCGCCAACCGGCTGATGCACCCGAGCAACGTCGTTGTTAAGCGCTACTTCGTCTCGCTCAAGAAACCGTTCCCCAAGTCGCGCATTCCGCAGCTCGTCCGCGGCCTCACCATCGAGGGCGAACACCTCAAGGTCGAATATGCCGCACTGGTCAACCCGAGCAAAAGCGACGAATCCGAGAGCCTCGACGTGGCCATGCACCACGGCAAAAAACGCGAGATCCGCGTGCTCTTCGGCAAGCTCGGCCACGACGTCAAACGCCTGCGTCGTTATCAGATCGGCGCTTTCCCGCTGAAAGGAATTCCTTTGCGGGCCATGAAACAACTTTCCATCAAGGAAATCAATTCCCTCTTCAAAGACCCCGGCCTGCACCCGCACGCCGTCGCTCTCGCCCAACGCACCGCCAAAAAATCATGAAGCCCACTTCCCTCCGTTTCATCGTCGCGCTTTGCGCCGGCGCCTCCGCCCTCGGCGCCGCGCCCCTGACGGAAACCACTCCGGTTTACGCCAAAGCCGAAGTCTCCGCCCCGGTCATCGCCTCCCTGAAAGCCGGCACCGAAGCCGTCCTCGCCCCCGAAGTCGCCCCCGCCGGCTGGACAGCCGTCACTCTCGCCGGCCCCCATGAGGTTTACGCCGCCAACAAGGACGTAAACAAAGCCCTCGAAGTCCGCCCCGGATCCCCCTACCTCACCGAGGCCAAGGCCGGAGCACCGGTCTTCGCCATCGCCGAAAAGGGCGACAAAACCGACATCACCGACTATCGCGGCAAGTGGACTAAATTCCGCCTCACCAAACCCGTGGTCGGCTACATCAAGACCACCGCCAAAATCGAGGCCAAGGCCGCCCCGGTCGCCTCCGCTCCCGTTAAGGACGCCCCGACGCCCGCGCCCGCTGCGACGATCGTCCCCCGCGGCACGGCCGCACCCGTAGGCGACGGTGCCTCCAGCGCCCTGCCCCGCCTCTTCCAGGGCAAACTCGCGTCCACCTACAATCCCCTCCGCCCCCGCCGCCCCTATGACTACCAGCTCAACGACGATGCCGGCGCCCGCTACGCCTATGTGGACGTAAGCAAGCTCCTCGCCACCGAGCAGATCTCCAAATACATCGACCGTACCGTGGTCGTTTATGGAACCGCCCAGGCCGTCCCCGGCACCAAGGACATGGTCGTCATGGCCGAAAGCCTCCAACTCCGCTAACCAACCCTCTCCGAGCTTTCTGCCCACGGAACGCTCGGACTACACCGAGGTGAAGGCATCATCTCCTTCCGTGTAGTCCGAGTGTTCCGTGGACGACCCGTTTTCCCATGGAACTTATCGACGGCAACCAAATCGCGGCGGACATCGTCGCCGAGCTGAAAGCCCAGGTCTCCGGCCTCCCCGGCCGAAAGCCCTGCATCGCCCTTGTGCGCGTGGGCGAGGACCCGGCCTCCGTCTCCTACGTTAAGAAAAAGGAGAAAACCGCCGCCGAGATCGGCATCGAGAGCCGCATAATCCTCCCGCCCGCGACCATCACCCAAGCCGAACTCGAAAAACTCATCGACGACCTCAATGCCGACCCGGCCGTCGATGGCATCCTCGTCCAGTCCCCCCTCCCCAAGCATCTCGACGAGGCCGCCGCTTTCCGCCGCCTGGCCGCGCACAAGGATGTGGACGGCTTCCACACCCTTAACATCGGCAAAGTCGCCCAGGAAGACGACACCGGCTTCGTAGCCTGCACCCCCGCTGGCATCATGGAACTCCTGGCCCGCTCCGGCACAGACCTGAAGGGCAAGCACGTCGTCGTCCTCGGCCGCTCCCTCATCGTCGGCAAACCCGTCGCCCTCCTCGCCCTCCAGAAAAAAGCCGGCGCCAACGGCACCGTCACCATCTGCCACTCAGGTACCAAGGACGTCGCCTCCCTCACCCGTCAGGCCGATGTTCTCATCGCAGCCATCGGCCGCGCCGAATTCGTCACCGCCGACATGGTCAAGCCCGGTGCCGTCGTCATCGATGTGGGCATCAACCGCGTGCCCGATCCCTCCAAGAAGACCGGATACCGCCTCACCGGCGACGTCCACTTCCCCACCGTCGCACCGCTCACCTCCAAAGTCACACCCGTACCGGGAGGCGTCGGCCCCATGACCGTGGCCATGCTCATGAAGAACACCCTGAAAGCCTTCCGCCAAAACCACGCCTGACCCCTTGCGCGCCCCCCCGCGACAGTCTGCTTTCCCCTTGATGCCACGCCCTAAAATCCTGGTCGTGGACGACCAACCCATCAACGTCCAGCTCCTCAAACGTCGCATGGACAAGGAGGGCATCGAAACGCTCTCCGCGCACAGTGGACAAGAGGCCCTTACCGTAGTCGGCCGCCATCGGCCCGACCTCATCCTGCTCGACGTCATGATGCCTGACATGGACGGGCTGGAAGTGTGTCGAAGACTCCAAGCCGAGGAATCTTCCCGCCACATTCCGGTCATCTTTGTCACCGCCAGTAACACCAAGGAAAGCCGGCTCCAGGGCCTCGCAGCCGGCGCCGTGGACTACATCACCAAACCCGTTGACCTAGACGAAACGGTCGCCCGCGTGCGCACCCAGCTCCGGCTGGTCGCCATCAACCGCGAAATACTCGACCTCCAGCGCCGCCTCAGCGAAGCCCGCCGCGCCGCCGCCATCGGAGCCGTGACCCAAGGCGTCGCTCACAACCTCAACAACCTGCTCGGCGTCGCCCTGGGCTACCTCGACCTCATTCAGTCTCACCCCGACAAGCCCGAACAAGTCAGCAAAAACGCCAAGAGCGTCGAGGATGCCATGCAGCGGATCGTATCAATCATCCGCCAACTCGGGACCCTCGTCACCAAATCTCGCCCCCAACTCGCCCGCTGCCAGCTCGACGAGATCATCGCCAGCGCTGCCCTGCGTTGCCAAACGGAACAGAAAATCACCGCCCCCATCCAGATCGACAACCCACTTGGATCACAACTGATCGATACCCACATGGAGATTCTCGAAGACGCCCTCGCGAAGGTGTTAATCAACGCCTGGGAAGCCTACGACTCGCGCCCCCCTGCGGAGCGCACAATCTGGCTTCACACCCGCCTTCAGGACCGCCCCGAAGGCAAGTTCTTCGAAATCTCGATCGAAGACGCCGGCCACGGCATCAACGAGCAGATCCGCGACCGCATGTTTGAACCGTTTGTCAGCACCAAACAAACCGTCGGAGTAGGCATGGGACTCACCGTAGCCCGCCACGCCCTGCGAAACCTCGGCGGCGAGATAACCATGAGCAACCGGCCCGGCGGCGGCACCATCGCGACCATCCTCCACCCCATCGAACGCCAGACACGGCGCGGCCCCTGAGCCCTCCCCATCCGTCATCATGCCCAAGATCGCCTTCATCGGAGCCGGCAACATGGCCGCCGCCATCGTCACAGGTCTGCTTGCCCAAAAAGTCTGTATGCCCGCCGATCTTTCATGCCTCGGCGGCTCCGGTGCCAGCGCCCAACGACTCACCGCACACACCGGCATACGCCTCGCGGCCTCCTCGCAGGATCTTCTGGCAGACGCCGAAATCGTGGTGATCGCCTTCAAGCCCCAACACCTCGCCACGATTGACCCGAGCCTCGCCACCCTGACCGCCGGCAAACTCGTCATCTCCGTCCTCGCGGCCAAAACCCTCGCCCGCCTCTCCGCCGCCTTCCCCGCCGCCCGCAACATCGTGCGCACCATGCCCAACACCCCCAGCGCCATCGGTGCGGGCATGACCGGCTGGTGTTCACTCTCCCCCCTCGACTCCGCCGACCGAGCAACTGTGCTGACCCTCCTGCGCGCCATCGGTCGCGAAGTCGAAATCCCCGAAAGTCAGATTGAAGCCCTCATGGGCGTAAGCGGCTGCGGCCCCGCCTTTGTGTTCGAGTTCACGGCGGCCCTCCGCGAAGCCGGTGTCGCCGCCGGCCTCGATCGTGACACCGCACAGATGCTCGCCGTACAGACGCTGCTCGGGTCCTCTCGCCTCATGGCCGAGACCGGCACCGAGCCCGAAACCCTCCGCAATCAAGTCACCTCGCCAAACGGCACAACCTTTGCGGGATTAAAACGACTCGAAGCGCACCACTTCCGCGCAATCATCGCCGAAACGGTGCAAGCCGCCAAAACCCGCGCCGAAGAACTGGCCCAAGGTTAAGGGAGGTCCTAATTTCATTTCCAGATGTGATTTTAAATCATCCTGCTGAGGCCAGCGTGAGTGCACTCGCAAAAAGCGTGGGTTAACAGGTGTTTAATATCATGATTTCACGTGGTTTGAGTGCGGGAAGGCGTGG
>CAIRBK010000052.1 GCA_903876795.1 uncultured Verrucomicrobiota bacterium
CCATCGAAACCTACCTGGCCGAACGAAACCTCACCCCAAAGCCCTACCGCTGGCGTGCAGACGGCGCCTCCATCCTAAAGAAAATCAGCGCCGCCCGTGCCGCACTCAATAGTAAAGACATTAAAGGGTCAGCGCACTAGAAGTCACCCGCTCCGGCATGGATCTCGGCGGCATCAAACCCCCGTTCCTGATCGCGGGCGTGCCGTTCCGTCCCTTGCCCGAAGGCAAAAACCTGGTCGCGCTCGCCTCAGGTGCCGACTATCCGGACAACATCCGCCAGCAACTCGGCTCACTCCCTGCGGAGTCGAAGCCCATCCGCGTCGGTCGCACCGCCAAGCACCTCTTCTTTGCCCACACCGGCTATTATCATCAGGCCGCCGAGGGCGATAACGTGCTGATCTATCTGGTGCGCTACGTCGGCCACGAACGCGTGATCGGCGGCCAAGATGCCGGCGACCTGATCCAAGAAGTCCCCGTCCGCGCCGGACTCGACCTCGCGGATTGGTATGGTCAAAGCGGCATTAACCTGCCCGCCAACGCCGCCGGCTTCCCGACCCAGGCCGGGCACCCCGCGCTGATCTATGTGCAACGCTGGGACAACCCGTTGCCGGACCGCGTTATCGATTCCATCGTCATCCAGTCCGTCCCGGCGGCCAAGAGCCAACCCTACGTGCTCGGCGTCACCGCCGCCTCGCCGGAATAATTCACTTTATAAACCCAGATGTTGTGCGGGCGGCGGGTGCCTTTCCACCCTCAGCCGTAGAAATCCAGTCGAGAGGCTCGTATCGAGGTAATCGGACGGCACCTTTCGGTGTTTCATTGCGCCCGGCAGCGCCCGCGTGCGGGCACCCTTGACGGGCGGCCCAGCGCGGGCCATCGCCTGCGGCGATGCCATCTCCGCGCTGCCGCGCTTCGTCCCGGCGAAATACCCGCCGGGTATTGTTCGCCCTGCGGGCTCACCCTCCGCCTGCGGCTCCGGGCTACGCCATCTCCGCTTCGCTCCGTCCTTGGTCATTCACCAGCGAAATCTGCCCGCCATCTTACCCCGCTACTCCGCCTTCGACTGCATTTCTACCGCTCATCGATCTCGCCCTTCGCGTCCGTCCCCCCAACCGAACGCTGGATGTCCAGGAATTCCACCTGCCCGTTTACCACACGCTCTGTCTGCTGATCGAAGACGCCTTGTTTGCGGGTCGCATTCTATGTGCTGCTTACTCGCCGTCCTCGTGATAGCGGAACGCCTTGCGGTAGTCGCGCGGCGCATAGCCCTGCTCGGCATGGAAACGCCGCGAGAAATAGAGCTCGTTTTCAAACCCCACCGCCTTCGCGACCGCGCGGATAGGTTGCTTGGTTTCCACCAGTAAGCGACAGGCCTCGCGCATCCGCAGCTCCAACAAATAACGCCCCGGCGAGACCGATGCCACCTCCGCCCAACGCCGCCGGAAAGTCGACTCCGACATTCCGTGGGCCTGGGCGATGGCTAGAAAATCGACCTTGCCCGCCAACTGTTGCCGCACCCCGGCAAGAATCCGTTCCCAGACCCGCCCCTTCGCGTCCTGCACCGCCACGGGCGGCAGGTGACTGTGCAAAATCATCCGCTCGCAGATCCGATCAATCAAATCCGCCGTCTCCTCCGCCGCCGGGGCGGCATGCAAGGCCCGCAGCTCGTCCAGGCATTTCGTCACCGCCTCCACCCGATGAATCGGCCAGACCGGTTTCTTGAAGTCCAAAAGCCCGACCGCCTCCAATTTTGGCATCAAGGCGACATCATAGCCGATAAAGCATTCATCCCAGGTCTCGGCCGGCACAGGCGGTCCGTATTCCGTGTATTCTCCCAGCCACTGCGTGATCACGCACGGTGCGACGAGGTCCCAGCGTTTCCCCAGCCGATGAAACTCCCCGCGCCCCCGCGTGATCAGGGAATAACAACAGGAAGTCGCCTCCCGGCGCACCCAGTGGTCTTTCCGTTCGATGAAGCCCACCGAACGCACCGGAAACGCCGAGGGAAATAATCGAGGGTGACCACCCCAGTGATTGACGGAAACGTGCATGTTTTTGAAGCCCGCGTGTATTCACCCCATTTAAAACTTAGGGTAAAGTGTAATCACGGTCTGATTCCCCCTTAGCAACCACCGTCTCCTTACCCCAAGCCAGCTTTCGCGCAATTGCCCCCATCCGGTAGATAATCGTCTGCCTATTTCTTCCATGTCCACGCTCCTCGCCACCGAACTCGCAGCCGTCCGCACCGCCAGCCGCAGCTGCCTCAACGGCTGGTGGGATTTCCAATCCGCCACGCCCACGGCCGAAGCCCCATCCTCCGTGCCGACCACGGGTTGGGAGCTTGGTGCGATTCTGGTGCCCTCGTTTTTCACCAAGCCGTGCGACATCACCCGTCGCAAAGGCGAGCGTTTATTCAAAAGTGCCCAGAGTAAAAACGGGGCCTCGCCGCAGGCGTTACCCGTCGATACCGAGTTCCTCTTTGACGCCTACGGCTATCCGCTCGCCTGGGCGGAAAGCATCTCGGGCTGGTATCGGCGCTCCCTGCAGATTGCCGCGCCGTCCGCTGGCGAGCGACTGCACCTCAACCTGGAAGGTGTTCAGCCCGTGGGCGTGGTTTTCTTCAATGGACAGCGGCTCGACAGTCATCCGCACCCGACCCTGCCACACCGCTTCGACATCACCAATCTCGTGCGGCCAGGCGAAAACGAATTGGCGGTCTTCTGCGCCGATTATCCGCGCGGCGCCGATGGGCGGCCGGTGGTGCCGACGGGTAACGGCTGGATCGTCGGTCACCAAGGCGGCATCTGGCAGGACACCTGGCTCGAACGTCGTGGCACCGTTCACGTCGCCGCCGTGGACATCCGCACTCTGGATGGACGGGTTAATGTCGCCTGGGAATTGACCAATGCGGGTGAGGCCGATCTCGACGTGACGCTCAAGGCGGATATCGCCCCTTGGCGACGTGGCGAAGAGCCGCTTGATGCCTCGCGCGACCGCATGTTGCCCGCGCAGACGGTGCGCGTTCCCGCCGGCCAGACCGTGACCGCGCAGGTCGAGTTGGAGGATACCGGTCTGGCCCGTTGGTCGCCGCATCGCCCGCAGCTTTACTGGTTGCGCACCAGCCTCTCAAGCAACGGGCGCGGACTGGAAACGCAGGTCGAACGCTTCGGCGTGCGCGAACTCCGTGTCGCGGGGAAAGACTACTTGCTCGATGGCACCCCGATCCACCTGTTCTCCGACTGGGGTCACAAGCTGACGCCCTACCACCACACCGAGGGCTGGATCCGCCAGTGGTTCGCCATGATCAAGGCCGCCAACCAGAACCACAGCCGCCTGCACACTCATCCGCATCCGCGCCTCGTCCTCGATCTGGCTGATGAAGAGGGCATCCTGATTACGGGCGAAACCGGCATCCACGGCTCGGGCCGGGGCCAAGGCACCGCCGATCCGCGTTACTGGGTCAACGCCGCCGATCACGTGAAACGCTTCGTCGCCCGCGACCGCAACCATCCGAGCATCGTCATGTGGTCGGTCGAAAACGAGATGCGCTGGAACGGCGCTGGCAAAGAAGAGACCTTGAAAGGCCTGCCCGAATTGCGCCGTTTGTTTAATCAGATCGACCCCACCCGCGCCGCTTATCACGAGGGCGACTCGACCCTGTGGCTTGAACGCGATCAGACCTTTGCCAGCCGGCACTACGGCAAGGAGTGCGCCGGCGAAGGCTGGTGGGACCAGCAGCAGCCTTTGCACGCCGGTGAGATGTCGCTTCACCACTTGATGGGGCCGAACAACACCCAGCATCTGGCGGGCGATGCCGTCTATGCCGATTACGCGGTGATCGACGCGTCGGCGGGCGAGGACACCAAACGCATCGTCGAATCCGGTCGCTCGCGCGGTGTCATCGCTTGGGGCCCGTGGAATCTCTCCTGCTTGGTAAATCAACGCACCTCCACCGAGTTTATCCGCCTGAGCTACCCGGATTGGAGCACGCCCGGCATAAAGCCGTTGCAAGTGCCGGCGCGCAGTTCGGAGTTCAATTTTTGGCAGCCCGAGACTCCGGGCTTCGGCGCCACCCCGAGCTTCGCCAAACTGCGCGAGGCCTTTCGACCCATTGCGCTGATTGATCGAAGCTACCGCGCCCAATACCGCCACGGCAAGAGCGTCAGTCGCACCTTTACTCTTGTGAATGACAGCAGCCGCGATCTGGCAGGTGAGGTCGTGGTGAACCTTGGCGGCATCGAAGTCGCCAAGGCCGCCGTCGCCGCCACGCGCGGGCGCACCAGCGAGGTCACGGTAACATTCACCGTGCCAGTCGCGCTTAATCCGGGTAGCCATGACTTCGTCGCGACCTTCACCGCCGCCACCGGTGAGATGGACCGGTGGACGCGGGATTGGCGCATCGCCGCGCCGTTTGCCGCCGGGCGTCCGCTGACCGGGCTCAAACTGGTGACCGTCGGCGCCAAGGCCCCGGTGGCCGAACTGACCGAACTGGGTGCTCAGGTAACAGTCGCCAAGAGCCTCGCCGAGGTGCCCGCCTCCGTGCGCTTGATCGTCGTCGGACGCAGTGCGTTAGTGGGCGACGAAGCCAAGGTCTTGGCCGATCTCACCGCCCGCGGAGCCCGCGTGCTGCTGCTGGAACAGAGCCATACGCCGTTCCCCGGCCTCACCATGCGTCCCAGCCTCGTGGCCACGGCGTGGAAACGCGCCCACCATCACCCGGTCTTGGCCGGGCTCGACGACGCCGACCTGGCCTTCTGGGGCGAGACCGGTTACGCGGCGGTGGAGGGCGACCATCTGGTGGCCTACAACGCGTATTCCAAGGGCGATTCCCGTTATGCGCATACCTTGGTGGACAGCGGGGAAGGGGGCTTCGGTTCGGGCGATCTCGATGGTCAACTGCTGTTGGAGATCGTCGATGGCGCGGGCCTGATCCTCGCCAGCCAGTTCCGGATCGACGGACGCACCACCGACCTGCCCGCCGCCGAAACCCTGCTGGTCAACGCCGTTCGCCGCTTGGCGACTTGGCAGCCCGTGGTGGGAACGGTGAGCATCGTTGCCGCCAACGCCGATGCCGCCGAAGCGGTGGCCTCCGCGAAAGCCGGAGCCACCGTGCTGGTCGATGGCCTCGGCAAAAACCACGTCGCCGCGTGGGCGGCAGCCTTGAGCCTACCCCTCGAATGGATTCCCGCGCCCGAACAGCACTGGCAGGCGGTGCGCGTCACCGACCGCCGGGGCGCCAGCGATCCGCTGTTGGCGGGTCTGAGCAACGAAGACCTCTGCGGCGTCGAGCGCTGGACCTACCGCCGCGAACATCCGCCCGCGCAGCCAGTGGCGGCCGGAGCCTTGGCCCCGACGGCGGGTCTGGAAGCACTGCTGACCTCGCCCAGCGGCAGTTGTCTATACGAGCTGTTCGTGCAGGACGGCAATGTGGAGCCGTTGCGCGCCCATACGGTCAGCCGCTTTTGTTACGGTGACGAGCGGGCTCCGGCTTACGTGTTATTCGCCCGCGTGCGAATCGGCAGCGGCCAGGTGTTGCTCTCGCTCCTTGATGTTCCGCCCACTCATGTGCGGCTGAATCGATGGCGCTTCCGCCTCGCGGCCAACCTCGGCGTGTCGCCCTCGGGCTCGATTTTCACCCAAAAAGCAGCCGAGTTCATTCCCGGCGCGATTCCCCACTGGGAAGGGGGCAATGGCACGGTGAGCATCATTCACCGCTCGAAAGAACCGTTGGATGACGGCACTTGGGCCAACCTCACCGCGGGCAACACCTATTATCTCGGTCGCGAGTGGAACCAGCCCTACCTGCGCCACGTCGCGTGGGAACGGCTGGCGGTGATTCAGGACGGCCTCGTCGGCGTCTGCGCCAACTGGCAACCCGGCCAATCCCTGCTCATCGCCACCACCATCGTCAGCAAGCGCCCGCGCAAAAACCTCGGCAGCAACCTCGGCGTGCCCAACCCCGAGGACCAACTCTTCGCCGACATCCACGGTCAGGGCCGGGTCGAGGGCCAGCTCAACTTGCACCCCCTCGGTGCGGTGGAACTGGTTGGAGGCGTCGGCACCTTTCCCGATCTGGAATTCGAGGAAGGCCACAACCACCTGATCCTGCGCTGGTGGCCGAAATCCGCCGAGGATCAGATAAAAATCCACATCCGCGACATCATGCGCCGGGCCGATTTCAGCCTCGGTTTCGGTTGAAATCGATCGGCAGTCATCAACCCGCACCCCGATTTATTTCCATTCACAAGAATAGCCCATCGCACCGCCAAACCGCTCCCGCCTCCGCCCCCACCTGAACGCATGAAACCAATGTCCGCCGATTCCCTTTCGCCGGAGATTCCCTTCGAACTCTTCGCGGTTTCCCGCGGTAGGCCGTCTCCGAAAAGCGGCGCGGAACTGGTCGGGCGTGCGCAACACGCCGCCTGCTTCGTGTTTGCCGGCCATGCCGAGATTCAGACCCCCGAGGGCCCCCTCTGTGTGGAGGCGGGCCAAGGTTTGTTCGTCAGTGTCCCTCTACCCGAGTCGAACTTGGGACACGTCACCGACTTGCTCATCATTCGCTTCACATGGAGCGATCCGTTCGGGCGTGCCCTGGGGCCCCGCGAGAAGATCATTCCCTTCCGGTTCACCGACCGCCCCGCCATGGTGTCCGTGGCCGAAGAGTTGCAGCGCCATGCCACCGACCGCGATGGCCGCACTCTCCCTGCGGAGACGCTGCGATCCTTGCCCTACGTGGATTACCAAAAACTGATTGGCTGCTTTCACCTGTGGCTGGCCGAGACGGCAGCCTTGTTGGAGTCTCTCGGTTTCAAGGTCGAAGCGCAGGACGAAACCGACCTGCGTTTGCGCACGGCCCTCGCCTTCCTTGATAAACATCCTCTCGACCGGGCACTAGAGCAGGCCACGCTTTCCAGCGCCTGCGGCCTGGGCCGTGCGCAGATTGAGCGACTGTTTCGCTTCCATTTGCAAACGACGCCGAGGGCGTATCTTGAGCGCCGCCGAGCCAAAGAGGCCTGCCTTCAGCTCACCCGCAAGATACCGATCAAGGAAATCGCGGCCGGGCTCGGGTTCTCCAGCCTGTCCCGATTTTCGGCGTGGTTCTCGCGTGTGATGAAGCAATCCCCGCGTGCCTATCGAAAAAGATTCGGATCGTCGCTCAAGGCCCCCACTCACTCCAGCCCCACCGCAGGCATCCCCAACCGCATGATGTTAAAAACCGTCAACCCGACGCACCGCTTCGGGGGAAGCCCTGCGGCCATGCTTAGGGACGCGCTAACACCCTTCGCTTCCAGCTCATCGCTACCTAGTAACTCCATGGAGTTCATAATGATCTCCACCTAGGATGCCCGTTTCCCTAAACACTGACCAAAGCCGCCATGATTAAAAACCGTAAGTTATTAAGCTTAAACCGTCAGAGTATGGCTTTGTTATCTTGGTCGATAGCCGGGAGTTTTTATCCCGCCCGTGCGTCGTCGCTAGAAACCCACCAGCCCGACGGCATGCCCCCCTGTTCATTTTTTTAACTCCCTTGATTTGTTCCACCCCTAGTCGCCCCATGAACCTCACCCGCCTCTGCGTCCGCCTTGCACTTGCACTGTTCCTCGCGCCCTTCGTCTGCACCGCCCAAGTCGTCTCCCCCGCGCCCGATACCCTCGCGAGCGTGGAGCCGTTGACCGGCTGGCAAGTTTACCCGCAGCCCGCGCCATCGCTCACCGATCAACCGCCCGCCGCCGATGCCCCGGGGTGGATCCCGCTCAGCCAATTCCGCAGCCGCGAATACCGCCTCGCCAATCGCCGCGAGCCGGGTCTCTGGCTCTGGTTGCAAGCCAAGGTGACCGTAAAACAGGCGCCCGCCGAGGCCGCGTCGCCCGTCGTGCTCACGGTGGAAAACTACCTCGCCACCGACCGCGCCTGGCTCAACGGCACGGCATTGCAGAACGTCTATTACGAAACAGCCCGCCCCTTGCCGCACCCGCTCCAGCTCCGCCTGCCGCGCAAGCCCGACGGCGAGTTGCCCTGGTCGGCCAGCCGCGAAAAGGGCGCCCTCGCGAACATGGGAAATATCTTTTGGACCAACTACACGCTCTTCCGTTACGACACCCGGCTCTTCACCCCGGATTCACCGTTTTTCATCGCCCCGGCCTCGGTTCTGCGCGCGGGCGACAACCGCCTCGTCCTCGGCGTGGTCGAGCAAGACTTGCGGGACGACGCCACCGGTGCCGTGGTGCTGCGCAAGGCGCGCCTGAGCGACCGAGTGCAGCTCAATTCCTTTGGTCGTCCGGTCAGCGACACCGAGCTTGAACCCGTTGTGCTTGTGCAACCCGGTCTGCCCGGCGCCAAGCCGGTCGCGGTCGAGATCGCCGTGCAGGACGACTTCGGCACGGTGCGTTGGACCGAGAAACGACAGGTTGATTTTGGCACTCCGCAAAAGACCCAGGGTCTCGTGCTCAAGCCCCGCGACCTCGCCGATTACAAGGCCGTCGTCACCGTGAAAGAGCCCGGCCAGACGCCGGTCGATCACTGGGTATATTTCAACCAGTCGCGCAAAAAGGAATCCGCCTTCCGCGACGAGGTCGCCCTCAACGGCATGAAGTGGGAACACCGCCCGATCAATCAGGACGAGCCCGGCACCTACCCTGCGCCGACCGACGGCTGGAAGCCCGGCAAACCCGCGCGCGGTGCGCAATTTGGTTTACGCCACCGGATTTACTTCCGCACCACCTTCACCGTGCCGGCGGATTTCCGCCCCGGTCGCCAGTTCTTCTGCGCGGCCTGGCTGCGGATGAAGTGCGACATTTACATCAACGGCAAAGCCCTCGGCACCCGCCGCTACTACGACGCGCCGTTTGAGATGGACACGCTCGGAGCACTCAAGGCCGGCCAGCCCAACGAACTCGTCGTCGTGCTCTACGACGGCATGACCCCGGAGTTTCTCACCCAGGGCACGCCGCCCGTGGCCGACGGCGTCAAGGCTCCGCCCCCACTGACCTCCTTGTTCCATTTCGACAATTGGGACTTTGTCGCCATCGACCAATTGTCCCTGCGCAGCCACCCGGAGCTGCGGGTGGAGCGCACGCGGATCGTCACCAGCGTGAGCAAACAAACCCTCACGGTCACCACCCGGATCGAGAACGCCACGGCTAAAGACCACACGGTCAAACCCGCCTTCCAGATCAAAGATCGCACCGGTGAAGTTTCCCGCTTTGAAGGCCAGCCCGTCCGCGTGCCCGCCGGTCAAAGTGTGGAGGTCGTCACCGAAAAACCTTGGAAAAACCCGCAGCTCTGGTCGCCCGAGAACCCCTATCTCTACGCGCTCGAAACCATCCTCACGCCAAGCGCGGCTAACATAGCGGCCGCGCTCGACCAGTCGCACGAACGTTTCGGTTTCCGCGAGATCGCCATCAGCGGGCCGGACATCCTGCTCAACGGCAAAGTCATCCGCTTCCGCGTTTGCCCCATTGGCAATGTCTTCACCCGCCTCAACACGCCCGAAGAGCCGCGCGAGATGATTTTTGACACCAACATCGCCAGCGTGCGCGACATGAAGGCCGCCGGTTACAACGCCCTGCGCGTGCGCGATTTCCTCAACGACGCACGCATCTACGACGTGGCCGACGAGATCGGCATGCCCGCCGGTTTCCTCAGCGAGCTGGTGGACAACCATAACCAGAAAATCGCCTTCACCGACCCGCAGACCTACGCCAACAGCGTCAAGGAACTGAAATCCCAAGCCAACGCCTGGTTCAATCATCCCTCCTCGTTTTGGTATGATCTCGGCAACGAAATCGAAGGCACCGACGGCCACGGGCGCAACCCGCAGGTCGCCGAGTTTCTCGCGCAGAACCAGGCCGCGATCAAAGCCTTCGACCCAACTCGGTTCATCTTCGCCAGCGGTGCCACGCTCGGCTTTCGCGGCAAGGCCGAGGTCTTTGCCCCGCATTACCCGGGCAGCTCCAACGTGGGTGGGAATTTTTCGCCCTTTCAGTGGTATTTCTACGGGCTCTCTCGCGAGCAGCTTCCCGACGTGCTGAAGCAGCGTGTCTGGTGGTATGATCTCGATCCGGATGGCTCGAAATTCGGCCCGCTGCATGTCCGCTGGCCTGGCGTCTATCTACGGCAGGTTCCGTTCTACAACGACGAAACGGCCTGGCAGCGCGGACCGTCCTTTAACGGCAACGTCGTCGCCGACGGCGTCTCCTACCTCGGCGAACGGGCGGCGAAGCCCTTTTCTCCGACCATACCGATCATGTCTTTGCAGCAGGCGGTGAACTGGCGGCGCGGCAGCACTGGCGACCTCCTGACCCACGCCGTCAAACATGACCAGGATAACCAGGCCAACCGCGCCATCGGTGCTGCCGGACTCACGCCTTGGGAAAACAGTTTTATTTCGCCCCGCTTCCTCAGCCCCGTCGTGGCCTATTGGCGCGAATACAGCAGCGCGTTCTTTGCCGGCGAACCGATCAACCGCACTGTCCAACTCATCAACGACACGATCAACGAAAACGAGGTGGCGGCGGAGTGGTCCCTGTACCAAGTCCAACCCGATGGCACCCGGACGCGCGTCGGCCAGAAGCAGATCGGGCGGAAGTTAAAACCGGGCGGCATCGAAACCCTGCCGGTCGCGCTGCCCGCACCCGACGTGAAACAACCGACCGACTTCATCGCCGAGCTGGTGCAAACCGCCCCCGGTCAGCCCGAGCTGCAACAACGCCAGACCTGGACGGTCTTCCCCAAGAACTGGCCCGGCCAAGTGCCGCCGCTCAAGGTCGCCGTCTATGATCCCAGCAACAGCCTCGACGGCCTGCTGACTCCCTATGGGCTCACCCCGCAGGTCCTTACCGATCCTGCGCAAATCCCCGCCGAGACCCGCCTGCTTATCATTGGAGAAAATGCGCCGTCCGAGCCGCTGCGGCTGGCTCGCGTGACTACGGGCGAATTCATCGCCAAGGGCGGCACCGTTCTCGTCATGCGCCAAGTCAAAGAACAAGGCATCAAAGGCTGGCTCCCGGTCGATTTCGCCACTGAATTCATCTGGTCCACCGGTCAGGATTTGAGCGGTTCCTACACCTCCATCAACGAGCCGTTCCACCCGATTTTTCAGGGCTTGCTCCCCGACGATCTGCGGCAGTGGGGCGACTACGGATTGGTCTTTTCCGCCGGCTACAGACTGGGCGGCCTGCCTCCGACCGTCCGCGCCCTCGCCGGGATCGCCCCGACCACCGGGCATCTTTTTGAAGGCCGCCTCGGCCAGGGCCGCTACCTCGTGAACCTGCTCGAACTCACCCCGGAAAGCGTCAAAACCCAGCCCATACCCGCGCGCATTTTCGGCAACCTTCTGCGCTACGCCGCGAAGCCGTCGGCATCCACACCCCCGGCCAGGACGGTGGTTTACGGCCCGGCGGAGAGTCCCGAGGTCAAGTCGCTCAAAGACCCGGTCAAGGCCATCGCCACCTTCACCGAACAAGCCCCGAACGATTTGGCGGAGGTGGGAACGCTCGTGTTGAGCGGTTGGACGACCCAGGCTCCGCCCGCCGAGTTCGCGGCCAAGGTCAAAGCTTACTTGAACCAAGGCGGCACGGTGCTTGCCCATCGCGGCGGCAAGGACCTGGCCGCCTGGCTGGGCACGGTGACGGATCGCAGCATCGAGGTGGTTCCCAGCGTGAACAACTGGACGGCGTCGAAGCTCCTGCCCGACCCTGTGTTGGCCGGTGTGGCTGACGGCGACCTCTTCTGGTGGGACACCAAAAACGGGGGGATGAAAGTGACCGATCCCGGCGCTTTTGTCAGTCAGCTGTATCGCATCCCGGAGGCGACCGGCCTGCTCTTACCTTTCTACGGTTCGCTTGTGGCCGAGTTGCCCAGCTTGAACCGCATCACGGTGGGTCGCGGCACCTTGTTGAGCGACCAGAGCAATTGGGCGGAGGCCACCCTGCGCGCCCGCGCCTTGCGCTACCAAACCGCGTTGCTCGGCAACCTCGGCGTGCGGTTCACCGAGCCCAAGGTCGCGCCCGCCAAGCTGTTCACCGTGCCCGCCGATCTTTCATTCCGCCCGATCTCCCTCCAGGCCGTGGCCAATACCAAGCGCGGCCTCGGCCCGGATTTAAATCTGGTCAACCGGAACCCGCTGAGCATCGCAGGCGTGCCGTTCATCCTCATCTCGCCCGAGGCCGATAAAAACGTGGTCGTGCTCCACGGGGGCGACAAAACGTTGCCGGCGGATGTGGCGGCGCAGTTCGGCGCCCTGCCCAAGGAAACCCAGCCCATCCGGTTCAACGCCAAGGCCGACCGTCTGTTCTTCGCCCACACCGCGTTTTACCATGCGGCGACGACCAACTCGGTGGTGCTGACGTATGAAGTGCGTTACAAGGGCCACGAGACCGTCATCGGCGGGGCCGATACCGACTTGGTGCAAAATGTGTCCATCCGCGCCGGAGACGATATCGGCGACTGGTATGGTGCCACCAAGTCCGGCGGCAACCTCTCGGCCGAACCGACCACCAACGGAGCCAAGGCTGGCATCTACGTGGCCCAGTGGGTGAACCCGTTCCCGGAACGCGTGATCGACTCCATCGTCATCCGCACCGCAGGCAACCACAGCGTGCCTTTCGTGCTCGGCATCACCGCCGGAAGTAAATCGCCGTAACCTCTCCACAACTATACCCCATGAAACTTCATCTACTCTTCGTTACCCTCGCACTCCTCTTCATCCCGCTGCTGGCGCAGGCTCAGGTCGTCTCCCCCGCGCCCTCGCCGCTCGCCGTGGTCGAGGACGACTCCGCCTGGCAGGTCATCCCGCAGCATCCGCTTGATCCGACCACGCCGCCTTCCGCCGACGATCCGCGCTGGCTGTCCTTAGGCGTGTATCGCAGTCGCGACTACCAGCTCGCCAATCCCCGCGAGCCGGGCCTTGGCCTCTGGTTGCAGACCACAGTGGAGGCCCCCCGCGCACTGCCGACAGGTAGCACGCTGGTGCTGGCCATGGCCAACGCCCTCATCGCCGACGGCGCGTTCCTCAACGGCACCGCCATGGCCAATGAGACGTTTACCTCGAATCGGCCCTTTCCCCATGACCGGCAGGTGCCGTTCCCCGGCAACACTGCCAAAGATGCACCATTCTTCGGGCAATGGGATGATCTGAAGACCGACTTCTGGGCCATGGAAGGCGTGCTCGGCAGGGATTTCGGCAGCATCCGCAAACCCCTGTCGGCGATATTCAGCGTGCCGGCCGCAGCCCACAAAGCCGGGCGCAACACGCTGCAGCTCGCGGTCTACGAACAGTCGGTGAACACCATGTTCCCGGGGCCGGTGGTGCTGCGCCAGGCGCAGCTCGCAGACCGCATTCAGCTCAACTCCTTCACCCGCTCGGCCGGTGACAACGACACACAGACGGTCCTGTTGGTGCAGCAATCTTTGCCCGGCCCGGAGCCGGTGCAACTAATTCTGGAAATGCAGGACGAAGTCGGCGCCGTGCGCTGGAGCGAGCCGCTAAGCGTGGACTTCACCAAGGGTAAGCTGCAACAAGCCGTCCCGATCACGCCGAAGTCGTTACAGGACTACAAAGCGGTCGTGCGGGCTCGGATCGCGGGCCAGCCGGAGCTGGAGCACTGGGCGACCCTCCACCAGGCCCGCCGCCAGCCGGCGCCGTTCCGCGACAGCGTGGCCATCAGCACCACCAATTGGGAACACCGCCGCATTGCCCAGGATGAAGCGGGCACTTATCCGCCACCCGCCGATAATTGGAGAAGCGGCAAGCCCGGTTCCGGCGCGCCGGAATTCAAACACCGCACCTACTACCGGGCGACCTTCACCGTGCCCGCCGATCTCAAGCCCGGTAACCATCAGTTGGAGGTGGGTGAACTGCGCATGAAAGGGGATTTCTACCTCAACGGCACCAATCTGGGTACCCGCCGCTACTACGAATGTCCGTTTGTTCTCGACCTCAGCGGCGCCCTCAAACTCGGCCAAAAAAATGAACTGGTGGTGGTGGTCTATGATGCCACGACGCCGGAATTCGTCTCTCCAGGCTTCCCGCCCACCCCGGACGGCACCAAGAACGCCCCGGCCTTCGCCTCGCGCTTCCACTACGACAATCATGATAAGGTTAAACTCAACTTCCTCACCGTCCTCAGCCGACCGGCGACGGGGATCGAGCACACGCGCATCGTGACTTCGGTGGAGCAACGCACCCTGAGCGTCACCACCACCCTGGTGAATCCCGGCACCGCTGCGGTCACCCTGACCCCCAGCTACACCGTGCAGGGAAAAACCGGCCAAGTGTTTAATTTCTCCGGGGCTGCGACCAAGGTGCCGGCGGGCGGCTCGGTAGCGGTCACCACGGTGAAAGCATGGAAGGACGCCAAGCTCTGGTCGCCGGATGCGCCCAATTTGTATGCCTTGGAAACTACGGTCAGTGCCAACGGCAAGGCCGTGGACGCCACGCGGGAACGCTTCGGTTTCCGGGAAATCACCATCGCCGGTAAAAACTTCCTGCTCAACGGCGAGATCATCCGCTTCCGCACCTTGGCACCCTCCATCCGCATTCATCAGTTCTACTGGCCCGACGCTTACGGCCTGAACACCGGCATCGATTCCTTGCGCAACGCCAAGGAGGTCGGCTTTAACGCCTTCCGCATCCGCGACGCCAACTACCTGCGGGCCTTTTACGATGCCTGTGACGAAATCGGCCTCGCCTGCGGAATCCTGTCCGACGTGGTGGACAACCATAATACGAAACTCGCGTTCACCGACCCCGTGACTTGGGACAACAGTTTTAAGGAACTGTCGGCGTTCTACCGCGATCTCGGCAATCGCCCGGCGGTGCTGTGGTATGACCTCGGGAACGAAAACATCAGTTACAACGGCCCCTCCAGCGATCCCAAGGTGGCGGATTTCATCTACCGCAATGAACAGCGGGTGCGCGCCATGGACCCCACCCGCTTTGTATTCAGCTCCGGTGTCGAGGGCGGTTACGATGGCCGGGCTCAGGTGTATTCGCCCCATTATCCCGGCTTCAACAGCCAATTCGGCGCCTTTAATCCCACTCAGGCCTGGTTCTGGCCGATGCGCCATAAGGATATTCCGGAAAGCCTGCGCGAGCGCGCCCTGTGGCCGGAATCGGATCCCACCAACCGCTACAAAGGCATGATGAAGTTCCCCGGCAGCGGTTGGGCCGAAGTCCCGTTCTTCAACGATGAATACGCGTGGATGCAGGGGTGGAGTTTCGCCAAAGTCACCGGCGACGGTCAGCCTTGGGCGGGCGAGCGGGCGATGAAACCATGGAGCCCCCACTACCCGAATGGCCACCGCACCCTCGCCTACCCCGGCCGCTGGCGGGTGGTGCCGATCGGCCAGCACCTAGGCTTCCTCGAACGCATTGAGCGGGAAACCCAGGCCTATCGCGGCCTCGGCATCGCCGGTCTGCAACGCTGGGATCTGGAATACCGCCTACCCGAGGGACCGCACATGCCGGTGGTGGCATTCCTGCGCGAGACCGATGACGAGTTCTTCGCCGATCAGCCCCTCACCCGCACGCTGTACGCGGTCAACGACGCCGAAAGCGCCACGGCCTTGGATCTGGAGGTCCGCGTGTTCCGCTTCGCCACGGACGGTAAGCGTATGCCGGTCTTCGCCTATCCGATGCAGCAAACCCTGAACCGGGGTCAGATCGTCAACCAGTCCTTCACAGTGCCGACGCAAAACGTCAGCGCCCCCACCGCTTTTGCCGTGGAGGTGGTGCGCCGCGATGGTGCCAACGAGCGCATTCTGCAACGACAGCAGTGGACCATCAGCCCCCGCAGCTTCACCGGCGACATACCGGCCCAGGCCAGCGCGGCGCTGTACGATCCGAGCGGCACCAGTGCGGGGCTGTTCGAGGCCCTGGGCGTCACCCCGACCCAACTCACTTCCTTGGAGGCTCTGGATAAATCTCCGACCAAGCTGCTGGTGATCGGTGAGGATGCGCCGGTGGACGTGATGCGCGCCGCCGCACCTCAACTCGCGGCGTTCATGCAGAGCGGCGGCACGCTGTTCGTGCTGCGCCAACCCAAGGAAAAAGGCATCCAGGGCTGGTTGCCCCAGGATTTTGCCGAAGCGTCGCCCCATTGGTCCACCGTGGGGCATCGTTTTGGCGGCAGCCAAACCTCGCTGCTCGCCCGCAACCATCCGCTCTTCGCCGGGCTGATGCCGGAGGATTTCGGCTACTGGGCGCCCTACGGCCTGGTTTTCGGCTGCACGTATAACCTCAACAAACCCCTGCTGAATGCGCGCATTTTGGTTGGCCTGCCGCCGTTCTCGGCGCAGCTCATCGAAGGCACCTATGGCAAGGGCCGCTACTTGGTGACGACCCTGGAGATAACGCCGGAAACCATGCGCGTGGCCCCGGCACCGGCACGGTTGCTGGCCAACCTCGTGCGCTGGTCCGCCAGCGGCGAACCGGTGGCGCCGCCAGTGGCGGCGGTGGTCCTGGGCAAGGCCGACGCGGCGGTGACCAAGGCCCTCAAGGATGGCCTCAAAATCAAGGCCGAGTTCCGCACGGATGAACCCGCGTTAAAGTCGGGTGTGCTCATCCTGGCCGGAGATGCGGTGCCCAGCGCGGCCTATGCGGATCAAGTCGGCTCTTTCCTCCGCTCTGGCGGCACCGTGTTGGTGCAGCAGGGCAGCGCCGCCCTCGCGCCGTGGCTGAGCAAAGCCACGAGCCTGGCGGTGACCACGGAACCGGCCTTCGCCAACGATGTGGGCACCAAGCTCGTGGTCCATCCGTTGCTCGCGGGCATCGGCGAAGGCGACCTCCAATGGGACAACACCAAGTTCGACCCCAAGGTGCCGGGAACCTATGCGGATCTGTTGTTCAAGGTGCCGGGCGCGGTGGCGCTGACCGCGCCGGAGGCGCTCACGGTGACCACAGTAGGACAGGGCCGGCTGATCATCGACCAGAGCCGTTGGTTCGCCGCCAAGGAAAGCGCCCGTGGCATGCGCTATCAGCGTACGTTGCTGGCGAATCTCGGACTCACGGTGGCGGCGCCGGATTACGGCAAACCCGGCAGCGGCTTCACGCTGCCGAAGGGCTTGGATGCCTTTACCACGATCCCATTGGGAACGGGAAATCTGGCGGCTAACCGCACAGGCATCGACCTCAGCAAGGTGTCCGACTCGACGAACATCGCCGGGGTGCCATTCCGCCTGTTCGGCGCCCAGCGCACCGTCATCGCCCTGCCATCCGCCGCCGACTTGCCTCAGGACGTCCGGGCGGGCTACGGAAAACTGCCCGCGGAATCGGCGCCGATCGCCGTGGGCCGCAAGACCAAGCACCTGTTCTTCGCCCACACCGGGTTCTACCACCAAGCCCCGGACGGCGATGTGGTGCTGACCTATGACGTGCGCTACGTGGGCCATGAAAAGATCATCGGCGGCCAGGATGCCGGCGACACCGTGGTCAGCGTGCCGGTGCGCGCCGGGGCCCATCTGAGCGACTGGTTCGTAGCCAAAGGCAGCAAGCCACCGGCCAATGGCGCGGTGTTCCCCACCGGCGTTGCCAACGATGCGCTGATCACCATCCAGCGCTGGGACAACCCGTTCCCCGACCGCGTCATCGATTCCATCGTGGTGCGCTCCGTGCCCACCGCCAAAAGCCAAACCTTCGTCCTCGGCGTCACCGCCGCTTCGCCGGAATAACTTCACCTTCTCACCCACACTAAAACCACTAAAAGTTAACTCATGAAATCCCTCACGCTCACTACCGCCTTCGCCGCCCTGCTGCTGGCCCTCCCGGCCCGCGCCGAGGTGGAAAACCTGGTCAAAAACGGCACCTTCGACAGCACCAACGCCAAAGGCCTGCCCAGCGTCTGGACGGGAAATCCCGACATAGCCGCAGAAACCGGCATCTCCCATCCCAACTACCTCAAACAAATTGAGGCCACGGTGATGGTGGAGTTCGATAAGGATAATCCTTTTCTCCGCGCCACCAAAAACACCGACAAGAATGTGGCCCTGGGCAGGCAGATCATCTCTTTGGAAGGCAAAACCGGCACCCTCACCGTATCCTTCCGTGCCCGCTTGCGGAATCTGGTCGCCGGCACGACCGCCGGATGGCACATCCCCCGCCTGAACGTCGCCTTCATCTTGGCCGACGGTTCCAGGAAAAACGATGGCACGACGCCGATCCGCGCCGATCTTCCGCAGTGGAAGACCTTCACGAACGATTTCAAGATCCCCGAAAACGCCCAGTCGGTCGAGATCGCCGTCCAAGGTGCAGGCTGGACCGGCACATTCGACATCGATGATGTCCTCGTTACCCTGAAACCGTAGGATAAACGCTTCGCCGCGCGAAACCGCACCACAAGCCGATAGCCCCCAAAATCCCGACTTCATGGCGTGTTTCTGAGATAACTCAGACCGCCGAACTGTGCGAGTCAGGGGATAAGCCGGTTGGGACGTCGTTGCCCTTGACGGCACGACCCGGTCGGTCGCCTCCGTCTTGGCCGCCTTGGCCGGGCCCTCTTCTCCGCTCAAGCCGTCTCGAGTTCTGTTCAGAAAGACCTCCTTAGCCAGAGGCTTGTATGCAAACCGAGACGGTCACCGAGCTTCACCCGTCGGGTGAAGAGCATTTCGTGTTCACCTCGGCTGGCGTCCGGGAGGATGCGCGAGACGCTCGCTGTCCACGTTGATTTTTAGGCTTATGGCAAAGTGACGCGGAGGCGGAGGAAGCGTCTGGTGGCGCCAGCGGGCGGGGTGTCGGTGACGGTGACGTTTTGGCCGACGGTGCCGGGGTTGGTGGCGAGATCAGTCCAGGTTACTAGGTCGGAGCTGGCCTGGACTGTGTAGGTCAATTCGGTGGCGGGGCGGGCGCGGAAGAAGGTAAGGGTGAGCGTCGAGCTGGGAGCCGGGAGCAGAGAAGCGGCGGGCAGCGGGGCGGAGGCGGCGTTGGTCGGCGTGCCGTCGAGGGCGTATTCGAGGAGG
>CAIRBK010000053.1 GCA_903876795.1 uncultured Verrucomicrobiota bacterium
CATCGAAACCTACCTGGCCGAACGAAACCTCACCCCAAAGCCCTACCGCTGGCGTGCAGACGGCGCCTCCATCCTAAAGAAAATCAGCGCCGCCCGTGCCGCACTCAATAGTAAAGACATTAAAGGGTCAGCACACTAGCCTTAAATGCCTGAACCTGTGGAGCCTTCTGCAACTATCCGAAAACACGCACCACGAATGGCGCGGGCTCCTTAGCCGCTTGGCCAGCGAAGCTCCTCAAGGGCTTAGCATACCTTCATTCCGGTGCGGCTGGTGGAAAGTCGCTCGCACGCGGATCTGCACAGATCGAAGAGGGTGCGGTCGGGCTGCGTGGGTGCGGCCTGTTTCGGACGCACGTAGGACCAGCGGCGCACAAAGCGGGTGTTCTTGATCGGGCGACTGACCAGATCGGGGTTTCCGGCGCGGGCCGCCACCCAGTCGGGCTGGAGTGCTATGCCCATGCCCACTTTGATCATTTCCAAAATCGCCTCGGTACTGCCAACCTCGATACAGGTTTTAAACGACACCCCCTGGCGCTGCATTTCCGAGAGAACGGAGCGCATCGTGTAGCTTTGCAGGCGCGAGACCAGCAGCTCTTTGTCCTGCAGACTGCGCAGGGGCACGGTTTCCAACTGGGCGAAAGGGTGGGAGCGACCGGTGATCACCTTGAGTTCGTCCTCGAAGAGGGGTTGTGCGGCGAGGCTTTCATCCTCCGGTGCGTCAACCAGGATGGCGGCGTCGATTTCTTTGGCGCGCAGCAGTCCCAGGCAAGTTTCGCGCTCGGCGGCGCGCACATTCAGCACGGCTTGGGGAAAGGCCTGATTCCAATCGCGCACAATTTCGGGTAGCAGATGGGTTACAAAATTATAGCCCACGGCGACTCGCAGACTGGCCTGGTCGTAGAGCTGGTTTTCCGAGAGGCGCGTCCTTATCTGCGCCATGTGGGCGAGGAGCTGATTGGTCTCTTTAAGCAGGTAGTGACCCAGCTCATTGAGCACGAGGTGCTTTCCGGAGCGGTCGAAAAGCTTGATGCCGAGATTCTCCTCGAGGTTATGTACAGAGTGGCTGATGGCCGAGCTGGTGAGATGGAGCTCGCCGGCCGCTGCCCGCAGACTTCCCTTCTGCGCCAGTGCGGAGAAGACAAGCAATTGGCGACTGTCGATTGGTTCCTTCATCATGGTGCTTGATGTTTTTTCATCATTCAGCACGCGCAGTGCCACATGGTAAAATGCCCCTCAATGAGGCCATGAAGAATTCTTATGGCCGCTCCTTGTCATCCCGCAGGGGTCGTTGTCCGGTCATTTAGCGGGTCTCACTTCGGCTGAAGGTACGGGGCCGCCGAGTGCGCGGTGCAGGGCGATGCGGAAGCTGACCAGCCTACGTTGTTCGCGAATCAGTCGCTGCTCCACCGTATAGAGCTGTTGGAGTGATGTGAGCACTGGCAGGTAGTCGGTCAGACCGGCCACGTAGCGCTGGCGGGCTTGGTCGAGGGAGGCTTGCAGCAACTGGCGGCGTTCCTCGAGTCGGAGAAGCAGCTCCTTCTGGCGAGATTCGCGGTAAACGTTGTTCTCCACTTCAAAGACCGCGTCGAGAAACGTCTGGCTGAAGACCGCGAGCCTTTCGGTGTAAACGCCCTTGGTGCGGGCGACCTCGGCGCGGCGCGATCCCCAATCAAGCAGAGGCTGGACCAGGGTGCCTGTAGCTGTGACAAGTGGATCCTCGCTGGTGCGGCCGGCTACGCGCAGGGCATCCAGACCGAATACCAGTCGTGGCAGTCGTTCGGATATCGCGCGGCCTATGTCTGCATCTGCCGCCACCAGATCGGCCTGCTGGGCGAGAAGATCGGGACGCTTTTTGAGCAATTCGTCCGGTCGGCCCAGTGAAGGAAGTGAAGGCAGGGCGGGAAAAGTCGGGTCCGTCTCCGCAGGGCGTGCGGAGCCGGGCCCGGCGCCAAGCAGGGTGTTCACCAGGTTTTCCTGGGTGCGCAGATTGGACTCGGCGTCGGGCACCAGGCTGCGGATGTCGGCGAGCTGGCCTTGTTGCTGCAGCAGGTCGATTTTTGAAATCAGGCCCTGGTCGTAGCGCGATTGGATGATCGCGACGTAATCGACGACCGCCTTTTCCTGTTGCGCGAGCAGCCTGAGGAGCAGGCGTTGCTCGATCACTCCATAATATGCCTCGGCGACGGAGGCGGTCAGAGCCAGCCTGGCTGCGGCCAGAGCGTGTTCCCGGGACAACCGGTCGGCCGCGCGGGCGCGCCGGGTGTTTCCCAGGCGGCCAAAGAAATCGATCTCCCAGCTTGCTGTAATGCCATACTCGATACGATCAAGGCGCCGGTCCTCGGCCTTGACGTCCTTGTCCGCCTTCACGCGGGCATCCATTGTCGGCAGGCGCGCGGCGCCGGCTCTTCTGTAGGTGGCGTCCGCTTGGTCCAGGCGTGCGCGGGCGGCGGCCACCGTCTGATTGTTTTTCAGCGCCGTGGAAATGAGCCCCTCCAGTTCGGTCGAGGCTAGGCCGTTCCACCACGGGCCGCCGGTACCGGGGACGGCTTCCGTCGTTTCCGCCTGCGTGAATGTGGTTACGGCCACCACGGGGTTTGGGGCTTTGCCTCCGCGTGACGTCGTGCAGCCGACCATGCCGACCAAATTTGCGCAACAAAGCGCAAGCGGAAGAAATGCTTGGACTGGCACAAAACGAGGAGCGTTGGACATTGATTTATAAGAGACGGGGCAAGCACGCTTTGCGCCACGGTATCCAGGTCGTCATCTTTAAAATTAAATTCAAGCAACCAGCAGCTATAATTGAATCTTACTGAATTTGAAGGTTTGGCGTGATTTTTTTTGTCTCGAGGCACGGTGTCTGCTAAACCCGCTCACTCTGCCAACAGGGCTTCATCACAAAACACATCCACTCGATCCGTTTTCGCATCCTAAAACAAAACTATGAATCCGGTAGCCAACCTTCCTATTGCCTTCCTTATGGGTCAGTCGCCCATGGAGCTTTTTGTCCACGGCGGTCCCATCATGTGGCCGATCTTGATCGTCTCCTTTCTGGCGGTCACGGTTGTGGTCGAGCGTTCCATCTTTTTGATTCGCGAGCGCTCGACTCGCGAAGAGGAAGTGGTCGAGAAGATTCTCGATCATGTTGAAAATCGCGAGATCGAGGCCGCCGTGGCGCTTGGCAAGAAGAGCCCGGATTATGTCGCCCGCATCCTGACCTATGCCCTCACGCACAAGGAGCACTCTCTGAACAACGCCTTCATGCGTGCCGCCAACAAGGAGCTCAACCGGTTCCAGCAGGGCATGGCCACTCTCGACACCTGCATCACGGCTTCTCCCCTGTTGGGTCTTCTCGGCACGGTCACGGGCATGATGGCGACCTTCGGCGCTCTCGGTGAGGGCGATATCGGTGCCTCCGCCGGCAAGATCACGGGCGGCGTCGGCGAGGCGCTCATCGCGACCGCCGCCGGTCTGGTTATCGCCATCATCGGTCTGCTTCCCTACAACATTCTCACGGCCAGGATCGAGACCGCCAAGCACGACATCTCCGACGCCTCCCATGCCCTCGAGGTGATCATCAAGAAGTCCGAGGCCAACGTCTGACCAGCCCCGAACATACGTCATGAGCGCATCGTTCAACAGTGGCCCGCCCAAGAAGGCCCGCATCGAGATCATCCCGTTGATCGACGTGATTTTCTTCCTGCTTGCCACCTTCGTGCTCTTCACGCTCTCGCTCAACAAATCGGGCGGCTTGAACGTGGCGCTGCCGCAGACAAGCACAAGCGAGCCGCGGGCAGCCGACGGTGCCGTGACGTTGTCGATCACCGCCGAGGGCACGATTGCCTGGGACAAGCAGCTTGTCACCTTGGATGATTTCATAGCCCGACTGCAGGCCTACAAGCAGGTCGAGCCCAATCCCAAAGTGCTCATCAACGGCGACGAAAACGCCATGTTTTCACAGGCTCGCTACGTCATCGACGAAGTGCGCAAGGCGGGGATCAGCAAAATCCTGATCGAGACCCGCATCCGGCCGGCTGGCGCGTAAGCGTTTCCGACCATAATCATCAACCTTTACTCTCACTACCATGGCAGGATCATCCGGAGGCCAATCGGCCGGCGGGCCCAAAAAAGCGCGCATCGAGATCATTCCCTTGATCGATGTGATCTTCTTTCTGCTCGCCACGTTTGTGCTCTTTACGCTGTCGCTAAACAAGATTCAGTCCGTTCCGGTTGACCTTCCGCAGGCGACTCCGTCGGCCAAGCCGAATCCAGAGGACGAGACCGTCGTCCTGCAGGTCTCGGATGGCTCTACGGTTTACTGGAACAAGGAACTCGTGTCCTTCGCCGAGGTTCCTTCCCGCCTTATGAGCTACAAGTCTTCTGTGCCTTCTCCGCGCGTCCTGGTGACGGGCGACGACAAGGCCAAATACGGCGCCATGGTCAACGCCCTCGATGAGGTGCGCAAGGCGGGTATCCAGGTTTCCATTGAGACCACCTATCGCCCCACGGGCCGCTAATCCGCCAACCATGAAACGCGAAACCATCATAGGAATATTGGTCTCCATTGCCCTGCACGGAGGAATCGTCCTCGGCGGCGAACTCATGAAGGGCAAGCCCGAGGTCAAGGCCAAGGTCGAGGAAGTCCCTGTGGTGCAGCTCATGGAGCTGCCCCCGGTCGAACCCGAGACACCTCCGGAGCCCGTCGAGGCCACCAGCGAGGCCAGCTCCGACATTTCCGATTTGGCTCCACCTTCCCTCAGCGATTCTCCCTCCATCGTCGAGTCGCCCTTCCAGCAGCAGATTCAACCTCCGCCTCCTCCTGGACTCTCCCGTCCGACGGGTACCATCACCATTCCTCCAGGTCGGCCGGCGACCGGAGTGGGCACCGGCATGGCCAACGTATTCGATTTGGCCAGTCTCGATCAGACACCGGTTCCCCGGGTGCGCGTCCCGCCGGTTTATCCTTTCGAGATGAAGCGCGCCGGCATCACCGGTGAAGTTCTCGTGGGATTCATCGTTGATTCCAACGGCGACGTGCGTGATGCCTTCGCCGTCCGTTCCACCCAGCGTGAGTTTGAAATGGAAGCCATCAAGGCGGTCATGAAATGGAAGTTTAAACCCGGCAAGAAGGGCGGCACCTCGGTCAACACCCGTATGCAACTCCCGATCGCCTTCACCCTCTCCAAAGGCTGATAGACCATGAGTATCTCACATCATATCCGCCCCGTGGCCTTCGCGGCCTTCTTGGCCTGCTTGCCTGCCTTTGTGGCGGCCCAGGAACCGCCGAAGAAGGAAATCTCCGAGACCGTTTCCAGTGAGCTGGGCAAGCTCCGCACGCTCACCGACAGCAAAGACTTCGCCGGTGCCGTCAAACTGCTCGATGGACTCATCGCCCAATCGGCTGACCCGAGCTACGACCTCGCGTTGCTTGCGCAGATCAAGGCGCAGATCATCCTCAATGACGGCAAGTTCGCCGAGGCCATCCCGCTGCTTGAAAAGGCCCTGGATCTCGGCGCGCGTTTCTCCTTCTTTGACGACAAGACCTTGCTCGATACGCGCTATCTGCTCAGTCAGATCAGCTATCAGCTCGGCACCGAGACCAAGGATGCGGCCGTTCAGCAGGCACTCTTCGAAAAGGCCTACCAGAATATCAAAACCTGGCTTGAGCTCACGCCCAAGCCCACCGTCGAGGCCTATCTGTATGCGGCCAGCATCCTCTACAATCAGGGAACGGCCAACGCCAGTCAGCCGGATCTCGCCAAGGTGCGCCTCGCCCAAGCCCAGGCGGAAAAGGGTCTTTATGTTCAGATCAAGCCTCGCGACCAGCTCTACGTTTTGATCCTGGCCTCGCTTCAACAGCAGGGTGACAACGTGCGAGCCGCCGAGATCCTTGAGATACTCGTCAAGCAGCAGCCCACCAGCAGCCAATATTGGCAGCAATTGGCCGCCGCCTACTACGGTCTGGCCGCAGACTCCAAGAAAGACGAAGACTCCGAACGTTATAACCTCCGTGCTTTGCTCACCCTCGAGCGTGCTCAGGCCCGCGGTCTGCTCAACAGTCCCAAGGAAAACTTCAGCGTAGTCGCACTCTGCTTCACCTTGCGCCAGTACGACCGAGCTATCGAATTGCTTGAAAAAGGTCTCGCCGGCGGTGGTCTTGAGAGCACCCGTCGGAACTGGGATCTTCTCGCCTCGGCCTACCAGCAGATGCACCAGGCCGATAAATCCGTCACCACTTATGAGCGCGCCATCCAGGCATGGCCCCAGGACGGCCAGCTCGAATTTTCCCTCGCCCAGCTCTACTATTCTCAGAGCAAAGTAGAAAATGCCTACTCCCGCATGGAAAAAGCGGTCGCCAAGGAGGGCTTGGACAAGCCCGGCCAGGCCCACCAATTCCTTGCCTATCTGGCCTACGAACTTCAGCGCTACAAAGAGACGATCACCTGGGCTGAGGCTGCCGGTAAATATCCCGACGCCAAACAAGCCGATCTGGAAAAACTCATTCGCGCCGCCAAGGACGCCATACAGGAACGCACTGCCGCAACCACTACCTGATTTACCATGAAAAAAGCCTACTACATCGCCCCTATCGCGGCCCTGGCCGTGTTCATCGGGCTCTACGCCAATTTCCAAAGCGGTTACAAGGCCCGCGAGGCCGCCAAGGTCGAGCAGCAAAAGATCGCTCGTGAGGGCAAGCTCAAGGCCGAGGTCGATGCCCGCCGCAAGGCCGTCGAAGACGCTTTGAAGGCCCAAGAGGTCCGCAAGAAAGAACGCGAGGCCAAAGAGGCCAAGGAGAAGATTGAGAAGGAGGCCCGCCAGGTCGCCCTCGACGCCCGTGATCGCGCCTTCCGCGAACAAGAGAAACTTTCCCGCCAAATCGAGCGCCTCAAAAAGGACATCGCCTCCGAAAAAGAGGCCCTCGCCAAGGTCCAGGAGAGCAAGAAGGCCGGCCAGGCCGAAACGGCTTTCCTCAAGGAGTTCGTCGCCAAGGCTGAAGCCAACGCCAAGGCCCTGGAGGACCTCCTCACCAAGATCGCCGCAGCCGAAACCGCCCGCGCCGCCGCCGAAGCTGCTGCCGCCGTCAAAAAAAGCTGATTACTCTCAACGCATATGAACCGTTTTTATCTGATCGTTCCTCTCGTCCTTTCCCTGCTGTTCGGTGGTGTCTATTGGCAGCACAGACAGCATTCCGCCGAAGCCGCCAAGGTTAAGGCCGAGCAGGTCGCCAAAGCCAAGGCCGAGGAAGATGCCAAGAAGTCCGAAGCCGAGCGCAAGGCTCGCGAAGACGCCGAGAAGCGCACCGCCGCCCGCGCCGCAGAAGAAAAGAAAAAGGAAGATGACAAGCAGGCCAAGTGGGTCGCCGACGGCGTCAAGATCTCCGACGAGACCTCCGGCTACGTCGCCCAGACCGCCGCTTATACCAAGGAAATCGCCACCTTGGAGAAAGAGCTCGCCGCCATCCGCTCCGCCAAGGAACTCGCCGGCAAGGAAGTCTTTGCCCAAGCCCGCGAGGTCGAGCTTGCCCTTATCGCCAAGCGCAACGCAGAGCTCGAAATCCAGCGCCTCACCGAGATGGTCGCCCGCAAGGCGGCCGGCACGTCTCTGGTCAAGTCGCCGTAAAGCCCAACGCTCCGAGCCCGGAGACCGCCCCTTTGGCATTCAGGTCTCCGGGCTTTAAGCACGCCATAGATATGGGCGAGGATCACCTCGACCATGCATACAGGGAATAGCTGATCACTTCATTTCACATGCTCGAAATAAGTGATCTTAAAAAATCGTTTGCGATTCCCGGTGGTGGAAGAGCAGTTATCGTCGACGTCCCGGCCCTCTCCCTGGCCGTCGGCGAACAGCTCGCCCTTCGTGGCGAAAGTGGTTCGGGCAAGACCACGTTTTTACATCTCTTGGCCGGTATTCACGCACCCGATTCGGGGCGTGTGGTCATCGACGGCATTGATATGGCTGCGCTCGGCGAGGCCCGCCGTGACCGCCTGCGCGCCGAAAAAATCGGCTATATTTTCCAGACCTTTAACCTGCTTCAGGGTCACACGGTTTTGGAAAATGTTCTGCTGGGCATGGCCTTTGGGTCCTCGGGAAGCGATCCAGCCCGGGCCAGGGCTTTACTCGACCGAGTCGGTCTTGGCCATCGGCTGGACCACCGTCCGGCCCTCCTTTCCACCGGGCAGCAGCAGCGGGTGGCGGTCGCCAGGGCTCTGGTCAACCGCCCTTCCCTGGTCTTGGCCGACGAGCCGACCGGCAATCTCGACCGCAAGCACGCTCAGGAAGCGCTCGCCTTGATCCGCGAGGTGTGCGGCGAGGTCGGGGCGGCCTTGCTGCTGGTGAGCCACGACGAGCAGGTTCTCGCCGGCTTCGGACGCGTGCTCGACTTTTCAACGATCAACCGCGCCGTCGCGCCCCGGGAGCCATGATGCTGCTCCGTCTAGTTTACCGCAGTCTCCGACAGCACGCGCTCTCCACGATCGTGACCGCCGCCAGCATTGCCCTGGCGGGCGGCTTGTTGCTCACGGTTTGGATGGTCAAGGAGCAGACGCGGCGGGCGTTTGTGGAAACAACCACCGCCTTCGACGCCGTGCTGGGCGCGCGGGGCTCGAAGCTCCAGCTCGTATTGAATGCCGTTTTCCATCTGGAGGCGTCTCCCGGCAACGTGGCGTTGGCCGATTACGAGGCGATTCGCCGCCATCCGGCCGTGAAGACGGCCATTCCCATCGCCGTCGGCGACAATTACCGCGGCTGGCGCATCGTCGGCACCGTGCCGGAGCTGTTCACCGGCGTAGAATACGCGTCCGGTCGGCGCTACACCGTTGCCCCGGGTGGACGCCTGTTTGATGCCGCCAAGCGCGAGGCGGTCGTCGGCGACATGGTCGCACGCCAGACCGGTCTGACGGTGGGCGACACGTTCAAGCCTTTTCACGGGCTCGCCTTTGATCCCAAGGCCGAGCACGCCGACGTCTACACTGTCGTCGGCGTGCTCGCGCCCACCAATACTCCGGCCGACCGCGTCGTTTGGATTCCGCTGGCGGGTGTGCAAACGATGACCGGTCACGACGCCCGCACCGCCACCGATGTCAGCGCCGTGCTGCTTCAATTGCGCGCTCCGTCCGCCGGCATGATGATGGACCTGCTCTACAATCGGCAGGGCAACCGCCTCACCCTGGCCTTTCCGGTGGGCGCAATCGTGGCCGATCTTTTCAACAAGATATCCTGGGTGGACCGCGTGCTTGCGCTCGTGGCCTATCTCGTCGCCCTTGTTGCCGGCGGCTCGGTGCTCGCCAGCATCCATGCGTCGATGGAGGCCCGCCGTCGCGACATCGCCATCTTGCGCGCACTGGGCGCGCGTCGGCGCACCGTCTTCGGCGCCGTACTGGCCGAGGCCGCCGCCATCGGCCTGCTCGGCGCGGTCGCCTCCCTCGTGGTCTATGCCGGACTTTTCTCCGTCGTGGCCGGCGTCATTCGCACCCAGACGGGCGTCGTGCTCAATCTTGCCCAGTGGCATCCCGTGCTGGTGCTCGCCCCGGCGGGGCTGATTCTGCTCGGAGCCCTGGGTGGCCTGGTGCCCGCCTGGAAGGCCTACCGCACGCCGGTTGCCGACAACCTCTCGCCGGTGTCGTGATCAATTTTGACCGGCGCCATTTCAAACAAAATGAATCTAAACCTTGGATACACCCTTGCCCTCCTTGTGGCGCTGCTCGCGGCGGGCTGTGGTCGGCACGCGGAGTCGACCGACGGAAAAGCCGGGCACCGTCACGAGCATCATGCCCCGCACGGCGGCACCGCCGTGGTGCTCGGCGAGGAGGCGTTTCACCTGGAGTGCGTGCTGGATGCGGCCGCCGGCAAGCTGGCCGTCTATGTTCTCGACGGTGAGATGGAGAACTTTGTGCGCATCGGCGCGCCGTCCTTCGAGATTGTCGCCAGGGTGGCGGAGGAGGCGCGCACGCTGGTATTCTCCCCGGTTGCCAATCCGGCCACCGGTGAGACCGTCACCGACACCGCGCTCTATGAGGCCAGTGCGCCCTGGTTGCGCACCACGCCGTCGTTCGACGCCGTCCTGCGGTCCATCGTCATTCGCGGGCGGGAATTTCGCGACGTGCCCTTCAACTTCCCGCGTGGCAATGAGCCTCATTGAGGCGCAGGTCCGCTGTCGCATGAATTGCTGCTTTATCCCAATGATTTCTTTTCTCTGTCGTCTTTGCGCCCTGTTTTCCGCCGTCGCCCTGACGATAGTCGTGGCTCCTTGCATGTACGCCACCCCGGGTGCCATTCCCGCGCTGCCGCCGCCTGAAGTGATAGGCGGTCACGTCAAGCTCGGCTTCGACCGGCTGGCCGGTTTCAAGTTCAACGCGCCCGACTACGATCCCGGGGCGGATCCCGCCGTGTTGCTTCCCGCCATCGACGGCCAGATTCCCGCCGAGATCAAACAATACGACGGTCGGAAGGCGATTCTCACCGGTTACATGCTGCCCACCAAGATGGACGGCTCATTGGTCATGGAGTTCATGCTGGTGAGCAGCCCGGCCGCCTGCTGCTACGGTGCCGTGCCTGCGGTCAATGAGTGGGTGGTCGTCAAAATGAAGCCCGGCGCTGGCGTGCCGGCCCAGCTCGACATCCCGGTTTCTTTCCGCGGGCTCCTCAGCGTGCGCGGCACGCTGGAAGGCGGCTATCTCACCAGCATCTACGCGCTGGCCGGAGAATCGATCGCGGCTCCCTGAATTGTAAGTATCAACCAACTACGCAGGCCTGGATCGTCGAGGGGTGTCGAACGCCTTGTCCGGGAAGAAATTCTCCAGGCGCACCAAGCTACCTTCCCCGTGCAGCCACGGTCCACTCCGGCCGCGTGGTTCGATCCCTCAACCCAAACGCCCGTGGACGGGCGTTGCCACACGGAGATGGAGGCCGGACGAAGATGGTGGCCACACGGGCGAGTTGCCGCACCGCCGGATATGAGCCGGTTTACGGGCGATAGAAGACTGGCGGGTAAAACGGGACGTTTCTGCAGGCTGAGGAAGCTGCCTCATAAAAGCCATTGCTTGAATTAAATTAAACACGCTCCGCCGGGGTCGTCACATGTTCGAAACATTTTGAACTGCGCAAAATGAAGAGGCCGTGGCACCTCGGGTGCTAGGTCGTCCCCTGCCACACACACTTGTCCATAGCCTTTAACTACAAGGAAAAATCATGGGTTCTACGTTTAGATTAGATGCACGGTTGCTCACTACGACCGTTCTGCTGCTGATGGGTTCCACCCTTTCGGCGCAAGAAGCCGCTCCGGCTTCCTCTCCCGCCGCTGCCGCCAAGGACAGCGACGTTATCACACTGGAAAGGTTCGTCACTGAAGAAGTCGACGAAGATCCCAATAATGCCAAAGTCACTGCGCCCTCTGCTGCGGCACTTGGCTTTAGTCGCAAGATTGAAGAAACACCCCGCTCCGTGACTTCGGTCAGTTCTCAACTGATTGATCGCATCGGCATCCGCGACGCCGACCAGCTTTACCAGGTCGTCCCCGGCACATTCACCGTGAACCGTTGGGGTATCGCCGGCGCGACTAAAATCCGTTCCGTCAATTCGGATACCTACCTGCGCGGTATGAAGCGCATCGAACCGCAAGGTAACATCCGTAATGTTATCACCATGTGGGACAACACCGAGATCGTCCGTGGACCTCCCTCTCCTGTTTTTGGTAACGGACGTATTGGTGGATATGCCAATTACACCCCCAAGTCGGCCCGTGGAACGACCGGCAAATATCTCGAAAAACCGCAGGGCAGCATAACTGCAATCTACGGTTCATATGACAAGGTTGAGACGCAGGTGAATTACGCTCAGCCGCTCAAGGTATTTGGAAAGGAGGCCGGCTTTCAGGTCTTTGCTCAGGCAAATGATTCTGACAGCTACTACGATCTGAACTTCCAGAAAGATCGTGTCTTGCAGGGCTCTTACACAATGAATCTGAGCGATAAATGGCGTTTAGAGACGGGTGTAATTTATCAAAAAGCTGAAAACGCCGGTCAGGCGGGTGCCAACCGTGTTTCCCAGAAAGATTTTGATCAAAACCGTTACCTTCGCGGTACTGCTCTGTATAATATGGATCGCAACGGTGACGGCACCATTTCCGAGGATGAAATTCAGCGGTCTCGTGACGCCGTAGGCACCACGGGCACCACACGTTATACTGGAGCACGACCCTTGGTCGTTCCCTTCTCGCAGTATGCTGTTAACGCTGGCACCTTTTCTAAACTCCCTACTGGATTCTCTGCTTACCTAGCCGCTCAGAATCCCACGGAAGCAGCTAATCCCGCCTCGCGCACTGCCCGGTTGATTCAGCACATCGCTACTAATAATCTGGAAGCCCCTGCTGGAACCACCGTTATTACTGGAAGAAACTCCGCGGGTGTTTTCACAACGACACCCTACCGCATGGGCACATATCTCCCCGGCGGATTTCTGCTGGATCCTGAGACTATCGGTTACAGCGAACGTGACTGGTCCTTGGTCGCGATTGAGGAAAAAGCCTCGGGTCATACTTACACCGGATACTTCGATCTGATTGATGATACGGATCCTGACTACACCCTCAAAAATCAGATATTGTATGATTACCAGAAGCAGACCAAGCGTTCGCAGCTTCCGTTTAATCAGTCGCAGGAAATATCCGCGATCGAAGACAAGGCCACGTTCACCGTTAAGAAAGACAAGATGCCTTTTGTTAATGAATTGCCGGAATGGTTCGTGCCAGAGTGGTTGGTTTCTGCGAATATCCGTTACACGAATGGTTTCGGAAAAGCGACCTCGGGCGACTACGATCATCGTCGTGACTTGATGACTGGTTACACCGCCAATGATACGTTCTCGTCTTACCACATCGATCCAGATGGCGTGGCTTATATCGGCGGCGAACCTGTTAACACGGCGAACGAATCCAAGTTCGTCGAAGCCGGTACTGGCACGCAGCTGGACCTAAACTTTTTCAAGCGTCTAAGCATTTTGGGCGGATTCCGGTATGATGCCATGAATGCATCTGTCCGCGAGTTCACTCGTTACAATCGTACATCGTTTGTCGATCAATTGCCTTCGACGGCTAATGCAACGAATCCAACCGCTGATGGTGAAACCGCTTCGACCGCATACACAAAGACCTTGACCACCAATGGTGCTGATTTGCCATTGACCGAAGGACAAAGCGCTCGCGGAATGGATGACGGCATTTCTCATTCAATCAGCGTGACTTACAAGGTTCCGTATGTGGAGGTTTCACCCTACTATACAAGAGCCAAGGCTTCCGCTGCGCTTACCGGTTCGCGCCAGGATCTCAACGTTCGTGACGTGATCAACTCCAGCACCATCGGTCAGTCCAAGTTGGAAGAATTCGGATTCAAGGGCTCATTGATGAAAGACAAGCTGTTCTACGGCTACGCCAACTATCGCCAACAGCGTAGTGGCAACACGACCGACGTGTTCGGTGCCGGTCAGCTTGATACCACAGTCAATCGTGGTCACGAAATAGAAGTACGCTTCGTTCCCGACAAGCACTGGACCTTCATGACCTCGGCTTCTTTTTCGAAGAGCACGCGTATCTTTACCGACAGTCAGTATAACAGCACCGCCACCCAAGGTGGCATCGTTGCCGAACAACTTGGCTTCCAAGATATCAAATACGGACCTGATGCTAATGATATCTATCCCGCTAATGCGCTGTTGTACGGTGGTAATCCCCAGCTCTCTATTGAGAACAATCAGATCCTAGAGGTTGGCCAATATCCGCAAACGATTCTGACCGGTTTCGTTGGCTACAATTGGTCGAACGGTTTCTCGGTCTCTGCAAACGTCTCATATGTCAGCACGAATGCCTCTTCAGCAACACTGATCAACCAGCTCGAACTCCCCGAATATTATTTGGTGAACACCAATTTTGCATGGGAAGACAAGACCTGGCGTTTTGCCCTGACCGTTCGTAACATTTTCGACGAAGAGTACTTCTCACCCAATTCGGGTGCCGCCGGTGGCTCCCTGCTCCAAGCTGGTATCCCTACCAACTTCGAGCTATCTGCCACCCGTAAGTTCTAAGTCGCCGTACGTCGGTAGCACACGCGCACCGTCACGGGAGGAGCGAGAACGATCACTCGCTCCTCCTTTTTCTCCCGCCGCCGGCGGGCTGTTTTAAACGACCGTATCTGTCCGTGGTTTAGCCGTTTTGCCGCTTATGCGCTCTTCCGTCTTCCCGTCCGCTCCCACCTCCCGTCGCCGTTTCCTCGGCCAGTTGGGTGTGATGTCCTCGGCCGCCTTGCTGGCCACCCGTCTCCGGCTTGAAGCCGCGCCCGCCCGGGCCGCGCTCCCCGACGACCCCCTTTTCACCTCGGCCAAGAAACTCGCCGAACTCATCCAGACGAAGAAGCTCTCCAGCGTCGAGATCACCAAGGCTTACATTGCCCGCATCGAGGCGGTGAACCCCAAGCTAAACGCCGTCGTTTTCCCCTGCTTTGAACGCGCCCTCGACGAGGCCGCCCGCGCCGATGCCGCCCTTGCCAAGGGCAAGGTCTTCGGCCCCCTGCACGGCGTGCCATGCACCATGAAGGATTCGCACGACACCCTCGGCCTCGTCTCCACCGGCGGCACCCTCGGCCGCAAGGGCCGCATCGCCAGCCGCGACGCCACCTATGTCCAGCGCGTCCGCGCCGCCGGCGCCATCATCCTCGGCAAGACCAACACCCCCGAGCTCACCTTGTCCGGCCAGACGACCAACCTCATCTACGGCAAGACCCACAACCCCTATAAACTCGGCTACCAGCCGGGCGGCTCCACCGGCGGCGGCGCCTCGATCATCGCCGCAGGCGGCTCGCCCTTCGACATCGGCACCGACTTCGGCGGCTCCATCCGCGGCCCCGCCCACTTCTGCGGCATCACCGGCATCAAGCCGCAATTTGGCCGCGTGCCGCGCACCGGCCACATCGTGGACTTCGGCGGGTTCTTCGACTCGTTCCAAGTGATCGGCCCGATGGCCCGTTGGGTCGAGGACTTGGAGTTGATTCTCCCGATCATCTCCGGCCCCGACTACATCGACGCCGCCATCGCCCCCATGCCTTGGTCCGCGCCGGCCGCCGTCGATCTCAAGTCGATCAAGGTCGCCTACTACATCGAAAACGGCAGCGAACGTAAGTGCACGCCCGAGACCGTCGCCGCCGTCGAAAAGGTCGTCGCTCTCTTCAAGGACCTCGGCGTCACCGTGGTCGAGGACTGCCCCAAGGCCCTCATCAAGGAATCCCAGGAACTGCGCAACGCCCTCTCCACCGCCGACGGTCGCGAGTGGGTCAAGCGGATGCTCAAGAAATACGGCACCACCCAGGTCTCCTCCGTCATCGCGATGGGTGACCAGCCGCAGGTCGGCGCCGCCGACTTCGCCCGTCTCGCCCTGGAATTCGACCAGAACCGCTCCCAATTCCTCCAGTGGGTCAAACCGTACGACCTGGTTGTCTGCCCGGCTGATTCCGCCCCTGCGCAGCCCTGGCCCGACGAACCTCGTTGGACGCCTCCTGCCGGCGGCAACTACGGCTACACCGGCACCTACAACAACACCGGCTGGCCCGGCACCGTCGTCCGCGCCGGCACCTCGCCCGAAGGCCTGCCCATCGGCGTGCAACTCATCACCAAGCCCTGGCGCGAGGACGTCTCGCTGGCCGCCGCCTACTTCGTCGAAGCCGGCACCGGTGGTTACCAGAAGCCCGCGATCTAAATCTTTAAAACTCTTCCGACCATGCCGTCTTCACTCGCTTCGCGCCGCTCGGCCTCCCGCCTGCTCGCGTCCACCGCCATCCCGAGCCGCCGCGACTTCCTCGCCAAGCTCGGCGTTGGCTCCACCGCCGCGATCCTCGGGGCGTTGCCCATCGCCAGTTTTGCCCAGGCCGCCCCCGCCCCCAAAAAGGGCTGGCTCACGTCCACCGACACCGCCTCCGAGATCATCTGGATGTCGGCCACCAAGCTCGCCCAGTTGATCCGCGAGAAAAAGATTTCCGCCACCGAAGCCGTGCAGGCCTACATCGCCCGCATCGAGAAGGTGAACCCCAAGATCAACGCCGTCGTGCAGATGTGCTTCGAGCGCGCGTTGGCCGAGGCCAAGGCCGCCGACGAGGCGCTCGCCAAGGGCATCATCAAGGGACCGCTTCACGGCGTGCCGTTCACGATCAAGGACTCGCTCGACACCGAGGGCGTGATCTCCACCGGCGGCACCGTCGGCCGTGAATTCTTCATTCCCGAAAAGGACGCGACGGTCGTCGCCCGCGTGCGCGCCGCCGGGGCGATTCTCCTCGGCAAGACCAACACCCCCGAGTTCACCCTCGCGGGCGGCGGCATCCCCGGCATCAGCACCACGGCCAACATCATCTACGGCATCAGCAAAAACCCGTATGACCTCAAGCGTTCCACCGCCGGTTCCTCCGGCGGCGCGGGTGCCATCGTCGCGGCCGGCGGCGCCGCCTTCGACATCGGCTCCGACTACGGCGGTTCCATCCGCATGCCCGCCCACAACAACGGCACCACCGGCCTCAAGCCCACCTTCGGCCGCGTTGCCCGCACCGGCCACATCGTGGACTACGGCGGGATTTTCGACTCCTGGCAGGAGATCGGCCCGCTCGCCCGCCGCGTCGAGGACTTGAATCTTATCACCGGCATCATCTGCGGCCCCGATGATCTCGACGCGGCCATGGTCCCCATGCCCTGGCTCGATCCGGCCGACGTCGATGTGGGCAAACTCCGCGTCGCCTACTACGCCGCCAACGGCGTCGCCGACATCACACCGGAGACCATCGCCACCGTGAAAAAAGCCGCCGATTTGTTCGCAGCCAACGGCAACCCGGTCAAAGAGGACTTCCCCAAGGACATCATCATGGAGTTGGAGGAGATCCGCTCCAAGATTTCCCCCGTCTCCACCCCCGGCCTGCTCAAGCTCGCAGAAAAGTGGGGCACCAAGGCGATCTCGCCCACCATCACCAACCGCGCCAGCCGCCCGCTGCCCAGCACGCCGGAACTCACCGAGTTGTTGGAAAAACAGGACGCCAACCGCAGCCGTCTCCTCGGCTGGATGAAGGGCTACGACATCGTGATCAATCCGGTCATGCCCAAGCCCGCCCAGCTGCTCAACGCCGGCGAACAACCGCCCTCCAAGCCCGGCTCCAGCTACGTCGGCGTTCACAACACCAGCGGTTATCCCGTGGCCGTCGTCCGCGCCGGCACCTCGCCCGAGGGCCTGCCCATCGGCGTGCAGATCATCGGACAGCCCTGGATGGAAGACAAGGTGCTCGCCGCCGCCGCCTTCCTTGAAACCAAGACCGGCGGTTGGTCAAAACCCGCGATTTGAACCCGCTTAATCTACTCATCGTGAAAATCGTCTCGAAGGTCCTGCGTTTCCTCGGATTGTTCATCGCGCTGGCCGGCCTCGTGCTGGCCAAGCCCAAGGTCGTCATCGTCTCGATGGGCGGCACCATCGACAGCAAGGGCGACACCCGCCTCAACGTCAGCAACTACGGGGGCAAGGGCAACCGTGTCGGCCCCGATGCCTGGCTCGCCGAACTCCCCGAATTGCAGTCCGTCGCCACGGTCACCGCCGAGGACCTGCGCGCCCCCGAGGGCGCCACCGGCGGCACCACCTTCGAGCGGCTCTACATCGTCGCCAAACGCCTCCAGCAACTCGCCGACGATCCCTCGGTCGACGGCATCGTCGTCACCCACGGTACCAATACCCTCGCCGAGACCGCCTGGTTCATGCACCTCACCGTCGCGGTGGACAAACCGGTGGTCTTCGTGGGTTCCCAGCGTCCGTGGACCGCCCTCAGCGGCGACGGCCCGATGAATCTTTACAACGCCGTGCGCGTCGCCGCCACACCCGAGGCCGCCGGCATGGGCGTGCTCCACATGATGAACGACACGCTCAACGGCGCCCGCGACGTCACCAAGACCAGCGCCTACCGCGTCGAGACGTTCAAGAGCATCGACACCGGCCCGCTTGGTTTCGCCGACGCCGACCGCGTCGTCATCTACGAAAAACCGCTCCGCCGCCACACCCGCACCTCCGAGTTCAACATCCGTTCTCTGCCGGAAAAACTTCCGCCCGTCGAAATCCTCTACGCCTACACCGAGTCTCCCGGATACCTCGTCGACGTCGCCGTGGAAACCGGCGGAGTCAAGGGTCTCGTCATCGACGGCACCGGTGCCGGTTCGCTGGCCGGCACGCAGACCGACGCCGTCAAGCGCGCCCAGGCCAAGGGCGTGGTCATCGTCGCCACCGCGCGCACCCGCGGCGGCCGCGTGCAGGAAACCATCCGCCGCACCGAGGCCAAGATCGTCCCCGGCGACAACCTGCCGCCCGAAAAGGCCCGCATCCTCCTCCAGCTCGCCCTCACCAAGACCACCGACCTCGCCGAGATCAAACGCATCTTCGATGAATATTAAGACCCGCTCTTCCCTGAAATTCTCCACCGCGCTTCTCGCCGGCCTCGCGTTTCTCTCTCCGCTTTCGCGCGCTGCCACCTTTGTCCTCACCGAGGCCACCACGCAGGACATCAACGCCGCCTTCGACGCCGGCGCCCTCACGTCGGAAAAACTCACCGAGCTCTACCTCGCGCGCATCGCCGCCTACGACCAGACCGGCCCCCGGGTCAACGCGGTCATCCATCTCAATGCCAAGGCCCTCGCCGAGGCCCGCGCCCTCGACGTCGAACGCAAGGCCAAGGGCCCGCGCTCCCCGCTCCACGGTGTGCCCGTGCTCGTGAAGGACAACTTCGACACCTTCGACATGCCCACCACCGGCGGCGCCCTCGCGCTGAAGGGCGCCATCCCCGCCCACGATGCCTTCATGGTGAAAAAACTCCGCGAGGCCGGCGCCGTCCTCATCGCCAAGTCCAACATGGACGAGATGGCCCGCGGCGGCAACGGCGTCTCCTCCCTCGGCGGCCAGACACTCAATCCCCACGCCCCCGGTCTCATCCCCGGTGGCTCCTCCGCCGGCACCGGCGCGGGTGTCGCCGCCGTCTACGCCCCCGTCGGCCTAGGCACCGAGACCGGCGGCTCCGTCCGCCATCCCGCCAACGACACCAACATCGTCGGCATGGTCGCCACCGAGGGACTCCTCTCCCGCGCCGGCATCATGCCCATCTCCATGTCGCAGGACCGCGGCGGCCCCATGACATTATCCGTCTACGACACCGCCGTCATGCTCACCGTCATGGCCGGCATCGACCCCAACGACCAGATCACCCGCCTCGGCATCGGCCAAAAGCCCTCCGCCCACTACGAAAGTTTCCTCAAACCCGACTCCCTCAAGGGCAAGCGCCTCGGAGTCCTCCGCGACCTATTCAAGAGCGGACCCGACCACGAGCCCTACAACAAGCTCATCGAGGAGGCCATCGCCGTCATGAAAAAAGCCGGCGCCGTCGTCGTCGATCCCGTCTCCACCGGCACCGATCTCTTCGCCATGACCCAGGGCCAGAGCCTCGGTAACTACGAATACAAGGCCTCCTTCAACGCCTATATGCTCGCCCGCGGCCCGGGCCAGCCCGTCTCCAGCCTCGCCGAACTCATCGCCTCAGGGAAATACCACCCGCGTCTCAAGGAAAACTACGAGCGCTCCGAGGCCATCACACCGATGGACCTCAACGCCGAATACGCCGGTAAATACCGCAACCGCGCCGCCCTCAAAAAGGTCCTCGAGGACCTGCTTGTGAAGTTCGACCTCGACGCCTTCGTCTACCCCGTGCGCTCCGGTCCGCTCCCCGCCGCCGGCACCTGGCCTCTCCCGCCCGGCGTGTCCGGCCAGAGCGTGAGCGACTACTGTGGTCTGCCCGCCATCACCGTGCCCGCCGGTTTCACCCCGGACGGCACGCCCAACGGCCTCGAAATCATGGGTGCCGCCTTCGCCGATGCCACCGTCCTCCAGATCGCCTTCGGCTACGAGCAGGCCACCAAGCTCCGCAAACTCCCCGCGCTCACCCCGCCGCTCCCCGGCGAGACCATCAACTACTAATTAAGTCTTCGTCCTTTCGTCCCATGTCTCCCCTCCGCTCGCTTCTTCTCGCTCTCGCGCTCGGCTCCGCGTTGCAGGCCGCCGTCCTTGATCTCGAAACCGCCACGGTCCTCGACCTCCAAAAGGCCTACGACGCCGGCCTCACCTCCGAAAAGGTCGTCGCCGCCTACTTGAAGCGCATCGAGGCCTACGACCACGCCGGGCCCAAGCTCAACACCATCCTCGTCGTCAACCCCAAGGCCCTCGACATCGCCCGCGAGCTCGACGCCGAGCGCAAGGCCAAGGGCCCCCGCTCCCTCCTGCACGGCGTGCCCATCCTGGTGAAGGACAACTACGACACCTACGACCTGCCGACCACCGGCGGCGCCAAGGCCCTCGCCGGCACCATCCCGCCGCGCGACGCGTTCACCGTCGCCCGCCTGCGCGCGGCCGGCGCGATCATCCTCGCCAAGACCAATCTCGACGAATTCGCCCGCGGCGGCACCGGCACCAGCTCCATCGGCGGCCAGACTCTCAATCCCTACAACCTTGAAAAAATACCCGGCGGTTCCAGCGCCGGTTCCGGTGCCGGCGTCGCCGCGCTCTTCGGCTGGATCGGTCTCGGCACCGAGACCGGCTCCTCCATCCGCAATCCTTCCACCAAGAACAACCTCGTCGGTTTCTCGCCGTCCGAGGGCCTCGTCTCCCGCGGCGGCATCATCCCCATCTCCATCACCTACGACCGCGCCGGCCCGATGACCCGCAACGTCACCGACGCCGCCGTCGCCATGAGCGTCATGGCCGGCTCCGATGCCGCCGATCTCTTCAGCTACAAGGGCCTCGGGCACACCCCGACCGACAACTACCTCTCCGCCCTTAAAAAAGACGGTCTCAAGGGCGCCCGTATCGGCGTGGTGCGCGAGCTCTTCGGCCAGGACGCCGAGGACCAGCCCGCCGTCGCCCTCATCGACGCCGCCATCAAGAAGCTCAAGGAGGCCGGCGCCGTCGTCATCGACCCGCTCCCGGTCGGCGCCAACCTCTGGGCCATCACCCGCGAGACCAACTACGGCAACGCCGAGAACAAGCCCGCCCTCGAAGCCTACTTCGCCAGCCGCGGCCCCGCGTTCCCCATCAAGACCATCCCCGACATGGTCGCCACCGGCGGCATCCTCGGCCGTCTCAAGCCCCGCTACGCCGAGGAGCAGGCCGCGCCGCCCATCACCGCCAACGCCGAATACATCGCCAAACTCCAGGGCCGCTACGTCCTCCGCGACTTCGTCCATGAGATCATGAATCGCTGGCAGCTCGACGCGCTCGTTTACCCGCACGAGACCAAGCCCGCCCGCACCATCGAGGCCGCCGCACCCAACAAGGGCGAGACGCCCGCCCCCGCCACGCCCGATCCCGCCACCCGCATCGTCGGCAACGGCAACCGCCTCTCCACCGCCACCGGCCTGCCGACTTTCACCGTTCAGGCCGGCTTCAACACCGACGGCGTGCCCGTCGGCATGGAAATCCTCGGCAAGCTCTACGACGAGCCGACGATCATCCGCATCGCCTACGCCTACGAGCAGGCCAACCCGCAGCGCAAGCTGCCCCCGACCACGCCGCTCCTCGGCGTCGAGAAACTCGAATACTGAGATTCCTCGCCTCCCATGAAAACTCATCGCACGGCCGCCCTTACCTTCACCGCATTCCTGGCCGCCGCAGCGGTGAGTTTTGCCCAACCCGCTCCCGCCAAACCCAAGATCGCCGTCTTCTCCGGTCCCACCTCGACCATCCAGAACAACAAGCCGCTCGTCACCAGCAACAAGGCCCGCGAGCAATACGGCCTCCCGCTTAAAAAAGACTCCTGGGGGCAGCCCGACATGGATTGGCCGCGTTACCAGCGGCTCGCCGCCCCGGTGACCGTTTACATCGAGATGTTCACCGCCCATCCGCTCGAATCGGATGTCGCCGAACTCTACGCCCCGCCCGACGGCTATGTGAACGCCGAGGGCAGGTTCTCCAAGGAAAAGACCTCCCCGTCCGACAAGCCTGTCTACGCCGTCACCCTCAAGCCCGAGGACGGCCTCTACGCGCTGCCCTACATGGGCCGCCAAGCCGACGGTCAACCCTGGGAGGGCACCGCCACCCGCCCCGGCGCGCCTTTCGCCGAGGCCCGCCAGACGTTTGTCCCCAACGCCTCGCGCATCTTCGAGGAGATTGAGCGCAACGGCGGCGGCATCGTCGCCAAGGCCGACTACGACTTCTACCGCGCCGTCCCTTCCGGCGGTTACACCAAGGGCCTGCCCGCCGCCAAGCGCACCGACGTCGGCACCGGCGACATCCCGCCGGAAAAACTTGGCGAGGACTTCTTCACCTACGGCCCCTACTCCGCAGCCCAGATCCGCCCCAAACTCGCCCGCGCCGTCAACTTTGTCCAAACCGCCCTCGGCTCCGGCAAATACGCCGGCGCGCTCTGGCTCGAGGGCAGTCCCACCGTCGAGGACACCAGTTACTGGCTGAGCCTGCTCGTCGACACGCGCCTGCCCATTGCGGCCAACGCCGCCCACCGCGGCCGTGGCGACATCAGTGCCGATGGCGACGGCAACATCGTCAACTCCATCGACTACATCCTGTCCAAAATCTGGGCCGATGAAAACGGTCGCAACCAGCTCGGCACCGTCATGGTGCAGGACGAGATCATCTACTCCGCCCGCGAGATTCAGAAGGGCGACGCCCACCCCGGCGGCTACGTCGCGACCGGCGGCTACGGCGGCATCTTCGGCTCCATGACGGCCGGCCCCTACGTCACCAACATCCCCACGCGCAAACACACCTGGCGATCCGATGTCCGCGTCACCGTTCTCCCCGCGAAAATCGACGGACTCCTCCGTCAAAACGGAGTCACCAAGGCCGTCTCCGTGGACATCAAAAACGCCGCCGGCGAACTCCTCGAGAGCGCCATCCCCAAGGTCGGCATCGTCAAGGGCGACAACTGGTATGACGACAGCGGCGTCCCCAATCCCGCGGGCGAGAAGGGCGTCACCGGCACCATCGAGATGCTCGTCGAGAAATACCCTCTCGCCGGCATCGTCGCCGAGGGTCTCTCGCCCTACGCCAGCCTTTCCCAGTCGCAGGAAAAAGCCCTTGAACGCGCCATTCTCCTCGGCCTGCCGGTCGTCAAGGTCGCCCGCGGCGACGCCACCGGTCTGGTGCGTGTCAACTCCAACAACCTCGCGATCGAGGGCAACAATCTCACCGCCACCAAGGCCCGCCTGCTCCTCACCGCCGCGCTCATGAAGTTCGGCCCCCTCCCGCCCGCCGCCGATCCCGACAAGCCCACGCCCGCCGAACTCGCCGCCATCCGCGCCAAGGTCGCCGTCTACCAGGATCTTTTCCAAACGCACTAAACCGCCTCCGCCATGCTTCCGACCTCGTCTTCCCGCCGCGCCTTCCTTCGCACCGCCGGCCTCGCCGGTTCGGCCGCGTTCCTCTCTCAGATCGTCCCCGCACGCGCCTCGGCGGCGCCGGCCTACGCCGCCTCGACGGACAAAACCGACGAGTTGATCTACATGTCGGCGACGAAGCTCGCCCAGTTGATCCGCGAGAAAAAGGTGTCGTCGGTCGAGGCCACCAAGGCCTACATCGACCGCCAGCTCGCGGTGAACGACCGGCTCAACGCCGTCGTCATGAACTGCTATTCACGCGCCCTCCAAGAGGCCGCCGCCGCCGACGCCGCGCTGGCCAGGGGCGACATCAAGGGCGCGCTTCACGGCGTGCCGATGACGATCAAGGACTCCCTCGACACCGAGGGCGTGATCACCACCGGCGCGACCTACGGACGCCAGCAATACATCCCGAAGAAAGACGCCACCGTCGTGGCCCGCCTGCGCGCCGCAGGCGCGATTCTCCTGGGCAAGACCAACACGCCCGAGTTCACGCTCGGCGGTCTCGCGGGCATCAACGCCGCGTCAAACCTGCTCTACGGTTCGTCGCACAATCCCTACGACCTCACCCGCACCACTTCCGGTTCGTCCGGCGGCGCGGGCGCCATCGTCGCGGCGGGCGGCGCGGCCTTCGACATCGGTTCCGACTGGGGCGGCTCCATTCGCGGCCCGGCCCACAACAACGGCATCGTCGGCATCAAGCCCACATCCGTACGCGTGCCGCGCACCGGCCACATCGTCGATTACGGTGGGGTGTTCGACCTCTGGCAGCAGCTCGGGCCCATGGCCCGTCGCGTCGAGGACATCGCTCTCATCACGCCGCTCATCAGCGGTCCCGACTTCAAGGACGCCTCCTGCGCCCCCGTTCCTTGGGCCGATCCCGCCAAGGTTGAATTGAAGAAACTCCGCCTCGCTTACTTTGCGGACAACGGCATCGCCACACCCGACGAGGACACCAGGAAGACCGTCCTCCAGGCCGTGAAGTGGCTTGAGGGTCTCGTTGCCGGCGTCACCCAGGACGCCCCCACCGCCATCCTCACCGATTTGTCCGCCGCCCGCACCAAACTCACCGGCGGCGACGCCTGGGCGTTCTACAAGCGCATGGCCGACAAGTGGGGCACGAAGAACTTCTCGCCCTCGGTCGCCGAGCGCATGAAGACCATGAAGCCGATCTCCAGCGCCGAGTATATCGAGGCCTGGGAACAGGCTGACGCCGCCAAATCCCGGATGCTCGGCTGGTTCAAGGACTACGATGTCCTCATCTGCCCGGTCGCCACCTCGCCCGCCGAGATCATCGACCGTCCCCCGGGCGCTTCCTTCAGCACGGGTGCCTGGTTCTACATGGGCGCTTTCAACAGCACCGGCTGGCCCGCCACCGTGGTCCGCTGCGGCACTTCCTCCGACGGGAAAAACCTGCCCATCGGCGTCCAGGTCGTCGCCGCGCCGTGGCGTGAAGACATCACCATCGCCGTCGCCGCCGCCCTCGAAGCGCAGTCCGGCGGCTGGCAGCGCCCGCCGATCTGATCCCTTTCCCCCGCATCCTCGTCCGCTCCTTTCACTTCACTTCTTACCTTATGAACACCCGTCCCGTTCAACGTCCCGCTGGGCAATCCCGCCGCAGCTTCCTCCGTCAGGCCGGCTACGGCACCGCCGCCGTCTTCGTCGCCTCCTCCATGCTGTCTCGCCTGCGCGCCGCCGAGGGCACCGCCGGTTACCTCGCCTCCAGCGACGCCACCGACGATCCGCTCTACATGTCCGCGACCAAGCTCGCCGGACTTATCCGCGCCAAAAAAATCTCCGCCGTCGAGGTCGTTAAGCTCCACATCGCCCGCATCGAGGCGGTCAACCCCAAGATCAACGCCGTCGTCGCCAAGTGCTACGAGCGCGCCCTCGCCGAGGCCGAAGAGGCCGACGCCCTGCTTGCCAAGGGCAAGCTCAAGGGCGCCCTCCACGGCGTGCCCATGACCATCAAGGACTCCTTCGACACCGCCGGCGTCGTCTCCACCGGCGGCACCCTCGGCCGCAAGGGCTTCGTCCCGGGCAAGGACGCCACCATCGTGGCCCGCGCCCGCGCAGCCGGCGCCATCCTTCTCGGCAAGTCCAACACGCCCGAGTTCACCCTCGGCGGCGGCGGCAAGGGCACCGTCAACCTCGTCTACGGTCTCAGCAAAAATCCCTACAACGTGAACTACCAGCCGTCCGGCTCGTCCGGCGGCGCGGGCGCCATCGTCGCCGCCGGCGGCGCCAGCTTCGACCTCGGCTCCGACTACGGCGGCTCCATCCGCGGCCCCGCCTTCGCCAACGGCATCGTCGGCATCAAGCCCACCTACGGCCTCGTTCCGCGCACCGGCCACATCGTCGGCTACGGCGGCGCCTTCGACACATTCCAGGAAACCGGCCCTCTCGCCCGCCGCGTCGAGGACATGACCTTGCTCATGCCGATCCTCGCCGGCCCCGACGACTCCGACGCCGCCATGTGCCCCGTCCCCTTGGGCGATCCCGCCAAGGTCGATCTCAAGAAGCTCCGCATCTGCTACTACACCACCAACGGCCAGATGGCCCCCACCGCCGAGCTCCAGGCCACCGTCAAGCAGACGGTCGCCTACTTCGAGTCCCTCGGCGTCGCCTCAATCAAAGAGGACGCTCCGCCCAAGATGAAGGAGCTCGCCGAGATCCGCCAAAAGTTCAACGGCGCCGACGGCCGCGAGCACATGCGTCGCATGCTCAAGCTCCACGGCACCATCCAGGCTTCGCCCGGCCTTAATCTGGCCGGCGACGTCGTCTCGTCCGCCGAGTTCACCAAGCTCTGCGAGGAGATGGACGCCATCAAGAGCGAGCAGCTCGCCTGGTTCGAGCAATACGACCTCATCATCTGCCCGGCCAGCAACCAGGCCCCCATCCCCCTCGACTGGGAGCGTCCCAAGAACTGGTCCGGTGCGTCCTACACCAGCCAATACAACACCACCGGCTGGCCCGCCGGCGTCGTCCGCTGCGGCACCGCTGAAAAAGACGGCCTCCCCCTCGGCATCCAGGTCGTCGGCCAGCCGTGGCGCGACGATGTCGTCATCGCCGCCCTCGGTTTCATCGAGAGCAAGACCGGTGGTTACAAGAAGCCCGCCATCTAACCCGAGGAGACCACCACCATGTCCACACTCAATCGTTCCGCCCTCCCCGCCACCCGCGCCGGCCGCCGCGACTTCCTGCGCTCCGCCGGTCTGTTTTCCCTGGCCACTGCGCTGCCGGCCCTCACCACCCGTGCGTCCGCCGCCCCGGCCTACGCCGCCTCGACGGACAAAACCGAGGATTTGATCTACATGTCGGCGACGAAGCTCGCCCAGTTGATCCGCGAGAAAAAGGTGTCGTCGGTCGAGGTCACCAAGGCCTACATCGACCGCCAGCTCGCGGTGAACGACCGGCTCAACGCAGTCGTCATGAACTGCTACACCCGCGCCCTGCAAGAGGCCGCCGCCGCCGACGCCGCATTGGCCAAGGGCGACATCAAGGGCGCCCTGCACGGCGTGCCGATGGTCATCAAAGACTCCCTCGACACCGAGGGTGTGATCACCACCGGAGCGACCTATGGACGCCAGCAGTACATCCCGAAGAAAGACGCCACGGTCGTCGCCCGCGTCCGCGCCGCCGGCGCGATTCTCCTCGGCAAGACCAACACGCCCGAGTTCACCCTCGGCGGTCTCGGCGGCATCAACGCCGCGTCCAACCTGCTCTACGGTTCGTCGCACAATCCCTACGATCTCACCCGCACCACCTCCGGTTCCTCCGGCGGCGCGGGCGCCGCTGTCGCCGCCGGTCTCGCCGCTTTCGACATCGGTTCGGACTGGGGCGGCTCCATCCGCGGCCCGGCCCACAACAACGGTATCGCCGGCATCAAGCCCACGTCCGTCCGCGTGCCGCGCACCGGCCACATCGTCGACTACGGCGGTGTGTTCGATCTCTGGCAGCAGCTCGGGCCCATGACGCGCCGGGTCGAGGACATCGCCCTCATCACGCCGCTCATCAGCGGTCCCGACTTCAAGGACGCCTCCTGCGCCCCCGTGCCTTGGGCCGATCCGGCCAAGGTTGATTTAAAGAAGCTCCGCCTCGCCTACTTCCCGACCAACGGCGTCACCGAGACCGACGAGGACACCAAGAAAACCGTCCTCCAGGCCGTGAAGTGGCTCGAGGGTGTCGTCGCCAGCGTGAAGGAGGACTTGCCCAAGGCCATCCTCACCGACCTCTACGCCGCCCGCACGAAACTCACCGGCGGCGACGCCTGGGCCTTCTACAAGCGCATGGCCGACAAGTGGGGCACGAAGAACTTCTCGCCCTCGGTCGCCGAGCGCATGAAGACCATGAAGCCGATCTCCAGCGCCGAGTATATCGAGGCCTGGGAACAGGCCGACGCCGCCAAGTCCCGGATGCTCGGCTGGTTCAAGGACTACGACGTCCTCATCTGCCCGGTCGGCGGCACC
>CAIRBK010000054.1 GCA_903876795.1 uncultured Verrucomicrobiota bacterium
CCCGCATCGCCGTCCGAACGATGCCGGTCGAGATCGACCTCGCCAGCGTCCGCACGCTCGCCGGTGACTACAACGACGCCGACCTCGGCGACGCCATCGAGCCTGCCCTCCGCGAGATCGTGTCGGCCATGCGCGCCGCCATCGGCACCCGCAAGACCATCGTCTTCCTCCCGCTCATCCGCACGTCCCGCCGCTTCGTGGAACTCTGCGAAGAGGCGGGCCTGACTGCCGCCCACATCGACGGCCAGAGCGAAGACCGCGCCGACATCCTCGCCCGCTTCGCCGCCGGTGAGTTTCAAATCCTCAGCAACTCCATGCTGCTAACCGAGGGCTTCGACGAGCCCTCCGTCGCGTGTGTCGTCTGTCTCCGCCCGACCAAGATCCGCGCCCTCTACGCCCAGATCATCGGACGCGGCACGCGACTTCACCCCGGCAAGGAAAACCTCCTCGTCCTCGACTTCCTCTGGATGACCGGTCGCCACTCCCTTGTGCGCCCCGCGCACTTGGTCGCGTCCACCCCCGAGATCGCCGACGCCATGATCGCCAAGGCCGCAGCGGCCTGCGACGAGGAGCACGACCTCCTTGCCGACGAGATCGACGCCAAGGCGCAGCGCGAGGCCGCCCTCGCCGCCGAGCTGGCCGCGCACGCCAAGCGCGCGGCCCGCCAGCTCGATCCGGTCGAGTTCGCCCTGTCCCTGCACGAACTCGACCTCGCCGAATACGAGCCGACAATGCCCTGGCGCAGCCAACCCGCCTCGCCCAAGCAACTCGCCTTGATCGAGCGCAACGGACTCGACCCGACCGCCATCCGCGACAAAGGCCACGCCGCCGCGATCATCGACCGCATCCTCGCGCGGCGAAACCTCGGCCTCGCCACGCCCAAGCAAGTCGCGTGTCTCCGCCGCAACGGACACCCACGCCCCGACCTCGTCACCTTCGACGAAGCCGGTGCCTGGATGAATGACCGCTTCGGCCAACAACGGAGGGCCGCCTAACATGCCACTGCGCTACACCTCGCCCTCCGATTGCGCCGGGCCGCTCGACTTGATCGAGCGCGCCCGGCGCTACCTCGCCAAAATGCCGCCCGCCATTTCGGGGCAGCACGGCCACGACCAGACTTTCGCCGTAGCCTGCACGCTTGTGCAGGGCTTCGGCCTGTCCGTCGCCGAGGCCGCCCCTCTCTTCGCCGAGTATAACGCCCGTTGCTCGCCCCCGTGGTCGGAGCACGACCTCGCCCACAAACTCACCGACGCCGACCGCGCCGCGCCACCCACCGAAGGACGCGGCCACCTCGCCCGCTCCACCGGCCCCGCGTCTCCACGCCCTCACGCCTCCCCAGTGTCCACCATCGCTACACCGTCCACACCCATCCCCGACGCTTCCCAGTTCGAAACCTTCCTCCGCGCCTGCTTCGAGCCCGCCGACGTGCTCTCCATCGCGCCCGGCACGCTCCACCCCGAGTCCGAACGCGCCATCCCCGAACACGGCGGCATCAACTCCCTGTCCCGCGACGCTTGGCTTGAGCGGGCCGCCTCACGCGGCGGTATCGCCCGCGTCTTCTCCGCCCGCCACGGCCTGTTTATCCGCATCAACCCGGTGCGCTCCGGTGCTGACGGCACCGACGAGGACGTGACCACGCTCCGCCATGTCCTCATCGAGAGCGACGCCATCCCGAAGGCCGAGCAGGAGCGCCAGCTACGCGCGTCCGGCCTGCCTATCGCAGCCCTCATTGATTCGGCCGGCAACTCCGTCCACGCATGGGTGCGGATCGACGCCAAGACTCGCGAGGAATACCACGTCCGCCGCGAGAAAGTCTGGTCTGCCTTGCCCGGCTTCCAAATCGACAAGGCCAACAAGAACCCGTCCCGCTTCTCCCGTTGCCCCGGCGGACTGCGCGGCGAAGGCGTGCAACGCCTCCTCGCCGTCAACGTCGGCGCGGTATCTTTCGCCGACTGGGAAGCCACGCACGAGGACGCCCGCGACATCGTCGCCGCGTCCACGTTCTGCGCCGAGGACGAGCCGGATCCGCCGCAGCTCATCGAGGGCATCCTGTTTCGGGGCGCGAAGATGATTATCGCCGGGCCGTCGAAGAGCCGGAAGACCTGGAATCTCACCGACCTCGCCATCTCCGTCTCCCTCGGTCGCCCGTGGTGCGGCTTCACCACGCGCGCCTCCGCCGTCCTCTACGTCAACTTGGAGATCGCCCGGTTCAGCTACCGCAAGCGCATCCGCTTCGTCTGCGCAGGCCGGGGTTTCACGCCCTCCGACCTCGCCCGCTTCCACGTCTGGAATCGTCGCGGCAAAGACAACGAGATCAGCCAGCTCTCCGCCCGCCTTCGCCGCCAGGCCGCGCGCGTCGGGGCCGACCTCATCATCATCGACCCGATCTACAAGACCTACGGGGACAGGGAGGAGAACTCGAATACCGAGATGGCGCAGGTCTTGAACGAACTGGAGAAGCTCGCGCAGGACACCAGCGCCGCCGTCCTCATTGCCGCCCACTTCCCGAAAGGGAATCTCACCGGTCGCGACGCCATCGACCGCGTGGCGGGGGCGTCAGTGTTCGGACGCGACCCCGACGCGCTCCTCATTATGACGCCACACGAGCAGCCCGACGCCTTCACCGTCTCGCCCATCCTGCGCGACCTCCCGCCCCAACCCGAGTTCGTCATCCAGTGGACGGCGCAGCACTTCGAGCGCATCGCCGCTGATCCGAAGTCTATCCAGGGCCGCGACAAGCCCGCGCACGAGAAGGCCGGGGGTTCCTACCTCATCGGCAGTCACCGCGCCCTGTTCTCCAACATGCCGCCCGTGACCTACGACCGCGCCGCTTTCCATTACATGCGGAAGAGCGACCGGGGGATCATCGTCTTCGATTCTAACCTCAAAAAGTGGAGGGGCTGTGACCATGTCGTCGCCTGATTTTTCATTCCCGTATCCCGCCCTGTGTCCCGCTCGGTATCCCGCCTGTGTCCCGCCCCCTAGCACCCGGGACACACACCCGGGATCTAGACCGGGACATATCCCGGGCTCTATTCTTCTAAAGAAGAAGGGGGAGAGCATCGCTATCGCTCTCCCCACTTCTTTCGGTGGGACACACAAACCGCGCCGCGTCGCAGGAGGTGCCCGATGAACTCCCGCGAAAAAGGAAAGCGCGGCGAGCGTCGTTGGCGTGACGTGCTCCGCGATGCCGGATTCCAGAAGGCCCATCGCGGCGTCCAGTATTCCGGCGGCGCGGACTCGCCCGACGTCGCCTGTCCCGAGTTGCCGGGGATTCACTTCGAGGTGAAGGCCGTCGAGGCGCTGAACATCTGGCGCGCGATGGCCCAGTCCATCACCGACGCCGGGGCCCAGAAGATTCCCGTCGTCGCCCACACCCGCAATCGCTCCGGCTGGCTCGTCACCATGCGTGCCGAGGACTGGCTCGCCCTCATCCGCCAGTCCGACCACGTCGCGCCGCCCGAGGCCGGGGTCATTGTCGATCCACCCACTACCGAGGAGGCCACCCCATGAGCACCTACGCCGACCGCCAGGCCGAGCGCGACTCGGCTTACTCCACCGCCTACCGCGATTGGGTCGCCTCCCTACCTCCCGCCGAGCGCGCCCAGCTCGCGGCGGGGGGCTTCTCCGAGCCCGACGCCACCCGCCACACCTGCACCCGCCAGCACGACGACGCCACCCTCGACCGCACCGCCGCACCCGAGCCCACCCCCGACGACGTTGCCGAGTTGGCCGACGAACCCGCCCCCGTCTCGCCCTCCACTCCCGCCGACAACACCACCACCGCCGCCGATGTGCTCGCTTCGTTCTGTGCCCGCATTCGTTCCCACCCGAACCCGCTCCTTGCCTTCGACGCCGCCTGTTTCGCCTCCGGCCTGATGGACGTCGAAGGCCTCAGCGAGACCGCCCTCGCCAAGCGTCACCGCGTCACCCGCGCCGCCTTCTCCAAACTCGTCGTCGCATGGTCGGAGACCTTCGGCCTCCCGCCCTCGCGGGGGATGCGTTCAAAACGCGCCCGCCACGCCTACCGCCAAGCCCGATTGACATCCCTCGCCCAACACCATGACCAAGCCCAAACCTAAGCTCGTCGCCCCCCTCGAAGTCCTCCCGCCCGACACCACCGCTCCCGACCCCCAGGGGGCTATGTTGAGCATCGACCTCTCCGCCTCGATCAACGCCGCCTTCGCCACCGCCCGCACCGCCGCCGATTCTGCCACCAACGAAGCCCGCGCCGCCATCACCGCCGCCGTGCAGTGCGGCGATCTCCTCACCCGCCAGAAAGCCAGCGTGCCCCACGGCACTTGGCTCGATTGGCTCGCCGCCCATTGCCCCGACATCTCCGCCGAGACCGCGCGCCGCTACATGCGTCTCTCGAAACGGTCACAAGTGACCGATCTCACCGACGCCACCTCCCTCCGCCAAGCCTACCTCGCCACGGGGGTTCTTCCCGAAGAACCCCCTCGCGACAACGGAACCCCCGACGCCAACGCCCCCGTCGTCACCTTCACGCGGGGGCTTGATCAATTCCGCCGCTGGTTCCACCGCCGCACCGAGGACAAGCCCCTCGCCAAATGGACACCCGAAGCCCGCCGCCTCCTCCGCAACGAACTCGCCTGGTTCAAGAAGCTCCACGACGACCTCGCCGCCTGACAACGCCCGCGCTCACTCCGTTCGCTTGGCGATCCCGCTCCCGCGCCTTCGCCACTCCCCCAACAACACGCCTCGCCGTCCTCCTCCGCCCGCTCCCGTTGGTCGCTACCCTCAACGCCTGCGGTCGCTCCGCTCCCTTGGCGAACGCGGCTAACGCGCTCCGTCGCCACGTTCTCGATAATTCGCCCGCAGACGGTGCCGCTCGGCCTCCCTCCATTCCGCTCCGCGCTACCGTTCCGCCTACGGTGCGCCGACTCCGCCCAGTCGGGGGCCGCAACGCCCTTCGCCCCTGCCGGCACGGATCTCGCCGAGCCGAGAACCGTGCCGTCTCGCTTCGCGAACGGGGCTGCGGTCGTCGCGGCTGATCCCCGACCCGGCGTCGCCGTCGCCCCTTCGGCTCCACGTCCGCACTCCGCTCCATTCCGGTCGCCCGACCGTCACCGACTGCTCGACTGTCCGGCTCACAACGCCCAAGGCCCCGAACCAATTCCAGCGCGGCGAGACGCCGTCACTCGGTTCCGCGCCCGCCAAGGCGGGTGCTCACCGAGCGCCGCCGACTCGCCGGGCCAACACGCAATCCGGCCGCCGCGCGCGCCCGTCGCGCTCAACGCGCGCCGGAAGCTCGCTCTGCCCGGCCTCAAACGCCGGTCGGCTTGATGCTCGCCGCGTTCAACGCGGCTCGAACGACGAGTGCGGTTCGTTCGCAAAGTTCACTCACGACCCAACGACCACGCGCGCCCGTAATGCGGAAAGCCCTCCGCTCGCCACCGGGCACGTCGCCCGCCCGCGTCGCTGGCAATCCGGGTTGGCCTTCGTCACGGCGAGGCGCTGGCACTGCGACGGCGTTCCTTCGTTCACGTCCGACGTCGTGTCCCGCGTCCATCGTCCGAGTCTTGTCGGCCAACCCTCCTCGTCCCGCGCCACCGTCAGGCGACCTGCTTTCCCCTGCGCGCACTACTTACCTTATGCCCAATATGCCCTCCTTCGGAGCGAGTCCGGCACCCTGTCAGGGCACCCGCCCGGAGGCATTTTTGACATAAGGTGGAGTAGTGCGCTCGGGCCGGCAGCGAGCTTCGGGCGTCACCAGTCCGCGCGCGCGATCCAATTCCACTGCGGCTTCGCCGCGCCTCAACGAAGATTCTAGCGGCGCTTCGCGCAATGAATAGGTTCCCCCGCGCCCGCCCTGGCCGTCCGTATTCGGTGCCTTGTCCCCGATGCTACCTCGCTCACAAGCCATCGTCTGTTCTGCCGTCGCCACGCGCCCCCATCGTTCTCTCGCTTCGCTCGTTCACTGGGGAGCTTCCCCCCGCCACCCAAGCAGGGCGGTGGCCCCGCCCGTCCCGCCCGGCCTAGCTTCGCTGGCCGGCGGCGGGCTTGCGCGCCTCTGGCGCGCTGCTTCGCCCTGGCACCCGCGCGCTCCGCGCAGACCCAGCGGGCGCCGGGCTCCGCCTCCGTCGGGCCGGGCGCGCCGAGCCGCGCGTCGGCCCTCCTGAGCCTCGGCGGCGGCAAGGATGCCGCCCTCTCGTTGCGGCGGGCTAACGCCCGTCGCTGCAAACCGAACCGTTCACGCGCGTTTTAAGTCATCGCCAAATCCGCCCCCGCGCGTGCGTTGACACCCCGCAACGGCGATGCCCATCGCCGTCCCGAAAGCCGACAAGGTCGGGCGCAGCTCCAAGTTCAGCCGCGCCCTGTTCGACCGCGTCCTCGCGGCGATCCGTGACGGCGCGCCGTCCCTGAACGCCATCGAGACGCAGGGCATCGACCAATCCACGTTCTACCGGCACTTGCAGCGCCAACCAGACCTCGTGCCGTTGCTCCAAGCCGCCCAGCTCGAACGCGACCGCGTGCGGAACGCGTCTCGCATCGAGGAGGCCGAGCAGGAGTTGAAGCGGCGCGGCATCGACGGCTGGACGGAGCCCGTTTTCGACGCGAAAGGACAGATGTGCGGCGAGCGCCGCCGCTACTCCGACGCCTGTCTGATTTTCTTCCTCAAGGCCCACAAGCCCGAGCTTTACCGCGACCAGCCCACCACCGTCGTCGCCACTCAGGTCAACATCACGCCCGAGAAGGAGAAGGACATCATGCGCGAATGGCGCTCCCGCCTCGGTGCGACGGAAGCCCCGGCACCGGCCACGACCACGCCGCCCGCGCCATGAGTGCCGCCCGCAAGAAATTCGCCACGCCCGAGCGTCGTCTAGCGGTCACTCCGCTCGACCTGCTTTTGCCCTACCAACGCGCGTGGGTGCAGGACGCCGCGCGCTTCAAAATCTGGCTCAAGTCTCGTCAGATCGGCGGATCGCTTGCCGCGTCCTTCGAGGTCGTCGCCGACGCCATCGAGACCGGCGGCGACTGGGTAATCTTGAGCGCAGGCGAACGGCAGGCGCTGGAGTTCATGGACAAGGTGAATCGTGCCGCGTCGATCTTTTGCGATGCCGTCAGCTACTCGTCCGGTCGCGAATACCGGCCCGAAATCCAGAAGTCCCAACTCCGGTTTCCCAACGGTGCGCGCGTCCTTGCGCTCCCCGCCAATCCGTCCACGGCACGCGGCTATTCCGCCAACCTCGTCCTCGACGAATTCGCTTTCCATGAGAACCCCGAGGAGATTTGGCGCGCGGTTTATCCGATCATTTCCAACCCACTGCGGGGCGCGCTGAAACTCCGCGTCATCTCCACGCCCGCCGGGCGGAACAACAAATACTTCGATCTCTGGGAGCACGCGCCCGCGTTCTCCCGCCACAAGACCAGCGTTTACGATGCGGTCGCCCAAGGTCTTGCGCTCAACATCGACGAACTCCGCGCCAACCTCGCCGACCCGGATGGCTGGGCACAGGAGTTCGAGTGTCAGTTCATGGAGCACTCGTCCCAGGTGTTCTCCGCCGAACTGGTCAAGGGCTGTGAAAGTGAAGACGCCACCCTAGATCCGCCGGGGGAGCTTTTCTCAACCATGCTCCGTCCGCGTCCGGCCTTGTTCGTCGGCATCGACGTTGGCCGCAAACGCGACCTCACCGTCGCCTGGACGCTTGAGCGAATCCACGGCGGCCAACTCGTCACCCGCGAGGTGCTGGTTCTCGACCGCGTGCCGTTCCCGCAGCAAGAGGCCATCCTCGCCCCGCGCGTCATGGCCGCCGCCTTCACCGCCATCGACGCGACCGGCATCGGCGGCCCGGTGAGTGAACACCTCGCCGCCGCCTTGGATGAAACCCGCTTTGAGGGCGTCACCTTCACCGGCGACCGCAAACGCGAGCTGTTCGAGCGGCTCAAGAAGACCATGCAGGCCCGCGCCGTCGCGCTGCCCGCCGCCGCCGTCATCCGTGACGACCTCGGCAGCATGCAACGCATCGTCAGCCCCGGCGGCACCATCCGCTACGCCGCCGCGCGCACCGCCGACGGTCACGCCGACCGTTCCACCGCGCTCGCCCTCTCGATCCACGCCGCCCAGCGCAACCCGTCCGCCGGGTGCGGAGCGTTCGCCGCCGAGCGTGTTCCCACCGGCCTAAACGTCCGCCATCGCCCCGCGCTCACCCGCTACCGCGGCGCGTGGGCGCGATGACACGGAGGCCCGAGCATGTCTGATTCACCGACTCCCCAAAAACTCGCCGCGCCCGTCATCCGTCCATCCAACCGCGACTACGAGCCACAGCTTTTCGGTCGCTCGCTTTCGCCCGACACGGTCGGCGCGTTGCTCGACGCCGGCGCCCGTGGCGACCTCGCCGCGCAGAGCGATCTTTTCAACCTGATGGAGGACACTTGGCCGCGCCTCCGCGCCAACCTTCAGAAAATAAAGAACGCCATCCGCAAGCTGCCGCTGAACGTGCAGCCCTTCACCCCTAAGAACGGAAAACCCTCCGCGTCCGCACAGGAAAAAGCCGCCTTCGTCGAGTCCGCGCTCCACTTGCAACGCGGCTACGTGGACACCACGCGCGCCCCGCTCGGCTCCGCCGTTTACGAACTCATGGACGCGGTTGCGCGAGGCCTGTCTGTCGTCGAGATCGACTGGACGACCGACACCACCGGTTTCGTCGTCCCGGTCGGCTTCCGCCGCGTCCCGTCGCGTTACCTCGGCATCAACACCGACGGCACGCTCGCGCTCCGTCTCGATCCCGCCGCGCTCTCCGCGCTCACGCCGTTCGCCAAACACCCCGGCAAATTCCTCACCGGCATTTTTCAATCCAAGTCCGGTACGCTCGGCGAGGCCGCGCAGCTCCGCGCCCTCGCTCCTCTCTGGCTCGGTCACATGCTCGGTTGGGAATGGCTTGTTCAGAAGGCCGAACTTTTCGGCACGCCCTTGCGTTGGGCCAACTACCCGACCACCGCCACCCAGGCCGAGATCGACGCCATCACCGCCGCTCTCCGCAACATGGGCACCGCCTCGTGGGGTGCGTTTCCGCAGGGAACGAATCTGCAAATCATCCAAGGCACCACGCCCGGCGTCGCAGGCCCCAACGATCCGAGCGAGCGCCTCATGGGCATCGCCGACCGCGCGTGCGACATCATGCTTCTCGGCCAGAACCTCTCCGTTGAACACAACGGCCAGGGCAGCCGCGCCGCCAGCGAGGTTCACCGCGAGGTCGAGCTGGATCTCTTCGAGACCTACGCCGAGTTCATCGTCGCCATCCTCAACGACCAGCTCATCCCGCATTTGATCGCGCTCAACTGGGGCAGCGCGGAGGAAATCCCCTTCGTTGAGGTCGAGATTTCGCGCCCCGGTCGCGAGCAGGACATGGCCTCCCGCGACAAAACCCTCTTCGTCGAAATGGGCCTGCCGGTGTCGCTCCAATACCTGTATGAACGTCATAAAGTGCCGACCCCCGAGGCGGGCGAGGCGCTTTTCACACCCGCCAAACCCGTCACGCAGGCCGTGCCGACGGAACAGAAACCAGCCCCCGCCGACGCTAAGGCGTGCGCGTGCGGTTGTGGCGTCCCAATCGACGCCACCAGCGAATCATCCGCCGAACTCTCCGCGCGCCAAGCCGCCGCGCAGGCCGCGTTTCCGCAACAGGTCGCCGAAGCCAACGCCGCCGACGAATACCTCGTCTGGGATGCGACCCTCGACAACCGCACAACACCCCTTTGCCAAGGTCGGCACGGTCGCCGCTGGGGTGACGGTTGGCTTTCGCCGCCGCCCGCGCATTTCAACTGCCGCAGCGTTTTGATCCGCGTGCCCAAAGCTAGCTACCAGTCGCCGGATTGACACGGCGGCAGCGGCATGACCCAGCCGCTCCACGCCGCCTTTTCCAACGCCCTCGCCGAGGGCTCCACGCTCCCCGCCGACATCCAATACATGCCGCCCGGTCGGCATCGCATCCGCGCCTCCCAAGGCGGTAAGCCCGTCTCCGTCGAGGTCGCCGTCAGCGCCGCCACCGCCGCCGTTCTCCAAACTTTTCTCGCGGCCAAAATGACCGCCGCAGCCGAGGGCCGCGAAGATCGGCCCTTCTTCGATTTCAATCACGAAGACCGCGAGGCCTCTGCCTGGCCCACCGATTTTTACTGGGCCGGTGACGATCCGCAGACCGGCGGCGTCCGCGCCCGTCTCGAATGGTCGGACGCCGGTAAACGCGCCGTCGAAGGCCGCACCTTCCGGCGCTTTTCCCCGACCTTCCATCTCGACGCTTCCGGCCACGTCACCGGCTCCGAGATCAATATGGGCGGCCTCGTCAATCGTGCCGCCTTCAAGCGCATCGCCCCGCTCTTCGCCGCCGCTCCCGTTGACACCGCGACCGAGCCGATGCCCATGCAAACTCTCATCTCCACCCTTCGCTCGCTCTCGCTAGTCGAGGCGTCCGCCACCGAGGAGGCCGACCTCGTCACGCAGGTCTCGCGCTCCGTCGGTTCGCTCAAATCCGAAATCACCGACCTCAAATCGACTCTCGCGACGCAGGCCCGCCAACGCGCCGAGTCGCTGGTTGATGCCGCCGTCCGCGCCGGTCGCCTCCCCGCAAAGGACACCGACGCGCGCGGCTTCTGGGTCGATGCGCTCCTCCGCGACGAGGCCAAGGCCGTGAAGGCGCTCGACGCCCTCACCGTCAATCCCGTGCTCGCCCGCCTCACCCCCGGCCACGAGGACGCCGCCAATCCCGCGAACCTCATCACGCGGCAGGAGCAAAAGCTCGCCGCCGTCCGCGCCGCCCACCCGAGCGCGGATTTCCAGACCATCTACGCCAAGGCCAAAGCCGAGGCTCCCGAACTCTTCCGCTAACCGCCCTCCCGCATCCTTCCCATGAAGACCTCTCTCGCCCGCACCAACGCCATTCTGCCTTTCGAGGCCAGCGCCGATCTCACCGGTTTCGTCGGCCGCTTTGTCGTTCTTTTCCTCGGTAAAGTCGCTCTCGTTACGCTTCTCCCCGTCAAGCCCCTCGGCATTCTTCTCACCGACGGTAAGGCCGGTGATCGAGTCACCGTCGCCATCGGCGCGGGCGGCATCGCCGGCACCGTCCGCGTGAAGCTCGCCGCCGCCGTCACCGCACCCGGCACCTACCTTCAGCTCACCGCCGATGGTCGCGTCATCCCAGACGCAGGCACGGGCTCGCGCACTCTCGTTGCGCAGGCCCTCGAAACCGGAGCCATCGATGAACTCATCGAGGCCGTCCTCATCGCCCCGCAATCCCTCACCTAAGCCGCCCGCCCTTTAGCCCTCAGCCCACACGCCCATGTCTTCCACGAAATACAACGTCACCCTCACCAACTACGCGCGCGGCCTCGCTCAGGACATCTCCGCCACGCTCGCCAACTTCCTCGCACCCGAGGTGGTTGTTCCCGCCGCCACCGGCCAATACAAGAGCTTCGACGACAAGAATACGTTCCAAGTCATCGACACCTCCCGCGCTGTCGGCGGCCCCGCCAAGCGCCTTGAGTTCGCCGCCAGCGATCCGACTTACAACTGTCTCCCGCAGGCCCTCGAAATCGCCATCGACGACCATGAGCGCGACGAGGCCGGTCAGAACGATCCGCTCCGCCTGGAGGAGGCCAAGACGCAGACCCTCGTCTCGTCCGCCGTCACCTCTCACGAGGCCAAGGTCTTCGCTGCGCTCACCGCGCTCGCCGCCGCGACCAACATTACCCTCGCGAGCGACGATCCCATTGCAAAGATTGACGAGCAGATCGAGGCGCTCGCCACCGACACCGGCCGTATGCCCAACCGCCTCGTCATCGGCCTGCCTCTCTGGAACAAGCTCCGCAACAACGCCAAGGTCATCGCCCGCTTCCCCGGCGCGGCGTCCGTCGGCGTCAGCATGGCGCAGTTCTCTTCGCTCCTCCTCAATCCGAGCATCGACATCCGCGTCGGCATCCTCGCGAAAGACACCGCCAAGCTCGGCGCGGCAAAGGCCAACGTGAACATCATCGGTCAACAGCTCGTAGTCTTCCACGCCAACGCCAGCCCCACGCTCTACGATCCGAGCTTCATGAAAACGTTCCGCCTCCGCCGTGGCGGCGTGGACGTCGTCCGCACCTACCGCGACGACTCAGCCCGCTCCGACATCCTCGCGGTCGATTGGTCGGAAGACATCCGCGTCACGTCCTCCGTCTGCGCCCGCAAGGTCACCGCCTCGTAAGCCGTCGCCGCTACCTCGCAAAGCCAACCACGGGCGGCCGGTCACATGTGACCGCCGCCCGTTTTCATGTCCGTCCCTCCGGTTTCAAGTCTCAGCCCTCATCCTTCCTCCGATGCTCTCCACCATCCTCTCCGTCCTCCGCGACCCCGTCCCATACCGGGGCGGCATCGGCATCTTCGCCATCGTCACCCTCGAACGCCTCAACGCCTTCGTCGGCCTCATGGTCGGCATCGCGAGCTTGGTTTACCTTTGCCTCCGCATCCGCCGCGAATACCTCAACCGCCACCGCCCGCCGTCCAGCGAGTAGGGCGGGGGCATCGTTGACACCGGTCATCCTGCGTATGAACGCCAAAACCATCCGCATCCTGTCCTTCCTCGGTAAGACCGCCGGTCTTGTCCTCACCGTCGCCGGCCCTTTTTCCGGCACGCCCATTGGCCTCACGGTCTTCGCCGTCTCGTCCTTCCTCAAAGACGCCGTGAACCGCATGGGCGACCTCGCCGACGACGGCAAACCCAACGACTCCTTCAAGACCTGACCGCGCACCGTTCCATCTGCCTCGTTCAGCCCCGGCCGCACCCGCGCCGGGGCTTTTTGTTTATCCGATTAATGCCTTAAACTCCGCGCGCGTCAGGTTTACTCCATCGGCCAAGACTAGCTCTTTCGGGAAACACGGTGCGCCCATCGACCACAGCTCCAAACTATCGGCGTGATCATCGAAATACTCCGCCCGGGTCGTTACTCGCACTAGACTCGTTTGCCCGGGCGCGAGGTAGCTGAACTCTCCGACCCCCAGAGGCTTTGCGGTGATTCCGCCGGGCAATAGATCAGCCCGCGCCGCGATTTTTTCCAAATCATCCAAGGTGAGCGTGGGTTCGGGCTGCGGGGGTTCTTCGAGATCGGCATCGACGAAGCCGTCGAGATCGAAGCCAGCCGACTCCGCCAACGCTGCCGCCTGCTCTAGGTCGCCGACGACTCCGGCCCGCGCATCCTTGTTGGCGCCCTTACCCGCCAACACCGTTTGCGCGATCACACCCGGCAGCTTTGCGAGGATCGGCTGAAGGCGACCGACCACGCTGGTGAACAGGTTGATGCGTTTGCGCAGCGCGAGGTAAACATCCGCCTCGACCGTGTCCTGGTAGTGCAGGTTCACGATGCGGATGATCGGGTGTTTCTGGCCGAGACGGTCAATGCGGCCGATACGTTGCTCCACCCGCATCGGATTCCACGGCATATCGTAGTTCACCAGCGAGCCACAGAATTGAAAATTGATACCCTCCGCCGCCGCATCGGTGCAGAGCAGCACGTCGGCTTTTCCCTCGCGGAAATGGCGCTTGGCGACTTCGCGCGAAACCGCCCGCCAGGTGCCGTCCTTCTCACGGATTTCACCACCACGCCCCGAGAAACACATGACGCGCAAATCCGGCTCATCGGCCAGGCGCACACGGAGAAAATCCATCGTATCGGTGTATTGGGTGAACACCATCGCCTGCGCAAAACCCGCCGCCCGCAGCGCGCGCAGTTCTTTCGCGAGCGTTTCGGCCTTCGAGTCCGGAGGCAGCTTGCGGATGTCGGCCAACAGATCCGCGATGGTGTCGCGTTCCTCTTGGGCCATCGCCTCCCGGTCGAGTTGTTCGGCTTCGTCCGCCGAGACTTGTTCGCCTCCGAGTTCCAGCTCTTGTTGCTCCGTGTCTTCCGCCCATTGGCCGGGTGCCCCCGTCGGCGCGCCACGCATGGACGCGAGCCGGTTTTCCAAAGTGCCTGCGAGTGCGGCGAAGCTACTGGCGAGACGCCGCCGATAGATCGTCATGATGAAACCCACCGCATTCTTCTCTTTCGCTGCCGCACGATTATAGACGTCGGCAATGTAGATTTCTACTCGCTTGTAGATTGAGTCCTCGGCGGGCGAAAGTGGGATGAAGCGGTCTTCCACATCACGCGTCGCAATCGGCGTCGAGAGCTTGCCCGCCGCATGGTAGCGAGGCAGCAGTTCGCGCGTGTGCCGCGAGATCAATCGACCGACCGGCGACCACGCGCGGATGATCTTAAGCGCGATTGCCCGATGATGGGTTTCCAACTGCCGCCGCAGAATCGTCGAGGGATCGCGCAGCGCCTTGAGGATTTTTCGCGCCGCCAGTCCGCTCGTTACTCCCAGCCGCTTCACCTCGTCTTCGGTGATCGCTCCAAAGGCCCGCTCCGATGCTTGGAAAAGCTGCGTCAGCGATTCCAGCGTGTCTTGCGAAGGAGCGGCTTCCTCTACGGCCTCGGTGAAGCGCAGGAAAGCGCCCTCCGTCCACTCCGCCGGCATCCGAAGCAACGAGAGCAGATCCCACACCTCCACCGGATGCACCTGCATCGGCGTCGCCGTGAGCAGCACCAGCCCTTGCGTGCGTTGTTCCAACCCGCGCAACAGTCGTAGGAGCGAGTTGGGGCGGTTCTCGTTGGTCGCCCCCGGAGCTTTACGGCGCGCGTGATGGGCCTCGTCCACGATCACGAGATCCCACGGCTGCGCTTGTTCCAGTAGCTCGGGCTGACGCTCCGAACGGCGCATCAGATGGCTCGATGCGATGACAACCGGCTCTTTGTGCCAGTCGGCCCGGCTCACCTCGCGCTCGTCCCCCGCCGGTCGTGCCGGGGTCGGCATCCACGAGAGTTTTTCGCCGTCATAAAGCGGCCAGTTGAGGTTAAATTTTTCCCGCAGTTCCACCTGCCACTGTCGGCACACGTTGGCCGGCGCTAGGATGAGGATGCGTTTCGCCTTCTCCGCCAACCACGCTTGCCGAAGGAGCAAGCCCGCTTGAATCGTCTTACCTAAACCAACCTCGTCGGCGATCAACAGGCGCGGGGGCCATTGCTGATAAAGTCGCTTAAACGCCCGCACTTGATGCGGCCACGGCGTCACGTTGGCGGTGGCCTCGCCTACGCGCTCGCCGCCGTAGGGCAGCTTGGCCGCGTGGCGAATGTAACTCCACACCGCTCGGCGGTTATCCACCAGTTCCGGTTCGGGTGCGAGCGGCACCGGCTCGACGTCGGGCAGCAGGTTGATCGGCGTCGCCGGGGGCCAACCCTCACGCGAGGCCTTGAGGCGCGCAGGCTCATCGTTCGAGGGCAGGAAGCGCAGTAAATCCGCGCGTGCGGCTTCGGGCACGTCAAGCGTGACCACATGCGGCGACTCGCCATCCCAGAGGCGGCGAAAGTTGATGTCTTCCTCCTCCACACGTTCGAGGGCGTCCTCGTTTCGCCACGAGCAAAAGATATTCAGGCTTTCCCAGTTCTTCGTCCAACCGGCCGCCGTCTCATTGAGGCTGCCGTTAAAGGCCAGACGGTCTCCGGTCTTGTCTTCGACGATGCCTGATTTTTCGTGAAACAGCCCCTCGGCTGGCACCGGACGCCGCCGCTCATCGCAGGGCACGGCCACCTTCACTTCGAGGATTTGCTGAGCCACCATCCACGCGAGCAGTTCGAGGGCTTCGACTTCGCGCTGATTGCCTGGCTTGAGCGGATAGCGCAGCAGGTGGGATTTTACTTGGTCGCGAATCTCCGCGCCGTGGGTGATCGCATCGACCTCGGCTTTTTCGAGTGTGCAGCCGACGAGCAGGCGCACCCGCCCGCTGTTTCGCACGAGGCCTTCGATGCCGCGCGCCGCCAGCGACAAGGCACGGGCGTTAAAATACCCCGTCAGCCGGTCATATCGCACCGCGCATTCCAGCGCCGGGACGTAAAGCAGATCCACCAGATCGCCGTGATCGGGCGTGTATTTCAGCTTCCACTTTCGGTCGCGCAGAAGGCTCATATGCGATGTATGTCGGGCGTTTCGATTATATTGCCTGCATCATTTACCGTCACAGCAACGACCTCCTTATCGGCAAGGCTCTCTGGACTCGATGCAGCAACGCCGAGCAGCTTCCCGACAACAACTTTTTCGACCTCGGTTGTCGCGCCTTCGCTCGCCGCTTTCGCCAAAGGCGGCAGATCGACCAGTTTGAGCAGACTGCCAACCGGGATTTTAAACGTATGCAAACCGCCGGAAACGGTTTCGCTTAGCATTCCCATAAGCAGGGCGCATGCAACTTTGCCGTCTTCGATCGCGTCCGCGATCCATGCCTTCAATTGCGCCCCATCGCCGTTCCGCTGATAAAAGCCTAAGGCGGCACGGATGAAGGGAGTCTTCCAAATTGATTTGGCTTCAAATGCTTGTCTCAAGCGTTCCATCAATACGGCGATTGCCCTTTCGTTTACGGAACGCGGCGTGGCACCCATTTGATCGCCATGACTACGGTTATCCGCATCAAAACAGCACACAAGAAGAAGCGGCCCGTTGATGGCGTTCGTGTCCGTAACTGCGGATAGATACGCGGTGCATCGTTGGTCGCCGTTGTCGATTCCGAGTATCAAGTCCTTGGCTAGAAAGATAAAGTTTCTCAGCCCATCCGACTTAAATTCACCTTCAGATACGAGGCCCTCTGGCAACTCGTCCGAGAGATCCATGATTGCGCCAACAACGAGCTGAATTTGCGCCAGTGTGAAGTTTGGCCGGTGAGCCCTGCACCGCGACATTAGGTCGTGATAAAATCCACTCACCAGCGCCTCGCGAAACGCCGCCACACATTCACCTCGCGACGTAGCCCGCAAGAATTTCGCCATGAACGCCGCTGGCACCTGATCGCTCTCATACTGAAGATCGAAGTAACGATGGAAGTGCTGGTAAGAGCACACGCGCAAATCCCGCGACCACTCGCCGTCGCCATGACTGCCATGCCGCCCTTTTATCTGCGGAAAGAGTCCATTCAGCAGCTCGGTAAGTCTGCGTTTCTGACGTTCCGTTAATTCGCGCTTCTCAATCAAATTATCCACCGAGAGCGCGAACTCGTTTTTGCTCTCCTTATCGTCATACAAGAGCTCGAGAAGGATGTTTCGATCCCTTCGGAAAACATCCTGTATTTCCTGATAAGCACCGGGGTCGAAAATCCGGAGTGTCTCGACCAACACTAAGTCGGTCTCGTTCACCTCCAAGTGGCCATCACGGATATGGCCGTCAAAGGTGAAATCGAACACACTCAGAAAGCGTTTAATATCGCGCGGGGTTGTGAAGAACGGGCACACCGCGTCATCGAATAGCTGTTCCCAACGGTCTCGCCGCGTAGTGTTCCACTCGTAGATCGCCCGGCTCCAGGTTTTCCGAATCCCCTCCTTGAGGAGCTTTTGTATCTGGTGCTGCGGCGGGGTTGGAACATCCAGCTCGACTTGCACGATCTTTCTTAGAAATGCCGCGCCTTTATCCCCGGTCATTTCATCCAGAGCCTTCGCGACCACGTCGCGTTGGTAGAGGAGTAAATACACGACATTGGGCAGATCGGCGTTGGCCTTTATCAACTGCATCAGCATCTGCACCTGGCTGCGGGAAAGCCGGTCGATATCGTCGATCACAATCACAAGCGGTGTTGCTTGCGTAGTGAGAGTTGCCGCGATGTCTCCCCGCACTTCTTCGAGGCTCTTACCCTCCTGATTTTCGTGCGCGTCGGCGGCGTTGTTCGCCAGCTCCTCAACGGCTGCGGCACCTTCTTCGACCGCCGCGCCAACCACTGCGGTAATTGCCACGGTGCCGCCAACGACCGGATTGGCCAAGGTCGCTGGCACAGTGAGACCGGCCGCGCCCGTTTTTCCCCACTTCGCAAGATTCTTGGTTACCCCAAAAAAGCGTCCGAGCCCACGCCAAGCCGTTGCTAAACCCTTGGCTCGTTCGCCTGGATTCTCGCGATCTAAGCTCGCAGCGATCTCCCCGAAAAACGCATCGAAGAGCATCTGCTGGCCTTCCCATTGCCAGGGGTTAAAATGGGCGATCATTGGGGCCGCCTTGTCCGGGGGCGTATCTGCGCGAAGATAGTGGAGGATGAAATGCGCGAGAGTGGTTTTCCCGCTGCCCCAATCCCCGCTCAAGCTGACGACCAGGCTATCCCCGGTCTTTCGCCACGTCCCGATGTCACGGGCGATTCGTTTGGCGAAATCACTTCGCCCGAACAAATCGTCACCCGGTGACTTCAATGCCTTGTCGGCATTGTATCGGTGCGGCGCGTCGCTCATGCACCTTCCTTGGCCTGTTCGGCGTTCCAGAGTTCGAGCTGTTTCGGGGCCTCCACGCGTTCGGAGAATGCGAGGCGGCGGAGTTTTTCCAAGGCCTCGAAATCGCTCGCGGCTCCCTCGCAGGCGTCGAGCACGTCGGGGGCACCGAAGGCGCGGCTCACCGGCAGCACTTCGAGCACCGCCAACAGCGCGGCAGCGAAGCCGGGGTCTTGGACGACTCCCGCCTTTTCGAGCAGCTCGCGGCCGGCGTCGAGCGTGCGGGTGCGGGCTTGGTGCGCGGCGTGGTGCAGGGCGTCGATCATGCCTTGCGAACCATCGGGCGCGCCGAGGGCGTGTTTGGCCGCGCGTTGCGTGCTGTCCCAGAGAATGAGGTCGCTGCCCTTCTTCTCGGCGAGGTGGCCCACGATGTCGGCATCGAGGTCCACGCCGACGGCGCGGGCGAGGCGGAGCGCTTCGTCGTAGGGGAAGACCGGGGCTTGAAACGCATCCCACGCCAGCACGAACCACGCAGTGCGGCCATCGAGTTCGGCCTGGGCTTTTTTGTGGGTGAGCTGTTCGAGTCGCCAGCTCTTCACCTCGCGGCGGGCGGCATTGAGCGCGTCCTCCGGCGTGACTTCGTAGGGGTCGCGTTCTTCCGGGAATAGTTCTTTTTGCGCCCGGCGTTTGGCCTTGGGTTCGGGCTTGGGCGTGCCGCGCTTGAGCGGCCAGTGGCGGGAAAACTCCTCCAGCGCTGGGCCGAAGCAGGCGAGATACAAATCCACGCCCCGGATGCCGCCCGCTTGGAACTCGGCCACACGCTTGCGCACGGCGGCGGCGACCAGCGGCTCCACGTCTTCCCAATAGCGCGTCTCGGCGTTGGCGTCCACGGCGGCGCGGGGGCGGCAGGCGAGGAAGATCGTCGAGTTGGCGGCGGCCTTGTCTTTGATGTGCAGGCTACCCTCGGCCTCGGTATTGATCGGCCAGGAGGCGGTGATGACGAAGCCAGCCTGCATGAGACCCTGGGTGAGCGCATCCCACGCGCCGGTGGCCTTGTGGGTAAACATCAGCGTCATGATGCCCTCGGGCTTCAACACCCGGCGGCACTCCTCAAAAATGCGGGCCATGCGCTCCTGATAATCACGCCCGGCGAGGGCCTTTGCGCCCTTCTGGTCGCGGAACTTGGCTGGGTTGGCGACGGCCTCGTTTTCCTTGTCGGTGAGCTGGCGGCGGAAGAGTTCGGGGAAAACGAGCCCGGCGGTGCGCTTGAGCCAGACGTAGAAAAAGTCGCTCAGCTCCGCATACATCACGTTGTCGTAATACGGCGGATCCATCACCACGACATCCACCGAGCCATCGGCGAGGTGATCGAGCGCATCGCCCGATTTATTCGTGACGGTGATCGGCGGCGGCGTCCACGGTGCCGCCGGAGCCAGCGGAAGTTCGGTTTCCAACGACAAACCGAGTTCAGCTTGAGGCTTGGTGACCGGGGCCCCGATGCGGGCGGATGCGGGCTGAATCAGCTCAACCAGCTCCGTCATGCATTTGGCCGTCTGCTCGATAGCCCAGTCGTAATCCACACCTTTTACCAGTGGCGACATCTCAGCGTAAGACCATTTGAACGCAAAATCATGACGATCAAATGTGTTAACCATTACCTCACGATTACTATGCCAGCGCGTCATTCGTGAGTTATAGTCGCGAAGCTTGTCTAGCGCGGAACAGAGATAGCAAAGCGCAGCGCGATAAACATCAGCCGACCCTGTGGTCGGAATTGGATCTAGAAGTAACTCACGAATCGTTTCCCCGCTTGTGCCATGAACAAGAACCTGGCGCGGAGAGAAAATATCGAGCCATTTTAACATGCCGTATCTGCGCGGTTCGTCGGTTTTATGCCCGACAGGAATTTCCTCATTAGGAACAACGTCCATTGCCTCCCATTCTGGCATTTTTTCGCTTAAAAAATCCGAGATTTCCTTGGCGTTGTTGTCTGAGCAAACCGGAGCGCGATAACCTCGCACCCACTTCACACGTTCCTTGCCGGTTTTCGTTAAGACAATGGTGCGACGCTTGAAAACAACGGCGTAGAGTTGCTCCCCCATCAGCCCTGCCTGTGCCTGCTTCTTGATCTCATCCCCTTCGACTACACGGCCGCAGTCAGTAAAGGGGCACGAGGCATCTCCATCTGCGATAGTGCCGCCGGAGTGGTCGTCGAGCTGCTGAACAATTTCAAACTCGCACACACGTTCCGACACCACCTTCGAGCAGTTAGGCTTCAAGCGAACGCCCGTGCCATCGGGAGCGAGACGCCAATTGGGCGAAAGCGGCACCACGCCTTCACAATACGGACACCGCACCGTGCGCGCCCAAATGAAATTTGTTGGAATACAGTCCTTCTCCGGTTCCGCCGGGAAGAACTTTTTCAACCGCTCTTCGCGGCGTTTCACAAACTCCGCCGCCAAGCGATTAAACTCGTAAACCACGGCCATGCCATACTTCGCCGGCCATTCGTAAGTGGCTTTTTGGATAAACGCAGCAACCGGGTTTAGGTCGTTGCCGACCGTGGCAAGGCCGAGGCGGAGCGCTTCCAACGGAACGGAGCCGCCACCGCCTGTTGGGTCGAGCGCGTTGAGTGAACTCGGATCAACGCCTATCTGTTCACGGAACCACGCCTTCTCCGTTTCCGTCGGAGTGTATTTAAAGGCCCGCTCGTAGGAGTAGGCATCGCCCTCAAACCGCACGCCGGTGCGCTTGGCTTGGTCAATCTTGCGGCGACTTGCCACCGGGTCGCCATGCACGCCCAGCGCACGCATGAACTTCTTATGGTCGGCGTCGGCAGGAAGGAGCGAAGCGAGGATCGCCGCCCGCGAAGCGACGAGGGGACGCCGTGCCCACCAGACGTGGAGCCGATTGGGCGCGGGAAACGGCGTCATCGGCGTGCGCTCGCGCAAGCTCTCGATACCAATCTCCGTGATCGGCAACCAACGTTCAATCAGGCGGGGGGAGGAAGACATGCGGAATTAAAGAGTTGAGGACAGGGCAACCGGTTCACGTTGGACAACGCGAACGTCGGGCGTCTCAGGGATGAACGGTGAAAGCTCGGGGAAGCGCCTGCGAATACCTTCGAGCGCGGCAGTAATGCGGACAGCTAGGAACGATTGCGGGTGCTCGGGCGGCAATTCCATGCACAGACCGACCAACTCCACCGGCACGTCTTGGCCGAGTTCGCGTCTGCGAACGCCCTTGAACACCCCGCCTCCGCTCAGGCCGTTGAGAATCGGGGCCAGCGGGCGATCTTGATGCACGTTACCCGTTTCATCGCGCATGGGCGCACCATCCATGACGATGCCGACGTGGGAATACGGCATCACGCCGACCCGATGATAATCAGCCTCAGCATAGGAGCGTGCCGTGATTTTCTGAATCTGTGGGCGCAGCATCCCTTTCCCGCGCGGTTCGGCATCACGCAGCGGGTAGCCCATGAAGGTGTAGTGCGTGTCGTGCGAAGCCTCCACGCCAAGCGCCACGGCCTCGACCGGCCAGAAGGCGAATTGAGCACGAAACCCGGCGGCGGTGGCATCGTCGAGCCGGAGAAACGTCACGTCCACCCGGTCGCGTTCACGGCCACCGGTGGCGGGCATCCGGCTGACGCTACCCGTGCCCGCGAAGGGCTGAAGGTCACCATTCAGCACCGACAACAACGATGTCCGCCCCGTCGTCGGATCGTCGAGATGATCGAGCACGTGGGCACAGGTGAGGAGAAAATGCGCCGGCCCCACCGCCAGCAAAACCCCCGACCCAATCGGCACCGGCCACGACTTGTCGTCGAGTCGGTAGAGCGGGCAGATGGAGGAGGAGGGAGACATGCGGTCGGTTTACCACGAAGCGGGTTTATGAAACGCGCCCTGCGCATCAGTCAGGGTCGGCGCGAATTGCGACGCGACCAAGTGCGCCCAAGTGATGCCGTTTTGGTAAAACGACACGGCGTGTTGTAGGCCGGCGCTCTTTCGTGGCGGCCGACAGTTCGGGCCGGAAATACGCTGGGGATTCAGCACGCCGATAGGCTTCTTGATCTCGTCGCGCACCATACGAATCGGCGTCACCAAGTCGGAATCACCGGAGATCACGATGGCGCAATCGTAGCGGCCTCGAAACCCGTCGAGAAGCAGGTGGGAGGCGAGGTTTACGTCGGAGCCTTTCTCCTCGGTCTTGAAAACCTCAATAGTGTTGGGCGGCGGCGTCACCACGGCGGCGCGGACTTTGCGGGTGCGAAAATCTCCCTCGATGATTTCCAGGTCGGGCAGAGTCTTGAGCGCCCGCCAATACATCGCTTGCCGGACGGGCTGATCGAGGTTGCCCGGCAGAGGCGAAACGCGGGCGGTAAAATACTTGGTGGCGACGATCTGGTTGCGCGGGAAGGTTCGTGCAATCAACGCCAGCGGATTTACCCAGCGCAACGGAGTGCTTTTGACCGCGCTGTAATAAAAATTGAAGCCGTCGATGTAGAGAATGGTCTTCATCGCGCCGACCTCCGCTCGATCTCTCCAAGGCTAAAAAATGCAAGGGCGACCCCCGAAGAGGTCGCCCCGCGTCCTGCCGTCGAAACGGACAAGAGAGATGTGGGGCAAACAAAATGAATGGGGGAGGCGGTCGTCAACCTGTAAAGACGGGTAAAAGCCAAGATAAGATGCATGTCCTTAAGCATGAGTCGGTTTCTTTTTGGGTTTCGGCTCCGTAAAGAGCAGACGCAGGGCGGCACCAACGCGGCGATAGCGCGCACGGTGCAGCGTCATGCCCAGCCAGTAAGACGACTCTTCTCGCCCCATCTGCTCGATGCCTTCGACGACAGCGCGCAGGTTGTCGCGGCTGCTCATCGGGGCGAGCACGCGGAAGAGAAGCGCGAGGGTGAGCGCGTGGTCTTCGGGCAGTGCCCAGCCATCGCGATGCCCCGGCAAGGGGCGCGTGCCCACGATGCGTTCGGCAGGCAGGCCGGCGGCCTTGAGTCGACGGGCGACGCGACTCTCGATAAACTCCAGATTTCGCCCGCGCAGACCAGCGATGCGGGTCGCAGTGCGCAGGTGGGGCGTGGCGGGCGACGGTAGTTGCCACACTTCCAGCTCGGGGTCACCCGGGCCGTGGAAGGCGGCGCGCACTTCGTAGCGAGGCAGAGCAAGCGAGGGGTCAACGGGTTCGCGGCGGCGGGGCGGCAGGGGTTTTTTCGGAGGCATCGCGGAGGCTGTTGGGGTTGAGGCTTAGCCTTGCGCGGTGGCGGCGACGTAGGCGGCGCCGCTGGCAAATTTGCCGAGACGTTCGGCGAGTTTTTCCGGGGCATCCCCGGCGAGCGACAGGAGCGGGTCAAAAATCAGCTCAAAGGTCGCATCGACGTTGCGCTCTTTCTTGGCGGCGGCGGCGGCATTGAGCTGGGGCACGAGGAAATCCTTCACCGGCAAGGCATCGTCGGGCGAACCCCGGAAGGTGAGTTCCATCTCGCCGCCGCTGGCGGTTTCGTAGGCTCCGGAGAGCGTGACGGTCTTCTTGCAGTTTTTCTCCGCGTTGAGCGAGCCGAGCATCTTGAAGGCGTCGGTGGCGTCGAACAGGCGCAGCGAGAGCACCTTGATTTCGGTGAGCTTGGCCTTGCGGCACTTTTCCCAGAGTTCGCCCAAGGCTTGTTTCAGCGGCCCCTCGGCCGTGACGGCACCGGGTGGCGGCGGAGTCGGCTCGGCTACGCCCGAGGCCCCGCCACCAGTCAACGCACTGGCTCCACCGCCGACCGAAAGAGGTTGGCCGGATGAACCGGAGCCCGTCCCTGCGCCGACCGGCGACGCACCCGGCGCGACACTGGCACCTGCACCGACAGGCGTGGCGGCGGCGGGCGCGGGGCGTGGCCACATGCCCTTCTCTTTCGCGAACTGAATGGTGAATACGAACGAGTTTTCGTCGATCTTCACGCTCGGCAGCGGATCGCCGGGGCCGCACAGCAAGTCGCCGCTGCGGTAAACGTAATCGCCTTGGTTGATACCTTGGTTGATAGCACGGATCAGGACGTTGTCGCTGGAATGGATCGAGAGAGCTGGATCTTTGCGAAACTCGTCGCGGAGGGCGGCGGTGGAAATCTGGCCTTTTTTCAGCGGTGTGCGGTCGCGGATATAGCCGGGTGATTCGGGCGCATCCTCGGCGAGGCGGAGCTTTTGGTTGGCGTTGTCGCGCAGGGCGCGGATGACCTGCTGCTGGCCGGTGCCGGGGCGCTCGGACGCGGAGTGAATATCAATCGCGGCGTGGTTAAGATCGACCGGACTGCCTGCGAGACGTTGACTCGAGGGATAAAAAACGTGGCGGTAGGCCTGCTGAATGACCATCGCGACTTCGAGGTCGGACTTGGTTTCGAGTTCGCGCACCTTGGCTTGCTGGTGCTCGGCGAGTTCCTGAATACGTCCGGGCTTGATGAGTTCGCGCAGGGCGAGACGGCGCATCATGGCGCGGCGCATCTCTTCGAGTCGGGTCTCATCAGCGGTCAAGAAAACGAGGTGATTGCGCAGGATGCGCAGGCTGCTGCCGTCGGAACCGCGGCGGTCAAAAATGCGGGCGATCAAATCCGGCACCGCCTCCACCGTAGCACCGACGGTGAGAGCTTCGTGAGAGAGCAAAACGAGGCGGGGGCGGCCGTCGCCAGCATCGTCGGCCACGTCCCACGGGCCGGCCGGGAACGGCACAAGTTCAAATATCGCCCCAGTCACCGACCCGGCGAAAATGGTGCGGATACGGTCGCGGAGTTCTTCTCGCGCCGTGGCCTTGTCCACGTGCTCTTCCTCGCGACGCACGATCTGAGTGAGGTTGGCCTCGGCGAGAAACCGAAGGGGAACGCCGGGACGGTCATCGAGGTAGGCCGAGAGAGATTGGAACTGCTTGCGGGCGTCTTCGACAAACCCGAGGTCGAGGGTGGGCGAGAGCGCGGAGAAACGCAGCCGCTCGGCGGTGATACCCTTGAGCTGTTCGTTGAAGGCAAGCGTGTGCAGGAAGATCGTGCGGGCGACGTAGGTGCAATACGGAGCGAGTCCCTTGTAAGCCTTGGTGTCGATCTGCTGCGCGAGCGGCGGCGTGCCGGTGCCTCCGGCGATGTCGTGACTGACGGCGGGCTTGAACTCGCTGCGGCCGAGCTTGGTGAAAATTTCGTCGCGGATGGCAGACATCCCAAGATCGACGTGGTGAACATGGATCGCGGTGGCGTCGTCCGGCTTGGTCGCCCACAGTTGCTGCACGGTGCGGGCGAGCAGGCGCAACATGCCGCGCACGCGTTGGAAATTGGCCAGGGTGGCGGTCTTGGTGGTGAGTGTTTCCAGAAGCTCCGGGTGGAGCGGGTAGCTGGCCTGAAATGCCTTGAGCGTTTCCGGGTGGTTGGACTCTGCCGGAATGGAGTCCTTGTGCTGCTGCCACGCGGCGCGATAGGCCTCGATCACCGGACCGGCGGCGGCGGTGTCGATGCGCTCGAACAAGCGACGCAGGATCACCTGCACGGTCTCGTCATCCTCGGTAGGATTGAGGAGCGTGGCCTTGCGTGCCGAGATGCTTTCCGCCTCGGCCATGCGGTCGGAGATGAATTGGTTTTCGCCCGAGTAGGCGTCGCCCGCTTTGCCGTCCTTTCCGATGGCGAGGGTGTAAACGAGCGCGACATGCGGGTTGCTCTCAACGGCTTTGAAGAGCGACGTGAGGAACGCACTCAACTGATCACGCGCGCCGGGAATGTTGGCGACCTTGCGCAGGTAGATCGAAAGCTCGTCGAGCAGGATGAGGCTGGGCTCTTGGCCGAAAAGTTCGGCAATGGTTTCCGCACCGGGGGCTGTGTGCGACTCGTCGCTCTTGCGCAGGCGCTCGTAACCCACCTTGCCCGCGAGCGCGTAGGCGATCTCGCCCCACGGCGTGAACGCGAGCACGCCCTCGCCCATCGCGCGACCGTTGGCCGGGTCGGCGTTTTCACCGTCAAACGCGGCAATCCGCACCTTGCCAGAGGGGATGAGTTTCGACTCAAGGAACTCGCCCGAGTTCTTCACCCCTGGCATCCCGGCGGCGACGTGGGTGAGCGCGATAAGACTGTGGGTTTTGCCGCCGCCGTAGGAGGTATCGAGGCGGAAGATGGCAGCGGAGGATTCACCCTTGCCGGTGAGTCGCCCCATGACTTGGCGCAGTAGATTTTTGAGACCGGCGGTCGGATAAGTGTTCGCGAAAAACCGCGCGGGCACCTGGTAATCCTCGTGCGCCACGCCGCGAATTACTTTGGCAAGATCGGCGGCGAAATCGGCTTCGGCGATGGTGCCGTTGAGAACGTCGGCGCGAGGGGTGCAGGAGTAGAAAATGGTGGTCGTCATCTATTCGCGAATAAAAGGCATGAGTTTGTCCGAATGGCCCGAGCCTACAAGGTATTATGCGTTTAGGTTATTAGCAGGTTCGTCAGGTGCGTCTAAGTCGGTCGCACCAATTTCGACCATACGTTCAGCCAAGGTATTCCAGTTAGCCGTTCCGATTTTTTTCTTTTGCTGCTCGAGCGCGAGATACGGATTCAAGATCACGGCATAGTGAAACTTCCCTTTGGAGCCTGCTGCAAATTTCACGAAGCCGAGTCGCTCCAATATGCCGAGGCGGGTGGTGAAAGTGTTCACGGCTTTCTGACCGGTGAAACCAGCATCCGCAGCTACTTCGGCCATCTTTGGCCCTAAAATGACGAATGGATCGTCCCATGCCCTACACCATAATGCGAGGTAGGTCGCACTCAGAGGCTTACCATTGGATAGCGCATCCATGATGACATGGATTGTCGGGAGCGCGCGAGGTATCGTCGTGAATCCGTTTTGAGTGTGCCGTGACCACAACTGTCCGTCAGCGATTTGCGGGAAAATCTTTTTCCGTTGTGCTACAGTCTTTGCGTTGAGTTTTTTTTGTTTGGGGGTCATGTTAAAAAAATTGGCGGGCTGCGGTTTGGACCCATAGCCCTACGCTAGAAATTTTCACCCTGGCAGGTGGGTGAAAGGGGGATTCGTTTGGACCGAGTTCCCCTTTCACCTTTTCCTTGGCGATGGCAAAACAATGCCAGATTACATGGAGAAAGGCACGGATTCTTACGACGTTTCTAATGAAGGAAATATAGGCTACCAGTGCGGAAGCATGGCAATTACTCTGTCTTTTCGCGCGAAAATATTCAATCTAAGACGATATTCAGCGTAAAATCACGAGCGAGAACAATGTATTCTTATGTTTTCCTTGTTTTCCTTTCCTCATAGTTTTCCTGTTATCAATTTTCCACCACCCCAGATGCTCGCCTAAGGCTCGAATTCTTCGTGCGTGGCCGTGCCCAGAGGGTGCCTTTAGGGTAGCACCTGCGACGGCTGGCGGTCTCCGCGCTGCGCACTCCGCCCGTCCACGCCTCTAGGTATTGCTCGCTGGCGGGCGCTGGCGGCTACGCCGTCCCACGTCCCGTCCCGCTGCGCTCCACCTTGCGCAGCCGGTGCTTCCCGTCGGCATCCCTCGGGGGCGGCCGTTTTTTCGGTTTGGCCATCTGAGGGCTCCGCGTAGCGCGGCCCGCTACTCCCATCCGCGCCCTCGTTGGGGCGCACTCCTCCGACATCCCATGCGTGACATCTCCCGTGATCCTACACCTCAGCCCGGCGACCAGATCCACCAGCCCGGACATCCTTTTGATGGTTTCACCGTCATCAGCGTTTACACCCGCGCCCAGGCCATCGCCGACGGCGTCCTTGCCGACGCCTCCACCGGCGACCTCGCGCCGATCTCCGCGCAGCACTTCCCCTGCGTTCACGTCGCCATGACGGCGGCGGTCTTCGCCCTGATCGAGCAGGCGGTCGCGAGCCCGAAGCACGCGCACGACTGCCGCGGCGTCTGGCATGACATCCTCCACATGTCCCGCGCCTGCCCCGTCCGCGTCTGGCAGGGTGGGCGCCTGTTCCGCGTCATTATCACCGGCACCGGCCGGAAGCGTCTGCACACCTTGAAGGCAATTTCCCACCCCGACGAGACCGGCCGCCCCTGCCTCACGATCATGCTCCCCGACGAGGATTGATCGACACCAGCCAGCCCCGCCGCCACCGTGTGCGCGGGGCTTTTTCCTGCCCAAATTATTTGCCACGGATTTGTCAGCGGAGACGTTTTCTGCTTCACTTCCCCAGTATTTCGCTCACTCTAACTCTCGTTCTAAACTACTTAACCACAACATAAAGCACACTAAACGAAGGCTTTCTGTTGTTTGCCCGAGGGCGGTTCGAATCCCCCCCTCTCCGCCAGTTTTCGGTTGTGACAGACGACGCCAAATCGGCGCAAACCAGCTCAGGCAGCGAGCTTGCAGGCAGTTCCTCAAAAACCTCAACCGTGCCAATCTTTGCCCGCTTTTGACCGGAAAAGACTACCGTTTGTGAAGCCAGTTGTGAAGATGGTTTTGGGGCGTCCTCCCTCTGGGGAAGCGGCTCTGCGTCAGTCCACGCCAATTCTGTGACCGCTTCAAAGGTCGGAAGGCACGTAACATCCGTATAAATGTTCGCCGTTAGCCGTGGGTCGCTGTGGCGCATCAGTTCTTGCGCTAGGCGCTGCGAGACACCGCTGGATGCCAGCTTGGTGGCAAAGGTATAGCGCAGGGCGTGAAAATCGATCCTGCGCCCCATAGCGTCGATCCTGGGGATGCCTGCGGCCTCAAGGTCAGCACGCATGTAGCGCGAAATAATCGCTGTGTGGGTGTGCTTGAAGACGCGGACGGAGTTGACCTCCGCGCGATCCTCGCGGCGCACCCCGAGTGGCTGTCCCCATGGAGCGGGCACTTTTTTCGGTTTCAAACCATCCAGTTCCCCGCCGCCAAAGACATCCTTTCCGGCACCGGTGCCAAACAACGAGGCGGGCGCTGGAATCCCCCCGGTCTTGCCGCACTCTACGGCAGCACGACCGACACCGCCGCCTTGGAAGAGGCCAAGGCCAACGACCGGTACTACGGCCTCGAAACCAAGACGCCCCGTCTCGTCATCGCCATCCAGGCCAAGGTCGGCAAAATGCTCGATCTCACTTCCCCCGGCATCCGCCGTCAGCTCGGCATCACTCTTGCCGAACTCTCCGGCGAGGATTGGCGCAAGCTCCTTCAGTCCGGCCAGGAAAGCCTGTCTCAGGCCCTCGGACGCGCCGCCGCGTCCACCGGCGCTTCCGGCCTCCTCGTTCGCTCCGCCGCCGTGCGCCAAGCCCGTAACGTCATCCTGTTCCCGCCTCTCAGCGGTTCCGACCGCCTGACGATCATCGAGGGCGATGCTCTCGCCCGCCTCACCGCCGGAAAGAAACCTTGAAATCTGCAAAAATGCAGGTTTTAGTGCAGGCACAATGAGCACGCTTACCCGACGCACTAAGACAGTCAAAGCACCCAAGGCCGCTCTTGTCGCCTTCCGCTTCAAGCACCGTGGCGCGACGGACTACGCCGGCTTGCTCAAAACCTACCGCGCCGAGTTCCACGTAACGCAAGCGCAGCTCGTCCGCCTCACTGGCTTCTCGCCCCGCTCGGTCGCCAAGTGGAGCCAGGGTGACACGCCTTCGCCCAAGCAGGAAAAAGCCTTGGTTGAGATGGATCGCTTGTTCGACGGCCTCGCCCGCGTGATCGAGCCGGCGCAAGTCGGCCGCTGGCTCACGCACCCCAATCCCGCCTTCGACGGTTCGACGCCTTTGCAGGTGGTGGAGCGCGGCGAACTGGATCGCATTTGGCGTATGCTCTACGACCTCGAATCCGGCCAGCCGGGTTGAGTGCCGTCAGCATATCGCCGGAAAGCTTGCACCCCATCACCCAAAGCGATCAGCCCTGCTGTCGGCTTTGTGGCCAGAACAGGCCACTATGCCGATCCCACATCTATCCCAAGTTTACCTTCAAACGCATGAAGGCCGCCGATGGAACCTTTATGCGCTTCGAGGGCAGTAGGCGCGGCTGGCTTCCGCGTCCGCTCCAAGATGATTGCGTGGAGCACCTGCTCTGCGGCGACTGCGAACACCGACTTCACAAATGTGAAAATTCTGTCGCTCGGTTTCTGGCTGGGGGGCTTTTAGATAACCTCGTCCCAGCCCACGGAAAGCATTACACGTTCGTCAATCTGCCCGATTACACGACGGTTAAGCTCTACCTGTTATCATTGCTATGGCGCTGTCATGCAGCGCGTGCGCCAGCGTTTCGCTTCGTTGATCTCGGCCCAAAGCACGACGCTCGTTTGCGTGAGATGCTTCTCACTGCTGACCCCGGAGAACCATGGGAATACGGCTGCTTCATTTCCACGGTTCATCTGAATCTCGAAGATGGTAAATTCGACCGCCCTCCTATCGGTTTCATGCCGGAGGCGATGAGGTTCGAAGGCGAGCATGGCCTTCATATCGTGAGAATGGTGATCGATGGTATCGTGCTTCATTTTGTTGTCGGTAGCCCTGAGCGCATGAAGGCATGGCGCGGAAGCCCGATGTTTCCTCAACGGGATGGGCGCACGGTCGTAGGAGTGGATGACGGCATGAACATGCCCTTTTTTCGTGATCAGCTCAGATATGTTTTCGAGTCCGAAAACCCGGTCTGGGATCGACGCTCGCCGTAGGCTCGAATTCTTCGTGCGTGGCCGTGCCCAGAGGGTGCCTTTAGGGTACGCTGCGCGAGCAGGCGGCGAATGCCGAACCGGACCAATCAGTCGGGGAGCAGGTTCTTTTCGAGGAGGGTGTCGATCATGTCGGAAAATGGGCGGTCAGCAAAGGCGGGGGCGGAGAAAGCGGGCGGACGGAGGCTCAGAAGGAGACGTTGTTGGCGCGGGTATGAAGGGTCTGGACGACCGAGATGTTACGCATGGCGAAGGCGGCCTCGCAGTAGCAGAGGTAGTAGCGCCATTTTCGGAGGAAGCGCTCGTCGAAACCGCCGAGGGCCAGGATCTGCTCGCGCTTGGCCTCGAAGGTTTCGCGCCAGAGGCGAAGGGTGCGGCCATAGTCTTGCCCAAAATCTTCGAGGCGGTGGAGGGTGAGGCCACCGGCGCGGGCGAGTTGTTGGTTGACGCGGTTGAGCGAGAGCAGGAGCGAGCCGGGGAAGATGTGCTTTTGGATGAAATCCACGCCGCGGCGGAGTTCGGCGTAGCGGTCGTCTGGGCAGGTGATGAATTGGAGGGCGAGGAGCCCGTCGGGCTTGAGGCGGGCGGCGAGGGTGTCGCAGTAAACGGGGAGGTAGCGGTGGCCGAGCGCTTCCATCATTTCTATGGAGACGATCTTGTCGTAGGTGCCGGAGTGGTCGCGATAGTCTTCGCAGAGGACTTCGACGCGGCCGGCGAGTCCGGCGGCGGCGACGAGGCGGCGGGCCAGATCGTATTGCTGCCGCGAGATGGTGAGGGTGGTGACGCGACAGCCATAGGTGGAGGCGGCGTGGATGCTGAAGCCTCCCCAGCCGGTGCCGATTTCGAGCAGGTGATCGGAGGGCTTCAGGCGCAGGGAGCGGCAGAGGGCGTCGTTTTTCTCGCGCTGGGCCGCCTCGAGCGGCAGGTCGGGGGAGTGGGCGGGCCAGCGGGCGCTGGAATACATCATCGCGGGGTCGAGCCAGAGCCGGAAGAACTCGTTGGAGAGGTCGTAGTGCTCGGCGATGTTGCGCCGGGCGGTGGCGCGGGAGTTGGGACGCAGGAGGTGGCCGAGGCGGTTGGCGAGGCGGAGGATGTTGAGAAACAAGTCGCGGCCCGATTTCTGGGCGGAGCCCGACAGGGTGGGCGCGTGCTCGACGTTGAGGATGAACCAGGCGATCAGGCTGACGAGGTCGTGGGTTTCCCAATCGCAGTCGAGGTAGGACTCGGCGAAACCAATGTCACCCCCGAGGATGCATTTCCGGAAGAAATCAGGGTTGAGCACCCGGATGTTCGCGCTGGTGGAAAGGTCCTGTGGACGGGCAAGCAAGCCGTCGGCGCGGGATCCGAATTCCACATGGTCGCCCTCGGGGAGATCCAGGCGAAGGTGGCCGAGAGGCAGTCTCCCCAGTGCGCGCAGGACAAGACGGCGAGAGAGCGGGCCGGTGTATCCTCTGAAGGCAGAGACTGCGGCGGGCGAGGCGCAGGCGAATGATGTTTGGCAGGGCATGGTGCGAAGGGCTGAGGTCAGCGCTGCGGGACGCGTCGCAGTTTCGAGACGTCGTGCCCGGTCTCGGCGAGTAGCGCGACCAGTTCTTGGTAGCGGGTCTCGGGCAGGGTCTTGGTGCGAGCCATGATCCAGGCATAGTCGCGGCCGGGCACCCCGATGATGGTAGTCTCATAGTTGTCTTCCAAATACACGATGAGGTAGGCGGCCTTGAAGGGCCACACGAAGCGCATGCGCCACTCGGCGTTGGTCTCGCGGTTGTGCACGAAGCCGCGCGGACGGTAGGTTTTCAGCGGTCCGTCGAAGCCTCCCTTGTTGAAGGTGTAGGTGGTGGGAATGGTGCCGTCTTCGGCGAGGCGGTAGGTCTCCACTCCGTTGTAGGCCTCTTTTTCGATAAAGGTAGGGATGTGGGCGATGACATACCAATCGCCCATGAAGCGTTCGAGTTCGACGGGGCGGTCTATCGCTTTCAGGGGTTCGCGCCGGGCGCCCGAAGCGCCTTGGGGTGAAGTTGTCTGGCAACCGGCGAGCAGGGCTGCGAATAGCAGCGCGAAAGCAGGGCGCACAAAGATGAGGCGAAGCGAGTCAGTGGTTTTCATGGTGTTTGAAGATCGGGCAGTCGGCGCGGCGGCAGGGGAATGAACGCGCTGGTGGTTTGTTGGTAGCGCACATAGGCGGCGCCTTTGCTGCGGACGGTCTGTTGCTCGGTGAGGGGTATGCCGGTCACCCGGAGCAGAAGATAGAGGATCGCGGCGGGTGCGATCAGCCCGAGCCAGCCCCACGGCGCGGCGAGAGCGAACAACCCGTAGCTCGCCCAGACGAGCCACTCGAAAAAATAGTTGGGATGACGGCTGTAGCGCCAGAGGCCGCGAGTGCAGACCTGGCCGCGCGAGCCTGGGTCGCGCTTGAACGCGGCGAGTTGCGCATCGGCCAGCGCCTCACCAAGCACGGCGACGCACCACAGCCCGACGGCGAACCACTCGATGGGGGCGAGGCCGGGACGAGGGTTGGCGGCGATGAGCAGGAAGGGCAGACCGAGGATGATGACGGACGCGGCTTGTTGCTGGAAAAACACCGACATGCGCCGCTCGACTTCGCCGGACCACCGTTTGCGCATGGCCCCGTATCGGGCGTCCTCGGCGGGGTGGTGTTTGGCCAGGCGTTGCAACAGGTGTGTGCCGAGTCGCAGGCTCCATACGCCCACCAAAAGGGCGAGCACTCCGCGTCGGAGGGGCCAGCCTTGGCCGACCAGCGCGTAGAACCCCGCGAGCACTCCGAAGGCATAGGACCAGACGACGTCGACGAAACCGTAGTTGTCCAGCCGACGGCAGACGCGAAAAGCGAGAGCGAAAAGCGCCGCCAGCGAGACGAGCGCGAGAATGATTTGGAGGTAGATGCTCATGATGGGATGGTTGCGACCGGAGCGCGGGCTGCGAAGCGCCGCATGATCGGGCGGAAAAAGAAATAGATCGTCGCCAGAAGCAGGGGCGAGGTAAGCGCCCAGGCGGTGAAGGCGTGCACGCCAGCCCAACCGAAACGTTGCAGAAACTCGCCGAACGACAGGTCGGCGAAGGCCCGCACCATTTCAACGATACTAAAGCGATCTGCCTCGGGGGCGCGCCAGAGCACTTCGCCAATACGCACATAGACGAGAATCATGACCACATGCAGCGGGCCGAGGACCTGGTTGAGGGTTTGGAGCACGGGCTGGTTCATCCGCAGCCATAGTCCGACCCCGAGATTCAAGGCGGCGGTGGTGCCAAGGAAGGGAAACATCGAGCACACGGTGCCGACGGCGAGGGTGGCGGAGAGTTTGTCGGGCGTGACGCCTTGGGCGAGCAGGGCGAGCAGCGGTTGGACGACGCGCCTGCGCCAGAACGGGGGGCGCGGCGCGGTGTCCGGCGGATTGGTTGATGGCGGGGCGGTAATCACAAGGAGGGGAAGAGCAGGTTTTTCGCGCCGAGGAGGTAGACCAGCACGCCCACGCCAACGAACGCGGCGGGCCAGCGCAGGCCACCATCGCGGCGGGTGGCGAAAACCTCCGTGAGTTCGCCGTCGGCCCTGATGCGGAACAGCTCGCGGAGCAGATAGGCGGCCATCGCAAAGTTACCCCAGAGGGCGATGGCCACGGCCCAGAGAACGCGGGCGGCGGTGCGCTTCTCCTTCCACGCCACCCAGACGAAGAAGGTCAGAAAGGCAAAGTAGGCATCAAGGAGGGTGACCTGAAACCACGGGTTCAAATAGACTTCGGGAGGGATGTCGAAGAGGGCCTGCGCAAGGCTGGCCCGGAGGGTGCCCCAGCTCATGGCCAGGAGGATGAAAACGAAGAGAGCGCGAAGAAAGATGATCATGGTTGGACGAGCACTCGGGTATTGGGCGGATCGGTTGGTTGTTATTCGATAGGGGATGGCGAGGCGCAGCTTCAGCGGCCTAGCAAAGTGTCCCGCAGGGAGGGGCTGATGGGGTCATCGCCCAGCCAGATGCGGAAGTAAGCGGCGGCAAAGTCGTGCCCGGGGATGATGACGAGCGAAGCGCCATTGAGCCGCAGAGTGGTGCCTCGGGTAGGCACATAAGTGAGCGTGTAGCTGTCACCGGCTTCGACGTCGCGGTAGGTGCGATTGATCAGGTCGAGTCGTTCTCGCAAGGCGGCGCGGGTGGCGGCATCGACGTTCCGGGCGAGGAGCGCATCGCCGCCCTTCACGATCTCGGCGGCGGTGAAGGCTCGATGGTAGCCGAGGTGCAGGCGGGTCGGCATATCGGCAAAGATGCGACCGGAAGACTCGCCCGCGCCGAGATGGAGGGCGGCATCGTAAACCTTGAGCACGGACTTCCAACGGAACGTCTTGGCCCCGGTCTGCTGGAAAAGCACTCCGTCTTCCTCAAGCAAAACAGGCGTCGGAACCGGTCGGGCGGCGTGCAAGGGCGACACGGCAAGCAGCGCACCGAGGGCGGCGAAGAATACACAAAAACGGCGGGCGAGAAAATGCGGCATGGGAGCGATGATGGTGTTAACGTTTATCGGAGGTGTGTATTTCCCCGCCAATTTAACAGCGCCTCCGTTAAGCAGATGTTAAGCCACCGTCAGTTTGGTGTTATAAACGCACTACACCGCTGCGACGCGCCTCCTCCGCGAGCGCCTTCTATTGCGCACCACGCTCGAATCCTCCCCCAAAAGGAGGACTTTCATCCCCTCCACAACAACGATGCGCTCCCGCACCCGTATCGATAGTCTCCATCATGCGCTTAAAACGCACCCTCTAGCTATGCGCTCTCACGGCTTTTTTCTCGCGCTACCCGCCTGCGGGCCGGCGCTGACCATCGCCGCTCCGAGAGATCCGCGCCCGCCGCCCCCATCCTTTACGACACGCTCTACAAGGGCCCGAAACTCGACCGCGAGCAGCAGCTCGTTTCCTCGCGCCACTTCATGCGCGAGATGAATCGCCTCGGCGTCACCAGCACCCTCGATTGCGGCGGCGGTTACCAAAACTGGCCCGAGGACTATGAAATCATCCGGGAACTCGACCGACGCGGCGAGATGACGATGCGCATCGGCTTCTCCACGTTCATCCAGCGCCACGGCAAAGAATACGAGGACTTCACCGCCTGGATCGAACGCTACAAAGTGGACGACGGCTCGCCCTTCTTCCGCCTCCTCGGCGGCGGCGAGATGATCGTCCGCTCCATCTACGACTTCGAGGTCTGGGGACTCGCCCAACCGATCTACGGCGAGAAGGAGGAAAAGGATTTCGAGCGC
>CAIRBK010000055.1 GCA_903876795.1 uncultured Verrucomicrobiota bacterium
GATCAGCGGCCAGGCGATGTCCGTCGAGGGACCGCGTTCCCTCCGGGTTCTGCTGGGCGAACGCATCCTCTGGGGTGAGGCCATCACCACCCGCTATCCCGGGGAGATTCGCTTTGGTCTCGCCCTGCCTCCGGGCGAGACCGTGCTGACCTTTGTCTCGGACCGGCCGGCGCAGAAAATTGGCACCGATCCGCGCCCGCTCGCGTATCAGATCGCAAATCTGGAGATCATGCTGCGGCCTGCGCGGCGCGGGAAGTAGCGGGTGAACCTTCCGCTCGGATCGCTTTTCTTGGCCGGACTCACGCCGCGAGTAATTCGAAGCCCGTCGCTGCGATGAAGCGCCCGACCAGAGGAGAACGCCACCAAGCCTGCGCTCGCAAGCGCCGCTACCGCTCACAGGGCGACGCGCTCGACGCCGCCTCGCTCGCCGGCGTGGAGCGCCAGCGCACCGCTTACGTCTGCCCGTTGTGCGGCCAGTGGCACCTGGCGACCAAGCCGACCCGCGCGCGTTGAGGCCCGCGACGCTCCGCGACCATCACGGCCCGACGGCGCCGAATCACGCCGCAATCCGCTGGGCCCAAAACGGGGGCTGGTTCGGAACATCACGGGACGGGGTCAATCCGCTGATCGCCACTGCAAGCGCGCGAGGCGGCCATCGCACCGGACTAGAAACGTTCGAACTCAGGTCGGCGCAACTTTGAGGCGGGTGTGGAGGCGAGTTTTCGCAAGCAGCGGTTGCCCCCTGGCTCGCGCCCGAAGAGGCGGAGACAGAGCGACCGGTCGCGCTTGCACCTCGCGGATTGACCGCGGGCGACGAGGATCCTTGGTTTTCTCCCCGCGTATGACCGGCCCCGCCATCACCCCCGCCCTCTGGTTGCTAGGACTGATCCTGACGGTGCCAGTCTCGTCCGGGGCGGAGGCTGCAACGAGCGACGAAGTGATCAAGATGGAACCCTTCAATGTCACGGCCTACGGGGGGAAGATTCCGATTCTCGATGGTTTTACCGGCAAGGACTACAAGGGGAACAACGACGTCGTCTTCCATTTCGCCGCTTCCTCTCGGATGTCATCACCATCAAACTTCAGACCTCCTGACATAGTCGGAGCAATTTTTCGCAATTTTCAGAGGGCAGCGCCCATTTCTGCAAGGGACATGGGGTGCGGACCAAAACTGTCCGCTTTTTTGATCTGTGGTACAACGGAGTCCTATGCCCGACTCCGAAGGCCAAGCCGATCTGTTCCCCATTCCCGATCCCCCGGACGGCGTGCAGGTCGTCAACGACCGATGCTTGGTGCGCACGCAGGATGGACACCGCGTGGTGATCGTCGCGGGCATTGTCTTGGTGCAATACGTCGTCGGCGACCGCCTCGCCGAGGCGCATGCGAGGGTTGCTCTGGTTGAGCAAGGCTGGGCCGACCAGAACGATGTCGCGAGAGCCTTCGGGTGTTCCGCCCGCACGGTGCGCCGAGAGCAGGCGCGCTTCGAGGACGGCGGTCTTGCCGCCTTGGGCCAGGTTCGCGGTTACCCGCAGGGCCGCCCGCGCATTACGCTTGCCCAGAGCGTAGAACGGCTCAAACGCGACGGTCATTCCAACCGCGAGATTGCGCGCCGACTCGGGATTCACGAGAGGGCAGTGCGAAAGCGGCTTTACCGCGCAGGCTGGACGGATCCGAAGTCCGATCAGGAACGCCTGCCGTTGGAGGAATCCGCGGCCACGCCGCCAACTCCCGCCGAGCCTCTGGCCGAAACAGAGTGCGGACCAAACCTGTCCGCTTTTTGCGCCGAGGACGACGCGCCGATCTCCTTCGACCACGATCCTGCCGACCGCCGCGTCGATCGACTGATGGCGTACTTGGGCATGCTGGAGGACGCCGCGCCGCTGTTCCGCACGGAGCCCGCCGTCCCTCGCGGCGGGGTGCTTCTCGCCGTCGCCGCGTTGCTCCAAACCGGCGTGTTCGAGTGCGCCCGCGACATCTACGGCACGCTGGCCCCCGCCTTCTACGGACTGCGCACCAGCCTGATGACGATGCTCTTGATGGCCTTGCTGCGCATCAAGCGACCCGAAGCGCTGAAGGAGCACTCTCCGGCCGCGCTCGGCCGGATCCTCGGCTTGGATCGCGCTCCCGAAGTGAAGACCGTGCGGCGTAAGCTGGCTCGCCTTGCGGCGATGGGTCGGGCGACCGATTTCGGTCGCGCGTTGGCCGAACGGCGCATTGCCCAGCGCGGCCAGGCGCTGGGATTCCTCTACGTGGACGGCCACGTCCGCGTCTACCACGGCAAGCACACCATCCCCAAGGCCTTCGTGCCGCAGCGCCGTTTGGCGGTCGCGGCCACTACGGACTACTGGGTCAACGACCAGCGCGGCGATCCGCTCTTCGTCGTGACGGCGGAAGCGAACGCCGGTATGGTGAAGATGCTGCCAGTGGTGCTGGAACAAATCCGCACGCTGATCGGAAAACGCCGCGTGACGGTCGTCTTCGACCGCGGAGGCTTCAGCCCCAAGCTGTTTGTCTGGCTGATCGAACAAGGCTTCGACGTCCTGACCTATCGCAAAGGCCGCACTCCTCGGGTTCCCCGCAAACGCTTCCGCGACCATGCCGGCCGTCTGGACGGCCGCCGCATCGCCTACGTTCTGGCCGACCAAGAGGTGCGGCTCCTGCGGGGCAAGCTGCGATTGCGCCAGGTCACGCGCCTGCGCGAGCATGGCCATCAAACTGCCGTCCTTACCTCCCGCCGCGACCTGCCGGCCTTGGAGGTCGCTTATCGCATGTTCGAGCGCTGGCGGCAGGAAAACTTTTTCAAGTATTTGACCGAGGAATACGCCTTGGATGCCTTGGCCGAACACGACGCCCTCCCCGACGATCCCGCCCGCGAGGTGCCCAACCCGGCCCGCAAAGCCCTCGATGAGCCCATCCGCGCTGCGCGCCATGAGCTGCTGCGTCTGCAAGCGGAGTACGGCCTGGGCGCTTTCGTGCAACTCGAGGGCGAGACCGGCGCCGTCACCATCCGCAGCCTGAAAAAGGTCCAAGCCCCCTTGGCGCGGACCGTCCGCTCCGCGCTCCAACGCTTCAAAGATCTCCAAGCCAAGCGGGCCAGGCTGCCCGCCCGTGTCCCGGTGCGGCAGGCCGTCCGTGAGGAAACCATGCGTCTCGCGCCCGAGCGCCAGCACTTGATGAACCTGATCAAAATGGTCGCCTATCAAGCCGAGAGCGACTTGGTCGCGCTGATCCAACCTCACTACCCGCGGGCCGCCCATGAGGGCCGCACGCTCATTCAGTCCGCCTTGGCGGACACCGCCGATCTGACGGTTACTGACTGCGAACTCCGGGTGCGTCTGCATCCTCTCAGTTCCCCTCATCGCACCCGGGCCCTCGCCGCCCTATGCGACGAGCTGAATCGCTCGCCCGTCCTCTTTCCGGGATCCCTTCTACGCCTCCACTTCGCGGTCGCCACCCCAACCAAATGACCAAAAAGCGGACATTTTGACGGGGGGCTATGTCAGGAGGTCTGAATTTAGCCAGCACCGATTCAGTCAACCATCAACGATTTCCGAATCGGATGGAGTTTTTGTTACCCACAAGTATCGCGGCGCCACGGCACGAACTGCCACTCGCGTTATGCGACCGGGGCGTTCACCACTTCGCTTCGTGGATGCGGCGAAATTCCTCCTGCAGTCGCGCGACGATCTCGGGTTGACGGGAGAGTTCATTCTTCTGCTCGCGCAGATCACTCTCCAGATCGTAAAGCTCCGCCGGTCGCAGCTGGGCGTCGAAGATGAGCTTCCAGCGCCCGCTTCGGATGGCGAACTGCCCGCCGCCGGAGTGGAGCACGACGGCCGGCCGCGCCGCGGCGTCCATCGCGGTGCCGCGCAATGCGGGCAGCACGTCAAAGCTGTCGGGGC
>CAIRBK010000056.1 GCA_903876795.1 uncultured Verrucomicrobiota bacterium
GAGCTTCGCTCCCTCCCCTGCACCCCTCCCTATAAATCTTTTTATCCTCCCAATCCCCGAACCCTCTGCATAACTAACTTTCACGCTCCCCCTGTCCAACCAACCGGAGCCACCTCAGCGTCAAATCGCATGGCTTGAAGCGGAAGGCCATGCCATCCCCGCCGCGTGGGATGCCGCACTAAAACGTTGCGCTGATGTGATGCTACGGACGTTTCAGAAAAACGGGCAGCTTGGCCAGTATCTCGATCAGCACACCGGCGAGCTGCTCGTAGGCGGTTCGTGTTCGGCGGGTATCGTCCCCGCAGCGTGGGTTCTGGCCGAGAAACGTTGGGGCGGCGGCGTATATCAAGAGGCCGCCTGCACATTGGCAGAGCAGATTTATAGGGATTACGTGGTTACGGGCATCGCCACGGGAGGGCCAGGCGATGCCATGCAGTGCCCCGACAGCGAATCATGCTCCGGGGTTTTGGAGAGTTTTGTGGAGTTGGCTGAAGCCACCGGGCAGGCGAAGTGGGTGGGCAATGCCCAAACAGCCGCCGCTCTCCTAGCCACCTGGGTGATGCCTTACGATTACCCTTTCCCGGAAAACACCGAGTTTGGCCGTCTCAATATGAAGTCCACGGGCACGGTTTTTGCCAATGCCCAAAACAAGCACTCCGCGCCGGGCATTTGCACCCATTCCGGCCTTGGCTTACTACGCCTGAGTCGCCGCACGGGGGACTTCCGCTATCTGGAGTTATTGCAGGAGATCGCCACTGCGCTGCCGCAATTTGTCTCACGCACAGACCGCCCCATCGTCGCCAAAAACGGGCAACCATTGCCATCCGGCTGGATTAACGAGCGTGTAAACACCAGCGACTGGGACAACAACCTTGGCGGCGTCTTCTACGGATCTACCTGGAGCGAAAGCGCGCTGCTCCTCACCTGGCACGATGTTCCCGGCCTGTATGTGCGCACGGATCTCGGCAAGGCATGGGCGTTTGACCAAATCACCGTCACCGCAATCGAACGCCTTGATGGCGATGGTCTGCAAGTGACCTTGCTGAACCCGACGACCTTCGAGGCTCGCCTGCGAGTCAAAGAGGAGGACGCGGAATCGGCGGCCCGCCCTTGGGCGTTGGATACCAACTCACAAAACACGCTCATCATTCCTCCGGGCCAGACCGTCTCCTATTTGGCGAGAGGCTGCTCAGGTGGGAACTCCGTCAGCCCATCTACCACACTCCTTGCCTGACGATCAACGAGCACCGCTTTCCTGCCGCCCATAATCCTATCTTTACCCCCCTATGAAGCCCCCCCTCCGTCTCCTCCTAGCCGTCATTGCGTTCACCTTGGCTATGCTTGCCCCGTGCGCCCGCGCCCAAGTCGTCAGCCCGGCACCTGCGCCGCTGGCCTTGGTCAGCGATGACTCCAAATGGCAAGTGATCCCGCAGCACCCGCTTGAACCCAGCAAGCCGCCCGCTGCTGATGATCCTCGCTGGATGCCGCTCGGTGAGTATCGCAGCCGGGCATATCAGCTGTCCAATCCCCGCGAACTGGGTTTGGCGCTTTGGATTCAGACGACCGTAAACGTCGCTACGCCGCCGCCTGCCGGGGAAAGCGTGGTGGTGGCTATGGCCAACGCGCTGATCGCTGACGCAGCGTTCCTTAACGGAGAGGAAATGCGCGAAGAGACGCTCGCCTCCAATCGCCCCTTTCCGCATGAAGATCAGGTTCTCTTTCCCGGAAACAAGTCAGCCGAAGCCGGGTTATTTGCGAAAGTGGGAGATTCCAAGAACTCGTTTTGGACCAACCTCGCATTGATTAGCCGAGATGGATTCGGGATTCGTCGCCCGATGTCAGCGATCTTCAGCGGCGCGGCAACGGCTGTGAAGACCGGGAAAAACATCCTGCAACTCGCCATTTACGAGCAATCCGTGAACACCATGCTCCCCGGCCCGTTGGAACTGCGGGCCGCACGCCTCGACGACCGTGTGCAGCTTAATTCGTTCACGCGCTCTGTCGGCGACAACGCGACCGAGACGGTTCTCCTCATCCAGCAGGCATTGACCTCGAAACAACCCGCTACGCTTACCCTTGAAATGCAGGACGATGTGGGCCGCGTCCTCTGGACCGACACTCCACAGATCGATTTTGCCCAAGGCACGTTTCAAAAGGCTCTCCCCATCACTCCGCGCTCCCTTCAAGATTACAAAGCCGTGGTGCGAGTAACCGCACCAGGCCAGCCTGTAGTCGACCACTGGGCCTATACCCACCAAGCCCACTTGAAGCCCTCCGCCCTGCGGGACGAGTTTAAGCTGACCACCACCGCGTGGGAATACCGCGCGCTTAATGGAGACGAAGAAGTAGTGATACCTCCGCCGTCCGACGGTTGGAAACAAGGCAAAGCGCACAACGGTGCTTCGGATGGTTTTAAAAGGCGTCATTACTTCCGCACCCGCTTCACGGCACCCCAGGAACTGGCCAATGGGAGGGCGATGCTTGCGATTGGCGAGCTGCGCTTCAAAGCCGACTTTTACCTGAACGGTGAAAACCTCGGCACGCGCCGCTATCATGAATGCCCCTTCGAGCTGGATGTTACAGCCGCACTTAAACCTGGGCAGGAGAATGAACTCGTGGTCGTCATGTATGACGGCATGACTCCTGAGTTCCTGACAGACGGCACGCCTCCCATCCCCGACGGTCAAAAAGAGCCACCTGCACTCACCTCCCGTTTCCACTTTGCTAGCCTTCATGAGATTCGCCTAAACCATATCTCCTTGCGACGGATTCCGGCGGTTCGCGTGGAGCACAACCGCATCGTCACCTCGGTCAAAGAACGCTCGCTCACCGTCACCTCCACCTTGGAAAACACCACAGCGGCTCCGGTGACCACCACGCCCACCTTCGCGGTGAAAGACCGCTCTGGCACGGTGCTTAACTTCACGGGCAAACCGGTGACCATCCCGGCCAAAGGCACGGTGGAGACAACCACCAGGCAGCCTTGGCCGGACGCCAAGCTCTGGTCGCCCGACTCGCCTCATCTCTATGCTCTAGAAACCGCACTGCGTTCGGGCTCCGGTTTCGTGGACGCCACCCGCGAGCGTTTCGGTTTCCGCGAAATTACCATCGACGGGAAAAATTTCCTGCTCAACGGCGAGATCATTCGCTTCCGCACTTTGGCTCCAAGCATACTTCTTAGAAAAGGCCATAATCAGGGCGAGCCCGACTTCTACAAATACAACACCAACATCGAAAGCCTGCGCCGCTCCCGTGAGGTCGGTTTCAATGCGTTCCGTATCCGCGACGCCAATTACATTCGCGCCTACTACGCGGCTTGCGACGAACTCGGGCTAGCCACCGGTATTCTGTCCGACTTGGTGGACAACCATAGTAGGCGTATCGCCTTCACCGATCCCGTGACATGGGAAAACAGTTACAAGGAACTTGTTTCGTTCCACAAAGCCCTCGGCAACCACGCCTCCGCGCTCTGGTATGACCTAGGTAATGAGAATATAAGTCATTCCGCAGGACCGTCCAGCGACCCGAAGGTCGCAGACTTCGTTTATGAAAACGAGCGGAAGATCCGCGCCTACGATCCTACCCGCTTCGTTTTCTCCTCCGGTGCCGAGGGCGGTTATGATGGACGGGCACAGGTTTACTCACCGCATTACCCCGGATTTTCATCGCAAAGCGGAAATCTGGCTCCCACCCAATGGTGGTTTTGGCCCGTAAAATACACGGATATACCCGCTTCCCTGCGTTCCCGCGCTCTTTGGCCTGACCCCGATCCCAAAGGACGATATAATGGCATGGTCAAATTCCCCGGAGGCGCTTGGGCCAATGTCCCGATCTTTAATGATGAATACGCTTGGCTGCAAGATTGGACCTTTAGCGGCAACATTCATGGCAATGGTCAGCCATGGGCAGGGGAACGTGCGTTCAAGCCCTTCGCACCAAGAATCGAGACTCAATTAGAGCAACTCGGTTACCCAAGATATTGGCTCGTGAGTCCCGGAGACCAACTAACTTTTCTTGAGCGAATCGAGATGGAGACCCAAGCCTACCGCGCCCACGGCATCGCCGGTTTGCAACGTTGGGACACCGAGTATCGGCTGCCTGAGGGACCCCACATGCCCGTGGTGGCTTTCCTGCGCACTGACGCCCGGGGGTTCTTTGCCGACTCCCCCGTTGAGCGCACGCTCTACGCGGTGAACGACAGCGAAGCTACCTTGAGCATGGATTTGGAAGTGCGTGTCTCTCGCACGATCAAGGATGGCGCACGCCAGCCGGTGCAGACTGAGAAGCTCCAGCAAACTCTGAGCCGGGGGGAGATTTTCCACCGCTCATTTTCAATTCCCGCACAGGAGGTGGACGCGCCGACCGAATTCCACGCGGAAGTCGTTTGGAAAGACGGTGCGAACGAGCGCATTCTACACCGTCAAAGCTGGACCCTCTATCCGCGCACTTGGCCGCAACCAGTGCAGCCAAAGGCCCGCGTGGCTCTTTACGACCCTTCCGTATCGGTTCAAGGGATGTTTGAAGCACTGGGAGTCACGCCGCTAAGTCTCACCACTCTAAGCGAGATCAAAGCAGACACGGCCCCCTTACTTGTGATTGGCGAGAATGTGCCGCCTGATTCGTTATCCTCCGCCACCGAGGCCCTGCGCCTCTACATGGAATCCGGCGGAACCGTGCTGATGCTCCGCCAGCCCGACGAGCGCGGGATAGCCACCGGTTTGTCCATCAAACTTGAGGAAGGTTTCCCCCATTGGTCACATGCCGGGCATAGATTCGGTGGCAGTCGCGTGTCACTCACAGCGCACCATCACCCGATCTTTGAGGGGCTCCTGCCGGACGACTTCGGCTACTGGGCTCCCTATGGTCTCGTCTTCGGCACCGGTTACAAAGTGGACAAACAGATGCCGAATGTGCGCATCCTCGCCGGGCTTGCACCTTTCAGTGCGCAGTTGCTCGAAGGTCGAGTAGGAAAAGGCCGCTGGCTGGCGACGACGCTCGAACTCACCCCCGAGACGGTCAAAGTCGCCCCACCCGCGGCCCGCCTCCTTGCGAACATCGTTCGCTGGACGAATACCCAGCCGCTCAACCCCGCGCCCGCGAAAGCCGTGGTCTATTCTCCGGCTGATTCAGCCGTGGCCAAGACGCTTCAATCCAGCCTCAAACTTCAGGCTACATTCACGACCCAAGAACCAGAATTGGCCGATTATCAGGTTCTGGTGCTCTCCAGTTGGACAAAAGAAACGCCAGCAGAAGCCTTTGCGAACAAAGTGCTTCCTTGGTTAAAGAAGGGAGGAACTCTGCTCGTGCAACAAGGTGGTAACGAACTCGCCGCATGGCTGAAGACAGCCACAGGCCTAACGGTCACGGCAGAACCTGCGCCAGCCCGTGAACGTATCAGCAAGGTCGCTGTTCATCCCTTGCTAAACAGCGTTTTTGAAGGAGACCTCCAATGGGAAAGACGGCCAACTCTCAAAGAGCGAGCCAACTACGCGGGTCTCCTCCTCCGCGTCGAAGGCGAGACCCCGCTCCTCGAACCCACTGCGCTCTCCGTCACGTCGGTGGGCAGGGGGCGGCTGGTTATTGATCAAACTCTTTGGAACGAAGCCAAAGAATCCCTCCGTGGCAGCCGCTTCCAGAGTACCCTTCTCGCAAACCTCGATCTGGCTATGAAGGTTCCCGACCGCAAAATCGCCCCACCATTACCGCCGGGTGTGAACGCGTTCAGTCAAATCCCCTTCGCTTCAGCCGCCAATCTGGAGTCCAGCCGCTCCGGTATTGACCTCAGCAAAGTCCCCGCAATGGCCACCATCGCCGGGATTCCCTTCCGAATCCCAGGTGCCACGGGATCCTTCATCGCGCTGCAATCCGCCGCCTTGCCTGAATCCATCGCCGCAGGCTATGGAAAACTCCCAGTGGAATCCCGGCCGATTTCATTAGGCCGCAAGACCCCGCACCTGTTTTTCGCACACACCGGCTTCTACCATCAAGCGCTGGATGGCGACACCGTGCTGACCTATGACGTGCGTTACGCGGGACACGAAAAAGTCATCGGGGGACAAGATGTTGGTGATTTGATCATTAGCGTGCCCGTCCGAGCCGGCACCGATCTCCTAGACTGGAATGTCCCCAAAGGCACCCGGCCACCTGCCAATGGCGCAGTCTTCCCTGCCGCAGGCGGCAACGACGCCCTGATCACCGTGCAACGCTGGGATAACCCGTTCCCCGACCGCGTCATTGAATCCATCGTCGTGCGCGCAGCCCCCACCGCAAAAACCCAGCCAATCGTCCTCGGCATCACCACCGCCGAGTAGTTCCCTTCCGACTATCGGCTCGTCCGCCATTTCATCTCCGCTTATTGGCTGTCGCCACGCCGTTACCACGAACGTCGCCGTCTGGAAGCCGCGCGGCGCGATGCTCGGCACGGGCGAGGCCGCCGTGAAAGCCGTGGCCTCCCACCTCGGCTTGCGCACAAACCGAGCAAAGGGAGCGGCGCGGGATCAAAGTGCTTTCTGGAACGCCAGAATCGATTTCTCCAGATTTTCCTCCGGGTTGCCTTCAATCTTGTAGCCTTGGAATCCGACGGGGCCTCTGTAGTCGATGGCCTTCAACGCCTGCACAAATTCTGAGAGCGGGAACTCCCCCTCGCCCACACATTCGATGGTGGCGGGGAGCGCCCCGGCGAAGTCGTTGTTGGGCGCAGGTCGGGAGCCGCAGAGATTGGCTCGCTTGAGCCAGGGAGCGGCGAGCCGGAGCTTGGCGGTAAGTTCCGTGCGATCCACCGCATACCAGTGGTAACCGCAAAAGACGACACTGAGGGCAGGGTCGTTTATCTTTTCCGCGAGACGGACGCAGTCCTCGATGCGTTCGAGGTAAAACCCCAGGTGGTGGTAGAGGGCGATGACGACATTGCGGGTTTTGGCCAACGCGAGTAGCGGCGTGAGCTGGGCGATGGCGGTGTCATCCACACCGGGATCGGAAACCTTCGTTTTCCAGCCCACGGTAAGACCGAGTTCCAAAACATCGCCGGGCTGGAGCTGCTCAATGATTTCTGCGACCGAGTGGTGCCCCTCCGGTTGCGGGTTGGTCAGGTCGAGCACGCTATAGACGGCGGCGAGACTCAAGCCGGTGCGTTTGCTCTGGGCATGAGCTTCGAGCAAGGTCGCCCACGAAGCTGGGTTATCCCGGTTAACCCCCACATAACCGGCGCGGTAGCCGGCGGCTTTTAACAAGTCCCATCGCTCAGTCGGCGTGTAGGGGCGGGCGGCGTTGGTGAAGTAGTTGTCGAAGGCGTAGATAGGCCACAGGGCATGAGGAGCGGGTTGCATGGTTTTGGTCATGAGTTAGAGGGCGACCGGGACGACCCGGTGTTCGCGGGCGGAGGTGTAGATGGCGTCAAGCACGGCATGGACCGTGATCTGGCCTTCAGCCGTGGCGGAGGGAGCGGTATCGTTGCGGATGGCGTCGGCCAGATCGGTGAGCGGCCCGTAAAGAATGCCGCCCCAATCCGTCGTCGGCTCGCCCCGTTCGGCGCTGTTTAAGGTTTTGCCGTCCGCTTCCAACGTAAACAGCCGTGCGACTCGCTGGGGGTGATCGGGCGCAAAGGGGAGGTCGAGGCCGCCCGTCTTGCCCCGGAGTTCGATGGCATGACGGCGAGGACCGATTTCGGGCTGCCGACTTACGACGATCTCAAGCCCCCCGGCGCAGCGGATGACGGCGTAGTAGCTGCTTTCCAAACTGGTGCCTTCCCGGCGCCAAAAACCAAAGTTGGCCATGACGTCCAGCGGCGCAAAGGCATCACCCAAAACGCTGCGCAGCCACTCAAGTTCATAAACGCACCAGTCCACGGTGAGACCTCCTCCGGCGGTGGCGGCATTGCGTTTCCACTCCGGCAGATGGTCGATGGATGCGGGCAGACCGCCGGTTGCGTGCAGGCGCACGCGGATAAGTTTCCCCAAAGTGCCCTGGCGCAAGACCTCGCGTGCAGTTGCGGTGGCGGGGGAAAAACAAAACCGGGAGGAACAACACCCCACTTTCAGCGCGGGAAACTGCTGGACGGTTTCGAGCAGAGCGCGGGCTTCGGCGGCGTTTAAGGTCCAGGGCTTTTCACAGAGCACATGCTTGCCTGCGGCCAAAGCCTCTTTGACCAGATCACGGTGCGTAACAGGCGGGGTCGCGAGGTAAACGGCTTCAATTTCAGGGCAAGCCAATAGGGCTGCGGGGCTTTCGTAAACCTGTCCGTGGCCCAACTTTTCGGCCAAGGCATGGGCGGCGGTCACCTGGACATCGGCCAGGCCAGCGACGACGACCCGCGCGGCGGGCAATTGCGGAAGCACGATCTGAGAAATCTGCCCGGTGCCAATGACACCGAGGCGCAGGGGAGTACACGGACTTTCGAGGTTTTGGTTAAATTTACTCATTTCAGTAACAGCTTACCCCAAGTGGATAGCTAATAAAATGGAGCCTATGTTTTTTGTTTTGTAGAATTTGATCATTTTCCCTTTAAGTTATTTGAAGCATGGACGCCCCCTTCCAATTCTTGCATTTCAACCATCTTCCAACCTGCCGGGCTTGGATCGATAAGCGTTTCGAGGGCGTTTATGCGCTGAACTATGCCCATGGCGGGCGCATCCATTGGTCGGTCAACGGCGAGCCGCTACGAGAGTTCACCGCGCCGGTGGCCTGGTGGACTTGGCCGGGGCAATATTTTACCTACGGCTGGAAGGATGAGCCGGGCTGGGATCACCGCTATGTGACCTTGCGCGGCCCTTGGGTGGAGGCGCTGCTCGAACTCGGGTGGTTCCCCAGCCGGGCGGGTACGGCGATCAGCGGCATCACCAACCCGGCGGTCTTTTGCCGCAAAATGGATGCCCTGCTCACGGCGTTGGAAGGGAGTCGCGAGGATGATGCTTGGATCTTGCTTTTGGAACTCCTGAAAACGCTGCGCGAAGAGCAATCGGCTTCACCCCAGGGCGACGTTTCAGCAGGCCGCCTCCGGGCACTGCTCGCGGAGATTCGAGAGCAGCCGGGCGCGGCTTGGGCCGAGGCTGACGCGGCTCAAACCTGTGGGTTTTCCGCGCCCCATTTTCGGCGCTTGTTTCGCGCCGAGGCGGGCCTGCCTTTCTGGCAGTTTTGCCGCCAAGAACGGATGGCGCTCGCGGCCTCGCTCCTCCGGCGGGGTGAACTCCCGATCAAAGAAATCGCGGAGCGCTGCGGAATCGAGGACGTTTATTACTTCTCGCGCACCTTCCGGCAAAGCTTTGGGCTCCCCCCGGCACGTTTCCGCGCCGAGACCCGGCTGGCGAACGAGGCGAAGAAATGACCGCACCGACCAATCGATTGCAGCGGATAATCGATGGTCGGTTTTTCCAACATCACCGGCCCGGCGCAGGCTCTTTCCATATCGAATCATGATCCTGCCCGCTGGCCTTCTGCCAACCGGCGAGGTCGGCGTTGTTTTGCTTGGCGGGGTCCAGCTCGGCGTCGAGGTGGAAGGGTGTGGGGTTGGTGGCGTGCCAGTAGGTGTTACCGCTGGCGGTGAGCTGGGTTTTATACCAATCCACATAGGCGGGCATCTGGCTGCGGGGCTCCGTGTGCCAGTATTGGCTGATGAGGCTCGTGCCCTGCGTGCGGCCCGCGATGACGCTGTTGCGGATCGTGTAGTTCAGTGCGTAGGGGTAGGCGATGGGGAGATTGGCCCGGTTCATTACAAGCCCGAGGTGCGCCTCGCGCGGGTTGGTGGACACCACGATTTGGCCGGCGGCGCGTCCGTGCCACCAGTAGTTATTCCCGCGCAGGTTTTCCGCTGGCAACGGGCCCGGGGCTTGTTGGGCGTTGTTGATGATCCGGCAACGGTCGATCACCACCCCGCTGCTGGTGGCGAACCAGAGGCCGTTGCTGGCATTATTGCTGATCTCGCAGTCGAGAAGGCTCACCGGTCCACGCGCGATCTCGAAGGTCGCTCCCCGTTCTCCGTTATTGTTGATTTTACAACGCTCGAAGCGGACGTGCTCAGCGAAGTGATCCTGCCAGAACACTTCTCCTTTGTTGCCCATCCATTCGCAATCGCTGAAGCGCAGATTATTCCCGGCGAACCACATGCCCTTGGCCGCGTTGTCGTTGATGCGGGTGCGTTCAATCAAGCCGTGGCGCACCCACGACATGCTTAACCCTTGGGTGCCATGAAAACGCCCGTCGCCGCGCCAGCTCCCTTCAAATCGGCAATCGCGAAGGGTGAAAAACTGCTGCGCTCCCACAACGGAACCATTGCCATTATGTAGGGCCCAGACGGATTCGTAGAGATGATCCTCGTTGTAGAAACGGGTGCCGGTGTTGTCGGCTGGACCGGCGGTGGCGTTGAGGCCAGCGCCGCGGAATTTTTCCATGACGAGTTTTTCAACCAGATGCGGCTCAGGTTGCGGAAGAGCGTCGTCCCGAGGTAGTGCGGCACTTCGATGTTCGCATCGGTCAAGGTCTGCCCGGCAGGCAGGCGCACCCAGATGGTGTTGGGATCAGGGTGTCCGTCATACTCGGCGCCTTTGATCTTCACACCGGGGCCAAATTCGGAGACGCCGAACTCGCCGGGCTGGAGCACGTCAGGTCCGAGGTAGGTGCCGAGTTTCCACACGCCGGGCAGGCGATGAGCCATGCCGACGGCCCATTTAACGTCTTCGCCCTTGGTGTATTGCCAAGGCTCGATGATGCGCTGTTTCAGGCGCTGGCTGTTGACGAAGATCGTCTCCCAGCGTTGGCCAATAGGATCTTCGGGCGGATAAAAGGTGTCGTCGGAAGGCCCCCAGGTGTAAGGCCAGGTGTGTTTCCAGAGGTTCTTTTCGGCGTCCACCAAGGTCCAAGTCGAGGGTGCCCATTCGTCGGCCTTGGCGCCGGAGAGGATGACCTTGCCGGGTTCATCGCCGATGATGGCCAGCGGGGCTTTGCGCAGAGCGGGGTCCTCGATTCCGTCGAACAGGGGATAGCTTTTGCCGACGGAATCCATGCGCCCCTCGCGGTAGGTGCCGGGCGCGATGCGGATGCGGGCGGGAGTGCCCTGCCGCATGAGCGCCTGGGCTTTTTCCAAGGCGGCTTTGAGGGTTTTCAGCGGGCGTTGTTCCGTGCCGGGATTGGTGTCGGCGCTGGCGGGATGGTTTTGATCGAGGCGGATATCGGTCCAAGCCACGGCCGCGAAGTTGAAGCGATTGCCGGGGGCGGGCAGATCCTCGGCCTTGGCCACCGCCTGCTCGGCGGGATAGGTCTGCACTTTGAGGTTGCGCACATGCAGCGGGGCGTCGGCGCGGGCGTTGATCATGCGCACGGTCACGGTGCCATCGCGCGGGGCGACGAAGGGCGTGATCGCGTTAAAAATGCGGTTCGCCACGGGCAGCAGCGCGGCCTGGGCGTCTTCCACCGTGGCCATGCCCTGGCCGGAAACTTCCAGCACTCCCGCCCGCAGAATCCAGTCCGGCGAAAAGGAAGTCCCCACGGATTGAGCGGCGTAGGTGGCACCGGGCTTCAGGCCGCGCACGGTGACCTCAAAAGCGGCGCCCGGCTCCTTGCTGGCAAGGGACAAACTGGCGAGCGGTCCGCCTACGCCCGAGGTCATGGTGACGATGGCGTCGGCTTTCTCCGGCGCGCGCACCCGCACGGTGATCGGGCCGCCTTGGTCTATGAGAAAGGTTTCACCGAATACCTGTTTTTGTTTGTCCTTGAGCGTCGTGAATGCCGGCGGTTTGGGGAGTTTTAACTCCGCCACCGTGCCGGCGGGAATGGTTTGGGTGAACGCTGTCATCTCCTCGAACTGTGCGGCAAAGACCGTTTGCGACACGGGCGGGAGCGGCGTGGTCGGTGGTGCCTCGGCGGCGTGGAGGAGGCCGAGGGTGAGCAGATTCAAAGCGAACCAGGCGGTGACAACGCAGCAGAGGCGGTTGGGGATATTCACGTTTTTTGGGGTCGGTCTTCGATCAGGTGGCGATGGGGGAAAGTTCTGGCGTGCTGTTCGCAAGCGGAACGAGGGCAGGGGTGGGCACGTCTTCCAGATACACGCCGTCGGCGCGGAGCTGGCTGTGCAAGGTGGCGAGGTCGATGTCGGCGATCTCCGTGCCGCCGTGGAGCGCGAGGGCGATGGCGGTGCCGAGACCTTGTCCCATGACCATGCAGTGGGTCTGGATGCGCACGGAGCCGAGTCCCTCGTGGGTCGTGGAGGCGCAACGACCGGCCACGGCGAGGTTCGGGATCTGGTCATTGAGGCACATGCTCAGCGGGATGTGGTAGCTTTGACCGACCGGCGGCGTGCGGTCGTATTCCACCCAACTGCTGTGACCGCCGCCCTTGGGATCGTGGATGTCCACCGCGAAAAAGCCGTGGCCCACGGCGTCGGGGCGTTTGCGCGCCTTGACCACATCGTCGGCGTTGAGAATGACCCGGCCCAAGATGCGGCGGCTTTCGCGGATGCCCAGCCAGGAGCCCATTTGCGTGACCTTGGCGTTTTGGAAGCCGGGCATTTCGCGCCGCCAGAGATCGACGTATTGCAAGACTTGTTTGCGCGCCTGCACCGAGCAGCGGGTGAGGTCGAGTTCATCGAGCGGATTCCCCGCGACCGGGCACATGTTGTAGGAGACGCCGGGATCGCGCCCTTTGCTCAAATAGCTCTTGGCGGCGAACTCGAAGAACTGGGGAAACTCGCCCCGGTCGCGACGGTCCTTCATCAACTGCACCACGCGCACGGCTTCGGATTCGTTTTGCGAAACCTCATGAGCGTCCACGCCGGAGACGTTATACATCATGGTCATGCCCTGCACGCGGCCGTCGGATTCGCGGCCGAACTCGAAGGGCAGACCCGCCGCGGCGGCCACGTCGCCATCGCCGGTGCAATCGACCACGAACTTGCCGAGGAAGGCCTTGCGCCCGGTCTTGGTGTCGGCGAGCACGCCGCGGATGCGGCCGTTTTCCAGCAGGGGCTCCATCGCGGCGAGGTGGCAGATGGTGGTGACGCCGGCGTCGTCGAGCAGATTGTGCATGGCCACGCGCATCTCGTGCGGGGCGAATTCGTAGGTCTCGGGCTTGGTCGGGTAGGCCCAGAGCCGGCGGATGGCACCGCTCTGGCGATGCTGGAGGCGTTCGATGAGTTCCTGGACGAGGCCGAGGATCACGATCTTTTCGCGGTCGCTGGTGTGCCAGATGTTGACCATGGCGTTGGTGGCTGCGCCGCCCACGCTGGGGAAACGTTCCAGCAAGACGACCTTGGCGCCGCGACGGGCAGCGGCAACCGCAGTGGCGATGCCCGCAGGGCCGCCGCCGACGACGATGAGATCGGCATCGTGGGCAACGGGGACTTGGCGGGCGGGCAGGGAGATAGTGGGCATCTGAAATGGCGACTGGTTTGTTCAGTCGTTGACGTAGCGTGGTCCGGGTTCGGTGCGGATCACGGTGTGTCCGGTGTTAGCGCCGATGAGCACGCCGGGGTTGGGCTCGTCGATGAGGATGGTTCCGCTGTGTCCTCGGAAGAGATTGTTCTCGACCACAGCGTCCACCGTGCCGGTTTCAAACTGGAGCGCGGCCTTGGCCTCCGGGCCGGTGGTGAAGATATTGTCGCGCAAGATCACCGGCCCATACTTGGCCCCCGTCTGCCAGACTGAAAAATACATCTCCGGGTAGGCTTCCCAGCCGCCGGTGCGGTAGGTGCGCCGCCCCGACCAAGGTTCCGGCCGGCCCTTGGTGGTGTTATCGGTAAAGATGTTGCCCTGGAAAATCAGATTCTTCGGCTGGTTGATCCAACTCCCGCGTCCGCCGCCGCGGAAGGTGTTGCCGATGACGGTGACATCTTCGTTGGATCGCTCGATGCTGATGACGCGCGAGCCGTTGGTGCAATCCACCAGGTTGCCGGTGACGGTCGAGTTCTGGCAGTGTTCGGCGAGGAAGAAGGCCCCCATTCTGGAGCCGAGGATGTGGTTTTGGGCAAAGACGATGTCGCGGCTGAGCTGGATGTGCATGGTGTCGCCGAGTGCGCTGATCTTACAGCCGGCGACGCGGATGTTGCGGCAACCGACCAAGTCGAAGCAGCCCTTGCCCGGACCCTGGCCGGTGGGAGCGTAGAGCGCCATGAAGCAAGCGAAGAGATCGTGCATCAGGCGTGTCGCGGGGCCGGCCGAGCCTTCGAAACGCACGGGCTCGCCGCCATGGGTGGGGCTGACGCGGATGTAGTCGGGGGCGGATTCGACGACAAAAAACTGGCGACCCCGCACGATGTTGCGCGGCAGGGTGTCATGATAGAAACAAACGGCGTGATGAGGCGTGCCCTTCGGGCTTACCGGAATGGCGTCTAGCCCGGAGTTGTCGAAAAACACCCGGTCGTCGCCGTCGCCCATACGCACGCCGGAGCGCACGAGATCGTTGCGGAAATAGCGATCAACCAAGGTTTTATATTGCGCGGTGTAATCATCGGGCCAGACGGCGATCTGCCAGAGCATCCCATAATCCCACATGAATTTTCCGCTCTCCAGGAAAGTGCAGTTTTCGATGGTGATGTTTTGGGCGTAGGTGGCTACGGCGGATTCTGAACCGGCGGCGCGCACGCCTTCGACGGTCACGACCGCGCCGGCCAGACGTTGTGCGCCGATGTCGCGAAAGGTGAGGTTGCGCGTGACGCCACCGGGGCGGGTGGTGATGACGATGCCGCGGGTGCAGGCGTTGGGCTCCCAAGTGTTGTCAGCGCGGCGGTGGTCGAAACACCGGCCGATGAACTGACCGCCGAACCAGTTGAAATCGATTATGTCCGTCCCGCGAAAGACGTCAAAGTGGGCGCGGTCACCCAGGTTTTGCGGCAGGTGAAAGCGCGCCCCATAGGCAAACACGGTCAACCCGGAGTGCAGTGGTATCGGGGCGTCGCCGCTCAAGTGGTAGTCGCCGGGCGGGATCGTGAGCGTGCTTTCGCGGCGAAAGGCCGCAGCATGAAACAAGCCGGCCACGCGGGTGGTATCGTTGTTGGGCAAACTGGCACAGTCGGAACGCGGTGCGAGGACGGACGGAGTCATGGGGTTGTAGAGCTTAACGTTGGATTGAGCTCGCGGGAGGCGAGGAGGAGGGCGATTTCGCACCAGGTAGAGAGGCGGCTGGTCTGGCCGGTGGGGGCCATGCCGTCCATGGTCATGAGGCGTTCGGAAAGGCAGCCGACGGGGAGGTCTCCCCAGACTTCCTTTTGGCCGGACTGCACGGTCATTTGCGGCTGGCAGGCGACGATCTCGCGCAGGAGCAATTCCCAGCGTTCGTCGCCGGTTTGTCGGGCGAGCTTGCGCAGCGCGAGACCCGAGGCGGTGCAGATGCCGGGGGCGCCGTGCTGGTTTTGGATGTTCGCAAATACGGCTCCGCGCGGCTGGATACCGAGGCGACCGAGGGGCGAAGCGGCGGGGAGTTGAGCATCGTAGAGCAACACCCAGGTCTGGAACAGCTCGGCGGCCTCCACCGCCCAGGCGAGGTGTTCGGTTTGATGCGTGACCGCGTGCAACTCGACCAGGCCGGAGAGCAGCGCGTAGTTGCTTTCGCTGTCCACCGCCATGAGTGCGTCGCCGACGCCGCCGCAGGTGAAGCCGCGCAGGAGAAAGTGTTCGCGGTAATAAACGGCCAGTTGTTTCGCCGTTTCCAGATACTCCGCGCGGCCAAAGTGGACGTGGCCGCGCACGAGGAATTCGATGCCATAGGCTCCGCCGGTGCTGTCGCCCCAGAGCACGTCGCCGGTCTCGGGATCAACGCTGTAACCGAGATGTCCATACCGGCGCACGGTGCCGACCACCGCATCGAGGCAGCCTTGCGCGGCCCGCGTCCAGGCCGGGTTGATCGGTTCGCCACGCGCGCGGAGGAGGTCGATGGCCTTGAGGATGTCGCGACCCAGCTCCAGCGGACGGCGCACCAACATGAAGGACCGGCAGCCGGGGCGTTTGCCGCCGAGGCTGAGCCATTTGCCATCCTTGCGAGCACCATAAAAATAGCCGCTCGGCGCCGCCGCCGTGCAGAGGAAATCGAGCATCCTCCGGGCGCGCGCCTGCGTGGCCGCGTCGGGCGATAACAACATCGCCAACATGGTGACGCCGCCGCTCACCCAGCCGGTTTGCAGCGACCACGGGCTGCCGAGGTTGAGATCGGCGCGGTAGTATCCCTCGGCCTCGTTCCAGTTGTGGGCGTTTTGCTTGGCCTCGACCAACTGCGCAGCCTCAGCCAGCGAGAGCGCGAAGGTGCGCCCGCCCTGGTCGCGGGCGGCGAAGGCACGGCGTGAAAGCTCGGCGATGAAAGCCGGAACGGTCGCCGCCGCCACCGGGATGACCCGCAGCCGCGCCGTGAGCGATTGTCCGGCGGCCAGGGTGAGGCCGGGTTCATCGTTGACCTCGGTCCAATCGCAGAAGCGGTAACGCCGGGAGCGTTGCACGGGCAACGTGACCGTGACGGTGACGCGCTCGCCGGGCAAAGTTGTGAGCGTCAGCCCGGCCACACCCCAGTCGCCGTAGAGCGGGACCTCGATCAACACGCCGCGTCCGCTCGCCGGATCGAAAATACCGACGAACGGCGTGGTCAGCGCATTGGCCGCCAGATCGGTGCGGTAACCCGTGGCGCTGGCCAGGCGGGGGACGTCGGCGATCAGAATCGGTCCGTCGGGCGAGACGCCTTCGGTCGGGATGTAGGGAGCGTAGGGCTGCGGCGAGACGAGGAAACGATTGCCCGCGTAGAGCACGCCGGGCGCGATCACGTAGCTGGTCCACGGCAGGTCAAATTCGACGGTTTGTTGCAGCGAAATGTTCTCAAAAGCCCGGCTCGCCGCGACGGTCCACTCCAGTTCCACGCCATTGTCGGTCAGCTTGTGACCTCGCCGGACGGTCAGTCCGGTATCCTCGCCTTGCCCGGTGAAATCGCCTGGGGTGCCGGACGCCGGCAACGCAGAAAGTTTCACATGTCCGTCTTGCAGCCGACCGACGGCGGGAAGCGGCAAATGGACGCGGACCGGCGAGTCGGACGCGGCGGCGAGGGGAAGTGAAAATTCGTCTTTGCTCATAAATTGAGGCAGGCGGAGCGGGGTTGCTAAAGGCGGGGTTGTGATCCTGAGAATACCAGCATTTGCGGACTTGTATTAGTCCAAAACCAATTAAGGGTTGGTCTATGGCTGACAGTTCATCGGCACACGTCGGAGCGGCTAAAAACCCCTCAAACGACCCACCTTCGTTGCTGGGGCAGTTGTTTCTCCTGCTCGAACAGTCCGGCCCGCTCAAACTCAGTTTTGAAGACCTGACGGGAATCTCCTACGACGTGCCCGACCTGCGGCTGCGCACGGACCATCGCATCCACTGCGGGGAGTTTTGCATGTTGGCGAAGAGCACCCAGGCCGGCCACCTCGGGTGCATCCGAAACAAACTGGCCTGCAACCGCCTCGCCACGCGGCGGGCCGAGGGTTTTCGCGGCATGTGCCACCTCGGGCTGACGGAGTGGGTGGAGCCGCTCACCTACCACGGGCGGGTGCTGGGGGTGTTTTACTACGGCTCGGTGTTGCAACGCGGCACGGAGCGCGCAGGACGGCGCAAAATTGAAGCCTACGCCCGGCGGCGCGGGATCGACGCGACGGCTTTGCTGGCGGCGTATGCGCGCGCGCCGCGAGTGTCCGCCGAGGAGTTGGAACGCCAACACACCCGCCTGAAGACCGTGGTGGCGTTGGCCGGGCGCATCATCGACGCGCATGGTCCGCCGCTGGACCGCTACCGCACGGAGATGTCGGCCACGAATTTCCAAAAAGTCCCGCCTCTGGTGCAGGCGGCGATGCGCCAGGTGCAGCGTCACTACGCGGAACCACTCACGGTCGAACGGATCGCCGCCGCACTCAAATGCCACCCCGACTACCTGAGCCGTGTCTTCAAACAAGCGGCGCACGTAGGCCTGGCCGATTACATCCTGCGGGTGCGCATCGACCATGCGCGCAACCTGATCGGCACCGGTAAACTCACGCTGGGCGAAATCGCCTGGCAGGTGGGGTTTCAAGACCAGAGCCACTTCAACCGCGTCTTTAAACGCCTCGTCGGCGTCACTCCTGGTCACTTCAGCGCGCACCCTTTTGATCGCCGTATCGATCCCGCCCCCCAATCGGAAACGTCAGATTGAGTTACGGTAACGCTACGCCTGTCAGGCGGTAGTAAGTACTTCGAGGATTCTTTGCCCTTTCCGATGAGCGCGTGCCAAGGACGTGACAGGAAAGTCTAAATAAAACTTAAATCTTTTGCATTTTGATACTTGGCTGGGAATTAAGCCGTGGCATCGCTATACACCGCATTACCGGATGTGCGGGCTGCCTTTAGAGGCATGAGGGTGGCGAAATCTTGGGTTTGTTTAAGAGATCTATTGAGTCGGCGTAAGCGGAGAAACGGGCCCGGCCAAGGCGACCGAGACGGAGACGACCCAGCGGGTCGTGCCATTGAGGACAATGCCGGCCCAGCCGGCTAGTCCTCTCACTCGCAGAGTTCGACGCCCTGAGTTTTTTAAGAAAAACGCCATAATCCCCCTCGTTCAAACCGCCGCCCGCAAGCGGCGGTTTTATGCCACTGACGGTTCAAACCGCGATCAGACCGATCGCCAGAATGACCGCGTAAATCGCCAGATGGAGACCGGTCGCACCCAACAGCTGGATCAACTCCGCCGGTGTGGTCGCCCGGCGCAATCGCCTCGATTGCGACCAGCCCACCGCCAAACAGATGCCGGCCGCCAAGCTCACCCAGGCGGGATGCCAGTCGTCAGCGGCAATCGCTAGCAACGCTACCAATGCAACGACATGGGAGACAATGAACTGGCCCCGCGCAAAGCGCCTGCCGAAACGCACGACCAAGGTTCGCTTGCCGGCGCGGGCATCGGTTTCGATGTCCCGATAGTTGTTCACAACCAAGATATTCGAGGCTAGCGCCCCGATTCCGGTGCCGATGATCCACGTATCCGTCGTGATGACTCCAGCCTGCACGAAATAGGTCGCCGTCACCGCAACCAGGCCAAAAAAAACAAAGACAAAAACGTCCCCCAATCCATTGTAAGCAAGTGGATAAGGTCCGCCGGTGTAGGCAATGCCGCACACGATGCTGGCCACTCCGACCAGCAGCAGGGGCCACCCGCCGCAGCCAAGCAGCGTGAGCCCGCATAAAAACGCAGCGCCGAACACGGCAAACATGGCCCGCTTCATCGTCGAGGGAGCCACCAGGCCGGCGGCGACCGCTCGCCTGGGGCCCACCCGCTCGGCCGTGTCGGCCCCTTTCACAAAATCGTAGTAATCGTTGGCGAAATTGGTGCCGATTTGGACGAGCAAGGCAAACGCTAGACATGCCAGCGCCGGCCAAAACGAAAAGTCGCCGTCTCGCCACGCCAAGGCGGATGCCGCCAAAACCGGTGCCACCGCCGCCGGCAAAGTCCGGGGTCGCGCTGCGCCAATCCAGATCAACACCGGCGTGGGGGCGCGATTAGGAGCGGCCATGCGCATCAAGCGCGAGACGCGCGGTTCTTTTTATTGAGTCGCACTAATGGTCGCCGGAACACGGCGCTCAGCACCAGCGGGAAAAAGGTCAGACTGGCCGAAATCAGGACCGGCACCACGCCGTCCGAGCCCAGGAAAAATCCGAACAGCAGCTGAAGCCCGGCCAGAATCGCCAGAAATCCCGGCGCGCCCGACAGGACGCGGTTAAAGGTCCACGCGGCCACGGTGGCGAAAAAGGCCGCTTTCCACCCGATCAACGCGAAGCCCAGCCCGATCGCGAAAAAGACCGGCGCCACCATGGCCAAACGCGACTCGAAACGGACCGTCTGAATGACCACGGCCGAGATCAACAGCAGCGAGACAATCACCGGAATGATAATCGTCACGCTGTCATCGGCTCCGTCGCCGCGGGTGAAGCACACATGCGCGATGGCAAAGGCCCCGATCGCCGCCCGCAAAAGATCAACCCAGTTTCTCGGTTTGCCGAACTCTTTCGTCCAAAGCAGACCGGCGTCTTCCGCCTCGGGCAGCTCACCCGCGCGGCGACTGCGGCCCTTTTTCAACACCTTGGGCCCAACGCGCAGCCATTGGCGGGGAAACCACAAAAGAAGCAAGGCAAGCGGAAGTAGCCAGTAGTTGATGATCACGATTGGGAACGGTTCCGCAGTTTATTGAGGGATTCCCGCGGGGCCGTCAAAGGATCATGCCGGCCGCGACGGTGGCGTTGGTGAACTCGTCGATCAGGATAAAACTACCCGTGTTGCGATTGCGCTGGTAGGAATCGGCGATCAGCGGCACGGCCGCGCGCAGCTGGATACGGCCGATGTCGTTCATGCCGATCTCGAGGTCCCCTTCGGCCTTGTGAAGCGTATTGATGTTCACCTTGTAGCGGACGGCCTTGATGACCGACTTGGCCTCGCGAGTCGTGTGTCGGATGATGTATTTGCCGTTCGGGACGAGTTTCTTGTCCGAGAACCAGCAGATCATTGCCTCGATGTCCTGGGTGACGTTGGGCGGATTGTTGGCTTTGGTGATCGTGTCGCCCCGGGAGATGTCGATCTCATCCGCTAGGGTCATCACGACCGACATGGGCGCAAACGCCTCCTGGAGGGGACCGGAAGGGCCGTGGATCGTTTTGATGCGGGAGGTCAGGCCGGAGGGATTGGAAACGATCTCGTCGCCGGGTTTGAATACGCCGCCGGCCACGCGGCCCGCAAAACCGCGGAAATCATGGTGCTCGTCGTTATTGGGCCGGATCACGGTCTGCACGGGGAAACGTGCGTCGATGTGGTTCAGGTCACTGCCGATGTAGACGGTCTCCAGGGTGTAGAGCAGCGGACTACCTTGATACCAAGGCGTGCGCGCCGAGCGTTCGACGACGTTGTCTCCGTGCAGCGCGGAGATCGGGATGAACTTGATGTCGGGGATCTCCAGGCGGGAGGCAAACTGGGTGTAGGCCGAGACGATTTCGTTGAAACGGTCCTCGGCGAAATCGACGAGGTCCATCTTGTTCACGCAGACCACGACGTGCGGGATGCGCAGCAGGGATGCGATGAAGGAGTGGCGGCAGGTCTGCTCGATGACGCCCTTGCGCGCATCGATGAGGATGATGGCGAGGTTGGCGGTGGACGCGCCGGTGACCATGTTGCGCGTGTATTGGATGTGGCCGGGCGTGTCGGCGACGATGAACTTGCGGCGCGGTGTCGCGAAGTAGCGGTAGGCGACGTCGATGGTGATGCCCTGCTCGCGCTCCGCGCGCAGGCCGTCGGTAAGCAGCGAGAGGTTGAGGTGGTCCTCGCCGCGCTGTTCGGTGGCGCGCTCGATGGCCTCAAGTTGGTCCTCAAAAATGGCCTTGGAGTCATAGAGGAGGCGGCCGATGAGGGTGGATTTTCCGTCATCCACACTGCCCGCCGTCGTGAAGCGGAGCAGGTCCATGGAGAGATAATGTTGATCGGTGTGCTGGTGGGCGGAGGCGGTCATTTTGTTAAAAGAGTCGGAAGGTCTCGGGATCAAAAAGCGGGTGTCCGTTTAGAGGCGACGGCATGGAGTCGCGCGTGCGCTCCCGGGGAAATGCCGCAAACGGGCCCCTGCATCGGGGAACAATCAGAAATACCCGGCCTTCTTGCGGTCTTCCATGGCGGTTTCGGAGCGCTTGTCGTCGGCGCGCGTGCCACGCTCGGTCTGTCGGGCGGAGGCGACTTCCTGGATGATTGCGGCCAGGTCGGCGGCCTCGGACTCGACGGCGCCGGTGCAAGTGCTGTCACCCACGGTGCGGTAGCGGACGGTGCGCGTCTCGTATTTCTCACCCTCGAGCAGCGTGATGTAGGGCGACTGGGCCAGGAGCACGCCGTTGCGGTTCACCACCTCGCGCTGATGGCTGAAGTAGATCGAGGGAATGGAGAGATTTTCGCGGGCGATGTATTGCCACACGTCCATCTCGGTCCAGTTGGAGAGGGGAAACACCCGGAAGTGTTCGCCGATGTTTTTGCGGCCGTTGAAAAGATTCCAGAGCTCCGGCCGCTGGTTCTTGGGGTCCCACTGTCCGAACTCGTCGCGATGGGAAAAGAAGCGCTCCTTGGCGCGGGCCTTTTCCTCGTCGCGTCGCGCCCCGCCCAGGCAGGCGTCGTATTTAAACTCCTCGATGGTATCGAGCAGGGTCACCGTCTGGAGGCCGTTGCGCGAGGGATTCGGGCCCTTCTCCTCCTGGCAGCGGCCGGCCTTGATGGAATCGGCGACGTAGCGCACGACAAGGCGGCTGCCCGTGTCCTTGGCGAGCCAGTCGCGGAATGCGATGGTTTCCTCGAAATTATGACCGGTGTCGATGTGGACGAGTGGGAACGGGATCTTCGCCGGGGCAAAGGCCTTCTGCGCGAGGCGCACCATCACAATGGAGTCTTTGCCGCCGGAGAACAGCAGGGCGGGACGCTCAAACTGGGCGGCGACTTCGCGCATGATAAAGATGGCCTCATGCTCGAGTTGGGCGAGATGCGTGAGATTATAGGAACTCATGTCGATTTATTGAAAAGTGATGCGCGGCAAAACCGCCTGGTGGAGCTGAGCGAGCGAAACCTCGGCCGGACCGGCTTCCGTATCGATCACCAGAACGCCCGGGGCGTCCGCAGCCGGTGCCTCAAACGTCGAGTCGCGACCGGTGAATTGCCGGACGCCGCCCGCCTTGGCCTTCGCATATAACCCCTTGGGGTCACGGAGCGCACAGGCCTCGAACGAGGCCGAGACGTAAACCTCCAGAAAATCCTCTCCGCCGACGATGGCGCGCGCCAGTTCGCGATGAGCTCTCAGCGGCGTGATAAACGAGGCGATCACCACGACTCCGGCCTGCACGAAGAGCTTCGCCACCTCGGCGATGCGACGGATGTTTTCGGCCCGGTCCGCATCGGTAAAGCCGAGATCGCGGTTGAGCCCTGTGCGGACGTTGTCCCCGTCCAGCAAGTGCGTCGTAAAACCCTCCGCGTGCAAGCGACGTTCCAACGCGATGGCCAACGTGCTCTTCCCCGACCCCGACAAACCATAAAGCCAGATCACCCGTCCGCGCTGCCTAAGACTCGCCTCCTTCTCCGCCCGTCCCAAGACGCGGTCAAAAATGGGATGCAGGTTCGCGGACGAATCGGAAGTCATATGTTTAGTAAACTGATGACCTTTTATAGGTAGTCTTTTGAACGCAAGCGAAAATCCAGAATCGCTAACCGGATTATGGTATAAAGCTATCTCCTTTAGGAATATTCAATTCCTGCTCCAACTCTCGGATACGCTCCAAAAAAACGGGGGCCATTGCCGAGTCGACATGGAATTGGGTGATTTTTTTCGAGGCATTCACTTCTTTGGGGAGTGTTGGGTAGACCGATTTAAGCCATGCATAGGCCTCCGCGTTGCGACCGAGTCGGCGAAGCATCTCCGCGTGAATGCGGGCGGGGAAGAAGGGTGCTCCGGGCAGAAGCGCGGCGTTGCGGTAGGCCTCCGCGCCGGCCCCGTAGTCCTTGAGCCGATTTATGTAGATATTCGCGATCTCGATATGAATCCACGGTGAATCGGGATGGTGGACAAACGCCTCGTGGAGATAGCGCAGCGCGACTTCGGCCTGCTCGCGGTCGATCCGGCGCTGTTCGGCCGGGGGCACCGCCTCGTAACCGCCGCCGGCGGCGATGCGCCAGTGCGGCATGTCATACGCGATCATGCGGGCGCCGTTCTGCCAAAAATAGAGAGGACGCGGGTCAATGGCCGTGACCAGCTTGATAAACGTCTGCGTTGCGGGCAGGTCGCTGTCTTCCCACACGGAGTTGGTCTTTAACCAAAAGAAGTCCGCCACAATCGCGCGAAAGCCCCCCAACAGTCCCACGGTGACGCCCTGCCCCAAGGCGCCCTTGATCGAGTCCAATCGGAGCGCGGGTTGCCGCGCCTGCACCCACACCCAGGCCGGCTGTTCGAAGGGGCGCAGCAAGACTCCCGTCGCCGCCAGGGCGGCGACAACGGTCAATCCGGTCCATAGCGGCCGCAGGTTGGCGAGGTTAGATTTCACGACGGCTGAAACTGTAAACCGCCAGCCCGCAGAACACGCCGATGTAGATCAGCGCATAGGCCGCCACCCGCACAAAAACCAGCGGATCGAGGGCCGCGCCAACGCCAATTTGGTCGGCCACATTGAAGAGCTGAAAATTCGGAAACACATACCCGAGCACTTGCACCAGGAGCCGCAGCGGCAGAGAGGCCACCTGCGCGTAGGCGTCTCGCGCCAGATACTGCAAGTGACAGATCACCAGCACAAAGAAACCCATCACCACCGTGTAAAGATTGGTGTTGGAGAAACTCGCGATCAGGAGCGTGGCCGCCGCCAGCACGCCGAATTTTAACCACTGGAGGACACCGATCAGCACCAGGTCGCCATAGTGGATCAGGCACCCCTGTGCAAACGCCTCCGGGCTGGCCGCCATGAGCGCCGTCTCCCGTTGGTAAAGCAGCCCGACCAGCAAGCCGGTGGTCAGCGCGCAAAAAACACCCACCACCGTAAACACACCCAGGAATTTTCCAAAGATAAACTCGGTGCGCCATACCGGCTTGGCCAGCAGCGTAAGGGCGGTGCGGTTCTCGATCTCGCTGAAAAACAACTGCGCGGTCGCGGCGATGGTAAGCGTCGAGCCGAAGAACACCATCGCCCCCAGACCGAAGTCGGCGATGAACTTGAGCTCCGACGAACCAAAGTTGAACTCACGAAACAACTGCGCACTGGCCACCAGCGCCACCGCCAGCAGCAGCAGGAAACCGAACAGTTTCTGGCGCACGGCTTCCAGGAAAGTGTTGCCCGCGACTATCCCCAGTCGGGCCAGCGAAAACGGCACGGCGTGGTGGGCGGCCCTCATGCGGACTCCCCTCCCCTTTGGCGACGCGAGACCTTGCTCAGAAACAACTGATCCAACCGGGTGCGCGGCTGTTCAACCGCGTCGAGGGCGTGCCCCCGGGCCGCAAGCCAGTCCCGCAAAGCCTGCAACTCGGCCGGCGGCAGCGAATCGACGATCAACGACTGGCGATTTTGCAGCCCCACCAGATCGTTGACCGCGCCTTCAAGAATCAACTTGCCGCGATCAAGGATGGCCACCCGATCGCAGATGTCCTCGATTTGTGCCAGCAAGTGCGAGGTGATCAGCACGGTTTTCCCTTGCTTCTTGAGCTTCAGAATCAGTTCGGAAATCTCCGCCGACCCCACCGGATCGACGCCCGCCGTGGGCTCGTCCAGGATGATCAGGCGCGGGTCATGCACGAGCGCCTGCGCCAGACCGATGCGCTGCAACATCCCCTTGGAATAGGTGCCCACGCGGCGATGGGCCGCCGAGCCCAGCCCGACCCACTCGATGACCTCCTGCGCCCGCTCCCGGAGCCGACGGCCCGAAACCCCGCAGATCCTCCCGTAAAAGCGCACCAATTCCAATCCGCTCAGATAACGATAAAAATACGGAGCCTCGGGCAGGTAGCCGACATTGAGCCGCGAACCGACGCGGCGGCTCGGCAGGCCGAAGACCGTGCACTCTCCCGCAGTCGGCTCGAGCAGGCCGAGGATGATCTTGATGGTCGTGCTCTTGCCGGAACCGTTGGGACCGAGCAGTCCGAAAACCTGGCCGGCCGGCACATCCAACGTGAGATTGTCCACCGCTCGCAGCTTCACACCGCGCAGGGTCAGTGCAAAATCCTTGGTCAGGCCCCTGATGGCTATCGCGGGGGTCATTGAATGCGAAAATCCACAAAGCGGGCCGGCCCCTCGGCGGAGCTGCGTTCAACGCTTCGGATATAACCATGCATACGCTCCTCCACCGCCGCGACAAACGCCTTTACTTCGGCGGACGCTCCCTCGGCTTCCAGGAGCACGCGACCGTCCGCGAGGTTGCCCACCCGGCCGGTGACCTCGAACTCCTTGGCCACCTGGAGCGTCGTGTAGCGAAAGCCCACGCCTTGCACATGGCCGGTAAAATGAACTGTCTCCTGATGCACGTTCGCCATGAGTAAAAGCCAGCAATAGCCCAACTTCTGCCCCCGTTTCAATCCGCAAAGTCAACCTCGGCACCCTGTCGCCCAGGCTCCAAACGGCAACCCGACCAAAACGGATTCGACGACTTCGCTCAAAATCGGAATTTTCGTTGCCTTTTCCCGCCTCGGGAACACCGTCCGCAACAAGGTCACTCGACCCCACTCTAATGAGCAATTTTGAATCTAACGGCCCCTCGGATAACGAGTGGGATGATCGTGGAGAGCTCGCTTGGAATGAATTCGACTGGGAACGATACCTGCGTGAACAAGACGAGGTCATTCATCGCTATCTTGCTTATTACGAGCAGTTAAGGGGTAAGGAGGATCGCATGGACGAGACTGCGCACCTGATGGGATGGGACGAGGATTCATGGAGCGCCGACTCCACCGAGGCCGTGCCGGGCGAGTCGGCCGAAGAACCGTCGGCAACGTCGCAGACCGGCGAGATCAACGAGTCCAAGGACGAGCCCTACACGCTGCATAAGAACCCGATCTTCATCTCGACCAAGGCGATCTACCTGAGCCTCAAGCGAGGCTGGGAAAAGATTGGGGGTAACGCCCATAAGGTGCCCCAGCCGCTTGCCCTTGATTTACACGCCTCGATTTACCGAGGTGAGGAGCAGGCCATGCTGGCCATTCAGGCGCTCGACTTCGGTGACTACGCGATGGCGATCAGCCTGTTTAAGCGCGCCCTCGGAGAGTTGAATCGCACATTCTCCCTGCTCAACGCCAACACGTCCGACAAGTTGCCCGCCGTCGTGCATTACCGTGAGGACGCCCAACCCCGCCTCTTTGATTTGCGGGAAATATGGCTGCGAGTGATGAACGAATGCCGCGACGAATTGGAGCGTCCGGCCGAGGACGACAACGAGACCTGAGCCCGGTGCCACCGATTTGGCGACCCTGGCCGGACTTCGCGAAAGTCGGCCAAAGCCAACGCCGCCGGCGGAGGTTATCCGTTTGATTTCGGAATCCCGTTTGAAAGCACCCGAGAAAGGCCTTGCACTTTAACCAACGCGTCTTTGCTTCTTCGCTTCTGTTTTCAATCCGGAGAGGTGGCTGAGTGGTCGAAAGCAGCGCTTTGCTAAAGCGCCGTAGGTGTAACAGCCTACCGGGGGTTCGAATCCCCCCCTCTCCGCCAGTTTTTACCTCTGACGGGCTAAGGCAGACAGCAGATTTGTCAGTTGACGTGGCAAATCTCACATGGCCC
>CAIRBK010000057.1 GCA_903876795.1 uncultured Verrucomicrobiota bacterium
AGCATGGGAAGTATGGGGATGGGGAGGGTGGATCGAAAGGATCGGCCTGGCGGGGTAGGCGCGGAGCATGGGAAGTATGGGGATGGGGAGGGTGGATCGAAAGGAGCGGCCTGGCGGTGGTGCGAACATCACGGAGAGTCAGGCAATATCGGCTGCCGGCGGGGCATCTTAAGCGGCTTGAGTGAAAAATTGCGCCGGCGGGCCATTTCTGCGCCAGATGCGTGTCCCGCGATGAAGATCACCCGTGTTCTCATGTTTGCCGTGTTGGCCGCCTACCTTTTGTGGGTGGTTTATCCGATGGTGTGGGTGGCGTATTCGTCGTTGAAGGATGACGAGGCGATTTTCCGCGAGGCGTTCGCCTTGCCGGCGTGGGACGGGTTGCGGACGGAAAACTATGCGCGGGCCTGGAAGGAGGCGCGTTTTGGCGAGTATATCTTCAACTCGGTGTGGATAACGGCGGTTTCCGTTTCGTTGATCGTCCTGCTCGGGGCGATGGCGGCGTATGCGTTGGCGCGGTTTTATCATCCGCTGGGCCGCGGGGTATTCTGGCTGTTTCTGTCGGGCTTGATGATACCGGTGCAGCTCTCGATCGTGCCGTTGTTCTTTGAGCTGAAGGCGCTTGGGTTGCTCAATTCGCGCCTGGGTTTGATCCTGGTCTACACGGCCAACGGGCTGCCGTTCGCGATTTTTATACTGGCGGGCTTTTTCAAGTCGTTGCCGCGTTCACTTTACGAGGCGGCGGTGGTGGACGGGTGTTCGGAGGCGTCGGCGTTTTGGCGGGTGATGCTGCCGCTTGCCAGGCCGGGGCTGGTCACGGTGGCGATTTTCCAGTTCATCGGGGTGTGGAAGGAGTATTTTTTTGCCTTCATGTTGACGAGCGGCGAGGCGGGGGAGGCGGTGCGCACGTTGCCACTCGGGCTGGCAAACCTGTCCATCACGTCCCAATACCGGAGCGACTACGGCATGTTGTTCGCCGGGCTGGTGATCGTGACGGTGCCGATCCTGGTCGTGTTTGTCGCGCTGCAAAAGCAACTGGTCAAGGGCGTCACGGCCGGCGCGCTGAAGGGTTAGCCGGTTTAAACGCCCAAGGAACACCATAGACGCCTGCCTCACGATATTTCTCACATGGCCACCGTAACACTCTCGCGTCTCGTCAAACGTTATCCCGACAAAACCGGCGGCGGCGTCACCGTCGTGCAAGGGATCGACCTGGAAATCCGGGACCGCGAATTCATGGTGCTGGTCGGCCCCTCCGGCTGCGGAAAATCCACCACGCTGCGCATGGTGGCGGGGCTGGAGGAGATTTCCGGCGGGACGATTTTGATCGACGGCCGGGTGGTGAACGACGTGCCGCCCAAGGATCGCGACATCGCGATGGTGTTTCAAAACTATGCGCTCTATCCCCACATGAGCGTCTATGAGAACATGGCGTTCGGACTCCGGCTGAGGAAGTTTCCGCAGGACGAGATCGACCGCCGCGTGCGCGAGGCCTCGGCGATGCTGGGCTTGGACCCCTATTTGGAGCGCAAGCCCAAGGCTCTTTCGGGAGGCCAGCGCCAGCGCGTGGCGGTCGGTCGCGCGATCGTGCGCAAGCCCAAGGTGTTTCTCTTCGACGAGCCGCTTTCCAATCTCGACGCCAAGATGCGTGTTTCCACCCGCGCCGAGATTGCCAGACTCCACGCGCGGCTGGCCGCCACGATGATCTACGTCACGCACGACCAGGTCGAGGCGATGACCATGGGCGACCGCATCTGCGTGATGAAGGACGGGCGTATCATGCAAGTGGATGCACCGCTCGGGCTCTACAACCATCCCGACAACGTGTTTGTGGCCGGCTTCATCGGCAGCCCGTCGATGAATTTCTTCAAAGGGCGGCTGCGAAAGCCCGCCGGCCCGGGCCCGCTCCTCGAATTTGTCGAAGCCAACGACAAGGCCGAGCCCGCCCGTTTCATGCTCGACGCCCGCCTCTCCGCCCTCGGCGCGTCCCATGTGGACAAGGACGTGATTTTCGGCATCCGCCCGGAGGACGTGCTGGATGCCGGCGCGGATTCGCCGACGCCCCCCGGCCGGTCGATCGAGGTCGCGGTGGATGTCACCGAGCCGATGGGCGCGGAGACCTACCTGTATCTCAACACCGGGGCGACCAGCTTCATCGCCCGGGTGCGGCCGACCGACCGTTTTCAGCCGGGGCAGGCGGTGCGGGTCTCCTTCAAGATGGAATCGGCCCACCTCTTCGATGCCGTGTCGGAGCAGGTTCTTCGCTAGTGGCTGGCCCGCAATGAAATCCTGAGCCTCCGGGTGGAGCCGACGAACATGGCCGGGTTTCGCTCTCCCTGGAGAACCCAAGAAACTACGCGCAGGCCGTCGCGATGAACCGTTCGGATGGCAGTCCGGTGTCTGCGAAATCCAGCTTCATCCCGTTGGCATACCCTTACGCTGGGCGGACGGCTCCACGGTGAGAACCGTTTAGGTTAATCGATTCCAGAAACCGCAGTTGGATCGGGTCGTCCTCAGCAACCTGTTGGTCGCCTGCCGATCATGTGACCACCCGTTGCCTCAACAGTTTGCGCGATCCTTTCCCTCTCAAATGCGGGTTCCAGGTTGAATTGAGGCGCATGGCGAGGGCCGCGCCACGGCTAAGCCTCAACAAGCGGCTTGGCGTGGTGGGCAACGCTGGAACGGTGAGTTTCAACGTGAAGAGCGGCCGCGATTTCACGTCTTACATTTTATTAAATGCTTTATTCCAATATCTTATAATTAAAAAATAGAAACTATTTGACGACGGAATCAGGTTATATAACTATTCTTATCAAGATAGTTATTTTATCAGGCTACTGAAAGATAACGCAGGGTAAGATTAAGCGAATGTGGGGCGCACGACGCCAAATCGCTTTGTTTTCCTCCGCAGGGTTCCAAGCCACCACCACCGTGGCTTGGTCTAACCATCCCGCTTCAGGCGCTGCGTTCAGCATGTTTCTCGCTTGGGAAACGCACAGAAAGCAGCGCCGTTCCATTATCCGCTTTGCCACCGAATTCTCGGAGCGAGCTTCAACTCTCTCGTTTCCTCAAAAGGTATCAGGCTTGGCTGAAGATCGTGGGCCAGTCCGGCCTGCCTGGGCGTTTTCGCGGCGCGCTTGGCGTCATGCCAAGTGATTCGGCAGCGCTCATACGCGGCCTTGCCGGCCACACCATCGAAGGAATCGGGAGGACCCATCCAACTCCACACACGTCCCAAATGTCTCAAAAAAGTCATGTCTTCGAAAATGCCGGTTCTGCTGCGTTAGCCACGCGGGAGGCCGGACGGTCGCGGTTCATCTCGCCTTCTTCCCGCTTCGTGCGCACGCGCTCACTCGGAATGCTGTTGTCGCTGCTGTCGCTGCCCGCTTTCGCTCAGCCCACTCCGCCAGGCTCGCCCAAAACCTCGGGTGACGTGGTGGTTCTCGACAGGGTGGAGATCGCCGAAAAGAGCGACGACCAGACTCCGCTCAATGCGGTCGGCGCGCTCGACGCGCTGGTCAAAACTCCCGGTGCGGTGAGTGTCGTGGATTCCTCGCTGGTCAGTCGCGGCCGCGTGGGCACGTCCGCCGATATTCTCGCCTTCCAGCCGGGTGTATTTGCCGCGCCGCCCGCCGGCAACGGCGACGGCATCAAGATTTCCGCGCGCGGCTCGGGCATCGCCCGCAGCGCGGGCAATTTTTTCCGCAACGGCATTCTGTTCACCTTCGATGGCCTTCCCGTGACCGGGCCTGGAGGCACGCCTTACGAGTTGTTTGAAACTTACGGCGTGAACTACACCGAAGTGCTGCTGGGCGGCAATGCGTTCGATTACGGCGCGCTCCAGTTGGGCGGTGCCATCAACTATGTCACCAAGACTGGTTACGACGCACCCCGGTTTGAGGCCCGCGCCGATGTGGGGAGCTTCGGTTACCGCAAATACCAAGTCTCCTCCGGTCAGGTGATCGACAAGGCCGACGCATTTATCAGCGTCACCTCTTCGCAGGCGGATGGTTACCAGGAGAACGCGAAAAGCAGCTCCGAGGGCTTTGCCGGCAACTTCGGCTATCGGTTCAGCCCCAACCTCAGCACGCGCGTCTTCCTGCGCTACCGCCAGACGGAGAACGAAAACCCCGGCAACATCACGCTCAACCAGCTTCGCGGCGACTCCAGCAAGGCCAATCCTGACAACGTGGTCGGCCGCGTGAACCGTATCCAGCCGGGCTCGACCTGGATCGGCAACCGCACCGACATCGTGATCACGCCCGATTCCAAGCTGGAACTCGGTTTCGTCCATCACAACGCGCCCATCGACATCCAGCCCAACCCGTCGCCCGGCACCGCATCCAACGCGAACGCCGACCGCGAGCGCAGCATCTGGAACTTCCGCGACGTCACGGCCTCCGCCAAATACACGCGTCAAGACACGCTGTCGGGCCATGAGAGTGACACCACGGTCGCGCTGGTTGTGAGCGAGGAATACGACGCAGACGTCAACACTTACGCCCAGAATCCCAACGTCACGACCGGCGCACGCAAATACGGCAATCTGCTGAAAACCGCCAATTACAATGGCTCCAACGACAGTTCGGTGCGCCTCAGCAACCAGTTCGGCCTGACCGACAAGCTGTGGGTCAACACCGGCGCGTCCGGGGTCTATATCCGGCGTGCGAGCGAGGTGACCTACTTTAATCCCGCGCTCACTCCCGCCACGCCGCCTCCCGGATCGGGCGGCGCCAGCCTCGACCGCGACAACCTCTATTTTGCCCCCCGCTTCGGCGTGCGGTATGACGTCAATCCCGCCGCCAGTCTGTTCGCCAACGTCACGCGCTCGATCGAGGGACCGAACTCGTGGCAGCTCAACCGCGGCTCGGCCGGCAACGTCAACTTCCACGACGACATCCGCGATCAAAAGGCCATTGCTTACGAGATAGGCGGTCGTGCTCGTGCCGGGGCGTTCACCGGCAGCGTCGGCGTTTATTACAGCGCCGTGAAGGACGAGCTGCTGTCCGTGCCGATCAATCCGCTCAATCCCGCCCTCGGCAATTACACGTTCAACGGTCCCGACACTTACAAGCAGGGCGTCGAGATCGGCCTGCAGACGCTGCTCTGGAGCGGGCGCGGTTTCTTTGAGCAGCCGCTTAACGGGCCGGCGACCAAGGTGACTTTCACCCAGACGCTCACGGCGAACGATTTCGGCTATCGCCGTTCTTCCGTGTTCGGCACTGCGGACGAGCTGCCCGGCGTGCCGCGCCAGAGTTACCAGGCCCGTCTGGCGTTTGAACATGCCGCCGGCTTTTACGCCAACGCCTCCTTGTTCTACGCGTCTTCCTATTACGCGGACTTTGCCAACAGCCTGGAGACCCCGTCCTACGCCCTGCTGGACCTCGGCGTGGGTTATGAGCATCCCAGGACCGGCTGGAAGGTGTTCCTCGACGCCAGAAACGTCACCGACCGCCAGTATGCCTCCAGCGCCGGCCCGGCGTTTAACGCGGCCGGATCGGCCAACAGCGCCCAATTCCAGGCCGGCGACGGCTTCGGTCTCTATGGGGGCGTGACGGTTCGCTTCTGATTGCCCCGCGCATTCCCGACGCCGGCGTGTGCACGCCGGCGTCTCTCCCTTTGGTTGCCGCCATGCCCTCCTTGTTTCCCAGTCCGATCAATTTTGTGCTTCGTTGGTTCGCGCTTGCCGCCGCCGTCTCGACCTGCGCCGTGGCCGGGTCATCCACTCCGCCCGGCGACGACCGTGTGATCTCGCTCATCATGAGCGACGCCGGGTTCAACGCCGAAGTCGTTCCGATGCTCAAGGCCGAGGTCGCGCGCCAGGGCTTCGAGCTGAAGTGGGTCGTCGTGAACGACATCATCCAGCCCAACAAGCTCGTCAACGACGCCCAGGCCGACAGCAATTCGTTCCAGCACGAACCTTATTTTGACCAGTTTGTGGCCGACCACGGGTTAAAAAACATCGTGCGCGGCTTCTACACGATTTTCACGCCGTCCGGGCTGTATTCGCGCAAATACAAATCGCTCAAGGACGTCCCCGACGGCGCCACGTTTGGCATCCCGGTCGATCCGTCCAACAACGGCCGCGCGCTCTTCATGCTGCAGGACCACGGGCTGCTTAAGATGCGCCCGGGCGTTTCGGTGACCCACGCCGGCGTGCGCGACATCGCCGCCAATCCGCGCGGCTTCAAGTTCCGCGAGGTCGATCAGATGATGCTGACCCGCACGCTGGACAACGTCGATGTCGGCTTCCTGTTCGCCGGCAACGCGGTGCTCGCCGGCATCGATCCCCGCACCGAGTCGCTGGCGCTCGAAGACGTCGCGACCAATCCCTACAAGGGCGTGGTCGCCGTGCACCGCTCCGTGCTGGGCACGCCCAAACTGGAGGCGCTGCGCCGCGCCTACCACAGCGAACCGGTCCGCGCGTATTTCCAAAAACGCTACGGCGATGCCATCGTCTTCCTCGACTATCTGAATGCGCCCGCTGCGGCCGCGGTTCCGGCGGAGGCGGCCCGTGAACCGGCCCCGGTGGCCGCGCCCGACAACAAACCATCGTTGTGGGCGCAGCTCGCCGTTCTGCGCCCCGAGATCGTCAAGGCCTCGCTCGAGACGCTGTTCATGCTGGTGGTGACCATCCCGCTGGCCGTTCTCTTGGGCACGCCGCTGGGCACGCTCCTCTACCTGACCCGGCCCGGGTCTTTCATGCACGCGCCTCGTTTCTACCTCGTGCTTAACGGCGCGGTGAACCTTGTCCGCTCGTTTCCGTTTCTGATCCTGCTCATCGCGATGATACCGGTGACAAAGCTCATCGTCGGTTCCGCGCTGGGCACGCTCGGGGCCATCGTGCCGATGGTGGTCAACTCCATCCCCTATTTCGCGCGCTTCGTTGAACAAAATCTCCTTGAGGTGAACCGCGGGGTGATCGAGGCCGCCGAGTCGATGGGGGCCGGCCGCCTGCAGATCATCTGGAAGGTGCTCTACTCCGAGGCGCGTTCGGGGCTTGCGGGCGCCATCACGATTCTGAGCGTGAGCTTTTTGTCCTACTCCACGGTCGCCGGTTTGGTCGGCGGCGGCGGGATCGGCGATTTTGCCATTCGTTACGGCTACTATCGTTACCAGACCGAGGTGATGTTGTTCACCATCTTCCTGATCGTGGTCTTTGTGCAGGCGCTCCAATTCGGCGGCAACCTGGTGGTGCGGAAACTCGACAAGCGGATCTGACGCCATGAGGAACGCGATTCATCAAACCGGCCTCGGCTGGGTGGCTGCCGGAGTGCTCGCGGTGCTGGCCGGCGGCTGCAAGCCCGCTCCTCACCCCGTCGAGCCGCCTGTGTCCGCCGCGAGCGCGGCGATCAGTTACCCGGCGGAAGACTACCGGGAGCAGTCGCGCGGACGCCCGGGCGGCACGCTCAAGGTCTCGGTGGCGGCCGACACGGGCACGCTCGATCTCCACGCCATCTCCCACACCAACGCGCAATGGCTTGGCCGGCTCATCTACGACAACCTGGTCTATCTCGACGCCAAGGGTGAGCCGTCGCCCTGGCTGGCCAAGTCCTGGACGATTTCGCCCGACGGCAAAACCTACACCTTCCACCTGCGCGACGACGTCACGTTCAGCGACGGCTCCAGGTTCAACGCCGAGGCCGTGCGGCTCAACCTTGAGCACATGCGTGATCCGGCCACCAAGTCGCCGCTGGCGGCCGCCTACATCGAGCCGTATGCGGACGGCCGCGTGATCGACGAATTCACCTTCGAGGCGCGCCTGCGCGAGCCTTACACGCCGTTCCTGGATGTGCTGGCGCAATCCTGGCTGGCGATGATCTCGCCGAAGCAAATCCGGGAAAATCCCCGGCTGATCGGAGAAGCCCCGGCCGGATCGGGGCCGTTTGTGGTCGAGCGCTACACGCGCCAGCAGGGCATCCGCCTGGTCCGGCGGGACGATTACCACTGGTCGCCGCCGGTCATCGGCCACGAGGGGCCGGCCTACCTCGACCGCATCGAGCTGGAGTTCGTGCCCGAGGCGCTCATCCGCTACACCTCGCTGGCATCGGGCCAGTACGATTTCACCATCGACGCCCCCGCGCAGAACGCGGCGGCCATCCGCGCCGATGCTTCGCTCGTGATTCAGAGCCGCGTGCGCAAAGGCATCCCGACCCGGGCCATTACTTTCAACGTGACCCGGGAGCCGTTCACCGACGTGCGGGTGCGCAAGGCCTTCGCTCTGGCGGTGGACCGCGAGGGCATCGCCCAGATCATGGGCTTCGGCGAGTTCAAGCCGAAGACCGACTACCTTGCGGCGACCACGCGCTACTACGATCCGTCGTTTCAGGATGCCTTGAAATACGACGTGCCCGCGGCCGACCGGCTCCTCGACGAGGCGGGCTGGACCGCCCGCGACGGCGCCGGCTATCGCGTGAAGGACGGCCGCCGCCTCTCGGCCGAAATCCTTGCGGCCGAATCGGCCACCCCCGGCGCTCTGACGGTCGCGATGCAGTCCGACGTTAAAAAGATCGGCTTCGATCTGGTCATCGTTCAGCTCCCCGCGGCGCAACTGACGGACCGTCGCAACGCCGGCGCTTATCAGGCGCTCAGCGGAGGCGTGTGGCACACGAACACGCCGGACGCCCTGTATATCCTGCATCACAGCCGGGCGATCACCACGCCGAAGCTCATCGGCCAAAACACTTCGCGACTGCAGGACGCCGATCTGGATGACATGCTCGCGCAGGCCCGGCAGACGGTCGATCCGGCGGTGTTGAGCGATCTCTACAGCCGTGCCCAGCGCAGGCTTACCGAGCTGGTCCCGTCGGTGCCGGTCTATGAAAACCTGCCGATCATCGCCTACCGCCGAGATGTCAGAGGCGTGGTTTTCGACACCTCTCACAACACCCCCGTGTTCACGACGGTGTGGTTGGACAGGGAAAACCCATGAGACTGGGGAAGCGCATCTTCCTGCGCCTGCTGGCCGGGGTCGGCGTGCTCTGGGGTGCGGCGACCCTCACCTTTGTGGCGGTCAACGTGACGGGCGGCGACACCGCGCTGGCCATACTCGGCGGCCCCGACGCCCTGCCGACTCCCGAGGTCGTGGCGCGCGTGCGCGCCGAATACGGCCTGGACCGGCCGCTCATCGAGCAATACGGCCGCTATCTGGCGAGGCTCGCGCGCGGAGATCTCGGTGAATCCTACCGGCTGCGCATCCCCGTGACGCGGGCCATCGGCCAGCAACTGCGTGCGACCGTCGAACTCGCGCTCTGCGCCACCCTGCTGGCGGTAACGGCGTCGATCTTCTGGGCGATGCTCACGGCCAAACGGGCGCGCTGGGTGCGGTCCTTTTCCTCCGGTTCCGAGCTGGTCGTTTCCTCCATGCCGTCCTTTGTGATCGGCATACTCCTGCTGCTGGTATTCTCGTTCCGGCTGCACGTGTTTCCCGCCTCGGGCTCGCATGGCTGGAAGTCGCTGGTGATGCCCGCCCTCACGCTGGCGCTGCCCATGATCGCGGTGCTCAGCCAGGTGCTGCGGCAGCAATTGGAGGAAATCCTGGAGCAGCCCTTCATCGTCACGGCCCGCGCCCGCGGCCTGGGCGACGCCGCGGTGCGGCTGCGTCACGCGCTGCGGCACGCGTTGATTCCTTTGGTCACGCTTTCGGGCTACATCACGGCGGGCCTGCTGGGCGGGGCGGTCATCGTCGAGTCGCTTTTCGCCCGCCAGGGCGTGGGTCGCCTCATGGTCGAGGCGACCACCAACAAGGACGTGCCCGTGGTGCTCGGCATCACGCTCATGGCCGCGCTCGTCTACGTCGTCGTCAACCTGATCGTCGATCTCCTCTACACCGTCATCGATCCGCGCGTGCGCATTGGCTGATGCCGGCCGCCCTTTGCTTTTTCAAAACATGTCCAATTCAACCGTCGCCTCCAGCCAGCCGGCCGCACCGGCATCGTCTCCGCCGCCCGCGCTGCGTTCCGTGAATCCTTCGGCGGTCATCTCCGCCGCCACCTCCCCGGACTACGGGACGCTGGCCGCGCGGTTCCGCCCGGTTTTCGCGCGCATCGCCGCCGGGGCCATCGCCCGCGAGCAGTCGCGCACGCTGGCCTTTGCCGAAGTGGCCGAGCTGCGCGCCGCCGGCTTCCACACCCTGCGCATTCCCGCCGCCTACGGCGGACTGGGCGCCACGCTTCCGCAGTTGTTTTCCCTGCTGCTGGAGCTGGCCGAGGCCGACTCCAATCTCTCGCACCTGTTTCGCGGACATTTCGCGTTCCTTGAGGGCAGGCTCAACCTTGCCGACAAGCCCGCCCAGGAAATCTGGTTCAGGCGGGTGACGTCGGGCGCGATCATCGGCTACGCGATGGCCGAGCGCACCGCCCACACCGGCGGCGACTGCCGCATATTCCAGGAGGACGGCCGCTGGTATATCGACGGCACCAAATACTACAGCACCGGCACCATCTATGCCGACTGGATAGTCGCCGCCGTGAAGGACGGCAACGAGCGCGTCTCCGTCGCCATGCCCGTGGAGGCGCCCGGCGTCGAGCGCATCGACGATTGGGACGGCTTTGGCCAGCGACTCACCGGCTCCGGCACCACCCACTTCCGCCGCGTGCCCGTGCCGCCGGAAAACATCATCCGCCGCTTCTCCGCCTCGGAGCTCTTCACCCACTCCTACCAGAAGTCGTTTCTCCAGCTCATCCTCCTCACCAGCGCGGTTGGCGCCGGCCGCGCCGCCCTCCGCGAGGGCATCGGGTTCGTGAAGCCCCGCACCCGCGCCTTCGGCATACCCGGCCTCTCCAGCCCCAAGGACGATCCGCTCGTCCACCGCGTCATTGGCCGCGTCTCCAGCCTTGTTTACGCCGCGCAGGCCCTGCAGGAGGCCACCGCGCGCGACCTCGAACAGCTCTACCAAAAGGCCGTCGAGGGCACCGCCACCGAGGCCGACTACGTCGCCACCGAGATCCGCGCCTACCAGGCGCAGCAGATCATCTTTCCGCAGATTCTCGACGCCGTCACCTACGTCTTTGAGGTCGGCGGGGCCTCCGCCACCAGCGAGACCCGCCGCCTCGACCGCCACTGGCGCAATGTCCGCACCGCCGCCTCGCACAACCCGCTCATCCATCGCGAGGCCGCCATCGGTGCCTACCTCCTCAACGGCACCGTGCCCGACGCCGCCTGGCGCCAGGAGTTCGAAAAGCCCCGGCAAGCCGCGCCCGCCCCCGACTCCGCGATTCCCGAGCCCGACCAGGCCACCGCCTGCCGCGCGTAGGTTTGTTTCCGGTCTCACCTTTCAGCCCTCAACCTTCCATCCCAATCCCATGTCCTCCAACAAACGCGCCGGCCAGATGAGCATCGGCATGAACATCCTCGGCCTCGGCGGTCACGCCGCCTCCTGGCGCGCCGCCGAAGCACCCTGGAGCGCGCTTCAGGATGTCGCCTATTTCCAGAACATCGCCCGCATCTCCGAACGCGGCTGTCTGGACGCCATCTTTCTCGCCGACGGCCCCGCCCTCCAGGCCGACGTCTCCCGCTCCCCCGCCGGTCGCCTCGAACCCATGGTCCTGCTCACCGCCGTCGCCCTCGCCACCACCCGCATCGGCGTCATCTCCACCGCCTCCACCACCTACAACTCCCCCTACAATCTCGCCCGGCGCATCGCCTCCATCGACTTCATCTCCAAGGGCCGCGCCGCCTGGAACGCCGTCACCAACGCCGGCGACGCCGCCGCGCAAAACTTCGGCCTCGGCGAGGCGCCCTTGCATGTGGACCGCTACGAACGCGCCGCCGAATTTGTCGATGTGGTGCAGAAACTTTGGGACAGTTGGGAGGACGACGCCATCATCGGCGACCCCGTCAACGGCCGCTTCGCCCACCCGGAGAAAGTCCACGCCATCGACCACGTCGGGAAACATTTCTCCGTCAAAGGCCCGCTCAATGTTCCCCGCTCGCCCCAGGGTCGCCCCGTCGTTTTCCAGGCCGGCGGCTCCGAGGGCGGCAAAGCCCTTGGTTCCCGCCATGCCGACGCGATTTTCTGCACCCAGACCACGCTCGAGGACGGCATCGCCTTCTACAACGAGATGAAGTCCCGGGCCGCCGCCTGGGGCCGCAACCCCGAGCACTTCAAGATCATGCCCGGCCTCTCCACCACCATCGGCTCCACCGACGAAGAGGCCGAGCGCCGCGCCGACACGCTCGACGAATACGCCGGCCCCGAGGGCGCGCTCGCCCAGGTCGCCGGCCGCATCGGCATCCCGGTCAAGGAGCTCGACCTCGACGGACCGCTCCCCTGGCACCGCCTCGGCGACCTCATCCCGCCCGAGAAAGGTTCCCACGGTTTCTTCGAGGCCCAGATCAAGCTCGCCAAACGCGAAAACCTCACCGTCCGCCAGCTCTCGCGCCGCATCCGCACCGGCCACCGTCTCACCATCGGCGGCCCCGGGAAAATCGCCGACACCCTCGAGGAGTGGTTCCTGGCCGGCGCCGCCGACGGTTTCAACCTCATGCCCGACGTCTTCCCCTCCGGCGCCGAGGCCTTTGTCGATCACGTCGTCCCGCTCCTCCGCAAGCGCGGCGTCTTCCGCCACGAATACACCGGGACGACGCTGCGCGACCACCTCGGCCTCCCGCGCCCCGCCAGCCGTTATGCCTCCGCCGCCGCCGCGTCCGCCTGATTTTCCATCCACTATCGCAAACTGGGTAAACCGACCTCAACGTCAGCGTCATCGGCCTCGGCACGATGACCGGGGCCAACAAAACACCGAAGCGGAGTCGCACGCCCAGCTCGATCATGCGCTCGCGCAAGGCGTGAACCTGGTGGACACCGCCGAGATGTATCCCGTGCCCCCGCGCCCCGAGACCCAGGGCCGCACCGAGACCTGCCTCGGCACCTGGTTGAAGAAAACCGGCCGCCCAAACACGACGCGAAGAACTTCGCCGGCTGGGAAATCGCCACCGCCAACCTTGCCGCGCAGCGACGCCACCTGCCCGGCCTGGTCAGCGAGCAAAGCATCTACCGCCTCGCCAACCGCACGGTGGAGCTTGAGGTCATCCCGTCGGCGCGTCACCACGGCCTCGGGCTGCTGCCGTGGAGCCCGCTCGGCGGCGGCATGTTGGGCGGCGTGCTCGCCAAGGCCACCGAAGGCCGGCGCGCCAGCGAACTCACCTTGAAACGCATCTCGGAAAAACGTCCGCAGCTCGAGCGCTACGAGGCATTTGCCCGGGAGCCGGGCGAGCAGCCGGCCGACCTCGCGCTGGCGTGGTAAGCCTGCAGGAGATCGGACCTCCCGGTCCGTCTTTCACGGAATGCGCAACGCTTCCTGCGGCGGACCGGGAGGTCCGTCCTCCTTCAAACGTTCACTCGGTCGTTGGTCTCTCGGCTAAGACCGCCCCGGCGGCAGGCAATTTCGCCGGTGTCGGCAGCACCAACTGATAAAACTCCACATCCAGCCAGCGGTCGAATTTGTAGCCCGCCCGGCGGATGCGGCCGCACGGCGTGAAGCCCGACTCCGTGTGCAGGCGGATGCTGGGTGCGTTGGCCGCGTCGATCACGCCGACGAGCACATGGTAGTCCTGCGCCTGCGCCGCGGCGATGACCGCGTGCAAAAGCCGGCGGCCGACGCCGAGCCGGCGTTTCTCCGGATGAACGTACACCGAGTGCTCCACGGTGTAGCGGTAGGCGGGAAACGCGCGGAACGTCCCGTAGCTGGCGAAGCCCGCCAGGGCGCCGTCGGCGTCGAACGCGCCGATCACCGGATAGCCGCCCGCCTCCTTGGTGTTAAACCACGTTTCCATGACCGCCGGCGTGCGCGGCTCGTACTCGTAGAGCGCGGTGGTGTGCAGGATGGCGTGGTTGAAGATCGCGAGGATTTCCGGCGCGTGCGCCCGCGCGCAGGGTGCGAGGTTCATGCGGTGAACGATGTGGGCAGACCTCGCGCGGCCAGCCAAGAAGGATTGTGGATCGTGGCCGAGTAACGGGCTCCGCCATCGCAAAGGATGGCGACAATTCTGCGGCCCGGCCCGTTGATGCGCGCGTCTCTCACGGCTGCGGCCACGTTCATGGCCGCCGACAAACCCAGGAACAAACCCTCTTCCTCACGCAGGCGATGAAGCATCGCCACGGCCTCGGCATCGGCGATGCGGTAGGCCTCGTCCACGCGGGCCCGGGCGACGTTGACGGTGACGCGACGCTGCCCGACGCCCTCGGCGACCGATTCGCCGTCGGCAAAGTCCAGGTGCCCGTGCTTGAACCAGGACCACATGGCCGCCCCCATGGGGTCGGCGCAGATGATGCGCACGGAGGGCGCATGTTCCTGAAAGTAACGGCTAAGGCCGGCCAGCGTTCCGCCCGAGCCCACTGCGGCAACCACGGCGTCGAGCCGGCCTTGGCAATCGCGCCAGAGCTCCGGGGCGGTGCCCCCGTAATGGGCTTCTTGATTGGCAAGATTGTCGAATTGATCGACCCACCACGCGTGCGGCGCGCCGGCGGCCCGCCGGGCGAGGCGTTGGAAATGTTCGGGATGATCCGGATGCACATGGGGCACCACGGTCACCTTGGCTCCCAGGGCTTGAAGCAGGTCGATCTTGGCCTGGCTGACGCAGTCGGGCACGAAGAACAGGAAGCCGTATCCGCGCGGTTTTCCATAAAGCGCGAGCGCCGCGCCGGTGTTCCCCGCCGTGCCTTCCACCACCAGACTTCCGGGCCGCAGAAGCCCGGCGCTTTCCGCGGAAGCCATCATCGCCAAGGCGGCCCGGTCCTTGATGGAGCCGCCCGGGTTGAGGAACTCCGCCTTGCCCAGGATCTCGCATCTGGTCTCCGCCGAGAGGCGGTTTAGCCGAATCAGCGGGGTTTCTCCCACCGCTGCTTGAAGGCGATTGAGTTGGAGCATGGTATGAATTTAACCCGATGGAAAAACGAGCGTCCGACGAACAAAATCCCGGCGGCAAACGCACGTTATGACGGGTCCTGCGGCGAGGCGGTCACCGGGCCCAGGAGCTCGCGGGCGATCACCCGGGCCTGGGCGCGGATTTCGGGCACGGCGGTCGATTCCCAGAGCACGCCCTTGAGCGGCGAGCCGAGCGTGTAGAGCCAGGGGATGGGGCCGTTGCGATGGCGCAGGAGTTGTCCGGTGGGCAGGGCGGCCGCGCCGAGCGCGAGCGGATCATGGTCGATCAGGCCCCGCGCCAGAAGGTTGATGAGCAGCGGGTGCTGGTACTTGGAGTAGTCGCTGCGCGGACCGGTGCAGTTGATGAACTTGGCGACGAACAGCGTCTCGTCGGCCGGGGCGCGCCGGCGATGGATCGTGACGGCGAGCCCGCCGGCCGTCTCCTCCACGTGGATGAAACGGGCGGCGATGAACTCGAGCCGGCCTTGCGCGGCGAGGGCGGAGAGTTGCGCGTCGATCTGCGGGGCGAGGCGGTGGCGGTGGATTTCCCAATAGGGGCGCAGGTGGCGGAGAAAGCGCGCGCGCTCGGTCCAGTCGAGCGCCTGCCAAAGGCGATGCGAGTGGGGCCGCAGGGCGTCGACGACATCGGTCCAGGGTATGCCGCGCGCGGCGGCGGCGCGCACCTCGGCCCGGACGCGGCGCAACAGGGCGAGCAAGGTGTGCGGCGCGGGCTCGTCCTTGAGAAAATCATGATGGCCCGGACCCGGGGCGTGGGCCTTGTGGCGCAGGCCGCGCCGGGAGATGCAGACGATGCGCCCGCGATGTCCCTGGGCGACGAGTTCCAGGGTGATGTCGGATGCGGTGAGTCCCTGGCCGGCGATGACCACGTCGGCGTCGGGGCCGATGCCGGCGACGGCGTCGGGAGCCCAGGGCGTGTGCACATAGCGACGGCTGCGATAGACCTGGCGGCCGGAGCGCACGGGGTATTCGCCCGGCAGGTTGCCGATGGCGAGCACCACGCGATCGGCGGCCAATTCCGTGCCGTCGGCCAGAACGACGCGGGCTCCGTCGGCGCCCTCGCGCTCGGCCACATCGACCGCCTCGCCCGTGCGCACGGCGAAGGCCACCGCCGGGCTGGCCGCCTGGCGGGCCTCCAACAGGACGTAGGCGATGTATTCGCCGTAGAGGTGGCGCGGCAAAAAGTCGCCCGGCGACACCGCGTCGGGACATCCCGGACGGCCGAGACGTTCGCGGACCCAGCGCAGAAAATGCCCGGGATCGTCCGGGTGGGCGCCCATGCGCTCGACGGGGACGTTGAGCAGGTGCGAGCGCGAATGCGTGTTGTAGGCCACGCCGCGCCCGATGGGGGAGCCGCGCTCGATGACCGTGATGATCGTGCCGTCGGGGGCGAGGGGCAGCAGTTGCGCGGCCACCAGTGCGCCGGCCACGCCGCCGCCGATGATCACGATGCGCAAGGGTGCGGTCGGCTGGGGAGTGGTTTTCATGCGGCGGCGGAGTGCCTGGTCGTTATGCGGACTTGGGCGGCGGAGGCGACGGCGGCGGAGTCGGTTGAACGCGGACTTTTTCGGTGATCTCGATCTGGTTGATGCGCCCCTCCTGGACGATGAGTTGCAGGGAACCGTATTTGAGGGCTTCGACTTTGTCGCGGACAAAGCCGAGGCTGGCGTCGTTGGGGGTGGCGGCGGGCGCGGCCGGCGGGGCCGCCGGAGATTTGACCGGCGGCGTGCGCCGTTGGCGGTTCTTTTTGGGCGAGCTCATGGCGAGGGTGGGAAAACTCATGGCGGTCACCAGCGGTGGAGGGAGGGGCCGTGGTCGGCTTCGTAGAAAGGCGCGACGTGCGCGCCGGGCGGGATGATCTCGTCGATGCGCCTGAGGTCCTCGGCGGTGAACGTGACGTCGAGGGCCCGGAGGGCGTCTTCGAGTTGGTCGAGCGTGCGCGGGCCGATGATCGGGCTGGTGATGCCGGGCCGCCGGGCGACCCAGGCGAGGGCGAGTTGGGAGAGCGGCACGCCCTTCTCGGCGGCGAGGGCGTTGAGCGGCTCGATCACGTCGAACGAAGTTTTGGTGAAACGCTTCGCCTGGACGGGGCCGGGGTCGGCGTAGCGTGAGCCGGCGGGGGCGGCGGTGTCGCGTTGATATTTGCCGGTGAGCAGGCCGCCGCCAAGGGGGCTCCAGGGGATGACGGCCAGGCCGTAGGTCCGGGCGACGGGGATGAGTTCGCGCTCGATGCGGCGGTCGAGGAGGTTGTAGGGCGGCTGTTCGGAGACGAAGCGGTTGAGGTGGAGTTTCTCGCTCGCCCAGAGCGCCTCGACCACCTGCCAGCCGGCGAAGGTGGTGGTGCCGATGTAGCGGACCTTGCCGGCGCGCACGAGGTCGTCGAGGGCGCGCAGGGTTTCGTCGATGGCGACCTCGGGGTGCGGGCGATGGATCTGGTAGAGGTCGAGGTGGTCGGTCTGGAGGCGTTTGAGGCTGGCCTCGGCCTGGGCGACGATGTGGCGGCGGGAGACGCCCTGGGCGTTGGGGTCGGCGTCGTCCATCGGGAAGTGGACCTTGGAGGCGAGGAAGACGCGGTCGCGTTTGCCGTTCCGCTTGAGGGCCTCGCCGGTGAACTGCTCCGAGACGCCGCGCGAGTAGGAGTTGGACGTGTCGAGGACGTTGATGCCGGCGTCGAGGGCGCGGTCGATGATGCGGACGGAGTCTTCGAGTTCGGTGCGGCGGCCGAACATCATGCAGCCCAGCGTGAGCGGGGAGACTTTGACGCCGGTGCGTCCGAAGAGGCGGTAGTCGGAGGAGGTGATGGGCATGGCGGGTGTTTTTAAAGTTCAGATGTTGGGGGTGAAGTCGTGGAGCAGGGTGGCGCCGACGGCGCGGTCGCGCAGGAGCAGCTTGCCGAGATTGGAAAGCGGCTCGTGGAAGGGCTCGCGCAGGGAGAACTTTTCGACGACCTGGCCGGCTTCCATCACGGCGACGCGGTTGCACACGGCGTTGACGGCGTTCATCTCGTGGGTGACGAGCACGATGGTGAGGCCGAAGCGCTGGTTGAGCTGCACGAGGAAGGCGAGGAGGTTGCTGGTCATCTGCGGGTCCACGGACGACGTGGGCTCGTCGCAGAGGAGGACCTTGGGGTGGTTGGCGAGGGCGCGGGCGATGGCGACGCGCTGGCGCTGGCCGCCGGAGAGCTTGGCGGGGTAGGCGCGGATCTTGTCGGTGAGGCCGACGATCTCCAAAACCTCGGCGACGCGGGCGGCGCGGGCGGCCTTGGGCACGCCGGCGATTTCGAGCGGGAAGGCGATGTTGTCGGCGACGGTGCGGTTGTTGAGGAGGTGGAAGTTTTGAAAAACGAAACCGATCGACCGGCGGGCGCGGAGAAGTTCGGCGGGGGCGAGGGCGAGCAGGTCGCGGCCGTCCACCTCGATGCGGGCGGCGGGATTCGGGTCGGGGCGTTCGAGGAGATTGATGGTGCGCAGGAGGGTGGATTTGCCGGCGCCGCTGAAGCCGATGATGCCGTAGATGTCGCCGGCGTCGATTTGCAGGGAGGCGTTGTGGACGGCGCGCAGCGGTCCGTCGGGGGTGGCGAAGGTTTTGGAAACGTGGTGGAGGGAAATCATGGCGGACACGGCACGGGGAGGCGGCGGGTTCAGATAAACTCGGATTGGGCGGCGGTGACCGGGTCGGGCGGCGTGTCGTCGGCGAGGCGGCGGGCGGGTTTTTCCGGGGCGACGCCGTTGAGAAACCAGTTTCCGGCGGCGTGGTATCTCCACGGGTTGGCGTCGTGGACGGTGTGGACGCGGGCGTTGCGCCAGTGGCGGTCGAGGTTGAGGGACTCGTCGGCGGCGCTGGTGCCGATGAGGGCGAAGAGTTCGCTGGCGATTTCCACGGAGACGTCCTCGGCGTAGGCCTTGGCCTCGCCGACGAGCACGGCGGCGTGGGCGGCGACGGACGCGGTCGGGCGCGAACCGGCGGCGTCGATCGCGCGGGCGGCGCGCAGCAGCAGGGCCTCGGCGGCGTGGAACTTGGCGTGGAGCTGGCCGAGCCGGTGAAGGAGCAGAGGGTCCTCGGTCGGTCGGGCTACGGGCGCGCCGAGGCGGGGGCGTTTGCGGGCGCGCACGGCGGCGACGGCGTCGGCGAGGGCGTTTTGGGCGATGCCCACGTCGATGGCGGCGTGGAGGAGCTGGGCAAAGGCGTGGAAGGTCGCGGGCCGCGAGAAGAGTTTCCAGTGCTCGACGACGTGGCCGGCGGGCACGGAGACATTGCGGAAATGGGCGGTGCCGCTGTAGGTGGCGCGTTGGCCGAGGGCGTTCCAGTCGTCCTGCACCTCGACGCCGGGCGTCTCGCGGCGCACGTAGGCCAGAACGAGGCGACCGGCGTGGTCGATGGCGGCGACGGGCAGCCAGTCGGCGAAGAGCGCGCCGGTGGTGTAGTGCTTGGTGCCTTCGAGGAGGAAGGCGTCGGGCGCCTCGGGATCGCGACGCAGGCGGGTCTTGAGGTCGAGGGCGGAGGCGGAGCCGCGTTCGGCCTGGGCGTTGCCGAGGCGGGAGCCGGCGAGGACTTCGGCGTAAAAAAACCGCTTTTGCTCGTCGGTGCCGTCCTCGCGCAGGGCGTTGACGAAGACGAAGTGGCTCTGCGGGAGCTGGGCGACGGCGGGGTCGGCTGCGGCGAGGATTTGAAACACCTGGGCGAGGGTCTCGGCGGTGACGCCGGGGCCGCCGTGGAGCGGCGGGACGGTGAGCGCGAGCAGTCCGCGGGCGGAGAGCAGGTCGAGTTCGGCGACGGGCTTGCGGCGCTCGCGGTCGCGGGCGGAGGCCTCGGGCGCGAGCAACGCGGCGACCTCGCGGGCGACGGCGAGCGCCTCGGCGTCGGTGCGGATGATTTTGGCGGGCGAGAAGGCGGAGGACACGGGAGGCGGGCGGGTGTTTAGCGGGCGGCGGCGACGGGCTCGCGCAAGGTGGCGGGCGGGGCGAAGGGAACCTCGACCTGGCTTTTTTCGGCGCGGGCCGGCGCGTGGGGGTGGCTCCAGAGGCCGTCTTTTTGGAGCAAGGGCAGCACGCCCTCGGCGAACCAGTAGGCCTCCTCCAGATGCGGGACGCCGGAGAGGACAAACTCGTCGATGCCGATGGCGTGGTAGGCCTTGATTTTCTCGGCGACCTCGCGGTGGCTGCCGACCAGGGCGGTGCCGGCGCCGCCGCGCACGAGCCCGAAGCCGGCCCAGAGGTTGGGCTCGATTTCGAGGTTGGCCTTGGAGCCGTTGTGCAGGGCGAGCATGCGCCGCTGGCCCTCGCCCTCGCTGCGGGCGAGGCCGGCCTGGACGGCCTGGATGGTTTCGGGGTCAATCGCCTGGAGCAGGCGTTCGGCCTCGGCCCAGGCGGCCTCGGCGGTGTCGCGGGTGATGACGTGGAGGCGGATGCCGAAGCGCACCTCGCGACCGGTTTTGGCGGCGAGGGCGCGGATGCGCGTGATCTTCTCGATGACGGCGGGCGTGGGTTCACCCCAGGTCAGGTAAACGTCGATGTGTTTCGCGGTCACGGGGCCGGCGCCGGCGGAGGAGCCGCCGATGTAGAGCGGAGGCGCGATCTCGGGGCGGGAGGGCAGAGTGGCGTTTTCAACCTGGTAGAAGCGGCCCTGGAAATTGACGTTCGGGCGCACCCAGAGTTCGCGGACGATGTGGAGAAACTCGTCGGCGCGCTCGTAGCGCCCGGCCTTGTCGGAGAAGTCGGCGTAGGCGCGCTGCTCGTGGGGCTCGCCGCCCACGACGATGTTTACGAGCAGGCGGTTGTTGGAATAACGCTGGAAACTCGCGGCCATCTGCGCGGCGAGGGTGGGCGAGATCAGGCCGGGGCGCAGGGCGACGAGGAATTTGAACGTCTTGGTCACGCCGGCGAGCATGGCGTCCACGATGAAGGCGTCCTCGCACCAGGCGCCGGTGGGCGTGAGCGCGCCGATGTAGCCGAGCTGCTCGGCGCTGCGGGCGATCTGCCCGAGATAGTCGAGCGTGGCGGGACGGGCGCCGCCGGCGACGCCCGCGGGCAGGCCGTGGCCGCCGCCGACGATGTAACGGGAGTCCCCGTAGGTCGGAAGGAACCAGAGGAATTTCAAGGGCGAGGTGCTCATGTGGTGGCGAGGGAATGTGCGGGGCGGGCGGAGGGTGGCGTGAGAGGAGCGGCGGGTTTGACGGCGGCGCGCTCGCGTTGCTCGTGCATGGAAAGTTCGGAGGCCGGACGATCCGGGAACAGGATCGGCGTGAACGGCTCGCGGAGCCTGGCGGGGTCGCGGTAGCGGGCGCCGTAATGGTAGTCGGGCAGGCGGGCCCGACCGGGGCCGAAGAGCCGCTGGCGGAGAGTCTCGCCGTCGTTGTAGGCCTCGCGGTAGCGGCCGCGGGCGCGCAGCTCGGGCACCACGTATTCGACGAAGTCGCGGGCGGTGTCGTAGCTGTGATATTGGACGAGGTTGATGCCGTCGATGCCGTCCTCGTCGAGCCACTTCTCGATGGCGTCGGCAACGACCTTGGGAGTGCCCGCGACGAAGTAGCGGCCGTAGTTGATGCCGCCGAGCTGGTCGAGGACGTCGCCGACGGTCTGCTCGGGCTTGAAACGGGGGGCGATCTGGTCGTGGCCGGGATCTTTGCGGGCAATGATGTCGGCCAGCCGTTCGGTGCGCGGGTAGCGCGTGTAGTCGATGCGCGACATGCTGTGGGCGAGGCGGCCCTCGACGCTCATGTTTTTCTGGTAGAGCGCCAGTTTGGCGGCGACCTGCTCGTCGGTGCGGCCGGTGATGATGCCCGCGCCGGTGATGAACTTGATGTCGGTGGGCTTGCGGCCGTGGCGGACGAGGCGGGCGCGCATGTCGGCGATGTTGGCGCGGACGGCGTCGGCGTTGATGCCGCCGGTGAAGACGGCCTCGGCGTGGCGGGCGGCGAACTCCTTGCCGGCGTGGGAGCCGGTGGCCTGGTAGAGGACGGGCGTGCGCTGGCGCGAGGGCTGGCAGAGGTGCGGACCGGCGACCTTGAAGCGGGGGCCGGCGTGATTGATGTAACGGACCTTGGCAGGGTCGGTATAGATACGGCGGTCGCGGTCCTGGATGACGGCGTCGTCGTCCCACGAGCCCTCCCAGAGCTTGTAGAGCACGTCGATGTATTCGTCGGCGATGGTGTAGCGGTCGTCGTGGGGAACCTCGCCTTCCAGGCCGAAGTTGCGCGCGGCGTTGGGCAGGTAGGAGGTGACGATGTTCCAGGCGAAGCGGCCGTTGGTCAGGTGGTCGAGCGTGCTGGCGCGGCGGGCGAAGGCGAAGGGCGGCTCGTAGGTGGTGGAGAACGTCGCGCCGAAGCCGAGGTTCCTGGTGACGGCGGCCATCGCGGGGATGACGAGGAGCGGGTCGTTGCTGGGGATCTGCACGGCCTCGCGCAGCGAGGCGTCGGCGCTGTCGCGGAAACCATCGTAGGCGCCGATCACGTCGGCGAGGAAGACGCCGTCGAACGCGCCGTGTTCGAGGATCTGGGCGAGTTCGGTCCAGTAGGAGAGTTCGTTGAACCGGTGGCGGTGGTTGTCGGGCAGCACCCACTGGCCGTGGATGATGTGACTCACGCAGTTCATCTCGAAGAGATTTACATGAAGTTGTTTAGGCACTGAGGAGGTTCCTTTCGGGTGTTTCCAGGCGGGGGATGGCGTTGAGCAGGGTGCGGGTGTAGGGATGTTGCGGCCGGTCGAAGACCTCGCGGACGGCGCCGGTCTCGACGACGCGCCCGTCCTTCATGACGAGGATGCGGTCGCAGACGCGGTAGATGACGCCGAGGTCGTGCGAGATGAAGAGGCAGGCGAGATCCAGTCGTTTTTTTAGGTCGGCCAGCAGGTCGAGGATTTGCGCCTGCACGGAGACGTCCAAGGCCGAGACCGGTTCGTCGCACACCAGCACTTCGGGCCCGGTGGCGAGCGCGCGGGCGATGGCGACGCGCTGGCGTTGACCGCCGGACAACTCCAGGGGCCGGCGCGAGAGCAAAGCGGGGTCGAGGCGTACCAACGCGAGCAACTCGCGGGCGCGCGCGAGGCGTTTTTCGCCGCGCTTGAAACCGGCGACGGCGAGCGCCTCGAAGAGGATTTTGTCGACGGTGTAGCGCGGGTCGAAGGAGGCGAGCGGGTCTTGGAAAACCACCTGGATGCGCCGCCGGGCGTCGCGCTGGCGTTTGCCGGGCAACGCGTGGAAATCGCGGTCTCCCCACTCGACCGCGCCGCCGTCGGGTTTTTCCAGGCCGAGCATGAGCCGGGCGGTGGTGGTTTTGCCCGAGCCGGATTCGCCGACGATGCCCAGGGTCTGGCCGGGGCGGAGCACGAAGGAAACGTCGGAGACCGCGGCGCGGGTTACGGCGTCGGGGCCGACGTAGTTTTTGACGAGCCCGCGAGCGGCGAGCAGGGGGCGGCCGCGACCGTTGTCGCCGTCGGGCCGGGGAAAGGGGGCGACGGCGGTGTCCGCGGGCCGGCCGTCGCCGTTTTCGCGAAACCCGCGGACGCGGACGGCGGGCAGGCGGGCGTTGTGGGCGTGCACGGCGACGTGCGCGGCAAGCAGCGCACGGGTGTAGGGATGTTGCGGGTGGTGGAGCACGGCGCGCATCGGGCCTTGCTCGACGATCACGCCCGCGTGCATGACGGCGACGCGGTCGGCGAGGCGTGCGACCACCGCGAGATCATGGCTCACGACGAGCATGGCCCGGTCCGGGCCGCGCAGGGATTCGAGGAGGCGGAGCACATGGGCCTGCACGGTGGCGTCGAGCGCGGTGGTGGGCTCGTCGGCGAGGAGAAGCTCCGGGTCGCCGGCGATCGCCGAGGCGATGAGCGCCCGCTGGCGGAGTCCGCCCGAAAGTTGATGGGGATATTGGCGGGCGCGCACGGCGGGCTCGGGCACGCCGACCTTGTCGAGCAACGCGACCACGCGGGCGTCGCGCTGGTCTGCGGTGAGCGGGGTGTGCAGGCGCAGCGTCTCGCCGATTTCACGGCCGGCGGTGCGGAGCGGGTCGAGGGAGCCGAGTGCGTCCTGCATGACGAAGCCGATGCGGCCGCCGCGGATTTGCCGCCAGTCGCGTTCACCCAGGCCGGTGAGATCGCGGTCGTCAAAGCGGAGGCGGTTGGCTTCGATGCGCGCGTTGTCGCCCGCCAGGCCGACGAGCGTGCGCGCGGTCACGCTCTTCCCTGAGCCGGACTCGCCGACCAGCGCCAGGCACTCTCCGCGCCGGATGGCGAACGAGATGCCCTTGACCACCGGCGGTCCGTCGGCGCCGAAGCGCACGCGGAGGTTGTCCACCTCGATCAATCTCCGCGCTTCGCTCATGGTGCGCGGCCCTCCGTCCGGCGGACGATCTCGCGGCCCAGCGCGGTCAGCGAAAGCACCGTCAGGGTGATGGCGGCGGCGGGCGCGGCGGTGAGCCACCAGGCGTTGCCGAGGAAATTGCGCCCCACCGACAGCATGGAGCCCCACTCGGGCGAGGGCGGCGGCGCGCCGAAACCGAGGAAACTCAGCGAGGCGCCGGCGGCGATTTTGCCGCCGATGCCGATGATGGAGAGGACCAGGATGGGTTTGACGGCGTTGGGCAGGATGTGGCGGAAAACGAGCGCCGGGTTGCTCAGCCCGAGCGTGCGCGCGGCCTCGACGTAGCCGGCGCGGCGCACCACATGGGCCTGGGCCCTGACCATGCGTGCGTAGCGAGGCACGCTCGCGATGCCCACCGCCACGATGGTGTTGAACGTGCCCTGGCCCCAAAACGTGATGATCACCAGGGCGAACAGGAGGTCGGGGAACGCCAGCAGCACATCGACGCCGCGCATGATCAGGCCGTCCACCACGCGGTGGCCGAGTCCGGCCAGCAGGCCGACGGCCACGCCTGCGCCGACCCCGATGGCGGTGGCGGCGAGACCAACCAGCAGCGACGGTCGCACGCCGTGAACGAGGCGGGTGAAAATGTCGCGGCCATTTTCATCGGTGCCAAGCCAGTGGGCTTCGCCGGGTGCGCGAAACGCCATGCGTGCGTTGGCCGCCAACGGATCACCCGACGCCAGCCAGGCCGGTTGCAGGGCGGCGACGGCCAGAAAGGTGAAAAACAAGGCCGCGAGCACCAGGCCGGGCCGCGATTTGCCGAGCCGCGAGACGGCGCGACGCCAAGGCCGGTTCGGTCTTTGCGGCGAGTCGGCCCATGTCATCGGCAGAGGGTGGCCGTTGGCGAGAGTGGTTTCTTCGCCCACGCTCATGCCGCTCCTTTCACCAGGGAAAGGAGCGGCCAAGCGCGGACTTCACTTGCGGGAATCATGACGGGACAGGCGGATCAAAACGTTGTTTTTACACGGCACAGCCAGGGAGCTTGTGCGGAAAATGGGATGGAAACGGCGCATCAAGGCGCGCTCGGTAATGCTGCCGGAAGAACCTCCGATCATGCGGTCGGTCTTCTTGGGCCATGCCTCCGCAATTACGGTCGGCAAAGGAGCGTCGCCAGTGGCGCAGCTCTGAATGGACTTAAATCAGACTAAACTAGTATAGTAAGTCAAGTTATTCAGAACGGGTGAATGGAAATTTATTAAAAATTTTAACAACAATATGTTATGGGATAAAATTATCGCGGGCCGTGGACTTTGATCCGTCGGTTTCGCCGGCGAGGCCGGAGAAGACGAACTGGCGGTAGAGGTGGTGGTAAGGGCCGCGGGCGGCGAGCAGGGCGAGGTGGGAGCCGCGTTCGACGATGCGGCCGTGGTCGAGGACGAGGATGAGATCGGAGCGAACGATGGTGCTGAGGCGGTGGGCGACGACGAAGCTGGTGCGGCCGGCCAGCAGGGTGGAGAGGGCGCGCTGGAGGCGGGCCTCGGTGACGGGATCGACCGCGCTGGTGGCCTCGTCGAGGATGAGGATGCGCGGGTCGGCCAGGAGGGCGCGGGCGAAGCAGACCAACTGGCGCTGGCCGAGGGAAAGATTGGCGCCGCCTTCGCCGACATCGGTGTCGAGTCCCCGGGGCAGCGACTCGAACAGGTCCAGGCAGTCGAGCCGGCGCGCGGCCTCGGTCACGGCTTTGTCGGAGGCCGAGGGGCGCCCGAAGCGGATGTTCTCCCGGATCGTCCCGGTGAACAAAAAGTTGGTCTGAAGCACGATGCCGAGCTGGTGGCGCAACGAATCGGTGCGCAGCCGGCGAATCTCGTGACCGTCCACCAAAAGCTCGCCTTCGGTGGGCAGGTAGAACTTGGCGACAAGATTGATGATGGAGGATTTGCCGCTGCCGGTGTGACCGACGAGGGCGACGGTCTGGCCAGGCTCCGCCACGAGGGAGATGTCGTGCAACACGCGACGCTCCGGGTCGTAGCCGAACGAGATGCCGCGCAGCTCCACCCGGGCTCCCGGAGCGGGCGCCGCCGGCGTGCGCGGGTCGGGAAGATCGATCGCGTCGGAGACGTCGGTCCACTCGGGCCGCAGGTCGATGAGTTGGAAGACGCGTTCCGCGCCGGCCATGGAGGTGACCGTTTGGGTGTAGAGGTTGCCCAGTTGTTGGAGCGACTGGAAGAAGAGCGCGGGCAGAAAGAAAAACGCGATGAGGCTGCCGATTTCCATGCCGGCAAAGCCGTGGAGCGCGCCGTAGCCGCCCACGACGAGCATGGCGGCGATGAACAGCTGGCTGCCGAGGTCGAGCAGCGGCACATAGAGAGCGGATTCGGCCGCGAGCACGACGTTGTCCTTGGCGAGACGGTCCACATAGCCCTCGAAGATACGCTCGCCCCGCTCCTGGCGGGTGAAGCCCTGGATCACGCGGATGCCGCGCACCGACTCGGCGAGGTTGCCGGTGAGCCGGCTGCTGCTCTCGGCGGCGGTGCGGGAGAAGCGGCTGAGGCGCGGGTGAAAATGCCGGTTGGTCGCCCAGATGAGCGGGCCGACTCCCAGCAGCAGGCAGAAGAGCACCCAGTTGTAGTGCAGCATCAGTGCGGCTGAGCCCAGCATCTGGCCGATCAACAGCAGGCTGAAGAAAAACACCTGCTGCACGCCGCGACGCACGGCCTCGATGTCGGTGATCACGCGGCTGAGGATGCGGCCGAGCTTGGTCTTGTGGTAATAGCTCAGCGGCATGCGCTGGAGGTTTTCGTAGAGGTCGTTGCGCAGGTCGTGCACGACCGACTCGCCCAGCTCGAGCGCGTTGCGCTGGCGAAAGTGAAACACGGCGGCGGTGAAAAGCAGCAGGCAGCCGAAGCCGAGCGTCTCGATGACGGCGAGGCGGTAGTCTCCGCGCGAGACCGGACCGTTGATGATCGCGGCGAGCAGCCAGGCGAGCGCGGGTTTCTGCAACGCGCGCAGGGCGGTGAGCGCAAAGACGGCGTTGCGCTTGGCCGCGTAGGGCCGGGTGTAGCCGAGCACGCGCTTGACGACGCGCCAGTCGATGGAGGTGTTGTCGGGACGTTCGTCGCCGATACCGCGGAGAGGGTTGCCCTTCATGGCGATGACGGCAGGGCGGTTTCGGAGATTTCCGCGGCGAGCAGGCGACGGCTTTCCTCGTCCACCATCTGGTGGAGGGCGGCGCCCCGGTAGGGGCCTTCGGCGTGCATGAGCTCGGCATGCGTGCCGGTCTGCACGATGCGGCCGCGTTCCAGGACGATGATCCGGTCCGCGCGGCGCAGGGTGCTCAGGCGGTGCGCGACCACAAACGTCGTGCGGCCGGCCAGCGCGCGCTCTATCGCGGCCATGATCTCGTGCTCGGTCTCGGGGTCGATGGCGGCGGTGGGATCGTCGAGGAGGAGGATGGAAGGGCCGGTCAGCAGCGCGCGGGCGATGGTGAGACGCTGGCGCTGGCCGCCGGAGAGATCGACTCCGCTCTCGCCCAGCACGGTCTCGTATCCCTGCGGGAGCGCCTCGATAAAATCGTGCGCGCAGGCGGCTTTGGCGGCGGCGACCACGGCTTCCCGCGACGCTTCCGGCCGCCCGAAGGCGATGTTGGCGGCGACCGTGTCGCTGAAGAGAAAGTTTTCCTGAAACACGATGCCGACACGGCGGCGCAGGGCCTGCAGGTCCCACGCGCGGACATCCAGCCCGTCCACCAGCACGCGGCCGGCCTCGGGATCGTAGAAGCGAGGGATCAGGCTGAGCAGCGCGCTCTTGCCCGAGCCGGTCTCGCCTACCACGGCCACGCATTCGCCGGGGGCCACGGAAAAGTCCAGGTCGCGCAGCACGACCGGCCCCGCGTCGAGATGGCGGAAGCTGACGTGTTCAAACGCCACCGCCCCCGCGTTCGATGCGGGCACGACGGGATTGGCCGGAAGCGGCAGCCCGGCGGGGGCGTCGAGGATGTCGAACACGCGGCGGGCTCCGGTAAGGCTCTCCTGGATACCGTTTGCGATCTGGGCGATGGTGGTCACCTGGTTGGCGAATTGCTGGAGCAGTCCCGCGAAAACGACCAGGCCGGCACCGAGCGGAAGGCGTCCGTCGATCACGAGTTTGCCGCCGTAGAGCAGCAGCACGACGAGGCTGACCTGGGTGAGCAGGTCGATCGAGGGGGTGAACAGGCTCATCCGCCAGAAAATGCGCCGCTGCTGGTCCTTGACCTCAAGGTTGTTGGCGCGGAAGCGGGCGTTGATTTCGCCCTCCCGGGCGAAGCCCTTGATCACGCCGATGCCCTCGATGGATTCGGCCAGCGTGAGCACGAGGCGGTCGAAGAGCCGGCGGTTGCGCAGGTAGAGCGGGTGCACCGCGTGCGAAAACACGATGCAGCCCCACCAGAGCGCGGGCAGGATGGCCAGGCACGCCAGGGTGAGGGCCACATGGATCGATAGCATGTAGGCCAGATAGACGGCCACGGTGAGCACGGTGACGAGCGCCTGGATGAGCACGGTGTCCACAAACGTGCGGACGGACTGGATGTCGCCGGTGGCGCGGTTGATGATCTCGCCGCGGCCGTGCTGGTCGAAGAAGCGGAAGTGGAGGTGTTGCAGCTTGGCGAAGACGGCGTTTTGGAGGCCGGCGATCACCTTGCGGTGGACCAGCCTCGCCAGCAGGGCGCCGCCCAGCCAGGTGAGCGCGCCGCGCAGGACGGCCGCGACCACCACCAGACCGGCGATCGCGCCTAGGACGCCCAGGGGGCTCCAGGCGACCGGCGGCGCGATGCCGAAAGGCCAGCGCACCGCCGGCGCGCCGGGTTGCAGCAGCGAGCGCAGGTAGTCGATGCCGAGACCGGCGGAGCCCAGGCCCACCAGGCCGAGGGAGAGCACGGCGAGTTGGCAAAGGATGACTTGGATGCAGAGCGCCCGGTCCCGCCAGCAAAGCCGCAGGAGGCGCAACAAAGCCGACCCTCCCTCCGGGCGGGCGGGTGGAGTCGGCGCGGGAGGACGGGACATGGGCGGGCTTTTTTCCGAGTTCGGGCGGGGCAACGCTCGGGGTCAGCGAACGAGGCGGGCTTTGGTTTGGGTGGCGAGATGGTCGATCGCGGCATCCAGACGACTGCGCAGATCGTCGTGGAGCCAGAGCGGATCGACGCCGGCGACCTTGACCTGATCGTCGGTGGCATAGACGCCTTGCAGAAGATCGGTCGCACCGAGCGCGGAGAGCACGGGTTTGAGCGCGTAGTCGATGGCGAGAAGGTGCGCCGGCGAACCGCCGCTGGCGATCGGCAGCACGGTTTTGCCCCGGAGCGCGGTCTGCGGCAGGATGTCGAGGAATGTCTTCAGCGTGCCGGCGTAAGCGGCCTTGTAGATCGGCGTGCCGACCACGATGCCGGCCGCCTGCGCCACTTGTTTCCGGGCCTCGGCGAAAACCGGGCTGTCATGCTGCGCGAGCACGAGTTCGGTCGCGGGAAATTCGCGCACGTTGATTACCGTGGCGTCGAGGAGGTGCCCGCCCAGCTTGCGGCGGGCGTAGTCGAGAATTGCAGCCGTGCGCGAGGTTGCCGACGGGCTGCCTGAAATAAGAACGATATCCGGCATGGTGATTGAAGGAGGTGAAGAGCCGGGAGCGCACGATGTTGCGTCCCGAGGGTGGGGGGCTGGTGAGGGGCGGCAGCAGCTTGGCATAGGCTCAAAGCGCCCCCGATATGCCCCCGGGGATCACCGTGGTCGGCTAATCGCTGTCGGGGGGCTGGCTGCTGGTGTGATATGACGTGGACCGCGCCAAGGTCATTACCTGCGTAGATAAATGTAAATACTATTAATACCGGGTGGCGGCTTCGTTTTTTGATGAGATTATATTTATTTTAAGTTATGCATTTCAAATATTTAAGTGGTTTCGTGGCGTTCGCAGTCGGGTATTGACTGCGTCATCTCCAAACGAGATCACATGGCCAAATCGGGATTAAAGGTGTTCGGACGACCACTTCTGTTTAAATCCAGGTGGTTTCGTCCCAGCGATCGGTTGGTCGAGGCCGGTGATCTGCGAGATCGTGAACGTCGCGGTACGATGGCGCGTCAGTCCGACCTGCGCCGCTTCTCCCGAAGGTACCGCCGACGGGCACGCACGGTCCGCGCGAGGATCGAAATGACGTCGCCGCTGCAAAAACCCCGGTGAGCGTCAGGAGCGTGGGCGTTTGGCCTGCCATGCCAGACGACTTTGACTCGGTGCTCTGGCTGTCGCTCAGAGGCGACCCACGCCCCAAAAGAAGATCAGCGGCTGGAGGTCTTCGGACTAAAAATCACCAAAACCGTGCCGATCCCCATCGCTGAAAAAATCTTCATAAACCGCTTTATATAAAAATTAAGCGAGATAAAGAGGAGGCACATGTTCCCCCGGGGGAAACTTTTTCTTTACTTAAGACATAAAAATACTCTTATTTAGGTCATGCGCTGCGTTTACAAAACGTAAGCCTGCTCCTCTGCGCAGCACTTGGCCGACCACGGCAAGGCCGCGACAAACCCCGCGAGACCACCGAGCATGATATGGCGTCTCGTCCCCCGGTCCTCTTCGGCCACGATTTGTCCTTACCCGGGCGGATCGTTTCCGCAGCCGCACCGCCTCCAGTAACGTCAACGTGTTTTTCCCACCATGATCTCCGCAACGCCTCCCGCCTTTTTGATGGGGCAAAGTCCCCTCGAACTCTTCACCCACGGCGGCCCCATTATGTGGCCGATCCTGCTCGTCTCCTTTCTCGCGGTCACCGTCGTGATCGAGCGAGCCGTCTTTCTCGTTCGCGAGAACGCCACCCGCGAGCCGGAGGTGGTCGAAAAAATCCTCGACCTCGTCGAGTCGCGCGACGCCGAGGCCGCCGTCAAACTCGGCCGGCGCTGCCGGGACTACATCGCGCGCATCCTCACTCACGCGCTTTCCCATCGGGAGCACTCGCTGGCCAACGCCTTCATCCGCGCCGCCAACCAGGAGCTCCAGCGCCTTCAGCAGGGGTTGTCGGTGTTGGACACATGCATCACCGTCGCCCCGTTGCTGGGCCTGCTAGGCACGGTGACGGGCATGATGGCGACCTTCGGCGCCCTGGGCGAAGGCGACATCGGCGCCAGCGCCGGCAAGATCACCGGCGGCGTCGGCGAGGCGCTCATCGCGACCGCCGCCGGTCTGGTCATCGCCATCATCGGTCTCTTGCCCTACAACATCCTCACCGCCCGCGTGGAGACGGCCAGGCATGACATCTCCGACGCCTCCCACGCCCTTGAGGTGATCATAAAGAAGACCGCCCCCGAGGCCGAGTCCTCGCGCGCCTGATCGCCCCCGGTTCCGCGCCATTCCCATGTACACCCAAATCCAGGACGCCTTCGCGGGCGCTCCCAAGCGTGCCCGCATCGAGATCATCCCGCTCATCGACGTGATTTTCTTCCTGCTCGCCACCTTCGTCCTCTTCACGCTTTCGCTCAATAAAATCCAATCCCTGCCCGTGGATCTTCCGCAGGCCGCAACGGTGGCGCGGCCCAATCCCGAGGACGAGACGGTCGTTCTCCAGCTTTCCGAGGCCGGCACCGCCTACTGGAACAAGGAACTCGTCAACACCTCCGAACTCGGGCCGCGCCTTGCCACCTACCGTCTCGCCGCCGTCTCGCCGCGCGTGCTCATCAGCGGCGACGACAAGGCCAGCTACGGCGCCGCCGTGCACGCGCTCGACGAGGTGCGCAAGGCCGGCATCGCCCAGGTCTCCATCGAAACCGCCTACCGCCCTCCGGGGCGCTGACACCCGTGAACCGCTCCTTTGTCATTGCCGCGGCGGTTTCCCTGCTGCTCCACGCCGGCTTTTTATTCGGCGGACACCGCTTTAAATCCCCCCCCGCGCCCGCGCCGGCCAAAGAGGAGATTCCCGTGGTCGAGCTGGCCCCGCTTCCTCCGGTCGAGCCCGATCCGGTCACACCCGACGTCGCCGAACCCGCGCCCGCCGACGTGAGCGACCTGGCGCCGCCGACCCAGGCCGACGTGCCCACCGCCGCCATCACCTCGCCCTTTGTGCAGCAACTACAGCCACCGCCCGTCGTCGGCTTAAACCTGGACCGGAGCATTGTCATCCCCGCCGGCCGCCCCGCCGTCGCCGGCCTCGGCAACATCTTCGATCTGGCCTCCCTCGACCAGCGCCCCGTGCTCACGGTGCGCGTCAACCCCGCGTTTCCGCCCGACATGAGGCGCGCCGGCATCGGCGGTGAAGTCGTGCTCGGCTTCGTGGTCGATACCGAAGGCGTCCCGCGCGACGTCGTCGTCCTGAGCGCCAGTCGGCCGGAGTTCGAGGCCGAGGCGGTCAAGGCCATCCTGAAGTGGCGCTTCACGCCCGGCCGAAAGGGCGGCGCCGCCGTGAACACCCGCATGCAGCAGCCGCTCAGCTTCACGATCAAAAACTGAACCTCGCCATGCGCTCCGTATTTCCCCGCCGCCTCTCCGCCGCGCTCCTCGCGTTCGCGCTGGCCGCGGGCTGCGTCCGCGCGCAGACGCCCTCCGCCAGTCGGCCTTCGAGCGCGACCGCCAGATCGAGCTGGCCCGCATCGCCAAACGCAACGCCGAGATCGAGATTCAACGGCTGACCGAAATCGTCGCGCGCAAGGCCGGCCTTGATCGGCCCTAGCGCTTTCGCAAAGCGGGTTATCGGGCGAGGTGGGGAACGGATGGAGTCCGCAGGCGGACGAAACCCCGGCGCCTCCTTTGCTGTTGTGCTGGCATGGCGAACTCCGCAACGTCTGCCGGTTCTTTGTCAGGCGGGCCTTTAGCTCAATGGTCAGAGCAGGGGACTTTAACGGGTCGCCGTCGCGGAAACGCGGCGGTAGTCAGGTGTAAATTCGGCGAACGGTTTAATCTCCCAACGCCGAGCCAAGCGGCGCGCCTCGCGGTGCGCTGAAGGTGTAGAGACTATAATCACCCACCTTCGTCGCCTTCGGGCGGCATGGTGAAGGCATAGTCCAGACCACCAACGATCCGGCGACGGATCGGCGGCGAAAGCCGAAGTGGCAGGCATAATCCCTTGGTTGCGGGTTCGAATCCCGCAGGGCCCACCAACAAAAGAAGCGTGCTGTGAACCGACGAACTCGGGCTGGCGCGCCACACCGGCGTTGCCGGCGGCGGGGCCTCAATTCTCCGTCTCGCCGTCGAGCGCCGAGAGGCGGCCGGGCACGTGTTTTTCCACGTTGATGCGGATGGATTCCAGATTCTCGCGCACCAGCGCGCCCATCGACTCGCAGCGCATGTAGGCGTCGCGGCCGTAGTGCTCGGCCAGTGTGGACCGCAGCTCCTGGATGTTTTCCCAGGTCGAGATGGTGTCGGCCGACATGCCCGCGAGCAGCATCGCCAGCCGCTCTTCACTGATGAGCGCGCGTTGCAGGATGAGCACCTGCTCCTCGCGCTGGTATTGCTGCGCGGTCTCCAGCCGCAGCTGTTTCACGCAGAACAGCGCCAGCGACCGGTTGTCCTTGAAAAACTGCGGCCGGTAGAGGTTCATGCGCCCCTCGTAGCTCTGCTGGTCGAAATCCATCGCGCGGATACGCACCTGCGCCCCTTCGAAGTCGGGGGTGAGCACCACCACGAAGTTGTAGCTGCGCATGTCGCCGAGCAGCCGCACGAAGGAGCGCTCGTTGAACTTCACCAGCTCCTTCGCCAGGCGCACGGGGCTGATCTCCGGGCTGCCCAGCCAGCGGGCGATGAACTCGTTGCCGGGGATGCCCGCGATGTGTTCCTCGACCAAGGTGCCGCCGCATGTCAGGTAGTTGAGACGGTTGGGCGACAGCAGGTGTTCAAGTTCCAGTCCGTAAATGCGGGAGGCGTCGCCGCGTTTGATGTAGAAATAGTCGGGATTGTCGTTGTAGGCGTTGACGATCCGGATGCGGAAAGGCGTCGAGTTGCCGAACGCGCAGAAGTCGATGCGGTCGATGTAAAGATGCTTCATCACCGACAGGTCGCCATCCACGCGGATGAGCGCATACACGCGCTTCAGGTCGTCCTGCAGCGACTCCATCTCGAACGGATCGTAGAAAACGCTCTCCCAGAGGGTGGGCCGGCCTTTGGCATCGTTGAGCGGCACCGAATCGGCAAACCGCCGCAGCCGCTCGTAAGTCACCGGCAGCTCACGCTCGCGGCGGTAGCGTCGCAGGTAAGCGCGCAGCCCCGCGCTGATCGGGTAACTGGGTTTTTTTTGCTGCTGACGCGGTGCGGTGCCCGGAGATTCTTCCATGCCGCCCGCAACGTGCGTCCACCCCGCCCGCATGGCAACGCCGGACACGCGGTCCGCCCCGCTGGTTTTTAAAAATCCATCAAACCCCCCGCGCCCGGCCTTTCGCCTCGTCTCAGGCCCCGCCCGATTTAACCTGCTCCCCCAACCTCCATGCCGCTCCTCGCCGCCGCCGCCACCACGCTAGAGAAGATCCAAGCCGTGCCGCCCAGGTTCTGGCTCAACGTGCTCATGGGCGTCGGCATCCTCGCGGCCGCCCTTTTCCTTATCCGCAAGGCGGCGGAGATGAACAAGATCGTGCTGTCGGTGATCATCTTCGTCGCCCTGAGCATTGTCGGCTTGAACTGGATCTACCATCGCAACGAGCCCGCGTTTCTCACGCCTTATGTGGACAGTGTGGCCCCCTTCTTCCCCTCTGCTCAAAAGCAGGCGCAGAAAGAAAGAAAACTGGGCATGCCGTGACCCGCACGGGACAATGCACCGACTCTGGCGGGGCGTGCATGACCGCAGTTTGCCCTGAGAATGAATGCAAAGCGGCAAGATTGGGATTGGTCTTTGCGCGGGCTTCATCCAGAAAGCTCCCTTTTTTCACACCATGCCCAAGACGCACTCCGACATCGGACTCATCGGCCTCGCCGTGATGGGTCAAAACCTTGCCCTCAACATCGCCGACCACGGCTTCCAAATCTCGGTTTATAACCGCACGGTCGAAAAGACCGACAAGTTCGTCGCCGAAAACCCCAACACCCCGGGCGGCCTCGTCGGCGCAAAGACCCTTGAGGAATTTGTCCAGTCCATCGCCGCCCCTCGCAAGATCGTCATCCTCGTCCAGGCCGGCAAGGCTACCGACGCCGTGATCGACGGCCTCGTCCCCCTCCTCGCGCCCAACGACATCATCATCGACGGCGGCAACGCCCTCTGGACCGACACCATCCGCCGCGAAAAAGCCCTCAAGGAAAAAGGCTTCCGCTTCATCGGCTCCGGCGTGTCCGGCGGCGAAGAAGGCGCTCGCTTCGGCCCGTCCCTCATGCCCGGCGGCGATAAATCCTCCTGGGACGAACTCAAGCCGATCTGGACCGCCATCGCGGCCAAGGTCGACAAGAAGACCGGCAAGCCCATCATGGGCGCCAAGCCCGGCAAACCCGTCAAGGGCGGCGTTCCCTGCACCACCTACATCGGCGAAAACGGCGCCGGCCACTACGTCAAGATGGTCCACAACGGCATCGAGTATGGCGACATGCAGATGATCTGTGAGGCCTACGAGCTCATGAAGGGCCTCCTCGGTCTCAAGCCCGCCGAGATGGGCGAGATTTTCTCCGCATGGAACAAGGGTGCGCTCGACAGCTTCCTCGTCGAGATCACCGCCGACATCCTCAAGCAGAAGGACCCCGTCACCAAGAAACCCTTCGTCGATGTCGTCCTCGACACCGCCGGTCAGAAGGGCACGGGCAAATGGACATCCGTCAACGCCCTCGACATGGGCGTGCCGGCCCCGACCATCGCCGAGTCGGTCTTCGCCCGCTGCCTCTCCGCCATCAAGGAAGAGCGCGTCGCCGCCGCCAAGGTCCTCAAGGGACCGAAGGTCAAGAAAGTCTCCCCCGCCAAGAAGAAGGAGCTCATCCAGGCCATCCACGACGCCCTCTACTGCTCCAAGATCTGCTCCTACGCCCAGGGCTTCCAGCTCATGCGCACCGCCCAGGGCGAATACGGCTGGAAACTCAACTTCGGCCAGATCGCCCAGATCTTCCGCGGCGGTTGCATCATCCGCGCGGCCTTCCTGCAAAAGATCACCGAGGCCTACGCCCGCAACCC
>CAIRBK010000058.1 GCA_903876795.1 uncultured Verrucomicrobiota bacterium
CACGCCTTCCCGCACTCAAACCACGTGAAATCATGATATTAAACACCTGTTAACCCACGCTTTTTGCGAGTGCACTCACGCTGGCCTCAGCAGGATGATTTAAAATCACATCTGGAAATGAAATTAGGACCTCCCTTAAGACGTCATACGAGTTGCTTTGGGCGGAAGTTCGAAAGCCTGAACGCTCCAACCTCGCGATTCAAAACACGCTGCGGCGCATTCTGGAAAACTACTTCAAGATTCTGGGTGGCATCGAACTGGACCAGCTTTGCGATAAGTTCGACGGACGGGAAAAGATCATCTGCAAGTCCCTTGCCTCATGGGTGCATGATGGTTCGCACTATGCCCACGACGGCCTCTACGTCTCGATTGATGATTCGATGGTCGAGAACTACCTCAAAGTCTTCAGAGAAATCTTTGTTAAAGAGCGCCAGATCGAGCACTACAAAATGATGATGGGGGATGCGTTTATTGAAGAGCCCGCAGCGGGAGCGCCCGTTGCTACGATTCCAGCCGCAGTCCCTGTAGCAACGCCATAACCATGTCGCTCAACAAATCCATCGTCGAAGACGCCGCATCGCAGCGCACCACGCGGCTAGTCCACAAACCGACCGCCATCAGCCTCTTCGCGGGCGCGGGCGGTTGCTCGCTTGGATTCGAGCAAGCGGGTTTCGATGTTCGGTTTGCGACGGACATTGATCGTGATGCGATGGAGTCCTATCGACGCAACTTTCTCGAAACACCTTGTGAAGTGGCGGATGTTCGCGACCTCGGGCCGGAAATGCTGTTGGATAAAGTCGGACTCCGTTCCGGTGAACTCGACATTCTGCTAGGCGGCCCGCCATGTCAGGGGTTTAGCAGCGCGGGTATGAAGTCGGGCGAGGACCCTCGGAATTCGCTGGTTCGGCACTACGTTCGCCTGCTCGAAGGCATCAAACCCAAATGGTTCGTCATGGAGAATGTCGAGGGGTTGCTGACAAACGATGGCGGGCTGCATGTTCGAGATGCAGTGGAGGCATTTCTCAACGCAGGTTACGCGGTCAATCTGGAGAAGGTATATGCTCAGGGCTACGGCGTCCCTCAGCGGCGTAAACGGGTGCTCATCGTGGGGAATCGCATCGGGCATGACTTCGTTTTCCCCAATGCTGTGACTCTGTTTTCGGGGAGCATCTTTCGAAAAGGTGAAATCACATTCTCGACGGCGACGAGCGACCTGCCGCCGGCGACCACGGATGCAGGAAAGCCGCTCGCGCACATCGGTCCACCGAAAAACGAATTACAGACCTATCTCCGGGGAGACGCGAAGACGGTTACGGATCACTTTTCGACATCGCTCTCGGAAATCCAATTGGAGCGGGTGCGAGGGTTGTCGCCTGGACAGACGATGAAGGACTTGCCGGAGCATTTGCAACACGAGTCGTTTCGTCGGCGCGCCTTTCGTCGCGTAATGGATGGCACACCCGTTGAACGGCGCGGTGGCGCTCCCTCCGGCCTGAAGCGTTTCTTTGCGGATGAACCCAGTCTGACCATCACGAGCGCGGCGACGAGGGAGTTTGTCCATCCGACCGAAGACCGATTGCTTACATTGCGGGAGTGCGCCCGATTGCAGACGTTCCCCGACTCGTTTGTCTTCGCCGGGAACGCTGCCAGCCGCATCCAGCAAATTGGCAATGCCATTCCCCCGATTCTCGCGCGCACGATGGCAGAGCATATCTCGAAAGAATACGGCTTTGGCGTGCGCTACAACGGTTCAGTCCATCCGTCGCTTCGTTTTTGCCTGACTCGCTCCGAAGGCATGAGTCCAGCACTGGCCCGCACCGAGTTCGTGCTCACAGAGTTAGTGAAATCGAAGGAAGAACAACTCGTGTTATTCGAGAAACCAAAAATCTGACCATGCCAATCCCCATCGAAATCAAAAAGCTATTTAGTGCTGCACGCATTCTCGGCAGTGGAGACGACCGCGTAACGCTCTCGGAGAACGAGTTGTTTTGCCTGCTTACCCAGTGCTGCTACGACCTCTCAATCCAAGCGTCGGTCTCACAACTGCCGCTCCTTTCTGCTCCTGCACCAAGTTCGGATTACTACCGTCTGCCCTTGGCGTGGTTTCAAACCCCACAAGCCGAATGCCCATCGGCAACCGCGCTGGTGGAGAGTTTGGCGGCGTGCATCGCATACGAACCCGATTTCGGCCTCTATTTCGCGAATCTCGCCGCGCTCCACAAGCGTCGCCGCAAGTATCAGCGCATCCTGTCCACGCAACCGCGTCCGACGATGAATCAAATCGGTCCTCGAAGTCTCCTTGAGTTCGGCGGCGTGCATCATGAGCTGCTTGCGGCTTGGCTCGTCTGGCGAAAATGGATTTACGATGTAGACGGACGAGCGGCCCAAGAAACAGGTTACCTTTTTGAACCCGTCATCGCGAGCTGTCTTGGTGGTGAAGCGGTTGGGCATAAAAATTCGCCGGTGAAGAGGCTCAACGAGCAAGGGCAGACCACTGACGAAGGACGCCAGATTGATTGCTACGACGGAGAGAACCAACTGGCTTACGAATTCAAACTGCGCGTCACGATTGCCGCCAGCGGACAGGGGCGCTTTGGCGAAGAACTATCCTTTCCGGTAGAATGTCGAGCTGCTGGTCTTACGCCGGTTCTCGTGGTGCTCGATCCCACACCTTCGCATCGCCTCACGGAGTTGATCGCCAAGTTCGCCGTCAACGGAGGCAGGCATTACGTCGGGGCCGATGCTTGGGCACACATGGATTCAAAAGCAGGCAAGACAATGGCCGTATTTCTGGAGAGGTATATCCGACCGCCGTTGACGGAAATGGCAACGCACGAGGACACCGGGCCTGAACCTATTCAGCTTTCGTGGTCGCCAGACGAGATACTCGTTCGAGGAAGTAACGAGAGTATTCGCATCCCCCGCAGGCCCGCATGAATATGCTGCTGCACGGGGTGAAGGACACCGAGTTCGAGATCTACCACGGCGACACCCTCACCAACGACTGGGACATGCTGCGGGAGACCAACCCGGCCAAGATGCCCAAGTTCGACGCCATCGTCGCGAACCCGCCCTTCAGCCTCCGGTGGGAGCCGACGGAGGAACTCGGCCAGGACGTGCGCTTCAAGAACCACGGCATCGCCCCCAAGTCCGCCGCCGACTTCGCCTTTCTCCTCCACGGTTTCCACTACCTCAAGGACCAGGGCGTCATGGCCATCATCCTGCCCCACGGCGTGCTCTTCCGCGGCGGAGCAGAGGAGCGCATCCGGACCAAGCTGCTCAAGGACGGCCACATCGACACCGTCATCGGCCTGCCCGCAAATCTCTTCTACTCGACCGGTATTCCGGTCTGCATTCTCGTCCTCAAGAAGTGCAAGAAGCCCGACGACGTCCTCTTCATCAACGCCGCCGAACATTTCGAGAAGGGTAAGCGCCAGAACGTCCTCACCGAGGAACACATAAAAAAAATCGTGGAAACCTACCGCGACCGCCCAGAGAAGATCGACCGCTACGCCCGCCGGGTCTCCATGTCCGAGATCGAGAAGGAAGACTACAACCTCAACATCTCCCGCTACATCAGCACGGCGAGCGCCGAGGAAGAAATCGATCTCACCAAAACCCACGCCGACCTCGTCGCCTTCGAAAGCCAAATCGCCGCCGCCAAGGCCAAGCACAACGCCTTCCTAAGGGAACTCGGCCTGCCAGCCCTCCCCTGAATTTCCTTTCCTCGCCTCGTGTATTTTGTGGTTAAAACAATTCCGTGACCTCTCCTCGCTTATCCGCCGCAGTGTTGCGCCCCCTTGTGCTTTTAACGGTCATCTCGCTCGCCCTCGCCGGCTGCGGGCAACGCGAGACCGCCGTCGAGCGGGGCAACCGCGAACAAGTCCTCCATCGCGGCATGGGCCCCGAACCGGCCGACCTCGACCCGCACCTCGCCACCACCGCCAACGACTACACCGTCCTCTCCGCCCTCTTCGAGGGCCTCGTCGCCGAGGACCCGCAGACGCTCGCCCCCGTCCCGGGCGTCGCCGAACGCTGGGAGATTTCTCCCGACAACCTCACCTACACGTTCCACCTGCGAGCCGACGCCAAGTGGTCCAACGGCGAGCCTGTCACCGCCCGCGATTTCCTGCGGTCCTGGCAACGCGTGCTCACCCCGTCGCTCGCCGCCGACAACGCCTCGCTGCTCTACATCGTCCAAAACGCCGAGGCCTACCACAAGGCCGAGCTGTTCGACTTCGCCCAGGTCGGCTTCGCCGCGCCCGACGACCGCACCGTGCGCATCACCCTTGAGCACCCGGCTTCCTACTTCTTGTCGCTGCTCCAACACTGGGTCTGGTGGCCGGTTTATCTGCCGGCCTTGGAAAAATCCGGTCCGCCCCATGAGCGCGGCAACCGCTGGGCCCGCCCGGGCACCTTTGTCGGCAACGGACCGTTCACCCTCAAGGCATGGCGCACCGGGCAGCACATCGATACGGCCAAATCCCTCACCTACTGGGACCACGCGGCCGTGAAGCTGAACGGCATCCGCTTTTACCCGATCGAGGACCTCAACGCCGAGGAGCGCGCCTTCCGCTCGGGCCAGCTCCACCTCACCGATGCCCTGCCGCTCTCCAAGGTGGACGCCTACCGCGCCGACAACCCCGGGTTGCTCCGCATCGATCCGTATCTGGGAACCTACTACTACACGCTCAACGTCAACCGCCCCTTTCTCAACGAACCCAAGGTCCGCCGCGCCCTCGCCCTCGCCGTGGACCGCGCGGGCATCGCGCAAAAAATCCTCCGCGGCGGCCAGACTCCCGCGCACGCCTTCACCCCGCCCGGCACCGCCGGCTACACGCCCGCCGCCCGCTTCGACACCGATTACAACGAGGCCCGCCGCCTCCTCGCCGAGGCCGGCTACCCCGGCGGCAAGGGCGCCCCCATCCTGGAGCTGTTGCTCAACACCTCCGACAACCACCGCATCATCGCCGAGGCGGTGCAGGCCGACTGGCGCCGCGAGCTCGGCCTCGAAATCCGCCTGCTGAACATGGAGGGCAAGAGCGTCCTCGCCGCCCGCCGCGCCGGCGATTTCCAGATTCTCCGCTCCTCGTGGATCGGCGACTACAACGACCCCGCCACGTTCCTCCATGTGTGGACCGCCGACAGCGGCAACAACTACAGCGGCTGGCGCAAACCCGCCTACGACCAGCTCCTCTTCCAAGCCGCCCGCACCGCCGACCCCGAGACCCGCCACGATCTGTTCCAGCAGGCCGAGGCCCTCCTCGTGGCCGACGCGCCGTTCATCCCGCTCTACACCTACACCCATGTTTTCCTGAAACACCCGGCCGTTCAGGGTTGGTATCCCACGATCCTCGACCACCATCCCTACAAACACGTCTGGCTCGGCTCCGAAAGGTAGGAGCCTGCTTGCAGGCGATTCAAGGCGCGCACACCGTCCTGCTCTCTCATCGCCCGCAAGCAGGCCCATCCAACCTTCAAACTCATGCTCCGTCGCATCACCCTCGTCGCCACCGCCGCCCTGAGCATTCTCGCCGCCGGTTGCTCGAAAAAAGAGCCGGCCGCCGCCTCTCCATCGACCCAACCGGCCGCCACCTCCCCCAAAATCCTTCGCGTCGGCAACGGCACCGAGCCCCAGGACCTCGACCCCCACGTCGTCACCGGCGTGCCCGAGCACAAAATCATCAGCGCCCTCCTCGAAGGCCTCGTCACCTACGCGGCCGACGGCTCCATCGCTCCCGGCGTGGCCGAGCGTTGGGAGATTTCGCCCGACGGGCTCACCTACACCTTTCACCTCCGTGCCAACGCCCGCTGGTCCAATGGCGAGCCGTTCACCTCCCAGGACTTCCTCGGCTCCTTTAAACGCATACTCACCCCGACCATGGGCGCCCAGTATGCCTACAAACTCTTTGTCCTCGCCGGCGCGGAGGACTTCAACACCGGCAAACTCACCGATTTTTCCAAGGTCGGCGTCCGCGCGCCCGACACCCGCACCCTCGTGCTCACGCTCGGCCAACCCGCGCCCTTCCTCCTGGAATCGCTCCTCCACTACGCCTGGTTTCCGGTGCACCTGCCCACCGTGGAGAAATTCGGCGGACTCGACCGGCCGGGCGGCGCCTGGACCCGCCCCGGCAACTTCGTCGGCAACGGCCCGTTCGTGCTCTCCACCTGGAAACCCAACCAGAAAATCGCCGTCACCCGCTCGCCCACCTACTGGGACCACGCCGCCGTGAAACTCGACGTCATCGACTTCTACGCCATCGACAACTCCGACAGCGAGGAGCGCCTCTTCCGCACCGGCGGACTCGACTACTGCTACAGCCTCCCTCTCGGCAAAATCGAAACCTACCGCCGCGACAACCCCGACACCTACCGCCAGGCCCCGTTCTACGGAACCTATTTTTATCGCCTCAACGTCACCCGCAAACCCTTCGACGATCGCCGCGTGCGCCGCGCCCTGGCCCTCGCCATCGACCGCGAGTCCATCATCAAAAACATCCTGCGCGACGCCGGCCAGAAACCCGCGTATAACTACACCCCGCCTTCCCCCAAGTTCACCTCCTCCGCCCGCATCGCCGGCGACCTGGACGAAGCCCGGCGCCTGCTCGCCGAAGCCGGTTACCCCGAGGGCCGCGGGCTCCCCCCCGTGGAAATCCTCTTCAACACCCTGGAAAGCCACCGCACCATCGCCGAGGCCATCCAGCAGATGTGGAAGACACGCCTCGGCGTGAACGCCACCCTCCAGAATCAAGAGTGGAAGGTCTACCTCGATACCGTGCAGACGCTCAATTTCCAGGTCGCCCGCGCCGGCTGGATCGGCGATTTCAGCGACCCGCACACCTTCCTCGACATGTGGGTGACCGGCGGCGGCAACAACCAGACCGGCTGGTCCAACGCCGACTACGACCGCATCCTCCGCAGCGCCCTCGGGGCGGGCAACGAAGCCGCGCGCCTGGCCGCCTATCAACAACTCGAGGCGATCCTCGCCGACGAGGTGCCGGTCATCCCGATTTACTTTTACAGCCGCGTCTACGCCATCAGCCCCCGCGTAAAAAACTGGGCCCCCAGCCCCCTCGACAACCGCGCCTGGAAATGGATCGACCTCGCCGACTGACCCCGCGACGTCGCCTGGCCCCCCCGCCAAAACCGCGGCCATTCCCCCCAGCCACCCCGGCAACAACTAACACAACGGGGTAGTTGTTGCCGGAGTTACACGGCTTGAGCGGGAGGCCGGTTGCGTTATCGCCCCGTTGTTATAAAATGACTGCCTGCAGGAATTTTATCCCGCTCCCACGACTCCCATCACCCATGAAACGGATATCCCTTCTGTCCTTCGGCATCATCCTTTCGCTCGCCGCGATCTCGGCTCTTTTCTCCCAACCCACCATGAAACCCACTCAAACCACCGGCGCGGCCGAAGATCCCAACTGCGTTTCCGCCTGCGGCCTCCCCTCCCAAGTCGTCATCGACATGTCGAAGGCCACCGTGCGCCGCACCGACGCCGAGTGGAAACAACTCCTCACCCCGCTGCAATTTCGAGTCGCCCGCCAGCAGGGCACCGAGCCCCCCTTCCAAAACACCTTTTGGAACCACCACGAGGACGGCGTCTATTTCTCCGTGTGCAGCGACACACCGCTCTTTGACAGCCGCGACAAATTCGACAGCGGCACGGGCTGGCCCAGCTTCACCAAACCCATCGAGCCGCTCTTCATCGGGGAACACACCGACACCAGCTACGGCATGATTCGCACCGAAGTGCATGTCACCATTGACGGCGCCCACCTCGGCCATGTCTTCCCCGACGGCCCCGCGCCCACCTACAAACGCTACTGCATCAACTCCGCCTCGCTTCGCTTCATGCCCCGCAAGGACTACGAGGCCTGGGTCGCCAAACAGAAGCCGCCCGCCCCCAAGCCCGCTCCCTGAAACCATGGCCACCCGCCTTCTCTCCCTGCCTCTGATCCTCGGCCTGGCTTCGCTGTCCGGCACCGTCCGCGCCGACTCCCTGGTCCTCGGCGGCGGCTGCTTCTGGTGCACCGAAGCCGCCTACGAGATCAAACCCGGCGTCAACGCGGTCACCAGCGGCTACGCAGGCGGCTTCACCGCCAAGCCCACTTACCAACAGATTTCCCGGGAACACACCGGTCATGCCGAAGTGATCAAAATCGACTACGACCCCGCCAAGGTCAGCCTCGATGAACTCCTGGCCTTCTTTTGGAAAGTCCACGATCCCACCCAGGTCGGCGGACAAGGCAACGACCTCGGCCCCCAGTATCGCTCGATCATCCTCTACGCCGACGCCGCCCAAAAAGCCGCCGCCGAAAAGTCCCGGACCGAAGCCGCCAAAACCTTCGCCAAGCCGATCACCACGGAAATCGTTCCCCTCACAACCTTTTGGCAGGCCGAGGATTACCACCAGGATTACTTCGCCAAAAACCCCAACGCGGGCTACTGCGTCTACGTGATCAAACCCAAGGTCCAAAAGCTCAAGAAGGAACTCTCCAGCCCCAAGCCCTAGCCGGAACCATTCAGTCGATAAGGTCACACGCACCCGTTCGGCTCGATTTGGCGTCTAATACCAATGGCTGGATGGTTTTGGACTCGGGTGTGTTTCGGATATAAATGAGGTCGGCGTGAGAGAAGAAGCGGGCTAGGCCTAGACGACCGAAACGGAGGCGACCCAGCGGGTCGTGCCCTCGCGGTCAACGCCGGCCCAGCCGGCTTATCCTCTCACTCGCAGAGTTCCTCGGCCAGGGTTTTTTCAGAAACACGCGCTAAACGATCTCCAAACCGAAATCGCTCCGCGATTCCGCTACGTTGGGAATCCGTAGCGGAACGATGAAGCCTTGGGAATCCGTAGCGGAACGGCGGTGCCTTGCGAATCCGTAGCGGAACGGCGGAGCCGTTTCGTCCCGATAGTCTTCATCCACACAACCATTAGAATAAAGATGCGATTGAGACTTGCTCTCACAAAAAACCCCGCCATCGGTTTGGTCTCTTTTATGATCAACATCACTCGCGCCATCCATCATCGCGGTGCCGCCATTTGGGGGACGTTTTGTCTGTTCGCCGTTCTCTCTGCGGGAGCCGCCCCCGAGTCCGTCCGACCGGTCGCAGATTTGAGTCTGGAAAAAGTCGTGGTCGCGCTGAAGCCCGACAAGAACCCCGAACTCATGTTGCAGGAGAAGCGCGCCCTCGAGGCCTTTCTCACGCAGACGCTCGGCCGCCCGGCCGAGGTCGTCATCCCCCTCTCCGCCGCGACGATTTTGGAAGGCCTCGCCAACGGCACGATCGACCTCGGTTATCTGAGCGCCACCGACATGGTCAACGCCCGCGCCCGCCGCATCGGCCACATCCTGCTCGCCGGCGAGTTCGCCGATGGCCGCACCGCCTACGACAGCTACTGGGTCGTGAAAAAGGACGCACCCTACGAGTCCGTCGCCGACCTGCGCGGCAAGCCCGTCGCCTTCGCCAGCAAGACCAGCACCTCCGGCCTCGTCATCCCGCTCCTGGATCTGCGCCAGCGCGGACTGATCGGCGAAGACGGCAACGCCGAGGCCTTCTTCGGCCAGGGCAACCTCTACTACGGCGTCGGCTACGTCTCGGCCGTCGAGCGCGTCCTGGCCGGTGACGCCGAAGCCGCCGCCGTCAGTTATTACGTCCTCGACCTGGACAAGCATCTCTCGATCACGCAGCGCGGCCAGCTGCGCAGGTTGCAAAAACAGGGGCCCGTCCCCAGCCACGTCGTCGCCGTGCGCGCTTCGCTCGACGAGGCGGATGTCTCCGCCCTGCGCAACGCCCTCGCCCGCCTCAACGCCCCCGAGCACGCCGCCTTGCGCGACAAACTCTTTACGACGCGCCTCGTGCCCGTGAACGAAGACGCGCACCTCGCCCCGCTCGTCGACGGGCTCGCGCTGGTCGCCCGCGCGCTCCGCCAGTGAAGCCTGCGGTCGTCGATCTCCCCCATGTCGCCGCCCGTGGTCTCGGCCTGAAGCGAGGCGACCGCTGGCTGTTCCGCAGCCTCGATCTGAACGTTCCGCGCGGCACGTTTGTCGCCGTGGTCGGCCCCTCCGGCGTGGGCAAATCGAGTTTCCTCACCTGCCTGGCCGGCCTGATCCCGCCCACCGAGGGCGAAGTGCGGCTGCATGACCGCGCGGGCGTCGGCCACGCGCCCGGCGCCGTGCGCGGCACGACCGGGGTGATGTTTCAAAACAACCTGCTCGTGCCCACCAGCAGCCTGCTGGCCAACGTCCTTTGCGGCCGCCTCGGACGCCACCCGTGGTGGCGCACGCTGGCCGGTTTTCCGCGCACCGACCGCGAAGAAGCCTATCGCATCCTCTGCGACCTCGGACTCGGCACCAAGGTCAACCGCTGGGCCTGCGAGACCTCCGGCGGCGAACAACAACGCACCGCCATCGCCCGCGCCCTTTTGCAGAAACCCGAGCTCTACCTGGCCGACGAACCCGTCTCCAACCTCGACGCCTACCTCACGGGCCGCGTGCTCGGCATCCTCCGGCAGGAGGCCGCGCAGCAGGGTCGCACGGTGTTCTGCGTGCTCCACAACGCCGAGCTGGTCGAACGCTTCGCCGACTGGGTGCTGAGCTTTGACCCCTCCGGCGAAGGCGCGTGGAAACTGCGCAAGCTCACCCACGCATGAGCCCCGCCCCCCGCACCTCCGTCCCTCCGTCACCGGCGCCCACGCCGCCCGAGCCTCCGCGTTTGCCCGAAGTGCGCTGGTATGAGCGGCTCAACGTGCTCAACGTCTCGCTGCTCATCTTCCTGCTCGCCTGCGTCGCCTCCACGCCGGCGCTGCGCGGCTCGGGCCGCGACCTGGATTACGCCGGCAACCTGAAACGGTTCCTCGGCTATTTTTTCCCGCCCGATTTTTCCGTCTGGCCCGAGACGTTGCGCGCGCTTGGCGAGACGGCCCAGATCGCCGTCATGGCCACCGCCTTCGCCGTGGTGATCGCGCTCCCCTTGGGCGTGGCCGGCGCCCGCACCTTGTCTCCCGGCTGGCTCGTGGCGACCGCGCGCATGCTTCTCAACGCCATCCGCACCGTGCCCAGCCTCATCTGGGCGCTGATCGGCGTGGCCATTGTCGGCGCCAACCCGCTCGCCGGCGTCATCGGGCTCACGTTTTACAGCGTGGGTTATCTGGGGAAGTTTTTCAGCGACGCCTTCGAGTCGGTGGACCTGGAGGTCGCCCGCGGGCTCCGCGCGATCGGCGCCAGTCGTATCCAGGCGTTCCAGCACGGAGTCTGGCCCCACGCCAAACCGCTCGTGTGGAGCTATGTGCTCTGGATGATCGAATACAACCTGCGCTCCGCCGCCATCATCGGCTACGTCGGCGCCGGCGGGCTCGGCGTGCAGCTGGCGGGCTACCAGGAGTATTACCAGTGGGAAAAATTCGCCACCGTGCTGCTCTTCATCCTGGTCCTCGTGACCACGCTCGACCTGCTTGGCGAGTGGATCAGGCGGCGCATCACCCGCAAACTGCCTACCGCCGGGTCCTGAAAACCGGCGCGCAAGCCGGGGTTGGCTAACAACGGAAGCAACCTTCAGAGCTTCCGGGCATCACACTTCAAATGCGGATACACCCCGGCCAGCGTGCGCCTGATCGCCGCCAGCGTCTTCTTCAGCTTCACGCCGTCGGGCGCGACAAACTTGATGCTCCAGCCGCCGCCGAGGCGGAGTTGGCTCGCCCCGATCCACACCCCGTCAACCGGCAACGCGTGCAGCGCGTCGCGCCACGCCGGCGAGGTGTCCGCTGACACCCCCGGGGCGATCAGGACCGCGTTGCCGAAACACGCCTCCTCCCCCGCCCCGGCCAGCGCGGCCAAGGCGCGTAGTCCAGCGCCGTCCTGCTCGAAACGTTCATGCAGCAGCCGCTCGCCGTCGCGCCGCACGTCGAGTTCCAACACCAGTTTTTTCCACTCCCAGGCCTCGCCGTGGGCGACGCGGCCCGGCAGCAGCAGGTCGGCGTAAAATGCCGCCCCATCCGCCGCCACGGCCAGCTCCGTGCGCTGGTGAAAAACACTCCCCCGATGCGGCACCACCGGCTCCGGCAGCACTTCCAGCCAGCCACCGCTTTCCACGGTGAAGCGTTGCGCGCTGTTCGCCTCCCCTTCGCGCATTTTAAAAACCCGGCTCGCACTCGGCGTCGTCAGCAACACGGCCGCGCCGGACGCCACCTCGACCGCCGACTCCAGCCGGTCGCCCGACAAAATCCCCGCCGTCGGGTTCACCACTTGAACGAGCAGCGTGCGCGTGTCCGCGTCCCAGTAGGGTTTGCTGATGTGGTAGGGCGCGCGAAACGACTGCGCACCGAGCGCGGTGCGACCGTCGGCCAGCGACTCGGCGCGCAGCGAGAGGTGTCCGTGAAAGGCAGCCATTACTTCAGGCCCTGGCTTTCCGGGCAAAGAGCACCTCGCGCTCGATCCAGGCGATGACCGCGTCGAGGTTGTGCTCACGCTTCAGGTCGCAAAACATAAACGGCTTCGTCTCTCGCTGGATCTTCGCGTCGCGGTCCATCACGCCGAGGTCGGCTCCGACGAGCGGAGCCAGGTCGATTTTGTTAATGATGAGCAGATCGCTGTGCCGGATGGCCGGGCCGCCCTTGCGCGGGATTTTGTCCCCCTCGGCGACGTCGATCACATAGATGAATTGATCGACCAACTCGGGCGAAAAGGTCGCCGTGAGGTTGTCGCCGCCGCTCTCGACCAGCACCAAGTCCAGGTCGGCAAACTTCGCCTCCAGCGCACGGCACGCCTGTTCGTTCATGGTGGTGTCGTCGCGGATGGCGGTGTGCGGACACCCGCCGGTCTCCACGCCGGCGATACGCTCGGCGGGCAGCGCGCTGTGCTTGATGAGGAACTGCGCGTCCTCGGAGCAGTAGATGTCGTTGGTCACGACGGCCATCGAGTAGCGCTCGCGCAACCGCTGGCAGAGCTTGAGGCAGAGCATGGTTTTGCCGGAGCCCACCGGGCCGCCGATGCCGATACGAGGAGGACGTGTCATGGGATGAAAGGGTCGAAAATCAGGAAATAAACATGCGGCCGTCGGCGGTTTCGTGACGGGCCGCCGCGATGTCGAGCCACGGATTAAACCAGCCGATTTCGTCGATGGGCACCACCGACGCCGTCGCGATGATTTCAGGCGCCCGGGCTAGCGCCTCGGTGAGGAGCGTCTGGCTGGCGTTCTGGCCGATGCGCAGGATTTTCATCGAGGCCGCGAGCAGTCCGCCCAACGACGCATACATCACCCCTGCCAGCACGGCCTCGCGCGGCGCGCCCAGCACGCGACCTTCCAGCGCCGCCGACACTGCGGAGGAAAACGGCCAGCCTCGCTCCCCCGCACGGGCGAGATACGCGTGGGCCAGCGGGTGGGCGTGCAGCGTGACCGCAAGTTCGGCGCGCTGGCGACCGATGTTGTCGGTCGCCGTGCGCGCTTCCTTGGCGCTTTTCAGCGCGTGGGCCAGCACGCAGAGTTCGCCGACTTTCGCCCAATCGGGCGCCTGCGGATCGAGCGCCGCATAGGCGTGCGCGGCCAGGGGCAACTCCGCCTGACGCAACGCCGGCAGCACCGACAAAAACACAAACTCCCGCAGCGTCGCCCGGTCGCGGACCATGCCCGCCTGAACAAGACCCTCGAGTCCGAACGAATGCGCATACGCCCCCGTCGGGTAGTAGGAATCGCCGGCTTGAAGCAGGCCCACGAGCCAGCGTGCGTCAGTGTTGGTGGCTGGGCCCGAGTTCATCGACGAGAGGGATGGAAACGCTGCGTTTAAAACGTCCCGGACGAAACACCGCCGTGGTCGGGATAAAATCGACCTGGATGCGGGCCAGCAATTGCCGCGCGGCCGGCTCGTCCGGCGTCAGGAGGCGCGCTGCCTCGGAGGAGAATTCCAAATGGAGGTTTCCGACGGCCCAGCCGATCCCGGCGGTCGCCGAGGGCGGCAGGTTGCCCAAGGGGATTTCCAAAACCGGCTCGGGCGCCTGCACGATCACATAGCGGGCGGCGGTGGTTTGGTGAACGGTGTCGCCGGGCTGGAGCGGTTTCGCGAGTTGGCAGCCGAACTCGGTGCCATCGACGGCGACGCCGCGCCAGAGCCGCTTGGCGAGGGTGCGCCGCTCCACGCGCAGCTCAACGGCGGGCAGAGCAAGATCGGGTGCCAAGACCGGAGCCGAGACCAGGATCATACGGGTAACACCGGAACCGAGCCGCAGACCTCAGAACAGGAAATACCGCTGCGCCATGGGCACGACGGAAACGGGTTCGCAGGTGAGGTGTTCGCCGTCGGCGGTGACGTGGTAGGTCTCGGGATCGACTTTGATGACCGGCATGGCATCGTTGAGCACCATGTCGCGTTTGCCGATCTTGCGGCAATTGACGACCGGCTCCAGGCGGCGGCGCAATCCGAGATCGGCCAGCCGCCCGGTCTGGAGCGACGCGGCGGAGACGAAGGTGATGTTGGTCGCGCCGAGGGCTCCGCCGGCCGCGCCCCACATCGGCCGGTAAAAGGTGGGCTGCGGCGTGGGGATGGAGGCGTTGGGGTCGCCCATGTTGGCCCAGGCAACGAAGCCGCCCTTGAGCACGATCTCGGGCTTCACGCCGAAGAGGGCCGGCTTGAAGAGCACGAGGTCGGCGAGCTTGCCCACTTCGACCGATCCGACGATGTGGCCGATGCCTTGCGCGACGGCGGGGTTGATGGTGTATTTGGCGACATAGCGCAGGCAGCGGAAGTTGTCGGCGGCGGGATGCGAGGGATGCACGAGTTTGCCGAACTGGAGCTTCATCTTGTGCGCGGTCTGCCAGGTGCGGAGAATGACCTCGCCGATGCGGCCCATGGCCTGCGAGTCGGAGGAGGTGATCGAAATCGCGCCGAGGTCGTGGAGGCGGTCCTCGGCGGCGATGGTCTCGGGGCGGATGCGCGACTCGGCGAAGGCCACGTCCTCGGGGATCTTGTTGTCGAGGTGGTGGCAGACCATGAGCATGTCGAGGTGCTCGTCGATGGTGTTGACCGTGAAGGGGCGCGTGGGGTTGGTGGACGACGGGAGGACGTTGGCTTCGCCGCAAACGCGGATGATGTCGGGCGCGTGACCGCCGCCGGCGCCCTCGGAGTGAAAGGTGTGGATGGTGCGGCCCTTGAAGGCGGCGAGGGTGTCGTCCACAAAGCCGGCCTCGTTGAGGGTGTCGGTGTGGATGGCGACCTGGACGTCGAGTTCGTCGGCGACACCGAGGCAGGTGTCGATCGCGGCGGGCGTGGTGCCCCAGTCCTCGTGGAGTTTGAGGCCGAGGGCCCCGGCGACGATCTGGTCACGGAGGGGTTGGGCGGTGGCGCAGTTGCCCTTGCCCATGAAGCCAAGGTTTACGGGGTAGGCCTCGGCGGCCTGGAGCATACGGTGGATATTCCATGCGCCGGGCGTGCAGGTGGTGGCGAGGGTGCCGTGCGAGGGACCGGTGCCGCCGCCGAGCATCGTGGTGACACCGGAGCTGATGGCCTCGTCTATCTGCTGCGGGCAGATGAAGTGGATGTGGGTGTCGATGCCGCCTGCGGTGAGGATGCAGCCCTCGCCGGCGAGCACCTCGGTGCAGGCGCCGACGATCATCGGGTTTTTCCTGCCGGTCTTGGGGTCAGGATAGACGGAGCCGATGCCGTTTTGGATGCCGGGATTGCCGGCGTGGCCGATGCCGACGATGACGCCGTGCTTGACGCCGATGTCGGCCTTGATGACGCCAAGCCTGGCGTCGAGGATGAGGGCGTTGGTGATGACGAGATCGAGCGATTCGGCGTCGGTGGCGGTGCCGGACTGGCCCATGCCGTCGCGGATGACCTTGCCACCGCCAAACTTGATCTCGTTGCCGTAGCCGCCGCCCTCGGCGATGAGGTCGCGCTCGACCTGGATGAAGAGTTCGGTGTCGGCGAGGCGGACCTGGTCGCCCACGGTGGGGCCGAACATCTCGGCGTATTGGCGGCGGGTGAGTTTGAGAGGCATGGATTGAAGTGCAGGCGCCAGCTTGCAGGCGATGGGTGAGTTTAACGACGGCGTGAGGGGTTCATGGCGAACAGGCTCGCTCCTGCGCTTTGGTGTCAGAGTTTGCCGTTGATCTGGGCGTTGAAGCCCCAGACCTCGCGAGTGCCGGCGAGGGCGACGAGTTCAACCTGTTTGGAATCACCCGCCTCGAAACGCACGGCGGTGCCGGCCGGGATATTGAGGCGGAAACCGCGCGCGGCTTCGCGGTCAAAGCGCAAGGCGGAGTTGGTCTCGTGGAAATGAAAATGCGAACCGACCTGAATGGGGCGGTCGCCGGTGTTGGCGACCACCAGGGTTTTGGTTTCAAGACCGACGTTGGCTTCGAGGGGAACGGCGTCGGCTGGCGTGATGATTTCTCCGGGGATCATGGTCAACGGATAGGATTGTGGACGGTGACGAGTTTGGTGCCGTCCGGGAAGGTCGCCTCAACCTGCACGTCGTGGATCATCTCGGGCACCCCCTCCATGACGTCGGCGCGCTTGAGCAGCGTGGTGCCGTGGCTCATGAGATCGGCGACGCTGCGGCCGTCGCGGGCGCCCTCCATGATCTCGTAGGTGATTATGGCGACGGCCTCCGGATAGTTGAGTTTGAGACCGCGGGCCTGCCGGCGGCGGGCCAGATCGGCGGCGGTGACGATGAGGAGCTTTTCGCGTTCGCGGGGGGTCAGATGCATGGCGGAGGAACCGGAGGATTAACCACTAATCGGCGCTGATGAACACTAATGTTCGGAAAATCAGACCTGGAGATGGGCTTTTACCACGTCGTCGGTGAGCGAAGAGATCGGACCGGAAATGGTGACGACACCACGATCCATGGCATAAAACCGGTCGGCAATCTCGCGGCAGAAATCGACGTATTGCTCCACGAGAAGAATGGCGAGTTTGCCCTCTGTCTTGAGTTCGGCGATGGCGTGCTGGACCTCTTCGGCGTAGTTGCGGTTGAGACCCTCGACTTTCAGTTTTTTGAGGGTGTCACCGATCTGGTCGATGATGGAGGGTTGGATGCCCTCGGTGGGCTCGTCGAGGATGAGCAGCTTGGGATTGGTCAACAGGGCGCGACCGATGGCGAGCTGTTGCTGCTGTCCGCCCGAGAGCACGCCGCCTTTGCGGGAGAGCATCTCTTTCAAAACGGGGAACAGCGTGAACACCCGGTCGAGGGCGTCGCGGGCGTCGGCGCCCTTACGTCCGTGCACGACCAGGCCGACGCGGAGGTTTTCCTCGATGGTCAGGTGGGGGAAAATGTCGCGGCCCTGAGGGACATAGCCGATGCCGGCGCGGGCGCGAGCGTCGATGGAGAGCTTGTCGATGCGCTGGCCGGCCAGCGTGATCGATCCGGCTCGAATGGGGCGGATGCCGGTGATGGAGCGCAGGGTGGTGGTCTTGCCCACGCCGTTGCGGCCCATCAGGGCGACGAGTTCGCCGGTGCGGACCTCGAGGGTGACGCCGCGCAGGATGCGGGAGCCGCCGATGTCGGTCTCGATCTGGGAGACCTGCAAAAGGGGCGCGCGCTGGATGTCGTTGGACACGGGGAGGGAGTCGGTGGCGGTTTGCATGGGGGCCTTCGGGTTATTTGCCGCCGCTCTTGCCGCGGCCGAGGTAGACCTCGCGGACCTTGGGGTTGGATTGGACGACGTCGAACTTGCCCTCGCAGAGCACGCTGCCCTGGTGAAGGACGGTGACCTGGCCGTCGCGGGCGATCTGTTTCACAAAAGTCATGTCGTGCTCGATCACCACGATGCTGTGTTTGCCCGCGAGGGAAACAAGCAGCTCGCCGGTGCGGTGGGTTTCCTCGTCGGTCATGCCGGCGGCGGGTTCATCGACGAGGAGAATCTTGGGCTCCTGCGCGAGCAACATGCCGATCTCGAGCCACTGTTTTTCGCCGTGGGCCAACATGCCGGCCTTCCAGTCGCGCTTGCCGTCGAGACGCACGAGCTTGAGCAGCTCGTCGATGCGGTCGCGCTCGGTGGAAGAGAGACGTTTGAAGATCGAGGCAAACACGCCGCGAGAACCGGCCAGGGAGAGCACGATGTTGTTGTAGACGGTGTGCTCGGTGAACACGGAGGGTGTCTGAAACTTGCGCCCGATGCCGAGACGATTGATCTCGTATTCGTTCATCGTGGTGAGATCGGTGTCCATGCCGAACTCGATCTTGCCCTTGTCGGGCTTGGCGCGGCCGGTGATGAGGTCAAAGAAGGTGGATTTGCCCGCGCCGTTGGGGCCGATGACGGTGCGCAGCTCGCCCTCGAAGAGGTAAAAATTGAGATCGGTGATGGCCTTGAACCCGTCGTAGGTCTTCGAGACGTCCTCGACCGTGAGCATGTATTTGTTGTTCATGGCGACTTAAGCGGAAGGCTTGGATTCGGAGGCCGGGGGAATGGAAGCCGATGAATCCCCGGAGGACGTCGGTTCGGGCTCTGCGGGCTTTTTCTTAAAACGCTGCCAAAGAGCCTTGAGGCGGGCGGGAATGCTCACGATGCCGCCGGGCAAGAGGAGCACGACGATCACGAAGAGACCGCCGAGAATGACCAGCCAGTAGTCGGGTGCGGCGCGGGAGGCCCAGCTCTTGAGCGAGTTGACGCCGATGGCGCCGATGATCGGGCCGACGAGAGTGGCGCGACCGCCAACCGCGCACCACACGACGGCTTCGAGGGATTTGTCGGGCGTCATTTCGGACGGGTTGATGATGCCGACCTGAGGCACATAGAGCGCCCCGGCCACGGCCGCGATCAGCGCGGCGACGATGAAGATGAAGAGCTTGAAATGAGCGGTCGCGTAGCCACTGAACAGCACGCGGTTTTCACCGTCACGGATGGCTCGCTGAACCAGACCAAACTTCGTGTGGCTGAGCAGGCGGAGAGCAACGTAAACGACCAACAGCACCAAGGCGGTCGCGATAAAAAGACCGCGCTGGGTCGACGCGTCGCGCAGATCGTAGCCGAGGATGAACTTGAAATCGGTGAACCCGTTGTTACCGCCCATGAGCATGTCGTTGCGGAAAAACATCAGCGAAGCACCATAGGTGAGCGCCTGCGTGAGGATGGAGAAATACACGCCCTTCACCCGGGAGCGGAACGCCAAAAAGCCGAACACCAGCGCCAGCAATCCCGGGACCAAGAGCACCATCGCCGAGGCGAAAGGAAAACTGGAAAACGGCACCCAGAACTTGGGCAAGTCCGTCCACCCAAGGAACACCAGGAAGTCAGGGATCGGTTTCTTGTATTGGCCAAGGTCGCCGATCATGCGCATGAGATACATGCCCATCATGTAGCCGCCCAAACTGAAGAAAAGCGCCTGGCCGAGGCTGAGGAGGCCGGTGTAGCCCCAGAGCAGGTCCACCGAGATGGCGAGCAGGGCGTAGCAAAGGTATTTGCCCCAGAGATTGATGGTGAAGTTGCTGACCGCCCCGTGGGCGTTGAGCAGCGGAAAGATCACGATGAAGAACACCGCGATCACACCGACGGCGATGAGCTCGATTTTATGGCGTTTGGAAAGGGATGACATGCGGACGGAGAAATTTGGGTGGAAGGATCGGATACGGGACCTGGTCGCAGGCGGCCGCCTCAGTCATCGAGGTTGCGACTGCGGGTGACGAACAGTCCCGAGGGACGCCATTGCAGGAAGAGAATGATGGCGACGAGCACCAGGATTTTACCGAGCACAGGATTGAGCAGAATTTGCTGCAGCGATTGATCGACCAGACCGATGCCGATCGCGCTGTAGATCGTGCCGGCGAGGTTGCCCACGCCGCCCACGACGACGGTCATGAAGCAATCAACGATGTAATTCTGGCCGAGTGAGGGACCAACGTTGCCGATCTGGCTGATGAAAGCGCCGGCGAGACCGGCCAACCCACTGCCAAGGCCGAAGGTGAGCATGTTCACCCGCTCGGTGCGCACACCCATGCAGGACGCCATGTTGCGGTTCTGCATGACCGAACGGATCAACAGACCCAGGGGCGTCTTGGTAAGAATCAGCCACACGCCAAAAACGATCAGCCCTGCGAACCCGATCACAAAGACGCGATTCCAGCCGAAGATGATGTCGTTCACGGTCCAGTTGCCACTGAGGTAACTCGGACTGCTGACCTGGACGTTGTTGGAGCCGAACATCAACTTCAGGCCCTGCTGAAGCAGCAGCGAAACGCCCCAGGTAGCCAAGAGGCTTTCCAAAGGACGGCGATAAAGGAAGCGGATGATACTCCGCTCGAGCCCGATGCCGACCAAGGCGGCGGCCAAGAAACTCAACGGCAAAGCGAAGAGGAAGTAACTCTGATAAAACACCCCGCTGGCATGAATACCGGGGATCGAGAGACTGAAGCCGAAAAAAGGGATCGTGATGCCGGCACCGAAGACGTTTTCCACGAGATAGGTCGTGTAGGCTCCCACCGCGATCATCTCGCCGTGCGCCATGTTGATGACGCCCATCAGGCCAAACGTAATGGCCAGGCCGATGGCAACGATGAGCAGGATACTGCCCAGGCTTAGTCCGCGGAAAAGCGTGCCGAAGAAATTGATGGTGCTCTTGTGTTTGTCGATCGCGCTCAGGGCGAGTTTGGCGGCGGCGGCAGTCTGCTTGTCGCCGACTGTCTCGGCATCCCGCATCGCGTTGCGGATCAGGTCGTAACTTGAGAGTGAGTGCAGCTCCTGCAACTCCTTCAACGCGGACAGCTTAACATTGGCGGCGGGGTCTTTGAGACGAGTCACTGCGATCGCCTCGCGCAAGGATCGCTTCACCGCAGCGTCGTTTTCCATGTCGAGTCGCTTCTGCAAGGCGGGCAACTTCTCCGCATCCTGACTGAAGCCAATCGTCTGAATTGCTTGCAGGCGTTTTTTGCGATCAGGCGAGGCCACATCGAGCAGGTCCAAAACCCCCTTCATCGCCCGGCGCAACGCGGACGTGTGTTCGACAGCGTCCAGGTCGGCCGCAACCAGCCGCAAGGACTTACCATCGGCATCGACCAGAGAAGCTCCGGTATCCACCCGCACGGCGGCACGCCCATCGTTATCGTCCTTTTCGCCCACCAAGAGCACAGGCACACGAGCCCCCTCGGTGGGTTCATAAAGGTAAAGCGCGTCCTCACGCCAGGCCTTGAGCAACGGCTCGATGGCGTTATCGCTTTCTCCGGCCAAAGAAGCGACCAGTTGGATTTTCCGCGCATCGTCGGACGCGAGCATGGCTTCGACCAAAATGCCTCGGGGCGTCGCGGACCAAACCGCAGCGGCGGTAATGAGCCAAAGACAGAATGTGTTTATAAAAAGACGGATGGAGATACGCACAAAGTCAGAAAATTGAGTGGACTGTCTTAAAAAAAGGAGCGGCTCCACCCAGGGAGCCGCTCCTCCCGAATGAACGGGATTTATAGCACGGCGTATGCCGTTTGGCCTAAATCCAAGCTAAGTTTTACTGAGCCTTGAACTTACCAAGGAGCCAGGGCTCGCCGTAGACGTCCTTGAATTCCTTGAGGATCTTGAACTGGCCGTCGGCCTTGGTCTCACCGATGAACACATTCTTGGTGAGGTGCATGTTGGACTGGGTGGTGACCTTCCCGCCAGGACCATCGAAGGAAAGACCGGACTTGAGGGCGGCGCGAACGGCGTCGACGTCAAACGTGCCGGCTTTCTCGACGGCAGCCTTCCAGAGATAGACACCGTTATAGCTGAGCACCATGGGCGAGCAGGTTACTCGGCCTTCTTTGACGATGCCAGGGACCTTGGTTTCCTTGAGCCACTTTTTGAAGTTCTTCACGAATTCCTTGTTGGCATCGCTCTTGATGGACTGGAAGTAGGTCCAGCAACCGAGCTGGCCGACGAGCTGCTTGGCCGGGAGACCACGGAACTCATCCTCGGAGATCGAGAAGGAGACGACCGGGGCGATTTCGGCAGTTAGGCCGGCGGCGGCGTATTCCTTGAAGAAGGGCACGTTGGTGTCGCCGTTCAGCGTGGAGACGATGGCGGTCTTGCCACCGGCGGCGAACTGCTTGATTTCAGAGATGATCTGCTGGTAGTCGGTGTGGCCGAAGGGAGTGTATTTACCAGCGGAGATGATCTTGCCGGAATCGTCCTTCTTAAAACCGCCACCGATGTTCTCGATCGGAACCTTCTTGCTGAGGAGATACTCCAGAAGCACGAGGTTGGTGGTCTGAGGATAGACGTAGTCGGTGCCGATCAGGTAGAACTTGGTGTAACCCTGCTCGAGGAGATAATCGATGGCCGGAGTGGCCTGCTGATTCACAGCCTCGGCGGTATAGAACACGTTCTGGGACTCTTCCTGACCCTCGTATTGCACGGGGTAGAAGAGCAGACCGTTGTTCTTTTCGTAAACCGGGAGTACGGACTTGCGCGACACGGAGGTCCAGCAGCCGAAAGTCACGGCAACCTTGTCCTCCTCGAGCAATTGCTTGGCCTTCTCGGCAAAGAGGGGCCAGTTGGAAGCCCCGTCAACCACCACCGGCTCGATCTTCTTGCCGAGCACACCACCCTTGGCATTGATCTCGTCAAAGGTGAAGAGGAGCACATCGCGCAGCGAGGTCTCGCTGATCGCCATCGTGCCGGAGAGAGAGTGTAGCACGCCGACCTTGACCGTATCGGCCGCCTTGGCGGAAGCCACCATGGAGCCCAACGCAAGGGCGCCCACAGTTACCAACTGATTAACTTTAAGCATGATTTTTAACGATTTGGGTTAGATGAACCCGCCATCACCACTTCGGAGACGCGAGGTTTAACCCAAGTTTAGCATCCGCCCTGCCAACTTGAAAAAAACTCAATCAAACCAGGGGTATGAACAAAAAAAGGCCGGGGCGTGAGCCCCGGCCTTCGAATTAGGATCGTTTTGATTATTTAGCTCTTGGCTAAAGAATTAGAACTTGAAGAGACCCTGAACAGCGTAGCTGAAGGAGTCAGAGGCCGCAGTGTAATCGGTCTTGGTGATCTCACCCTTCACCGCGAAGTTCTTGGTGATGGTATAGGTGGAGGCAACGCCGTAGCCAAAGCCATCGGTGGTGCTGGTGTCGCTGCCCTCGTAGCCGGTCAGACGAGCGGCGACGGAGAGGTCGGCGTTGACGGCATAACCAACCTGGGTGAGCCAGGAGTAGTCTTCGAAGCTGTCTTCGGTGTGGGCATACTCGGCGGCGAGGGTCACCTTGTCGGTCAGGGCATAGCTGGCCCAGACGTTGTAGGTGCTGACGGACGAGGAAGCACCGGCAACATCCTGGTAGCCGGCACCAGCAAACACGGTCAGCTTCTCGATACCGGTGTAGAGGACATAGGCCTCATAACCCACGTCGTTGGAGAAGTCGCCATCCCCTTCGAAGAACTTGCCGCCAGGACCGGTCTGGGTGTCACGAACGGAGATACCGGTGGAAAACTCCTTGGTCAGATACTCCACCTTGGCGCCCGTGGCGTAGGGGCTGGCATAGTTGGAGAAGCCGTAGGAGATGAAGGCGTTGTTCGGGCTGTCGAAAGACTCGAAACCGAGCCAGCCGAGGTATTTGCCACCGGTCACGGCGATGTCACCAGTCTTGTAGGTAACAAATGCGTCGAGCAGGCCGGCGTCGGCAGAAAGGGCGTTCGGACCAGACTTTACATTGTAGAGGCTCACCTTGGCGGTGAAGTCCTCGTACTTGCCGTTGAGGGCAACCTTGACGGAGTCGTAAACGCGGCCGCTGTTCACCAACTGAAGGTTCTTGGCGGTCGTGCCCTCGGTGTTCACAGCGGAACCGATGGCATAGCCGTCGAGAGACAGGTTTTCGTTGATGGCAACTTCAGCGGAGGCCGAAGCGGCGATAACCGCGAAAGCGGCGAGGCCGGAGATCTTGGACAGGTGTTTGTTCATGTCTTGGGTGTAGTAGTTTTGGTTTGAACGTCGCCGAACAGCCTAGTCAGAGACTGCGTGACAACATTCAAATGGGAGCACAACACCTGCCAAGTAAGCCGTCCACACTAAAATTTTACGCAAACAACGCGGTAAATTGGACAATTTGTTTCAGCTTGAGTGCTAAAAACACCAGTTGTGCTCAAAATTAACTCAAACAAGGTCTTTTTTGAGCTCATCAAAATTCCCCTGCTCGGCGGCACGCACAAAACCTTCGGTCACGGTTTTTAATTCCTCCCAGCGACGCCGGATCTGCCTGGCCTCCTCCTTAGTGACCTTGCTGTCAGCCGAGGCCGTGGCGATCACGGCCAACATATCGGCAAACTCTTGCACGATCTCGTTGGTGAGCGGGATAAGTGACTGCGAGTGAGGCTTGATTTGGGGGTTGGCTATAAAAAAGCCGCCCGCCCGCTCACAAACCCACTGGGCGATGCGCCGGTCGCTCGTGCTTCTCAGCAACTGGTCGATCCGATCGAGCGGATTGACGGCCCCACTTCCCGCGTCTTGAGCCGGGGCTTCCGTCCACTTGTAGATCAGGGAAAGTGACAAACCCATGTCCGAGGCGATCTGCTTGGCGCTCGTTTTTTTCAATATCTCCTTAAGAATCTCGTGCGATTGCATGAGGCGGCATCGTGCCCGGTCATAAGCCAAACGCAACCCCGCACCTGCCAAGTCTTACAATGCCTAACAATGCGTTGTTTGCACCGGTTTTTTCGTGCCTTCCCCCCTGTGCTTGTGGCAATCCTTGGCTTCCCATGAACATCCACGAGTATCAGGCCAAGGCACTCTTCGAGAAGTTTGGAGTGCCGGTTCCCAAGGGCGTCGCCGCCAAGTCGCCCGCCGAATTCGAGTCTGCGCTTGCGCAACTCCCCGACGCACCCGTCGTCGTCAAGTCCCAGATCCACGCGGGCGGCCGCGGCAAGGGCACCTTCACCGACGGCTTCAAGGGCGGAGTAAAATTCGCCAAGACCAAGGCCGACGCGTTCGATTACGCCAACAAGATGTTCAACAACACTCTTGTCACCATCCAGACCGGCCCCGCCGGCCGCAAGGTCCAGACAATCTACTTCACCCACGCCAGCGACATCAAAAAGGAATACTACCTGGCCATCCTCCTCGACCGCGCCTCCTCCAAACCGGTGATCGTCGCCTCCACCGAGGGCGGCGTCGACATCGAGACCGTCGCTCACGACACGCCGGAAAAAATCTTCAAGATATTCGTCGATCCCGCCTACGGCATCGCCGACTTCCAGGTGCGCGAATTAGTATTCAAACTTGGATTCAACACCGCCGAGGGCAAGAACGCCGCCAAGCTCATCCGCAACCTCTACGCGATGTTCTGGGAAACAGACGCAGCCATGGTTGAGGTGAACCCGCTCATCACCACGCCCGACGATAAAGTCCTCGCGCTCGACGCCAAGGTTTCCTTCGACTCCAACGCCCTCTTCCGCCACCCGGAGATCGTCGCCCTTCGCGACCTCAACGAGGAGGACCCCAAGGAGATCGAGGCCTCGAAATACGAACTGGCCTACATCGCCCTCGACGGAAACATCGCCTGCCTCGTCAACGGCGCCGGCCTGGCCATGTCCACCATGGACATCATCAAGCACTTTGGCGGGAACCCCGCCAACTTCCTCGACGTGGGCGGAGGCGCCTCCAAGGACAAGGTCGTCGCGGCCTTCAAAATCATCCTCGGCGACACCAACGTGAAGGGTATCTTTGTGAATATCTTTGGCGGCATCATGGACTGCAACGTAATCGCCGAGGGCATCGTGGAAGCCGTGAAAGAGGTGGGGCTGAAACTGCCGCTGGTCGTGCGCCTTGAGGGCAACAATGTGGCCGCCGGCAAGGCCACCCTCGCCAAATCCGGCTTGGCGGTCGTCTCCGGCGACACCATGGCCGACGCCGCCCAAAAAATCGTCAAACTCGTCGCTTAACCGCCCGCCCACATCCAATGAGCATTCTCATCACTCCCGAAACCAAGATCATGGTTCAAGGCATCACCGGTGCCTTTGGCGGCAAGCACGCCCAGCTCTCACTCGACTACGGAACACAAGTCGTCGCCGGCGTGACACCGGGCAAGGGCGGCCTGTTCTTCGAACACGGCGCGCATAAAGTCCCCATATTCAACTCGGTGCACGAAGCCGCCGCCGCCACCGGCGCCACCGTCTCGGTTATATTCGTGCCGCCTCCGTTCGCCGGCGACGCCATCCTCGAGTGCGTGGACGCCGGACTCGATCTCGCCGTGTGCATCACCGAAGGCATTCCGATCAAGGACATGATCCGTGTGAAGCGCGCGATGCAGGGCTCCAAGACCCGCCTTATCGGCCCCAACTGCCCCGGCCTGGTCACCCCCGGCACGGGCGAGGGCTCCAAGGGCGGCTGCCGCATCGGCATCGCCCCCGGCTACATCCACAAAAAGGGCCATGTCGGCATCGTCTCGCGCTCCGGCACCCTGACCTACGAGGCGGTTTTCCAAATCACCTCCAAGGGCCTCGGCCAGTCCACATCAGTCGGCATCGGCGGCGACCCGGTCAACGGCACCAGCCATCTCGACGTGATCAAGATTTTCAACGCCGACCCCGACACGAAGGGTATCATCCTGATCGGTGAAATCGGCGGCAGCGCCGAGGTCGAAGCCGCCCGTTGGATCAAGGCCAACTGCAAAAAGCCGGTCGCCGGCTTCATCGCGGGTGCGACCGCCCCCGCCGGACGCCGCATGGGCCACGCCGGCGCCATCGTCGGCGGCGTCGAGGACACGGCCGCCGCCAAGATCGCCGTTTTCAAGGAGTGCGGTATCGAAGTTGCAACTACGCCGACCGACATGGCCGACGCGCTCCTGCGCGCCGCCAAGGCCAAGGGAGTCGACCTTGCCTGATCTTGATCAAACCGGAGCTCGCAAGGGAACAACCCTGCGGCACTGAAAACCAAAAGGCCGCGCTCAAAAAGCGCGGCCTTTTGGTTTTACCGGGGCAATCTTTGCGGTTTGCCAGCAGCTACTTCAGGTTGATCGTCACGTAACGCAGCACACCACGATACTGGACGAGCAAGGCGTTTAGCCCCGGCTTCACGGAGGCGGCGGCGGCGGTGACGTCGGCCACGGGGACACGATTGATCTCCACGATCACCAAGCCGGGCACCAGGATGTTGGCAAAGGGCGAGTTGTCCTCAATCGCGGTGATGACGATGCCGTTTTCCACGCGTTGATCGATTTTGAATTGGGCGCGGAGCTCGTCGTCCAAAGTCTTCACCGTGACTCCCGGGATGAAATTGCCGGACGCGGCGGCCTGTTCACCCAGGGTGCCGAGCTTTATCTTGAAGGTCTTCTCCTTGCCGTCGCGGAGCACAACCACGGCGACCTCGGTGCCGGGCATGACTTGCGACACCAGCAGGCGAAGAGCCGATTGCGAATCGACCGGTTTGTTATCGATCCGCACGATGATGTCGTTGCGCTTGAGCCCGGCCAGGCCGGCGGGCGCATCCTTGACGACGTTGGTCACGACCACGCCCTTGGTCGCGCGATCCACCCCGAGGCTCTCGGCCAGACCGGGATCCAAGTTCTGCCCGCCGACGCCGAGGTAGCCGCGCTGCACCTTGCCGGTGGTCACGAGACTGTTGAGGATCGATACGGCGAGATTGGTCGGCACGGCGAAACCAATGCCGATGTTACCGCCCGTCGATGAGAGGATCGCGCTGTTAAGCCCGACGAGGCGGCCCTTGGCGTCAACGAGAGCGCCACCGGAATTGCCCTGGTTGATGGCTGCGTCGGTCTGAATAAAGCTTTGGTAGGGCACCATCGCCTCCATCTGCTCGTCGGGAATGGTGCGGCCCGTCGCCGAGACGATACCCATGGTCACGGTCTGGCCCACCCCCAGCGGATTGCCCACGGCAAACACAACGTCGCCCACGCGAATCCGATCACTGTCCGTTATGGGCACGACCGGCAGGGAATCGCCGTCGATCTTGATCACGGCCACGTCGGTCTTCTCATCGGTGCCGATCACCTTGGCGATCATCTCGCGGCCGTCGGAGAGGAGTACCTTGAGTTCGTCGGCGCCGGCGACGACGTGGTGATTGGTGAGGATATAGCCGTCGGGCGAAACGATCACGCCGGAGCCCAGCCCCTTTTCCTCACGCTCGCGTTCGGGCAATCGGCCTCGAAACAACTGCTGGAAGAACGGGTCCACGCGCAACCGCTCGCGCACGATCTTCGTGGAGTAAACGGAGACGACGGCCTTCTGCACGGGTTCGACCACATCGGCGTAGCTGGTAACCCTACGCCCGCCGCCATCGCCCAAAGGGGAGCCGTCAAACTTGATGTCGGGCTTGGCCGCAGCGGTTCTCGTCTGAGAATAACCGAATGGGGCCGACAGAGACGCCAACGCAACGACCAAGAGGAGGGAATGAAGCCGGGTTTTCATGGGTGGTGAGAGACCAACCCAAGCGCGGCATTGTTCCACCGCAAGCCCGCAGAAAGCGCAGGACCTCAGGGTTCAGAACCCCTTGATCTTAAACAAACCGGTCACGCTTTCGTTGTTATTGATGCGCACGATGGCATCCCCCATGAGCCCGGCGATGCTGAGCACGCGAATGGGCAGGCTGCGGGTGTCGATCGGCACGGAATTGGTGGTGATCAACTCGTCGATGTGACCGGCGGCGAGGCGCTCGTAGGCCACCGGACTTAGCAATGCGTGGCTAACGGCGGCGCGCACGCTGATGGCACCGCTGGCGCGCATGATCTTGGCGGCGTTGGCCAGAGTGCCGGCGGTCTCGGTGATGTCGTCAACGAGAAGCACGTCCTTGCCGGCGACGTCGCCAACAACGTTGACAGTCTCGACGGTGGTGGCGTTGGTGCGCTTCTTCCAGACCATGCCGAGTTGCGCCCCGAGGATGCCCGCGTAGGCGGCGGCCATCTTCATCCCCCCGACATCGGGTGAGACCACGACCATGTTGTCGCCCTTGAACTGCTCAAGGTATTTGAAGAAGACCGGCGAGGCAAAGAGGTGATCCACGGGAATATCGAAGAATCCCTGGATCTGCTGCGAGTGCAGATCCATCGTGAGGATGCGATTGGCGCCTGAGGCCACGAGCAGATTGGCCACGAGTTTGGCGGTGATCGGGACGCGCGGCTGGTCCTTGCGATCCTGACGGGCGTAACCGTAAAACGGCATGACGGCGGTGATTCGATGGGCCGAGGCGCGCTTGGCCGCGTCGATCATGATCAGCAGCTCCATCAAAGATTGGTTGGTGGGCGTGCAGGTGGGCTGGACAATATACACGTCGTAGCCGCGCACGTTCTCGTTGATTTTCACGAAGGATTCCCCGTCGGGAAAACTGGTCACGGTGGCCTCGCCCAGCGGGACGCCGATGTGTCGGCAAATCTCCTCGGCGAGAGGGCGATTGGAGTTACCGGAGAAGATCTTCAGGCGCGGCAGGCTCATGTGATTAAAAAATCAAAGTTGTCAGGAATGTCACAAAGCGGAAGACTTTTTTAAATCTTCCAAAGCGCCCTCGACGGCATCCATACGTTTGAAAAGGTCGGGTAGTTTTTTCCGCAGGACATTGATGCGTTGTTCCAGATTGTAGGGCAGGCAAGGCGAGCCCTTCACGAAGCTGCCCGGCTCCAAATCGGAATTGACCCCCGTCTGCCCATCGGCCTTTGAGCCCTTGCCGATGGTAAGATGGCCCGCCACGCCCGCCTGCCCGCCGAGCACCACATAATCCTCCAGGGTCGCACTGCCGGAGATGCCGACCTGAGCGCAGACCAAACAGTGCCGGCCGATGATGACGTTATGCCCGATCTGCACGAGATTATCGATCTTGGTTCCCTCGCCGATCACCGTCCGGCTGAACCGTGCGCGGTCGATGGTGGTATTGGAGCCGATCTCGACATCATTTTCGATGAGCACGTTGCCCACCTGCGGGACCTTCTCGTGCCGCCCCTGGACAAACTCGTAGCCAAAACCGTCGGAGCCGACGACAACCCCGGGGTGGAGTCGCACGCGATCCTGGACGACGCACTCGGTGGTGACGGTCACGCGCGGCATGAGCCAGCCGTCGGTACCGATACGGGCATTCCGTCCGATGAAAACATGCGCCTGCAGATGAGTGCGCTCGCCGATCTCGGCACCTTCCTCAATCACACAAAACGGTCCGATGGTCGCAGAGGCAGCGACCCGCGCCCCCGAGGCGATCACCGCAGTCGGATGGATTCCGGCGACCGGTTTGGGCCAAAGCAATTGCTCGATGCGTCCGCACAGACGGGCCAGCGCGACGGAGGGTTTTTCAACCCGCAGGAATTGCTGGTCGCCGGCCGGCTCGCCCGCGTAATCGGCAGGCACCAGTACGATCGAGGCCTTGGTCGTGGCGACATCGGCCTTGTATTTCGGGTTGCCGAGAAACGAGAGGTCGCCGGACTGGGCCGCCCCAAGGGAGGCGATCCCCCGAACAGTGACGCCGGTCGAACCGGAACTCGACAAGGGCTGAACGATGGCCGCGATTTCGGCCGCGCTAAAGGCAAGCTGCATAGCCTGCGGACGGTGAGGGACCTGCCGGTGCAAAGCAAGCCGACCGGCAACAGTCGCAAAAAAACCCCGCTCGAAAAACGAGCGGGGAAAAAATCGAAAGATACGAACTAGGGTTTACTTCTTGCTGCCGGGGAAGGAAACCGAGGGAGCATCGGCGGCGGGCTTGGCAGGCTGCGCGGCAGGCGCGGCGGGTTTGGCGGCCGGCGCGGGAGCAGCGACCGAGGAGGCAGGCCGGTCCTTGTTCACTTCCTTGGCTACCTCTTCGGTGATGTCATAGGCCGGATCGAAATAAATCAGGCTGGAGACGCCGATCAATGAAGGGCCGGACTTGTCGAGAAGCAGGGTGGCCCCCTTTTTCTTGGCCACCTCGGTCGCGATCTTGCCGATCTCCTCAAGCAAGAATTGCTTGAAGAGGTTGATGCGCTGCTGCAAGGAGCGCTGAACATTGCTGCGGAAGGAATTAACTTCGGCCTGCTTGCGCTGGATTTCCTGGCCCTTGGCCTCGAGTTCCTGCTGGGCCTTGGTCTTGGCTTCGGTGGCGAGAGCAGGGTTGTTCAGCTGTTCTTTAAGATCATTGAACTGCTTCACCAGGACGTTGCCCTCGTTGTTGAGCTTCTGGAGGTCTTCCTCGGCCTTTTGCTGATCGTCCTTCAGTTTGGCGTTCTGCTCTTCGGTTTTGTAATGGCCGTCATAGACCTTGGCCAAATCGATCACGTAGACCTTGGGCGCGGGTTGGGCCTGAAGAGCGGCGGCAAAAAAGCCTACGCAAACCAAGGCGACGAGGGATTTCAGGGATGTTTTCATATTTGTCTGGTTAAGAATCAGAGCGGTGAATCAGAAGCGAGTTCCGAAGGAGAAGTTAAATTGGCCGCCTCCGTTGGTGTTTTTATCCTTGGTGATGGGAATGCCGTAATCGAGGCTCAAGGGAGCACCGGCGATGAGCAGCCGGAGACCGAAACCGAAGTTGTCACTGTAGCCACTGGGATCGAAATCATAGGAGCCGCTGTTGACGAAACCCGCGTCATAAAACACGGCGAAACGCAGAGGATCGACGACCTCCAGGGAGTACTCGAAACTGGTGAATCCATAGGTCTTGCCGCCGACCGGGACGTTGTTGGAACCGATCGCAACCTTGGGGCCGACCTCGCGGAACTCGAAACCGCGAAGCGTGTACGGGCCACCCAGATAGAAGCGATCATAGAATGGCACTTGCGTGGAATCGCCGTAAGAATCGACCACACCGGTGCGGCCGAGTACGGCTAGCACCTGGTTCTGGGTTTCAAAGAGCGGAAAGAATTGGGAGCCCTTGGCTTCGACTTTGTAGTAGTCCACATCGCTGCCCAGCGAGGTGGACGCCACATCGGTGTTCAATTCGACGCGGCTGCCGCGCGTGGTGTTGATGAGCTTGTCGCGGGTGTCGCGCAGCAATTGGAAACCCACCTTGGCCACCGCGCTGCTTCCTCTCGGATAGATGGTCTCGTAGCCAGCGATAACGTCTTGGATTTCGACGACTTCGTAGCTGTAGGACAACCGTCCCTCCACCAACTCAAAGAGTCGCTTGCGCAGGTAAACTTCTGCGCCCGTGCGCAGTTCGGTGTAAACCGAGCTGTTGAATTCGGAACTCGTCCGATACACGGAGAAGCCCAAGGCCAAGCGACGCTGGAAAAGCCAGGGCTCCTCGAACGACAGGATGGCCTGGCTCGAGCGTGACCCCAACTGAAGTCGCAGGCGGAACTTTTGGCCGTCGCCTTGGAACATCGATCGGCGGTTAAAAAGGTCGAAATTCGACTGCGTGAGTTCGGCAAAAACCACCGCGCGTTCCAAGGAGCTGAAGCCGGCACCAAAAGTCAGGTTGCCGGTACGACCCTCGCGCACGGTGATCTTGAGGTTTTTGCGGCCTGGAATGTTGGTGGTCTCCGGGGTAGCGCTGACCTCCTCGAAGAAGCGCGTGTTGTCGAGGATCTGCTTGGAATTCTTCATGCGCACCGAATCGAAGACCTCGCCGGGTCCCAGGAACAACTCGCGCACGATGACGGTGCTCTTGCTCTTGGTGTTGCCCTCGATGCGAATGGACTCGACGTAGAACTTTTCGCTTTCGCGGATGCGGTATTCGACGTCGATGGCACCCGTGGTGAGGTTGGGCTTACGCACGACTTGGACGCGTGTCTCGATGTAGCCGTCCCGGCCGTAGGCGTCTTCGAGCGCGGTCTGGTCTTTTTCAATCTTGGAAGGGGTGAAAAGAGTCCCGGTCGTCTGCCTCAAGGCTGTCCTCAGCTTTTCGGTGGTGATGATCGTATTGCCGCTGAAGGAGATGTCGCCGACTTTGTACTGGCGGCCCTCGATGATGCGAATGGTGAGAACAAGTTTTTTGGCGCTCGGATAGGCGTAGACCACCTTGTCGGCGGGAACCTCGACATCGAGATAACCGAGCTCGCGGTAATAATCGCGGAGCTTATCCAAGTCGTCCTGGAACTGGTCGTCCTTGAAACGCCCGGTGCCCGTGATCCAGGAGAAAATGTTCCACTTTCTGGTTTCGATGGCCTTGCGCAGCTTGCCGGCCTTGACGTGGTCGTTGCCCACAAAGTTCACCTTGGAGATTTTCACCTTGGCGCCTTCGCTGATTTTGAAGGTCACGGTGCCGAAGCCGGTGGAGCGGTTACGCTCAATCTCGTAGCTGATCTTGATCTGGTTGTAACCGGACTTCTGGTAATACTCGCGGATCTTGGCGACGTCCTCCTTCACCTGGCGTTCATCGAGCGGCGAGTTGGGCTTGGTCTTGATCTCCTTGTCCAGACGGCGGCTCTTGACCTTGACGTTGCCGTCATAGCGGACGGTCAGGACGCGATACTTGGGGGTGAGCTCGAAGACGAGATTGATGACGCGTTCGGGAAGGATGTCGCGCTTCACCTCGATAAACTCGAACAAACCGGTCCTGTAGAGGGAGCGAATGTCCTGGTCGATGAGAGTCTCGTCCAGTTCGGTGCCGTCGCGCATCTGCACATTGGCGCGCACCAACTGCTCGTTGACGTTGGCCTGGCCAATGAACTTGAGGGTGACCGTGCCCACCTTGAAAGGGGCTGGGGCGGCGGACTGGGCATGGGCCGCCCCTCCGGTCACAGCTAGCAAGGCAAGGGCGAGAACGATGCGTACGACCCCAAAGAAGGGGTTACTGAGTGTAGTTTTCAAAGCGTGTGATGTCCCGAAGGAACGTAAGTTTCAGTTCTCCTACCGGTCCGTTTCGTTGCTTGGCAACGATTAACTCCGCCGAGTCGGCGGCGACCTGGAATTTTTCGTCGGCGTCCTTTGGACGGGCGAGCATGAGCACCACGTCGGCGTCCTGCTCGATGGAACCGGATTCACGCAGGTCGGAGAGCTTGGGCGTGCGGTTTTCTTTTTCTGCGGATCGGTTCAACTGCGACAACACGATCACCGGGACGTCGAGTTCCTTGGCGAGGGCCTTCAGTCCGCGGGAGATTTCGGCGACCTGTTGCTCACGAGGGGTTTTGGAGTCGGTCGGCGCGAGCAATTGCAGGTAGTCGACCACGATCAGACCGAGCTTGTGGCGGGCCTGGAGGCGACGGGCCTTGGCGCGCAGTTCCATGATCGTGAGGTGGCTGGAATCGTCGATAAAGATGGGGGCCTTGGAAAACTCGTCGGCGGCGGCGAGCAGCCGTTGCTGCTCTTCCCCGTTTTTGGAGAGCAGGCCGTCACGCAAAAGTTTCATGTTCACCCGGGCCCGAGCGCACAGCATGCGCAGCGCGAGCTGGGAGGCACCCATTTCCAGCGAGAAAACCAAAATCGGCACACCCTCCCCTCGCCTGGGCATCGCGGCGGCCTCGGCGAAATTGAGCGCCAACGAGGTTTTGCCCATCGAGGGACGGGCTGCGAGGATGATCATTTCCTGGCGCTGGAAGCCGTAGGTGAAAGCATCGAGGTCCTTGAAGCCGGACGACACGCCCGTGAGTTCGCCTTTCTTCATCATCATCTTGGTGATGACGGCCATGGCCTCGTTGGTCGGGCCCTTCATGTGACGGGCTCCGTCGGACACGCGATCCTGGGTCACCTTGAAGATGTCTTGCTCGACCTTGTCCACGAACTCCTCGAGGCCGCCCTCGTAGGCGTAGCAACTCTCGACCGCACCGGTGGCGACCTTGATGAGTTCGCGCAGCAGATGGAGCTCGCGGACCTTCTCGATGAAATAAATCGACTGCGCCGTGGTGGGGATGCGGCTGCTGATCTGCGTGAGATAGGCGTAGCCGCCGATCTCGTCGAGCTGCCGGCTCGTCTTCAATTCCTCGGCGAGGATCTGGAGATCGATGGCCATGCCCTTGTTGTAGAGCTCAACCAGCTTTTCGAAGACGACGCGATTGGCCGGGGCGTAAAACGCGGCGGCGCTCAGCTTTCCTTCCAGACAACGCGCCACGATGTCGGCGCCGTCGAGGAAGCAGCACGACAGGAGATACTCCTCGGCCTCGATACTGTGCGGTGGAACGCGGCCTATCACGGCGGTGGGATCGCGCGGTTCACCGTTGTCGCGTTCGCGACGGGGGCGGCGGGAGGTTTTCGGAAAGTCGTCAGCCATGTGGCGGGGGCATGAGGCAAGAGTCTCCCGCGCCATTAGCAATGCCAGGCTCGACCAATTTGTTGGGATTATTCACAGGCGCAAAAAAGCCGCGGTCGGGAGACCGCAGCTTGAACGGCGTAAACGTAAGACGGAAAGACGCGGGCCTTACTTCTTGCGCTCGCTGCGCTTGGCCTTCTCGGCGCGACGGGCGGCTTGTTTTTCCAGTGCGGCGTGCTCGGGATATTCCTCCTTGCTGGCCTTGGGAGCCTCGACGGGAGCCTCGACGATCGGGTTTTCTGAAACGACGTCGAAGGAGACATCGACGGAGACGTCGGCGTGGAGTTTGATCTTCACCTCGTGCTTGCCGAGGGTCTTGACCGGGGTGTGGAGGTGGATCTTCTTCTTGTCGATCTCAACGCCGGCCTCGACAAATTTCTGATGGAGGTCGGCGGATGTGATCGCGCCGAACATCTTGCCGCCCTCGCCGGTCTTTACGGCGAAAGCGAGCGAGACCTTGGCGATCTTGTCGGCCAGCGCCCGGGCGCCGCTGAGTTCGGATGCCTCGCGTTCGACGCGGCGCTTCTTCAGCGACTCGACGCGCTTGCGGTTGGCTTGGGTGAGGGCGACCGCGTATTTCTGGGGAAGCAGAAAGTTGCGGGCGTAACCGGCGCGGACTTTGACCTGGTCGCCTTCGGCGCCCAGACCGTCAACCGGCTTGAGGAGCAAAACTTCGTTGTGAGCCATGATGGGATGTATGTTTGATTTTTGAGTGTTAAGGGATGCGAACGCGGTGCGCGTTTAGAACGGGACGTCCTCGTCGATGTTGTCCTGCGGAGGAGGCACGGGCTTGGAGGGCGTGCGGGGAGGCGGCGTGTGGCGCTCGATGGTCTGGTCAATGCCTTCGTCGCTGCCCGAAGGGGAGGCGGCGCGGGAAGCGCCGCCGCCTTCGCCGCCTTCGCGGCCGCCGAGGAACTGGAAGTTCTCAAGGACGACCTTCATCTTGCTGCGTTTCTGACCGGTCGTCTTGTCGTCCCAAGTGTCGAGTTTGAGACGGCCTTCAACGAAGAGCGGACGGCCCTTGGTCAGATACTTGGCGACGGTTTCGCCCTGTTTGCCCCAGGCCTCGATGTCGACAAAGGTCGTCTCATCGCGGGTGGCCCCCGACTCGTCCTTGAACTGGCGGTTGACCGCGAGGCCGAACTGGCAGATGGCCGTGCCCTTTGGCGTGACCCGGAGTTCCGGGTCGCGCGTCAGGTTGCCGATGAGCATTACTTTGTTGAGGGAAGCCATGGGAGCGTTGCGTTCGCCCGTTGATTAGACGGCCTGGAGGAAGGTGCGATAAACAGTGTTGTTGAGGCGGAGGCGCTCCTTGAGGGCGGCCGGGCCGGAGGCGGGCGCGGTGAACGCGATCTGGACGTAGGTCGCGCCGGGGAGCTTGGGATCGGTGACGCGCGCGAAATCGCGGCGACCGAGGGTTTCGACGGAGGCGACCTCGCCTTCGACGGCGACGATGTCCTTCTTGACGCCGTCAATGATCTGCTCGACGGAGTCTTCCTTGCCGCGGTTGTCGAGGATGAAGGTCGCGCGGTAGTTGCGTTTGTTGGTGATGCTCATGTTGAGTCTCTGCGGTTGAGTTGGTTCATGGCCCGGTCGGCACCGTGGTCTAGCACGAAGCGGAGTCCGGACACGTAGCGTTCTAAATTCTGATCGATGATGAGTTGTTGAGGGGGCGTGAATTTGCCGAGGACGAAGACCTTGAGGTCCATCTGCGGCGGGTCTTTGGGACCGATGCCGAGGCGGTAACGGATGAAGCCGTTGCCGAGTCGCTCCAGAAGGCTGGCCACACCATTGTGGCCGCCGGCGCTGCCGTTTACGCTGACTTTCACGAGACCGAGGTTTATCGTGAGGTCGTCATAGACGGCGGTGACCGCGTCGCCGGGGATCTTGTAGAACCCCGTCATGGCCTGCACCGCGCGACCGCTTTCGTTCATAAACGTGAGCGGCTTGGCGAACAGGACCGTGCGGCCAGGCTCGGGGTCCCAGCGGGCGATCTCCGCCTCGAAAGACCGTTGCTTTTGCCAAGCAAGGCCGAGATGGCGGGCGATCGCCTCGACAACGAGAAAACCCACGTTGTGGCGGGTATTGTCGTATTCGCGACCCGGGTTGCCAAGACCGGCAACAAGCGAGATGGACATGAATCAAAGAACAAACGTCGGGGTCCTCCGCAGTCAAGCGGGGGGCCTGGACGGCGAAACTTATTTCTTGGCGGCGGGAGCTGCGGCGGGCTTGGCGCCGGCGGCGGGAGCGGCAGCCTTGGCGTCGCCCGCAGGGGCGGCGGCGGGAGCGGCGGCGGCGCCGGCGGCAGGAGTGGCGGCGGCACCGGCGGCAGGAGTGGCCGCGGCGACTTCGCCCACAGGCTCCACGCAGGAGACGACCGGCTGGCCCTTGGCATCAAGGAAATCGACGCCGGGGAGGGGCTTGAGAGTGCCGACCTTGAACGCCTCGCCGACCTTCAACTCGGTGACGTCCACCTCGATGACGGGGGGAAGGTCCTTGGGAAAGCAGCGGATGCGAAGGGCATGCGTGGCGATTTCCAACACGCCGCTCTGATTCTTCACGCCAAAGGACTCGCCGATCACGGAAACCGGCACGCGAATCTCGAGCTTCTCGTCGGCCTTCACTTCCTGAAGGTCGACATGGAGGAACTTGTCGGTGATGGGATCACGTTGGACCTCTTGCAGGAAGGAGAGTGCCTTGGTGGGCTTGTCCTTGCGGTTGAGCTCGATGAGGAGCGCACGACCGGCGACGGACTTGAGAAGGCGGACGAACTCGGGCGCTTCGATTGCGAGCGTCTCCGGGTTGGTGTGCTTTCCGTAGAGGATCGCAGGGATCTGGTTGGCTTTGCGCACGCGGCGCGAGGCGGAACGGCCGGTTTGGGCACGGGCCGAGACGTTGAGGATCAGTTGTTGTTTGCTCATGGTTTCGTTCCCCCTGTTCCTCCGGGATTGAAGGCAGGCGTATTAGAAAAGAGGTCGAGAACACCGAAACGCCGAGGCGATGGCAAACAAAACTTTGAAAATCTACCCCAAAAGATAAAACGAGCATTGACAACCGCCGCCGGTAAATTGTCTTCCACTCCTCCCTCGCGAGAGGATCATTGCCTGGTAGCTCAGTGGCAGAGCAGGTGACTGTTAATCACTTGGTCGTAGGTTCGACCCCTACCCGGGCAGCCATTTACCCCTCAATTACTTATACAAGTTTTTGAGGGGTTTTTTTATGGTCATCTTTTTTTGACTGTCCCGCTACTGTCCCGCTTTTCAGACGCTCAATCCTCGGCGCACACGCGATTGACGACACCGCCCCCGAGTCCGAAGGTCTGCCCCAAGATGAGCGAGCGTCCCAAGATCAAACTGACGGAGGAGCACAAGCGGATGAACGCTCTGGCAGTGAAGTCGCAGGCCAAGCTGGACGCCGACTACAAGACGCGCTACGCGCAGCCGGGCTCGTTCCAGAAGGCGGCATCGGAGCAGTTCGACCGGATCAGGGCAGCCGTTCAACGCTGAGTCGCTCCGAACAGGAGCAGGCCCTCACTGAGTGGGCGCGTGAAAGTAGGCGCGGCGCCGGCGCGGGACCAGTCTCAAGGTAGGTCGAAGAACCTCGGCGAAGCCGGTTCACCCGCCCGCGTAGCAAAAAAACTCGCCCATAAAAAACTGATAACACAGGAAGACGCCAGAGGGCGACTAAGCGACTCCTAGTCGGACCTGATTTTCTACTTCATAATTTACTGTGGACAAGCGATTTTCGGATGGCAGCTCTTCGCACATGGCAGTCGAAAGCCCAAGCGATATTAAGTCACCAATCGCCTCGCGTCGGACGGTGGAGGGTGCCCTGACTGGCGCCCAATTTCGACCCATTGTCCGGCGTGGGGCACTAACCCAAGCAGTGAAGCCGTAGGACGCTGAAACTGCACCGAAAGGAAAACCAGCCATGCCAGAGAAAGTCGCCCGCGTAAAACGGGCAGAAGACCCACGCGTCACCCATGCGATTACGCTGATCCGAGCCGTGCTCGAAGAGCAGGCGGAAGCAGTCGCAACAAGCGGTAGCGGCATCCCTCGCGTTGAAACTCTCGCGAAGGAGCTGGCCCGTGATCGCAAATACACCACCACGATCATGCTCGCCGTGCTCAATGACGCACCCGTCCCAGTCAAAGTGTTTTCACCGTGGATGTCATACGCCCGCCTCAACCATCTGGAACGCGCCGGCACGGTGAAGCTGACCCGCAAGAACGGAAAGGTGATGCTGCGCGCATCGGAGTTCTTTGAGCTGATCAACCAACTCCCCGAGGACAAGCGCCGGAGCAAATCGAAGAAACCGGAAGGCCAGGAGGACGAACTATGAGCATTCGCTTTTACGAAGACGCGCAACGGAATGGGGAGAAGTGCCACAAGCTGCCCGTCGTCAATTGGGTGGCTCGGCAGTTCGAGGAGGAGTTCGGCAACATGCGATCCGCGGTGCCCGCCTTCATCTCTGATGTTCGAATGGCCGTGGAACTTGGCACACTGACGCCGGACTTGGGTGAAATTCCGTGGGAGTTTGACGCCGGAACCTCAGCACTGGAAGCCACTCGCTTTCACCGCTACATCGCTCTCCCGCTCGACCTGGACCGCCAGTTTGAGCAACTGGCACGCGCTCACGGCCTGACACCGAACGCCGCGCTGTGCTTGCTGATGACGTGGCGTGCACTCCACGGCTGGGTGATACCGGGCCGGTGATTCCGCCAAGTATGGGCACCCCTTGTAACGCGCCCCCGTATCGGCGAGTAGCAGCGGCAACAATCCGAACCTACTTCCCGACTCGCTTCCCCCTGAAATTTCCGCAGGCCACCCCCACCCTAATTTCCAAAAAAAATCGGGCTGGGGTTTTTGAAAACTTGCCCTGCCCAAAACTCGGGTTCTCGCTTGCGTGATGCTCCAACTGTCCCGACTTGAGCCCCTACCTTGGAACATCCGGCCTCGGTTGCTGCTCAGGGTTGATACTTGGCTCAACGGGATGCCGCGAATGGTGTATCCCGACATCTCGCACGATGACGGCAAGGCACGGCTCCGGCCCTACACCGCATGGCCGCGCTGCACTCGCTGGATTTCCTACAAACAAACGCGGTCCGAGAGCGGAGAGCGCGTCTTTGGCTCATGGCGTTTCCGATCCGACTGGCTGGCGGAAAAATTGATTATCGGTGCGGCGGCGTCCTACGTTGAGCATTATCTGGACGAGACGCTGATTTGCTGGCTGCGCGACCGGGACAACGCCGACGAACGTGTCTCCGCGCTTCCTGACAACTGGAACATAGTCGCTCTTTACCTACTGCTCTACGTTGAGAACGGAGACTGCCGGCCTTTCTGCATGACTTGTGGTCGGAACATTGCCCACGCCGATCTCAGCCTTGAAAATACCGGCGGCCGCAAGGGCGACATTGGCAAGGTTGTCCGCTGCAACCGCGGGCATGTGCTTCTAGACCAGCGCTGCTTGATCCACATCGACTGACAAAGTTTCAGGGCACCGCAGCGCCGCCTGCGCTGGCCGTGGCGAGGCTTTCGGATGCCGGCGCGGGTGGTGACGGCTCCTCACTGGTGCAGAGCGAGTAATCAGCCACAGGCGCAACCCGTTTGGTCCACGCGAAGACGATCACCCCAGGACCGTCAGGCTGCGCGTTCCGGGCGGCAGCAGCCTTGGCGTGAACCTCGTGCTCCGAGTATCCGGCCTTCGTTATCATGGCGCGGGCTTGCATCATGCCCCAAGCGGCGCGCTCCTGTGCATCACAAAAGGCACCGTAGATATCTGCCAGAGCATCTATATTTCCGTTTTTATCAGGTGTCGTTTTCATCGTAAATAGACGTGCGCAGCCTTGCCGGGGGCGTCAGCGAATTGCATGGACGGCCCGTGCAGCCACAAATTCCGGAAGGGCTCGACCCCCGTCTTGCGGTTCTTCCAGCACGCAATCGACGCCGATGGAGCCGCGAGCAATTCAGGCGGCACCGTGCCGTTGAGGGATTTGGCGCGCGCCTCCTCCAGTTTGGTCTCGCGGTCCTTGTTCCGCCATACCGACCAGCCGTTATGCACAAGGTCGGTGATTGCTGCGGCACCTCGAATATCCAATTTGCCCGGCGGGTTCTTCTCGTCGTCTTTCTTTCGTGAATGTGCGACAAGGTGAATGTGGACTTGGTGCTCTGCGGCGAACGACACCACGGCGCTCACAAACTCCCTCTGCCCGTCGTAATCATCCTCCGCGATACCAGCCCGCAAAAGTGAGTCGATTACGATGCGTCGGATACCGTAGCGGCGAACAGCATAGGCGAAAACCGGCAGGAACTCGCGCCATGGCTTCACTCCCACCACATCGTAGAACCAGACGCCGCCACCCAACCAGGCAACCGCTCCGTCTGCCTCTTGGCGGGTGCGAGGCTCGCGCCCCAATGCCATGCGCGCCATCTGCGCGATACTTTGCCGCACCGGCATCTCGAAAGAGGCTATGAGCACGCGCTGGGCGGTCTGCGCGAAATCGTGCAGCACGACATGATTGAGGAGCAGGCTTTTCCCGTGACCGCTCCAACCGGTCCAGATTGTCACCTCGCCGGGCCGGATGCGCCAGTCAACCCGCCATGGAGTTTCCGAGCCGACGGCATCGCTGGTGGGGTTCATCTCCTCCCACAGCTCCTCCGCATAATCGGCCGCGCTGCGCAGTTCCACAGGGTCGAGCGTCTTTGCCCGGTCAAGCGCATCATCGAAATCAGGGCCGAGAAACTTTCCGGAGCACTCGGCCTCGTTGGCGTCCTTGAAACCTGGCAAGATCACGCGGAAGCACCGCTCACGTCCGAGTCGTTGCGCAATGGCCTCAGCACAGGCATGGCCGGGCTCATCAGCGTCAGTCGCGAGAAATATGCGGTCGAATCGAGCGAGGGCGTCAAAGTCGTGCTCGATCCAATCGAGGTTTTTCACTCCAGACGGGACGGACAGCGCCGAGTGCCCCCAACCTGCTACCGTCAGAGCGTCGATCTCGCCTTCGGTGATTACGACATGGCGGGCGTTTTTGCCGATCGCCTGCCAGCCGAACAGATGGGGGCGGGAGTCCGCCGTTGCCCAAATAAATTTCTTTCCGTCCTCACCACGCTTCACGGCGAGATACTTCACGAGGTCCACCGCCAACCCGCGGTTGTCGAATACGGGGAACACACAAGATGCCCCGAACTTTGAGTGCGTCATTTGCTGAACGCGGTAGGCGTCCAGAACTCCGGCATCGAGTTTCCGAGATTTCGTGAGGTAGTCGAAGACCGGCCCGCCTGTCGTCAGGGGCTCGTGCTGGTCGAGAATCGGTCGGGCGTAGTGCTTGGCCGTGGCCACCGGTCGGAAAGCCGTCCCGGTGCGCTCGTCCTTGATACCAAGCCAGTCCTTGGCCTGCCGTAGCGCCTCCACGAAGTCCAAGCCACGCACGGACGCCCAGAGATCGAGTAGATCACCGCTCTCGCCTGACGAGAAGTCAGACCAGACCCCGGCCTTTGCGCCGTCGAGACGGACCTTGAGAGACTGGCCGGCATCGCCATTGGTCGAGCCTGCGCACCACTCCGCACCTTGGCGTTTGCCGTTCGGGAGGAGTAGCGCGGCTACCTCTTCGGCCCGTGATGCGAGCAGGGTTTTGATTTCAGAAGCATTTTTCATCGGTAAAGCGGGTTAAGACTCCAGTCGGTGCCTGCACTGCCGCTGGCGCCATTCTTGGACTGGTCACAGCGCGCCCAATGTTTAGCCAGGGCTGGAGCCGTCAGGGCGGCGTCGCGGAAGTGATCGCGGTAATTGGCGGCGCGGCGTTTGATTTCGTCGGCAGTGAGGGAGGGCGTCACCTTCTGGATCTTCGAGAGGGCAACACCAACGGCGCGGGAAGTATCGGCCGTCAGTTGGAACGGATCGCCGTCGGTGGCGACGGCCAGCGCATCGAACAGCGGATTGCGAGGGCGCACAGACTCACCATTCCGCGCGAGCTTCGGAGGAACGGAATCGCTTGGGAATAATTCTCCTACACCTCCCGATGGCGGAGCCGGAGGTATGGATTGAATCGTCGTTTCATCAACCGTCGTTTCATATACCCCCCCTTCACCGGCCGGTCGGTCAACCGAGGGTCGGTTTAGGGTGGGTCGGTTGGCACTATCTGCCGACCCGCCTTTTTCGGGTGTCGGTGTTGGTTGCTCCGACCTCCTTTTTTCGGGGTTCGGCGTTTCACTGAAATACCTGCGATTCCTAAATTTGCCCCCAGCACCCTGATTCTTCTCAAGCCAAGAATACCCGAATTTCTCCAGTTCATGGAGTGCAGAAACCACAGCTTTTTCTCCTTCGTTACTGGCATCTGCGAGACGATCAGCGGCGTGTTCCCAGTCGGACGGAAGGCTCAGCACAAAGGCCAGTAAGCCACGCGCTCGATAGCTCAAACGACCATCCTGAAGGAGGGTATTGTCGAGGCGGACGAAGCGTGATGCCTTCGTCTTCGGTGCGCGCGTGACCCGACTACGCGGTGATGGCTGTGCGGTGTTCGGTGCTGCGGTGCCCTGCTCATTTACCGGATAGGATGGCACCGGCAGTGGATCCGGAACAACAGACGGCAGTGTTCGTCCAGTTTGTCGTTCAAATGCAGCGCGCATCTCCAGCGGCACCGGCTTGCCATGGGCTGCAAGGCGCTCAATACCGGCGAGCATTACGGAAGGAAGATCAGCGTTTTTCATCGGTGGCGTGGACTGCACCGCGCTCAATCTCGTCGAGCTGTTCGTGCAGGCGGGCTAAAGTTTTACGGCGGGATTCAATGGAGGTCGTGATACGTGCCGCCTTGGCCTCCGCCGCACGGACGTCCGCGTCGAGGAATGCAATACGGCGGCGAAGCTCAGCGGCGTCGGTGGTTGGCATCGGGATCAGTTCCAAACGCCGGGGTTGAGACGCTGGCGCCACCCGATGATACAGAAGACAAGGCCGCTCAGGGCATCTTCCGAACGGAGGGTTCGCGCCGTGCGAGTCGCCGCCTTTTCAAGGTAACCAAGGAGGCGGGCTACAATGCGACGGATCAGGTTGACCCGTGAGTCATCTTTTGCACGGTGAAGTGCAGTTACTGGCGGGTGCTCGGCACTCATGGCGTTTCTAAGCGTGGGGATATGGGGAACCTGCCTCGTTATGCAGACACGTCGGTTCCGCCAACACGGGCGCCGGCGACGAAGCGCAGGACCTCGGCGAGGTCGAACAGCACGATGCGAGCATTCAGCTTGTGTGTGCCGAAGTGACCGGCAGCGGCCCAGCGGTGAACGGTCTTGGTGCTGACGTTGAGACGCGCAGCAAGGGCGCGGGCCTTGAGGAATTGCGGGCCAGAATCGGCCGCGCCTTTCACGGGTTCTTTTGCTTTGGTCATAAAAAGACCAGAAGCGGAAAGACTGAGAATTAGGAGACGCCCGCCGTGAGCATTTCAGAAATGCTCACAACTTATTCGATCAGCCCCAACCTTCGCCACTTGCTGAGTTGCTTCCGGAATCCGTCGCTACCTCTGGGCCAATAAACCTCCTCTTTTGCCTCAGCCGCAACCACCTCGTAGAAATTGGCGTGGCCGCTGGTAACTTTGAGGTCACCTCCGCGGTGTGCTAATTCAGCGAGTCGATATAGAGCGGCAGACAACTCGTGTTTCCTCAACTCGTCGGGACTCCGCTCACGGCGGGACCCGCTCGCGGCTGCAACAGCCGGCTCGAACTTAATCTGAGCGGCTGCTCCCTCGGCCAACATCGCCAAGGCGACAACACTCAACAGGTCCTTCTTGCCACCTGCCAAGGCGCGGAGCTTGCGAGCAGCACAAAGACCATTCGCAGCATGGATCGCTACCCTTGCGCGCGCCGCTTTAGCGCGGTGGCTCAAGTTCTGTGCGTCATGGGCCAGTCCAAAAAATCGGCCCATGTTGATGTCCGACGCGGACTCATCCCAGCAACCAGCCTCACGCAGTGCTCCTATAAATGCCGCCTCAAGCCCGTCGAGACGCTCGGATACAGCCGCAGGCTGAAACAGCGGACTCCGAAAAAGGATCGGGAGCAGAACGCCATCGATGCGCTTGAACCTTTTTTCTGCGGCCGTGCTCATGCGGTTCCCTCCATCGCCCGCAGTTGAGCGCCGCCGATGCTGACCTCGACCCGCTTCCGCTTTTCTACGTAGTGCGACGACGTGGTGCGGATGTCCCGGTGGCCGAGGTGCTGGCGGGCGGCCTCGATGCCGTGCGACGATGCGATGAGAGACCCGGACTCCTTGCGCAGGGAGTGAATCGCCTTCCGGTCCGTGACGCCCTTGCCGCGCAGCCAGGCATTGAGATCCCGCCAAGTGCAATCGCATCGGTAGAAATCGTAAGTCGCGGTCGGATCGGGGTCGCTCCCTTTCAGGACAAACTCCGACTCGCTCCAGGACTTTAACGACCGCAACACGTCCACGGCCTCCGGCGCCAGATCGATCGTGCGGACGGCCTCCTCGGTTTTAGGCTCGAAGAAGGCCGTGCGCCGCACGCTGAGGGTGCCGCCCTCCAGATCAACCTGCGCCCACAGCAGCAAATCCGCCTCCTTCCGCCGCAGACCGGCCCAAAGGCACAGAAACAGGGCAAGGTATTGATTCGTGTTATCGGCCCGCAAATCGCGTTCCGCGCAGGCCAGCAGCCACGCCGGATCGATCTCGCTGTGATAACGCGCGGGGCCGGGATCCTTGAGCTTCACCCCGACAAACGGGTTGGCCGGCAGCTTCACCTTGAGCACAGAAAGCACGTCCTCGGCAAAGAGCGCGCGGACACACCGCATGTAGGACGCCGCCGACCGCTCAGCTGACTTCCGCTTCACCGGATCGGCGCCGGCGCGCGCCACGTAGGCATTGCGCCACGCGTTGATCTCTTCCGCGGTGAGGACGTCGAGCGGCTTTCCATCAACCCGCGCAAGCCAGGCCGCCCGCCCGCCGTTGACGTGATCGTATTTCGCCCGCTTGGCTTTGGTCTTCAAACCAGTCTCTAGCTTGGCGATGTCGGCAACCATCTTGCGCAGTTTCACCGCATACCGCCGCACGGTCTTCGCCTTGAGGTGACTACGGGCCTCCACGTCGGCTAAGAACTCACCCACGGTGCAAATTGCGGACTTTGCGAGGGGGCTGGGCTTGAACTTCGGCAGCGTAGCATCCCACCCCGCCGACACCAGCGACAGGTAAATATCGCGAGCCTTCACCGTGGCGGCGGACTGGTTGGCAGTTTCCAGATTGAACCACACATCACGGCCCAAATGCCGCATCCGCACAGAGTATTCCGGCGGGATACCGCGCTTGCCGTCGCGAGTGACGAACGGGCGCCGAACGACACGCGTCTTCCAGTAATCTTGGTGTGTCTTCGAGGCCCGCGATAACGGGACAGTCACCTTTGACATTCCCGTTACTGTCCCGTTTTTTGTGTCCGCTATAGTCTCGTGATGTCCACTCATGTCCTAAGTTAGAAATAGATTTCACCTAATTAATCAGGCGAAAAACAGGTAACAGACGCAGACATTGACGGACAACAGAGGACACGCAAAGCAAATAACTGTTAATCACTTGGTCATAGGTTCGATCCCTACCCGGGCAGCCACTTTAGTTCACAAGCGAACTGGTTAAATCCAGTTCGCTTTGTTTTTGGGCGCATGGTTCGCGGACAGCTGCCCCTTGGAGACCGGTCTTCCATGTCGTCCCTCGACCACGCGCGAAGTCTGTGAAATCTCCGGGAACACATCAGCCCGGCGTTTGTAACATGTTACAAAACAGCCGACCGCAATTCGCGCTCAAAGACGTCGAAAATCGCTTCCCACGTGATACCTTCGGCAGTCCTTCGCGCCGCCGCACGGATCGCCGGCCAATCCGAGCGGCGGGCCAGCAATGTGCTCACGCCGGCGAGGAAAGCCGCCCGATCACCGAAGGCCGCCGTAAAACCATTCACGCCGTCGCGAACGTGTTCGCGCGCCGCCGCATAATCGTAGGCCAGCACCACCAGCCCGCTGGCCAGCGCCTCGGTGACGACGTTGCCAAAGGTCTCCGTCACGCTGGGGAAAACGAAGAGGTCGGCCGAAGCGTAGTGGGCCGCCAGCTCCTCGCCCCGGAGCATGCCCGCGTAGTGGAAACCCGGATGCGCCTTGGCCAGCGCGGCCCGCTCGGGACCGTCGCCCACCAGCACGAACTTCGCGCGCGGCTCCGCCCGTCGAAGTTCCAGAAACGCCTCGACGGCCAAAACGAGGTTTTTCTCGGCCGCGACCCGGCCCACATGGATCATCACCGGATCGTCCGGCCCCGCGCCCCATGAGGCGCGCAGGGACTCGCGGCGCTTCGCGGGCGAGAACTGTGTGGCGTCCACGCCGCGGGCCAGCACGGCGAGACGCTCGAAACCGTCGGACTCAAGCTGAGTTTTCAGGTCGGACGCCGGCACCATCGTGCTGCGCGTGCGGTTGTGAAACCACTTCAGGTAGTGCAGTGCCAGGTCGCGGCCTAGCGTGAGGCCGTAGTGGCCTCCGTATTGATGGAAGTTGGTGTGGAAACTCGACGTGACCGGCAGCCGGCAGAGATGCGCCGCCCGCAGCGCGGCCAGGCCCAGGGGCCCTTCGGTGGCGACGTGCACCACGTCGGGCCGGTGCTCCCGCCAGCGCTTTTTGAGCTGCCCGGTCACGGGCAGGCCCATGCGCAGCGCCCGGTAGAACGGGATGGGCACGCCAGGCACCACATAATCAAGTGCGCCGGCGTCGGTCACCCCCGTGGCGAGCTCAACCTTCTGGCGCGGACGCACCACCTCGACGGCGTGGCCGCGAGCACGCATCCCGCCGACCAGCCGGCTGAGGGTCATGGCGACGCCATTGACCTCGGGTGGAAACGTTTCGGTGACGAGAGCGATATTCATGCGATCGGCGGGATTCCAAGTAGCACCCGGGCCAAGGGACGGAGGCAACCTTCCGGCCCCGGAAACACGTTACGTTTGGACGACAAAAAGCCCTCCGCCGGTCAAGGCGGAGGGCTTGGGGAAAAGCAGAGTCTCGATCAAAAGGAGCCCGGATTACTTGGTCTCGACGGTCACCGGCTCGGTGGTCACGCTGACGGGCTCGGAGGGGGCGGCAGCGGAGGGAGCCTTGATATCCAGAAGCTCGACCTCAAACACAAGCGTGGCGGCGGGCGGGATGGTCGGCGGGCGACCCTCTTCGCCGTAGGCTAGCTGGTAGGGGACGTAGAGCTTGATCTTGCCGCCCTTGTTGATCTTTTGCACGCCCTCGGTCCAGCCGGGGATCACGCCGTTGAGCGGGAACTCGGCCGGCTCGCCGCGTTGCACGGAGCTGTCGAACACGGTGCCATCGACCAGCGTGCCGGTGTAGTGAACCTTGACGGTGTCAGTGGCCTTGGGATAAGCGCCCGCACCTTCCGTGAGGATCTCGTAATAGAGACCACTGGGCAGCGCGACGACGCCCTTCTTGTCCTTGATGGTGTCGAAAAACTTGGCGCTGGCATCGTCGCTCTTTTTGCGCTGCTTCGCGGTGTATTCCGCCTGCTTGGCCTGCATGAACTTGTCGAGTTCGGGCCCGACTTCATCGATCTTGTAGGGAGAATCGGCGCCGGAGGCGGAAGTCTGGATGCCCTTGATGATGGCGGCGGTCTGCTCGGCGTTGAAACCGAGCTCGCTCAAACCGATGCGGCGCCCGACAAACCAGCCGAAGGTCTCGAGCAACTGTGACTCGGTAAACTTGGGGGCTTCGGCGGCAGGTGCGGCGGCCGGGGGAGCATCCTGGGCGGTGAGCGCGGCGGCCGTGCCGATGGCGAGCAAGGCGGCCTTGAACTTGGAGATGAATTTCATGTGTGGAGGTGAGAACTAGAAACGGCCCGATGAAGTTTGTGCCGTTATAGGAAGCAGAATTCGTGTCTGCGGCTTCACGCATTGGCAACTTCTTACTCGTTACTTGTGTAAAACCCCACCCCCACGCAGCCTTTTTTGCCCCCCATGCATCTCGATCACTTTTGGACAAGCCAGGACGGTCAGATTCTGACCATCAAAAACAATGACGCCCGCACGGTCGGCCTTACCCTGGCCTTCTGGCCCCGCACGGCGGGGGAACTGGAATTTTTATCCGAACATCTGCCCCAGCTGAATTTCACCGAGCGCAGCACCCTCGCCCGCATCGGCATCGAGATGGTCTCCCTGGGCTCGCCCAAACTGGACGGGGGGCGGTTGCTGCTCGAGGCCGAGGCCTTTCTTTACGACGACAGTTTTCCCAACGCGGGCTATTGGAAAAAACTCCTCCGCCCCGGCGTGCCGGTCGGCCGTCTCTTCTACGCGCCCGAAAATGCCAAACTCTCCACCGCCGAGATCTGGGACGCCGTTCAGGCCAATCGTCTCAAGCTCCCCAACACAATCAGCATCGACCGGCTTGGGCGCGTGTTTCTGACGCCGCACCACGTCCGCTACACCCTGAGCCAACGCCTCAAGCGCCCCGATTTCGAGCGCTTGGTCGGCGGCGACGCCGGCCGCGGCTACCTCGACAAGGTCCAGGTCCGCCACGAGACCAACCTGCTCACGATAGGCCCGCGCTCCGGCGTGCTCACCAGCTGCTCGATGTATCTCAAGGAGCACTATGTCCTGCTCAACCGCGGAGAAGGCAACTTCGGCATCCACACCAGCGCCGTCCTGCTCGATCCCGTGAAGACTTTCGGCACGAACATCATGCTGGAAATCTACAACACCGGCACCCAGCCCGTGGTGAACCCGATGGTGTCGGTCGAGATCTTCAAGGCCCCGCCCGCAGCCATCTCCGGCAACACCGACGCCGATCCGGTCTTTAAATCGCTCCGTCGCCGCCGCACCCGTCTCCTCACCACCGCCACCGACCTGTTCGCCTGCATCGACGCCCATCCGCCCAGGACCGCTCCCGAGGCCAAGCCCCGCACCCGCATCTCGGTGCGCGGCCAGAGCGCGCTCATGGAGAACTTCAGCCTCTTCCTGCACACCAACGGCGGCGCCACTCCCAAGCCCGACGAGCTTCAGACCTGCGGCTACCGCACCTTGGTCGAGGCCCTTGCCGCCGCCCCGGCCGACACCGACACGCTGCTCATCGACTTCTTCCCCAACCTCCTTGAGCACACCGAGCTGCTCACCCACCTGCCGGAGTTGAAACTGCGCCGGATCATCTTCCGCCAGCCGTCGCGCACGCACGGTTTCTTTCTTTCCAACAACGCCCACGGCCGCCTGCAAAATTACCACGACCTCGGCATCGACATCTACTGGTTCAACACCGCGATGGGCGACCTCTACCGCCACATCTACAAAAAGAACCACGGCTTTTTCGTGCGCGAGGAACTCGGCCGCGTCTTCCAGGAATCGACCATCCTCGCCTTCTACGGCTCCGCCGCCGGACTCGACCAGAACGACACCGATCGCATCTCCGGCCTCATCGACAAGCTCACCGGCTTCATCGGCCCCAACGTCGGCGTGCTCACCGGGGGCGGCGGCGGCGTCATGCGCCTGGCCACCGATCAGGCCCGCGCCAAGGGCGCCCTCACCGGCGCCTGCTTCCTCGAACTCGAAGCCCAGCCACCCGAGCTCGGCGTCGACTTTTTCAACACGTTCCAGGAAACCGCCCGCCACTACCGCCAAAAATGGTTCGAGGTCGCCGATTTCTGCGTCTTCAACGTCGGCGGCGTGGGCACCCTTGAGGAGGTCGGCATCGAGCTCTGCAATCTTAAGCTCGGCATCCGCCCCCGCACTCCCTACGTCTTCTTCAACTCCGCCTACTGGACCGACCTGCGACGCCAGCTCACCTCCATGGTCCAGTCGAAGCGCACCCCGGCCTGGATGCTCGACTACATCCTCTTCACCGACGACCCCGACGAGGTCGTGTCCTTCTACCGCAAGACCCTCCAGGTGCTTTAAATCCTGCTCTTTCCTCTTCCTCTTTCTCTTTCTCCTCCCTTCGCTGCTTCCGTGTCTTCCGCTCCTTCCGAGTCCACCCCACTTCCCAAAAACGTCCTCATCGTCGGTGCCGGCGGCCGCGAGCACACGCTCGTCAAAACCGTGCTCGCCTCCCCGGCCCGCCCACGCGTGATCGCCGCGCCGGGCAACGCCGGCATCGCCGCCGAGGTCCCGACCTTCCCGGTCGCCGCCGACGACATCCCCGGCCTGGTCGCCCTCGCCCGTCGCGAACAAATCGACTTCGTCATCGTCGGCCCCGAGGTCCCGCTCTCGCTCGGCCTCGTTGACGCCCTCGCCGCCGCCGGCATCCCCGCTTACGGCCCCAAGGCCGACGGCGCCCGCCTCGAAGCCTCCAAGGTCTTCACCAAAAAAATCCTCCTCAAGTACGGCATCCCCACCGCCGCCTCCGGCATCTTCACCGAGATCGAACCCGCCCTCGCCTACCTGCGCTCGCGCGGCGCCCCCATAGTCATCAAGGCCGACGGTCTCGCCGCCGGCAAAGGCGTGGTCGTCGCCCAGTCCCTCGCCGAGGCCGAGGCCGCCGCCACCGACATGCTCTCGGGCAACAAATTCGGCGCCGCCGGCAGCCAGATCCTCGTCGAGGACTGCCTCGTCGGCGAAGAGACGTCCATCCTCGTGGTCACTTCGGGACGCGACTACGTGATCCTGCCGACTTCCCAGGACCACAAACGCATCGGCGACGGCGACACCGGCCCGAACACCGGCGGCATGGGCACCTACTCGCCCGCCGACGTGGTCACCCCCGAACTGCTCGTCCGCATCGACCGCGAGATCGTCAAGCCTTCCGTCGATGCCATCGCCGACGAGGGCATCGATTTCCGCGGCACGCTCTTCATCGGCATCATGCTCACGCCCCAGGGCCCGAGCGTGCTGGAATACAACACCCGCTTCGGCGACCCCGAGACCCAGGTCGTCCTCCCCCGGCTCGACACCGACGTGCTCGCCCTGCTCTGGGCCGCCGCCCGGGGCACGCTCGGCGAGGTCAAACCACTCGTGAAAATCAAACCCGACCACGCGATCTGCGTCGTCATCGCCGCCCGGGGCTACCCCGACGCCTACCCGAAGGGCGACGCCATCACCTTCCCGCCCGCGCTGCCGGACAACGTCCAGATCATCCATGCCGGCACTGCCAAAAACGCCGCCGGCCAGGTCGTCACCGCCGGGGGCCGCGTCCTCGGCGTGACCGCGCTCGCCCACACGCTCCGCGCGGCCGCCGATTCCGCCTACGCCGTCTGCGAACAGATCGAGTGCGCCACCAAGGTATACCGCCGCGACATCGGCGCCAAACAGCTCAACCGCCGATGAAACGCCTCGGCCTGCTGCTCGCGTTCACCGTCTGGCTCGGCGCCGGCCTGCCCGCCGCCGAGCTGGCGCCGGGCCTTGCCTACCTGAGGCCGGACCGCGAGCCCCCCGGAGAACTCGGCGCCGCCGGCCACCGCGCCGTCGTGCTCGATCTCCGCGCCCGCGAAAACCCGTTGTCCGCAGCCTGGATCGACGCCCTGCGCGGCGCGGCCGGCCCGACTCAGCCGCTTATCCTCGCCCTCGTCTCGCCGGAAACCCCCGCGCATGTGCTCCAACCGCTGGATGGACTCCCTCGCTGCATCCGCCTGGGGCGCGACGGCTCCCCCACCCCTCCCGATGTCGTCGTGAAAATCGCTCCGGAGGCCGACCGCGCCGCCCTCGACGCGCTCGCCCAAGGCACATCCCCTGCGGAGCTGGCCTCGCAGAAAATCAGCAAAACCCGCCACGACGAGACCACCCTCGTGCGTGACCGCAACGCCACGCCCGCCGATAACCCCGACAAAGACCCGGCCGACCGGTCCCCCGCCGCCGAAAAACCGGCCGTGCTGGACGCCGTGCTCCAGCGCGCCGTGCAGGTTTACCAGGGCCTGCTCGTCCTGGGCAAAGTCTAGACGGCTCCATCGCGGGGTTGCCTTTCACCCCAAACGCTATCCCTTCCCCTTACCCTTCGCATGGCCAACCCCGGAACCATCGTCACCGTTTGCACCGCCAACATCTGTCGCAGCCCCATGGCCGAAGCCCTGCTCCGCCACGCCTTGCGCGCCCAACCGGAGCCGCTCAAATCGTGGAAAGTCGTTTCCGCCGGCGTGGCCGCGCGACCCGGCGATCGCGTGTCGGAAAACTCGGTGACCGCCCTGAAAAAAGTGGGCCTGGACATCAAGGCACACACCAGCCAGCCGCTCACCCGCAAATTGATCGAGGACGCCGTGGCGATTCTCTGCATGACCGAGAGCCACCGGGCGATGATCCAGATCGGCTTCGATCCGGCCCCGCGCAACGTCTACCTCTTCCGCGAATTCATGCCGCGCGCCGCCGACAAGGAAATCGGGGACCCCTTCGGCGGTTCGCTGGCCGAATACGAGGCCTGCCGCGACGAGATGGTCGAGGCCATCCCGTCGCTCGTCGAGTTTCTCAAGGAACTGGCCGGGAAACGATAATCCGCGCAACCGAATAACCCCGGCCCTCCGCAAACACCACCGGGCGGGCTTTTCGCGTCGCAGCCGTCACCGCAGACGGGCCTCAGCCGCCCTCCCTGTCCGACGTCAAAGTCCGACTTCGCGGAGGCGCTGGATGTGGTGGGCGGGGATGCGCGCCTCCACGCCCGGCGTGGTTCTCAGCCGCACGGCCCCGCTCGTATCAATGCCCAGAAAATGTCCGCAGGTGGCCGCAAGCGTGACCCCCCGGGCCGGCTCCAAAATCACCGCGCGAGGCTCGCCCCAGGACGACGCCAACAAGCGGGCGAATCCCGCCAGGTGCCGGCAGCCGAACTCCTCGTGCGCCCGGCGGATCGCCCGCAGAAGCGCGGCGGCCAGCGCGGGTTTTTCCGGCAGGGACTCGCCGCCGGGGAGATCGGAGATACGCCCGGCGCAGCCACCCAGGGCGTAATCGACCAGCCAGGGGCGGTTGGTGATGTTGAGCCCGAGGCCGACCAGCAGGGTGCGCGGGCCGCCTTGCTCGACGAGGATGCCCCCGACCTTGGCGTAGCCCGCCATGAGGTCGTTGGGCCAGCGCAGCCGCAGCCCGGCGACGCCGAGAGCCAGCAGCTCCTCGCGCACCGCCCAGCCCACCGCGAGGGCAAATCCCCGCGCGGCCAGCGCGTCGCCCGCGTAGGGCAGCACCGCCGTGAGGTAGAGCCCTCCCGGGTCGGAGACAAACACCCGGTCGGCCTGGCCGCGGCCGGAGGTCTGCTCGTCGGCCCACACCGCCGACCAGGCGGGCAGCGGGCGCGCGAGTTCCTGGGTGGAGACGACGCGCCCGCGATGCTCGATCACCCAGTCGGGCAAAGGAGCGTGGTCCGGCGCCTGCGTGGAGAGTAAGGGCGCGGAGGTCATGGCGGGATCGGGTCAACGAATCTGGTGCGACGCAAAAATCTGCCGGCGTCCGTCCTGCGCCCAGTCCTGGCTGGCGACCGGGATGATGGCGCTGATGCGATACGCGCCCTGCACGGAGAGCTTCACGGCGGCGGCGATGACCGCCACCAACTCGACGGGGAGCTCGGCCTCGGGCGCGGCCACCGCCGGCGCGGGCGCCGGAGCGGGCGCGCTCGCCGGGACGGCGGGTGCCGGCGGGGCGGTTTCCCTGGACGGCGCGGGTGCGCGGCCCAGCCGGACGAGTTCGTCGTCGAGCGTGCGCACCCTGGCCGCCAGGCGGCTCACCTGGAGGCCGAGCACCAGGACGGCCGCGGCCAGCAGGCCGAGAGCGAGGCAGACGAGCGCGGCGTCGGATGAAAACCCGGGCTCATCGGCGGAGGCCAGAGCGACCGGGAACAACGCGGGGAGAGAAATGGCGATCATGGCGATGGAAGGGATGGCTCGCGGCGGGCGGGCGGGGTTCAGGCCAACGTGACCAACGAGGCGCCCTCCTCGACGGCGTCGCCGGGGGCGACGAGCACGGCGGTGACCTTGCCCGCCTTGGGGGCGTAGACGAAAGTGTTCATCTTCATGGCCTCAAGGGTGAGCAATTGCGCGCCCTCGGCCACGTCCTGGCCGGGTTGCACATCGACCGAGACGACTTTGCCGGAGAGCGGGCTGGGCACGCCGCCCGAGGCGGCGCCGGCGGCGGGGCGCGGCGCGGCGGCGGGCGCGG
>CAIRBK010000059.1 GCA_903876795.1 uncultured Verrucomicrobiota bacterium
ATCGGCCGGGTTCGTAACGAATATCAAATCGGTATGATGAACCTGTGCTACAACCTGTGCCGTTGCGTGCAACTGGTCACCGGTCGGGCTCAATGCGCTGCTTGACCCACGCCTTCCCGCACTCAAACCACGTGAAATCAAAATTTTAAACACCTGTTAACCCACGCTTTTTGCGAGTGCACTCACGCTGGCCTCAGCAGGATGATTTAAAATCACATCTGGAAATGAAATTAGGACCTCCCTTAACTAGCCGCCTGCGGATTTTTTGAGCAACGGGCCAGCGTGCAAAGCGTTTTGCAAGGTGGCAGGTGTGAGCTTTTGCTCACCGGGAAAGCGCTTCGCGCGACCTCTGCGGGGTTATATAAAAGGCGGAATTTTGGACTCCGTCGGTCAAGATTCTGCCAGGGGTTTATTGGGTTTTGGGCAGGCGGCTAGAGCTGGTGAACTTAGCGGCTGCGTTGTCGAACGCGCCCGTCATTTTTGCGACCGGATCATGGCCTTCCGCCTCAGTTTTGGTCTTTACAGTGTCAACCTGTAGGCTCACCGGGCCGAAGTCATAAGCTTGGGCGGTTCGATAAATGAAACCGGTCAGTGTTAACAGCCATGATGATACATTCCAAAAACAAACATGGGTATGGCGGTGATTGGGATGGCATCGGTCGTATCGGCACAGGTGGCGTTCGTTCAGGGGAACATTCACCTTTTTTGCGGAAATCGGCCGCGCTCGGACTCGCCGGAGGCGCGACGGGGCTACACCCTGGGTGATCGTGGAGGGAGGCTCGGAGCGTCCTGCCAACGACCGGGAACCGACACCAGCAACGGGTGCTCGGGCACGCCAAACTCGTGGTTCAGCGCATGAGAGTTCAGGAGATCGACGACGATGCGGTTTCTGGCCGCGCGCCCTTGTTCGATGCCGGCGAATTTCGAACTCGAATCGTCGATTTGATCAAGCACCGCACGTCCGGTTCCCGGAGGCAGCACACCCCAACGTGAGAGTAAGGTAAGATAATAGCCGGATTCCGCCAGCACACAGTCCACCTCATTGCTGCGGATGCGTTGTGCGAGCATTTCCACGTCGGCGGGAACCCACGCGTGATTCATCCACTCCAAAACCGGCTCAAAACCAAACTGTTTGGCGCTGGCGAGATAGCCGCCAACAAACGGTTCGTGGGCCGCCGCCTGCCGCTTGGAGTCCGACAAAAAAAGCGCGATCCGCCGATAGCCCAGGGCCAGGGCCCGCTCACAACTGAGAATCGCATCCGAATAATGGTCGATGATGACGTTGTGCAGATGGCGCCGCAAAGGGTCGGCGGAATAGCAAACCCACGCGATGCCGTCCCACTGCGCGGGCAGGACCGCGGTGTCGAAGCCATCGGCGGCGAGGATGGCGGCGGTGATGCCGCGCCCGGAGAGCACGGACCTGAGCTTGGTCCAGTCCCTCGGGTTTTGGGTCCAGGTCATGAGATCGATCCCGTAGCCATAAGATCGCAAACGATCTTTCATGACGGTCTTCCAGGGCTTTTCGTTGGACGACCAGTAAAGCTGTTCACGCGGACTCACCAGCAGCGCGGCGGTTTGGTAAATGCCTTGGTCGGCGCTCGGAGCTTTGCGGCCGAGTTTGCGGGCGGCGGGGTCCGGCCGGTAGTTGAGATGACGGGCGGCGTCCAGCACGCGCCGACGCGTGGCCTCCGGTACGCGAGGATTGCCGCTGAGGGCGTGCGATGCCGTGGTGATGCTCAGACCGCAAGCCGCCGCGACATCCGCAAGTTTGACCGGAACCGGGGTAGGCACATGCATAGGTTTCAAACTTCGTCCGGCATAGGCAAGGGGGTTTTGGACTGATGCAGAGTCCCGTGTTGAAAGGCGGTGGTGATCAAAGCGTCGATACGCGCAGACGCAGAAAACGGCGGGCGGCATCGACGGGCGGGGAGTCGGTGCCGGTGACATTTTGCCCGACGGTGCCTGGGTTGACGGCGAGGTTGGTTAAGGTCGTCAAGTCCGATGAGGATTGGACGGTGTAGTTCAGATCCGGGTCGGGGCGGGCTCGTGAGCAGATGTTCGCGGCAGCTCCATCGCCCGTAAACTGCGGGGACAGCGGGGGCGCGAGTCAAGGGTGATGACTAGCGACCGTTGGCAAAGGATTCGGCGTGAAGGCGCGGGCGCGTTAAAAATCGTAGCCGAGGAATAGACGGAGCAGGCTGCGGTTTTGGACGTTTACGGCGGGGATGTTCTGGCGGTCTTCGTAGCGGAGGGTGAGGGAAAAGCTCTCGGTGAGGCGTCGGCTGATTTC